>DASZPY010000030.1:0-1605 GCA_035549855.1 Devosia sp. | reverse complement strand
TTGCCGTCGCGGTCGGTGAAGTACGTGAACATGAAAAACGACAGCCAGTCGCTGATCGGCTCGTTGAAGGTGCCGAGGATGCGGGGCTTGTCGGCGTCGCCGGAATGACGGGAAAGGAGCTCCTCCGCCTCCTCGCGGCCGTCGCGGCCGAAGTGCGCGTGCAGCAGGTAGACCATCGCCCAGAGGTGGCGGCCTTCCTCGACATTGACCTGAAAGAGATTCCGCAGGTCATAGAGCGAAGGACAGGTGAGGCCGAGGCGCTGCTGCTGCTCGACGGACGCCGGCTCCGTGTCGCCCTGGGTGACGATGATGCGGCGGAACTGGGAACGCAACTCGCCCGGCACCTGCTGCCAGGCCGGCTCTCCCATATGGTCGCCGAAGCCGATGGTGCGATCCGGAATTCTGTCGGCCAGGAAAATGCCCCAGCGGTAGTCCGGCATCTTCACCGCGCCGTAGCTCGCCCAGCCCTCGGCGTCCACGCCCACTGCGGTGCGTAGATAGACGTCGGAGGTCGCGGAGTTCACCGGCCCCATTTCCTTCCACCAGTCGAGGAAGCGCGGTTGCCAGTGTTCCAGCGCGCGTTGCAGCGTGCGGTCATTGGCGAGGTCGACGTTGTTGGGGATTCGTTCCGAATAATTGATGCTCATATTGGTCTCCTAAATCTCCAACCCTGAACCGCAAAGGCGCGAAGGCGCAAAGGAAGCGCAAAGAAGTACGGAACGGATTGCAATGTGGACTGATGCATCCCGATATCTCCGCGCTCGTTGCGATGATTTCTTTCCTTGTTCCGTTTTCCTTTGCGTGCTCTTTCTTTGCGCCTTCGCGCCTTTGCGGTTAACGGGCCTAGACTCTTTCCCAGTTGAATTTGGCCTTGGAGCCGGTCCCGAACACCTTGAGGGCACCGGTCTCCCCGACCGCATTCGGCCGGTTGAAGATCCAGTTCTGCCAGGCGGTCAGGCGTCCGAAGATGCGGGTTTCCATGGTTTCCGGGCCGGTGAAGCGCAGGTTGGCTTCCATGCCGGTGAGTGCATCCGGCGACAGGCTGGCGCGCTCTTCGATCGCGAGGCGCACTTCGTCGTCCCAGTCGATGTCGTCGGGGGCAAAGGTGACGAGGCCGAGCTTTGCCGCAGGGTCGGCCTTCAGCGGCATGCCGATCCGGGCGCGTGCGGCGGCCACGGGCGCTTCCTGGCCGCAGAAGCGGTTGGCGAGCCGGCTTTGGCCGCTCACCATCGGCAGGGCGCCGAAGTTCATCGCCGACAGCGTGATTTCCGGCGCGCCGGGTTCGTCGTCGGGCAACTGGAGCATGTAGCTGCGATCGGCGGCGAAGGCGAGTTCGGCGAGCGTGCCCGCGAAGCAGGAATCGGGGTCGATGACGGCGAACAGCGTGCGCGAAGACACGTCGATGCGGGCAAACGTGCGCCGCATCAGCCCGAGGGTTTCGCGGACCATCCAGTCCTTCGCATGGTTCGCCAGCGCGGCGTCGACCTCGATGACATGCCGCGCGTCGCCGCGCGTCTTCAGGACCCAGGTGCCCGCGTCGAGGTCGTTGGTCCGAAGCATCAGGATCGCGTCGTCCAGCTCGCGCGCCATCTGCAGCGGCCACCA
>DASZPY010000029.1:0-15183 GCA_035549855.1 Devosia sp. | reverse complement strand
TTGAGGAAGAACACCAGCACGATCACGGCGCCGAAGGTTGCGATCTGGTACCAGGTGGCGCTTGCCGCCGCGTCCGCGAAACCGCCGTGAACCGCCGCCGGGCCTTGCTGGAACAGCGAGCCGATATCGCCAAGGCTGGTGAAGAAGATCTGTCCCACCAGGGCCACGCCGATCGAGCCGCCCACCTGCTGGAAGGCCTGCAGCGCACCGGCGCCCGAACCGGCATCGCGGGGCGGAATGCCGGCAAGCACGGTCTGGAACAGCGCCGAGAATCCGAGCCCGAGGCCCAGCCCTGCGATCAGCAGCGGCGGCAGGAAGGTCCAGTGGTCGACGCTGTCGCCAAGGCCGGCGATGATCAGATGGGTCCAGAGGATGCCCGTCACCAGCAGCGCCCCCGAGACGGCAACGCGCGTCCGCAGATAGGATGAGCCGAAGCGGCCGGCGATCAGCGAGATCAAGAGCACGCCGACTGAGAACGGCGTGTTCGTGAGACCGGATTCGATCGGCGTCAGGCCATAGCCCACCTGCAGCAGGATCGAGATCACCATGAAGAAGGCCGGGATGCCCGACGCGAAGATCGTGGTGATCAGCGCGCCCAGCAGGAAATTGCCATTGGTGATGAGGCTGAAATTGAGGAGCTGCGGTTCGTTATGCGCCGCCATCCGGCGTTCCCAGAGGACGAAGAGGGCAAGCAGCACGAAGGATGCCGCGATCATCGTCCATGACCATGCCGGCCAGCCATATTCGCGCCCCTCGATCAGCGGATAGACCAGCACCACCATGCTCGCGGCAAACAGGCCGATGCCGACATAGTCGTTCTTGAGGTCGGGGTGGCCGGGCGGACGCGGGATGATGAACCAGCCCAGAACCAGCGCGAGAATGCCCACAGGCACGTTCACGAGGAAGATCGGACGCCAGTCGAGCCCGCCGAGATTCCAGCCGATCAGGAGTCCACCGAGGATCGGGCCCGCGACCGCGGCAAGACCGGCGCTCAGTCCGAACAGGGAGAAGGATTGGCCGCGCTCCTCGGGCGGGAACGTCACGGTGGCGATGGCGAGAACCTGGGGTGTCATGATTGCCCCGGCCAGACCCTGGACGACGCGGGCCGCGATCAGCCATTCGATCGAGGGCGCGAAGCCGCAGGCCGCCGAAGCGGCCGTGAAGGCGGCGACGCCGATCAGGAACATATGGGTGCGGCCGACGATATCTCCGAGCCGGCCGAAGGGCAGCAGGCCGAGCGCGAAGGCCAGAACATAGGCTGCGATGACCCATTCGATCTGGCTGGCGTCGGCACCGAGATTCTGCTGCATCGAGGGAATGGCGACGTTGACGATGGTCACGTCGATCAGATTCATGAAGCTCGCGATGAGCAGCACCGCAAGCGCCACCCAGCGGCGCGGATCGGCTTCCGCCTTATTGGCCGGCGGATGAAATTGAGACGACATCACTTGCTCCTTGAAGGTCTTTGGGCGCGGCGTTCGGTGCGGATTTCGGTCCGCGCCTGGCGCGTCGCCTCGCGATTGGGATTTCGAATGGCACGCTGCAGCTCGGCAACGAGACGCTCGTAGCTGCCCGGATCTTTGTGGCGGTTGCGGCAGAAGCCGATCATGGTGGACATGAGCACGGTGGCGAAGGCCTCGGGATCGAGGTCCTCCCGATAGTCGCCGTCCCTGACACCTTCCGTCAGCATCTCGACGAGCATCTGCCGCCAGCTTCGCTTGAGCGGCATGATCGCTTCGGCGATGCGCTCGTCGCGGCGAGCCCGCTCCATCAGCTCCGAAAACACAAGGATGATTTCGGGCCGTTCGAGCGCGGCTTCGCGGAAGTCCACGAATTCGAGATCCATCCGCTCCTTTGCGCTCAGATGCGCGCGGGGCCGGGCCAGGGCCTGGCCGCGGAAGAACTGGTGCAGCGATTCCGCCACGAGTTCGATCAGCGCTTCCTTGGAAGGCACGTGATAGTGGAGCGTCGCGATGTTGATCCCGACCCGGTCAGCGATGTCGCGGGTCCGGAGGCCCTCCACGCCCTTTTCGACGATGAGCTGGCGCGCGGCCCTGGCAATGGCGGCGCGGCGGTCGTCCGTCGATTCCCGGCGCGATTGGGGTGTGGCTGCTTCGATCATGGCGGCCGCCTATACACGGTCACCGGCAATCAATCAATCATTTGATTGATACATGCCAGCTTCCCGCTAAACGCATGGAAACCAAAACGCGAACTCGGCTGTTTAGCTCTTCGCCACTCACGCGGGGAGCGAAGACCATGCCCACCACCAGACTGCCACCAGCCAAGGAGAAGGCGCACGAAATCGCGAAGAAGATCGCGAACGAGCGGCCTTTGAACAGGGACAAGGACACCCCCGAAAACCAGGTGACCGGCGGCTTCAACCAGAAGAGCCACCCCGAATATGTCGACCGCAAGCAGGCGGAAAAAGACGCCGAGGACAGCGCCAAGCCATGAGCCCCGGCGCCAGGAAATGGTCGCAGGACGTGACCGAGCATTCCGATGCGATGGATCTGGAGGCGCACATCTTCGAGTCCGACGATCCGCACAAGATCGCGCTTTCGCTGAAGCGCTCGGCGGAGCATTCCGGCCGGCGCAAATCGGAGCCGTACCAGTCGGCGATGTCGATGCTGACCTTCTACATCAACCGGGCCGGCGACAATCTCGGCAGACACAAGAAGCAGGTGCTCGAAGACGCCAAGGATGAATTGCGCAAGGCGTTCGGACGCGAGGAGAAGGACAAATGAGCGGAACAGCAGCGGTCAGGAAGCAGCGCGAAATCCAGCAGGAAGTGGCAGAGGCCGACAAAAAGCCGAAGGGCAAGCCGGAAGGCGCCATGCAGGCCGGCGCGCGGCTCTATCCAGAGCCGCCCTTTCCGAAGCAGCATCAGGCCAAGCCCGGCCATGAGTTCAAGCTCGATCCTCCGCCGCTCTATGATGCGCCCTTCTACCTCGGCAGCAAGAAACTCGAGGGCAAGGTGGCGCTGATCACCGGCGGCGACAGCGGCATCGGCCGGGCCGTCGCGGTTCTCTTCGCGCGCGAGGGCGCCAATGTCGCCATCGTCCATGTCGGCGAGGATCAGGACGCAGCCGATACCGCGGCCGCTATCGCACAGGAAGGCCAGGAAGCCCTCATCATCAAGGGCGATGTGCGCGACAGCACATTCTGCAAGGCCGCCGTGGAGCAGACCGTTGAAAAGTTCGGCCAGCTCGACGTGCTCGTCAACAATGCCGCCTTCCAGGTTCACACCAGGGAGATCGCCGATCTCAGCGAAGAGCACTTCGACGAGACGCTGAAGACCAATCTCTACGGCTATTTCTACATGGCCAAGGCCGCCGTGCCGCATCTGATGCCGGGCTCGGCCATCATCAATACCGGCTCGGTCACGGGCATCGAGGGCAGTCCCGCCATGCTCGATTATTCGATGACCAAGGGCGGCATCCATGCGTTCACGCGCGCCTTGGCCGGCAACCTGATCCCCAAGGGCATCCGCGTGAACTGCGTGGCGCCGGGACCGGTCTGGACTCCGCTCAACCCCTCGGACAAGGAGGCGGAGGAGGTCAGCAAGTTCGGATCGAAAGTGCCGATGAAGCGGCCCGCCCAGCCCGAGGAAATCGCGCCCGCCTATGTGTTTCTCGCGAGCCCGCAGACCTCGAGCTACATCACCGGCGAAATCCTGCCGATCATCGGCGGCTACGGCAATTCCTGAGATTCCGCGCGGGGGATGAAAGACTCGATGCGCTCTGGCATAAGGGGCGCATGAACAGCCTTATGCCGGTCCTGCCGGCCTTCTCGCATGTGACCGATTGGGTCTTCGACCTCGACAACACGCTCTATCCGCGCGAATGCAATCTGTTCGCGCAGATCGATCTGCTGATCTCGGACTACATGGTCACCGTGACGGGCCTGCCCTATGCGGAAGCGCGCGCGCTGCAGAAGGCCTATTACCGCGATCACGGCACGACCCTGCACGGGCTGATGCTGCATCACGGCACCGATCCCGATCACTTCCTCAAGACCGTGCATGCCATCGACTATTCCGGCGTGCCGGCGCATCCGCTGCTCGCTGAGGCCCTTGCCGCGCTTCCGGGCCGCAAGTTCATTCTCACCAATGGCGATGTCGGGCATGCCAGCGCCGTACTCGACCGCGTCGGCGCGGCGGGCCTGTTTACCGACATCTTCGACATCCGCTCGATGGGTTACAGGCCAAAGCCCCTGCCGGAAGCCTATGAGAGCTTCTTTGCCGCGCATGGCATCGACGCCAAACGCGCCGCGATGTTCGACGATCTCGAAAAGAACCTCATGGTGCCGCACGATGCCGGCATGGTCACCGTGCAGGTGATCGCGGGCGAAGACTTCACGCATGATCAGGTGGAGAGCTGGGAGCTCGAGCGCACCGGCGGCTCGCATGTCCACCACGTCACCAGCGATCTGGCGGCTTTCCTCAAGAACGCGATCGCGCTCTAGTCCAGCGCGATCTCGGGCAGATTGTAGTGATCGCGGATCACGTTCCAGCCTTCCTCGGCGCTGTCGACGACGGTGAAGAGGCCGGGATCGTCCGGGCCAATGGTGCCGGCATCGGCAAGAGCCTCGAAGTCGATGACCTTGTTCCAGAACTCCATTCCAAACAGCAGCAGCGGAATACGGTCCATGCGTCCGGTCTGGATCAGCGTCAGTGTCTCGAAGAACTCGTCGAGCGTGCCGAAGCCGCCGGGGAAGATCGCCACGGCCCGGGCGCGCAACAGGAAATGGATCTTGCGCGTCGCGAAATAGTGGAAGTTGAAGCAGAGCTCCGGAGTGATGAAGGCGTTCGGGGCCTGCTCGTGCGGCAGCACGATATTGAGCCCGATCGAGGGGGCGCCGACATCGTCGGCGCCGCGATTGCCGGCTTCCATCACGCCGGGGCCGCCGCCGGTCACCACGACATAGTCGCGAAAGGCGAGAGCCTTGCTGGTGAGCGAGGCATATTGCGCGAAGCGGCGCGCTTCATCGTAATATTTGCTGGCGCGTTCGAGATTCTTCTTCTGCCGCGCATTGCGGGCCGCCCAGGCGGCCTTGCCCGGCTCGGGAATGCGGGCGCCGCCGAACAGCACCACGGTCGAATTGATGCCGCGTTCGCGCATGCGGAATTCGGTCTTCAGATATTCGAGCTGGAAGCGCACGCCGCGAATGTCGTCGGAGGTGAGGAACTCGTCATCGGCATAAGCGAGCCGGTAGGACGCCGATGCCGTCTGCGGCGTCTGCGGTCCCCGCCTGACGGCGGCGATGTCCTGCTGGGCATTGCGCAAGGGCGTGCTGGCTTGCCTGCGCGGGCGGCGGGCCATTGATGGTCTCCTGTCGCCAAAAGCCTAGCGGCGGCGGGTTAAGGAGGGGTGCAGGGCCCGCCGCGTTGACTTGCCATGGCGGGCTTGCCATGACGGGCCCGCCATATCGGGAAAGCGCCATGACCGACCTTCAGACGACGATCGAAGCCGCGTGGGAAGACCGGCAGTCGGTCAACCAGCAGACCACGGGGCCGGTACGCGAGGCGGTCACCGAAGCGCTCGGCCTGCTCGACTCCGGCAAGGCGCGGGTCGCCGAGCGGCAGGCCCCGGGTCAATGGACTGTAAACCAATGGCTCAAGAAGGCGGTGCTGCTCAGTTTCCGCCTCAACGACAACGCCGTCATCCCGGGACCGGGCGGCACGAACTGGTTCGACAAGGTGCCGTCCAAGTTCGAAGGCTGGGGCGAGAACCGCTTCCGCGACGCCGGCTTTCGCGCCGTGCCCGGCTCCATCGTCCGGCACGGCTCGCATATCGGCAAGGGCGTGATCCTGATGCCGAGCTTCGTCAATATCGGCGCCTTCGTCGATGACGGATCGATGGTCGATGGCTGGGCCACGGTCGGCTCCTGCGCCCAGATCGGCAAGAACGTCCATCTCTCGGGCGGCGTCGGAATCGGCGGCGTGCTCGAGCCGATGCAGGCCGGACCGACCATCATCGAGGACAATTGCTTCATCGGCGCGCGCTCCGAAGTGGTGGAAGGCGTGGTGGTGGGTGAAGGCTCGGTGCTTTCGATGGGCGTCTATATCGGCGCATCGACCAAGATCGTCGACCGTGCGACCGGCGAAGTCTTCATCGGCCGGGTGCCGCCCTATTCCGTGGTGGTTTCGGGCGGACTGCCGGGCAAGCCCCTGCCCAACGGACAGCCGGGTCCGAGCCTTTATTGCGCGGTCATCGTCAAGCGCGTGGATGAGCAGACGCGCTCGAAAACCTCGATAAACGAGCTGTTGCGAGACTGAGACCGACTCTGGCGGCTCACCTGCGACTCTCATAAGAATCAAGGTTCAAGCGGGCGCGAGGGGCGCCTGCCCCAAGGGCTTGGGGGAGATAATGAACGGGTTTCTACAGAACTATATTGGGTTCGACGGACGGCTTAACCGCCAGCCGTTCTGGATCAGCGGCATCGTGCTGGCGATCGTCGGCGCGATCATCCAGTACATCATCATGATGCTGATGGGCGGCGCATCGATCATCGACGTCAACGCCATGATGCAGAGCGGAAGGTCGACGCAGGAAATCGTCGACATGTTCTCGGCGGTATCGACGAAGTCGGGCTGGGCCAGCCTGATTACGCTTGTCATCCTCGCTTATCCGGTGGCGGCCATCTCGATCAAGCGGCGGCACGACCGTGGCAGCGCCGGGATGGAAGTGTGGATTTACCTCGCGCTCGCCGCGATCATCGCCTTGATCCAGGCGCTCGGGCTCGGCATGACCACGACGCAGGTGGGCGAGCTCACGGTGCCGACACCGACCCTGCTGTTCAACATCATCGCACTCATCACCGGCATTCTGGGTCTCTACCTGCTCGTGGTGATGGGCTTCCTCAAGGGCACGGCCGGTCCGAACGCCTACGGGCCGGACCCGCTCGGCGGCTGAATGGCAAGGGACGGGTGATGGCACAGAACCTGGCCGATCCCGTCCCGCTTTTGCGCGACCTCATCCGCTGCGCCTCGGTGACGCCCACCGAGGCCGGCGTCATGGCTATGCTGGCGGGGACACTCGAAGCCTTGGGGTTCACGGTTACCCGGCTGCGCTTCGAGGGCGGCAATTCCTATCCGGTCGATAATCTGTTCGCGACGCGCGGCAAGGGTGGCAGGCATCTGCTGTTCGCGGGACATACCGATGTCGTCCCGCCCGGCGACGCAGCGCTCTGGACGCACGCGCCCTTCGCGGCCGAGGAATCGGACGGCCTGATCTACGGACGCGGCGCCGCCGACATGAAGAGCGGCATCGCGGCCTTCGTCGCCGCCGTGTCGCGCGCCGTGAACGATGGCAGTGCGGACAAGGGCACGCTCTCGCTGCTCATCACCAATGACGAGGAGGCCGACGCGGTCAATGGCACGGTCAAGGCGCTCGATTGGGCGATCGGGCACGGCAACGCCTTTGACTTCGCGATCGTGGGCGAACCGAGCGCCACCGAGCGCGTCGGCGACTCGATCAAGATCGGCCGCCGCGGCTCGCTCAACGGACGCATCGTCGTTACGGGCGTGCAAGGCCATGTCGCCTATCCCGATCGCGCCAGGAACCCATTGCCCGTCGCGGGGGCGCTGGTCGTGGCCCTGTCGGGCAAGCTCGACGACGGCACCGAGCACTTCCCGCCGTCCAATCTCGAATTCACGTCGGTCGATGTCGGCAACAAAACGTCGAACGTCATTCCGGCCAGCGTCGAATTGCGTTTCAACGTGCGCAGCAACGATCTGTGGACGCCGCAGAGTCTCGCCTCAGCCATTCTCGAGACCATCGCCAACCAGGACGCCGCGGGCTGCGACATCCGGTTCGAGCTTGCGGGGCCGCCATCGAGTTCGTTCCTCTCGCCGCTCGGTGACGCTGTCGAGCTGCTGGCCTCGACCATCGCGGCGAAGACTGGCGTGCGGCCCGAATATTCGACCGGCGGCGGCACCTCGGACGCGCGGTTCATCGCGCCCTATTGTCCCGTCGTCGAATTCGGCCTGCCGGGGCCGACCATGCACAAAGTCGACGAACATGTGCGGATCGCCGATGTCGAAGCCCTCACCGGGCTCTATGCGGCCTTTATCGGCCGCTATTTCGGCGGCTAGGCGCTTGTGGCCGGGCGTTTCGCCCTCTACATGCTCCCCTGACCCGAAACCGACCTTCCGAGCGCGCCTTCCATCAAATGCGACCGAGTTTCATCGAAGAGCTGATGGCGGCCGGCCGTGGGGTGTTCGGCCTGCTGATCGGCGACAGAGGCGCCTCAGGCTATTTCGATTTCAGTCCGCGGGGCCTCGCGGGCAGTTTCATCGCCTTCCTGCTGGTGACGGCGCTCAACGCCTATGTGCCGCTTTTCCTCGGCGTGGAGTCGGCGCCCGGCGGGATCACGCGCGCCATCCTGATGGTGGCGCTTCTGTTCGGCCTGCAGGTCTTGTTCTCCGCCATCGTGCTGCGCCAGCTCAAGCGCATGGACGGGCTCCTGCCCTATCTCGTCGCTGACAATTGGGCGACCTTCTTCCTCACCCTGATCTCGACCGCGCTCGCCGCGGCCGGCATCACCGGCGACGCGGTGCTGGTCGTGCTCGGCATTATCGTCATCATCGTCGAGATCAACATCGCGCGGCTGGTCGTCACGCTGTCCCCGCTGCAGATCGCGATGTTCCTCGTTGCGCAACTGGTCGGCGTGTCGATCGGGCTCGCGCTGATCGGCCTGATCTGGCCGCCTCCGCTCGACCAGCTCGTCGAGCTTGCGACCGGCTGACGCGCTAATAGTCGACCTTCACCAGATAGAGGCCTTCGGGCGGCGCCAGCGGCCCGCAGCGCGAACGATCCTTCGCGTCGAGCGCGGCGCGAAAATCGCGCGGCGTCCATTTGCCTTCGCCCACCAGCTTCAGCGATCCCACCATCGAGCGCACCTGCGAGTGAAGGAAGCTGCGTGCGCTGGCGCGCACGACAATCGTCTCGCCCTCGCGGCTGACATCGAGACGGTCGAGCGTCTTGACCGGGGATTTGGCCTGGCACTCGGCCGCGCGAAAGGTCGTGAAGTCGTGCTTGCCGAGTGCTGTCTGCGCCGCCTCGTGCATGGCGGCGGAATCGAGGACCATCGGGCAATGCCACACACGCCAGTCGTCCAGCGCCGGCCGCGCCCGGCGGTTGAGGATGCGGTATTCATAGTGCCGCCCCCTGGCGGAGAAGCGGGCCTCGAAATCGCCGGGCACGGACTCGGCCGCAAGGATCGCGACCGGATGCGGCTTGGTATGAAAATTGAGGGCTTCGCGGATCTTGAAGGGATCCCATTCCTTCGCGAGATCGAAGCTCACCACCTGGCCAAGCGCATGAACGCCGGAATCGGTGCGGCCGGCCGCTTGCACGGCGACCGTCTCGCCCGTCATCTTCGCAATGGCCTCTTCCACCACCTGCTGCACGCTCAGCGCATCGGCCTGGCGCTGCCAGCCGGCGAAAGGCGATCCGTCATATTCGAGGATGAGCTTGTAGCGGGGCATCGGCTCGGCCTTATAGCGAAGCCGGATGGGGCGTCCAATCATTGACCGTGAAGTTGGCGCCAGCGTAGCTTCGCCCGCATGACACGCGGCAACAGGCAGTGGCTCGGCCCCGAATTCGTCGCGGCCGCCGTGGTCGTCCTCTTGACCGCCCTGCGCCTCTATCTGGCCAGCAAAACCGGCCTTTCCCACGACGAGGCGTACTACACATTCTGGTCTAAGTCCTTGTCAGCAGGCTATTTCGACCATCCGCCCATGGTCGCCCTCCTAATCGCCCCCAGCCGAGCAATTTTTGGCGACAACGAACTTGGCGCGCGCTTCTTGGCGGTGATGTGTCTGGTTCTGACCTCGGCCGCAGTCTGGCGCATTGCGGATTTGCTGCTCGACCGGTCGACGGCGGCGCTGGCGGTGGTGCTCTACAATCTTGCGCCGGCGCAGATCGGCTTTGTCGTGACGCCCGATGCGCCTTCGGTGCTGTTCTGGGTAGGCGGCCTTTGGGCGGCTGCTGAATTCATGCGGTCGCGACGCGCGGGTTGGTGGCTCGTGGCCGGTCTTTCCGCAGGACTGGGGCTTTGGAGCAAATACACCGATGCCTTGCTGCCGCTCGGGCTGCTGCTGTTCCTCCTGGCGAATAGCGAAAGGCGGCGCTGGCTGACGCTCTGGCAGGTGTGGGCCGGCGCGGCGCTGGGCGTCATCGTTTTCCTGCCAGTGATCGTGTGGAACTGGCAGCACGACTGGGCATCCTTCCGCTTCCAGGGCGGACGATTGTCTGCCGATGCCATTGACCCCGCCTTTCTCTGGCACTTCGTCGAACTCTTCGGCGGCTTTGTCGTGACCTTGGGACCCGTCGTTGCGGTGGCGGCCTTTGTGGGCCTCACCGCCTGCCTGATCTTCCCAGGGGACGGTTTCTGGCGGCGCGTGACGATGCCAGTTTGGACCAGCCTTCCGCTGCTCGGCTATTTCGTCCTTCATTCGCTTCATGGCGGCGTGCAGCCGAACTGGCCGCTTCCTGTCTCGACCGCACTCGTCGTCATCGCCGCCTGGGCGCTGATCGGATTGTGGCGGCGCATTGCGTGGCTGGCGGGACTGCTGATAGCGCTCCAAGTGCTAATCGGAATAACCGCGATCACCATCCTCAGCGTGCAACTGCTCTGGCAACCTTTCGATCTTGGAGGCAATGACCGATCCAACGAAATGCGTGACTGGCGCGGACTTGTCTCCGAAATCGACGCGGTTGCGCGAGACAATGATGCAAAATGGATTGCTACCAGCCACGACTATGCGCTCACCGGAGAGCTCGCCAGCTACGCGCTCTTCCTCGGCAGCTCATTGCCGGTTCGACAGATCGACGAGCCGGAGCGCTGGGTGTTCCTGCCGGCTCTGCCAGCTGAAATCGCGTCCGCCCCAGCGATCTTCGTTTCAGGGAGAGCTGATGTCCCGACACAGTTCGCGTCGGCGCAATTGATCAAGACGGTGCAGCGCAGCGATGTTCGCCGGGCTTTTGCGACCTATTGGCTCTTTCTGGTCAGCGTGGCGGCCGGCGGCCCAACGGCTAACTAGCTTGCTCGCTCCGGCAACTGTCCGGCTCCGCGCAGGAATGTGGCGGCGTCCATCGCGGCTTTGCCCTCACGCTGCACCGAGATCAGCCGCACCGCGCCGTCGCCACAGGCGATGGTCAGGTCATCGAGAATCTTGCTGGGTGCGCCATGACCTTCTGCCAAGGTCGAGCGGAGCGCCTTGACGCGTGTGAGCCTACCGCCCAGCTTCAATTCGAACCATGCGCCCGGAAGTGGCGACATGCCGCGGATGAGATTGTGGATTTCGGCTGCTGGTTTGCTCCAGTCGATGCGCGCTTCGGCCTTCTCGATCTTCTTGGCGTAAGTCACGCCATCTTCGCTCTGCGGCGTGAAGGTCAGCGAGCCACGTTCGAGTGCCGCGAGGGCGCGGCCCATCAAATCGGCGCCTACTACCATCATCCGGTCATGCAGCTCGCCTGTCGTCATGTCGGGGCCGATGGGCATTTCGGCGACAAGAGCCACAGGACCTGTATCGAGCCCCTCGTCCATCCGCATCACCATGACGCCCGTGCGCGTGTCGCCGGCGAGTACGGCGCGCTGAATCGGGGCGGCCCCGCGCCAGCGCGGCAGCAGGGAGCTGTGGAGATTCAGGCAACCGAGAGGTGGCGCGCCAAGGATCGGCCTGGGCAGGATCAGTCCATAGGCGACGACCACACCGACATCGGCGCCGAGCTCCGCGAAAGCTTGCTGCTCATCCACACCCTTCAGCGATTTCGGCGTTCGCACGGGAATGCCGAAGCCCTCGGCCGCCAGGTGCACCGGCGATTTGCGCTCGGCCTGCCCCCGGCCCGCCGGTTTGGGTGCGCGCGTATAGACCGCCACGACCTCGTGGCCGCGCGAGACGATTTCCGCCAGCGTGGGAACGGCGAAATCGGGCGTGCCCATGAAGACGATCTTCATGGGGTTCAGCTCGCGCGCTTCGAAATCTTCTCGGCCTTCTGGAACTTCTTGATGACGCGGTCGCGCTTCAGCCGCGACAGATAGTCGATATAGAGCACGCCATCGAGGTGATCGAGCTCGTGCTGGACGCAGATCGCGAGGCGGTCCTTGGCTTCGCGCTCGACGATCTCGCCATCGAGATTGGTGTAGCGGACCGTCACCTCGGCCGGCCGTTCGACGTCGTAATAGATTTCGGGGATCGACAGGCACCCCTCCTCCGTCGTCACGGTCTCGTCTGAATACTTAAGGATTTCGGGATTGATCATGACGATCGGGTCCGGCTTTTCGCCTTCCTTGGCCAGGTCCATCACCACGATGCGCTTCATCTCCCCGATCTGGGGAGCGGCAAGGCCGATGCCGGGGGCATCGTACATGGTGTCCAGCATGTCCCTGGCGAGCTGCTTCACCGACTCGTCCACCTGGGCGATCGGGTCGGCGACCTGCCGGAGGCGGGCGTCGGGCAGCACAAGGATTTCGCGTTTGGCCATGGGGACCGGACTTTCAAGGATTTCGGGTCCAATATGGTATTTGGCGGCCGAGGGTCAACTCGCTGTGGAAAAGAACAAATCGTAAACCCGATGTGCTAGCGTCCGTCCATGGATCGAATCGCTTTCACCTTCGCCGACACCCCCGTCAGTTTCCTGATGCTGCTGATCGGGGCCGGCAGTCTCGTGGCGCTGATCGTCGCGATTGCCGGCATTATCAGCCTCCGCAGGGCGGCGCAGCGCGAGGCGGAAGCCACCGCACACCGCCTCGAGGTCGAGGCGGCACAGCAGAAGACCGCGGAACTCGAGCGTCACCTCGCGAGTGTGCTGCAGAGCCAGTACGAGATGAACGCGCGGATGCAGACGATGTCGGAGATTTTCGGCTCGCGCACGTCCGACCTCATGCGTTCGATGAACGAACGCATCGACGCGCAAGGCCAGCGGGTCGGACAGGCTCTGCAGGACTCCAATACCAAGACCAATGAAAGCCTCACCGCGCTCAATGAGCGCTTGGCCGTCATCGACCGCGCGCAGGCCAATCTCACCGAGATCGGCAAGGATGTCGTGACGCTGCAGTCGATCCTCTCCAACAAGCAGACGCGCGGCGCCTTCGGTCAGGGCCGGATGGAAGCCATCATCACCGATCATCTCGCGGCCGGCTCTTTCGCGTTCCAGTACACGCTCTCCAACAACAAGCGGCCGGACTGCGTGGTGTTCATGCCCAATGGCGGGCCAAAGCTGGTCATCGACGCCAAGTTCCCGCTCGAAAGCTGGGAACGGGTGCGGGCCGCGGCGGATGAGACGGCGCTCAAGCAGGCGATGGCCGGCTTCCGCACCGACATCGCCTATCACGTGCGCTCGATCGCCGAGAACTACCTCATTCCGGACGAGACGCAGGACACGGCCTTCATGTTTGTGCCGTCAGAATCGATCTTCGCCGATATCCATGAGCGTTTCGACGATGTGGTGCAAAAGGCGATGCGGCAGCGGGTGGTGATCGTTTCGCCACTCATGCTCATGCTTGCAATCCAGGTGGTGCAAGGATTGCTTCGCGACGTGCGCATGCGCGAGGAAGCGCACCGCATCCAGAAGGAGGTACGCGAGCTCCTCGACGATGTTGGCCGCCTCAAGGACCGGGTCATCGCGCTGCAGAAGCATTTCACGCAGGCCAACAACGACATCGGCGAGATACTCACCTCGACATCGAAAGTCGTCCGGCGCGGCCAGCGCATCGATGAACTGGATCTGGATGAGCCCGAAGCAAGACTCGAGGCGCCGGTTGTAGCCGAGCGCAAAGTCGGCAGCCTCTTCTAGAAACCAAGCCACAATCCGTGCGTTCTCCTCGCGGGTCCACCTTTGTGAGGAGACAATCATGACCAATGGCCACCCCGGACGCGTTTTGCCGCAGGACATGATTCCGCCCGATGGGAGTGGCGAAGTGCTCGCCGCACTGCCGTTCAGCCAATCGGAGATCGACGAGCTTCTTTATGGCGAAGACCGGCCTGCCGAGGAGCGCGTGGCACGATTGCAGGAAATCGCGGCGTTGCTGCGCGAACAGGAACCGGCAGATTTCGGTGACGACGACCCGGGCGTCGTGGCTGGCGCTATCGACGAAGCCATCCTGCGCTTGACGGGTAGCCTGGAACGCGATCCCGATCTCGAAAACGATGCGGTGGAGATGGACGACGATCCGCTGAACCATCGCGAGACGCTGTCGCCGGATTCGGACGAACTCGAAGCGATCGAGGAAGACGACGAGGCATCCCTCCGGGGCGACGGCGAGCCGTTGCCGGACGATGTCCTCGATCCCGAGGAATGGGATGACGGCGACGGGTTCAACGTCGATCGGGGGGTGGTCTAGGAATCCATCCCGGTACGGGCCTTTAGCGCCTGGCTGAGCGTGCCTTCGTCGAGATAGTCGAGCTCGCCGCCCACAGGTACGCCATGAGCGAGGCGGGTGATCTTCACATCCAGGCCGGCGAGTCGATCGGTGATATAGTGCGCGGTCGTCTGGCCCTCGACCGTGGCATTCACCGCCAACACGATTTCGGAGAATTCCGGTGCGCGATGGATCAGTGCATCGATGCTGAGATCGTCGGGCCCGACACCATCCAACGGCGACAGTACGCCCCCCAACACATGATATTTCACGGCACCGACGCCCGCCCGCTCCAGCGCCCAGAGGTCGGCCACATCCTCGACCACGATCAGCATGCCGGAGGCACGGCGCGGGTCGGCGCAGATATGGCAGGGCGAGATCGTGTCGACATTGCCGCAGACCTCACAAATCTTCACGGCCTCGACCGCGCGATCCAGCGCCGCCGAAAGCGGGATCATCAGCTGCTCTTTCTTCTTGATGAGCTGCAGCACCGCGCGGCGCGCTGAGCGCGGCCCCAATCCGGGCAGACGCGCCAGCAGCTGGATCAACTGCTCGATCTCGGGTCCGCCATTGGCCATCAGGACTCTCGATCCG
Source organism: Devosia sp. (assembly GCA_035549855.1). GTDB lineage: Bacteria > Pseudomonadota > Alphaproteobacteria > Rhizobiales > Devosiaceae > Devosia_A. The sequence continues at coordinate 219 of DASZPY010000029.1, read as the reverse complement.
CAACAAGTCTGGCGCGGTATTTGCCAAGTCGATGAAGACTCTCCTCCACGTCCTTTCGCAGCGAAGCGGAGGAGTGCTTTTGGTGCAGAAAGTCTCGGCGCTGCTCGAGCCTCGCAATCTCGACGTCGATTTCATCGAGGTTCAGTCGCTTGTAGTCCTCTTCCGAGGAAGGAAACCCCGAACGCTTGCGCATCAGAAGGGCAGCTTCATGCCGGGCGG
>DASZPY010000028.1:0-187547 GCA_035549855.1 Devosia sp. | reverse complement strand
CGCGACACTGCCATCGAGATTGTGGATCACGATCTGGCCCGAGGTCGCGACGACCGCCTGGTTGAACGTCAGGCTGAGGGTGCCCTTGAGCGGCACCGCTTCGGGATTGCCGGCATCGAAACTGCTCAGCACCAGCGGCGGGGCGGGCGGCGGTTCGGGTGACGGATCGGTGGGCTCGGGGACAGGGTCGGAGTCGCCGGTGACCGTTGGCGCCAAATAGTCCGGTGGGTTGCCAAGCACTGACAACCCTTCCCATGAGAGAACCGGCAGCGACGGCATGGAACTGCTCGCCAGGCTGGAGTAGGAGCGTGACAGCTCCTTCCAGGAAAGATCGAAGATGTAGGTCGCTGACAGCGTCCCGTCCGTATAGAGATAGCAGCAGTTCTGCCCATCCAGATTGAAATAGGTTCGCTGCACCAGGTCGCCAGCAAGATTGAAGACATCCTGGGCGGTGATCGCGCCGCTTTCAGAGTAGTAATACAGCGATGGCGTCCCGTTCTCCGTCGCGGTGGCAGCGATGAGCGTGCCGTCGGAATTGAAGAATTCGAGCTTCGGCGCCGCTGATCCCTCGGGATAGGTCTCCTTGAGGATCGTACCGTCCGCGTTGAAGTAGATCGCGTAGGCCGGATCCCCCGAGCCATCAAGCTGGAAACGGGCGATCAGCTTGCCCGCCGCATCGAACTGGCTGACCAGTTGCGGCCCCTGTCCGTTCGCAGCGCTGAGATAGACCAGCGTTCCACCGTCTTTACCCTCCAGTGTCTGCTGGGCGGGGTCGAGATAGGCCTTTAGCAGGTTCATCTGCGGCGTATCGATCAGGCCGAGCTCCGGCTCTACCGAGAACATATAGCTCTGTGTCGTCTGCCAGCCGCCGCCGATATTGGCCGCACCCAGCCACACGCTTGGATGCGCCTCCATATAGTCGAGCATGTTGGTCGTGGCGGTCAGCGCCATGCTGTTGTCGGCCATGCCGAACTCGCCCAGGAACAGCTTGATGCCATTGGCCTCCGCCCATTGCGTGATCGGCGTCAGCCGCTCGACCCCAATCGTCTCGGAGACGACCCAATCGTGCTGACCGGACGTGTCGTCGAGATACTGGTGGACTTCGATCGCGTAGTTGTTCGCCGGGTCGACGACAGCACCGGGCTTTCCGATCACGGCGGCATTGTCGCTGGTGAGCCAGGTCGAGGCGCCATCCCAGTAAGCGCCCGGAACGAGGATGGTCTGGTCGGTCGCACCAGCATCGCGAATGGCACCGATGGCGGCATTGATGGCCGGCAGCCACTGTGATGCGGTTTGCGCGCAGGGCTCATTCATGAGCCCGAACATCACGTCCGGATTGTCCTTGAACTCCGTCGCCAGCCGTCCCCAGAGATTGGCGAAGGACGAGATCGGCGTACCGGCCGAACCTATCGGATTGCCGAACGCCGTTCCATAGTTGTGGACATCGAGGTCCACAGCGATGCCGAGCGAGGTAGCATAGTCGACGATGTCCTTGATCTCGGCGAGATGATGCGCATCTAGCGGCCCGTTTTGTATCGGCTGCACGCGTTCCCACAGCACCGACAGCCGCAGGACGGTCATGCCGCTGGCGGCATAGTAGTCGATCTGATCGTGTGTCGGGTATTTGTAGTGAACACCCTCAACGGCGTTGGTCACCTCGGGGAAATATTCCCCGCCCGTCAAATTCATGCCGATCTGCATGCGTACTTCCACTCATCGTGCAATCCGCATTTATCCGGCACGGCATACGATCGGCTTGCACGGTTCGATAAAATTGAAATCAAACTGCGTTCCAGAACCGGGCGCGGAAGCGCCCACCGGCCAGTGCCGGCGATGCGATGGTCCAGTTACGCCCATCGGGTGGGCGCGTGCGAGGCGGGACGAAGCGTCCAGCCGGTAGTCCGGCGAGTTAAGGGACACATCGTCCCGCCTCGCGGCCGGGGTTTTGGGCAGGAACAAAGGATAAGCCGGCCTCTTGACCGCGGATGCGCACCGGCTCAGCCAACCCCTGCCCATGAGCAGCAGGAAGCGGCTATTCCCAGGGGCGGCATCATGCCCCTCAGGCGGTGCGGGCCGCGGATCCAGGGTGACTGATCCGCGGCTCTCCTCTGTCCCGGCCTGATGGAGATCGACATCCCCACCACCCGGTCTCCCTCCTGCCGGCTGTTCGTTTGCAACCGCGCGCCCAGCAGGCGGATGGGGGGACAGTAAGTGACGCGGAGATCACGTGGATAGATCGGGGTTATTTCCCGCTTAAGTCCCTGATCTCAACGGGTTACGCGCTCTTAGCTCTCAACCTCCTCCGGCGGGACTTCCGGATTGAAGGGAGAGGCAGGAGCGGTGGCCGGTTTGTTCGGGCGGCGCCGCGGCGTCGGAGGCGGCTCGTACATCTTGGGGGGAACATCGGCCGGCGCGTCCGGGAAGACGTCCTCTGTCCCGGCGGCCTCGGCGTTCTCCGCTGGTGGCTCCGGCATCACCGGATCAGCCGTTTCCGGAACAAGCTCGGATGGTGTTGCGGCTGCCTCGGCGTTCTCCGTCGCCGGGCGGGGCGCTGCTTCCGTCGCGGGCACCATCTCCTGCGGCCTGGGCGTCTCAAGCGCCTCCAGAACGACGTTCTTGGAATCTCCCTCCAGCTTGAGAGCGGTCGCGACGGCCGCGAGCCCGCTGGCCTCGGCGGAAACCGTGGCAACCGGCGGCGCCGCATCCTGGACATGGCTCAGCATGCCGAGTCCAATCTCGCGCTCTCCCATGATGACATTGTTGGCGCCGAGATTTTGCAGATAGGCAATCTCTTCGTCCGCATGCGCCCGCGCGATGATGATGGCCCTGGGGTTGAGGTGTCGCGCCTGCTCCACCGCCTGCCCCGCTTCGAACGCGTTGGGAATGGCGACGAGCACTGCGCGCGCGCCAGTGATATTGGCAAGTCCCAGCGATTCGGAGCTGGCACCATTGCCGTCGATTACTTCGATGCCCGCGGCATGCGCGGCAGCGACCCTCCGCTCCGCATCTTCGATCAGGACGAAGGGGATCCCCGCCGACTTCAGTCCGTTTGCGATGACGCTGCCCACCCGACCATATCCGACCAGCACGGCGTGGCCGGTGAGCGCAGTGGGCAGGTGCGCCGCCGCATCTGCAGTGGCAGGACGCGCCTCGGCCGGTGCCGCAGCGACCGGCTCGGCCACGAGCGCCGGCTCGATCCGCTCAGTGGCGACGGCAGGCACCGGCACTTCGGCCGGTATGCGCGACTCGAAGCGCGGCTTGATGCGCTCGGCAATGTAGAACACCAGCGGGTTGAGGATGATCGAGAGGATCGAGCCCGCGAGGATGAGACTCCGTGCCTCGGCCGGCATGATGCCGAGGCCGATGCCGAGCGCCGCAAGGATGAAGGAGAATTCGCCGATCTGCGCGAGGCTCGCCGAAATGGTGAGCGCCGCCGGCACCGTGCGCCGCAGCGCGATGAGAAGGAAGAAGCCGAGGACCGACTTGCCGATCAGGATGATGAACAGCGTGCCGAGCACTTCGAGCGGATGCTGGATCAGGATCAGCGGGTCGAACAGCATGCCGACCGAAACGAAGAACAGCACCGCGAACGCATCGCGGAGCGGCAGGCTCTCCTGCGCGGCCCGCTGGCTGAGCTGGGATTCGCTGAGGATCATGCCGGCAAAGAACGCGCCGAGCGCGAGACTGACGCCGAAGAGATAGGCGGCACCTGCTGCAACCCCGAGCGCAATGGCGAGGACCGCGAGGCGGAACAGTTCGCGGCTGCCGGTATGCGCCGTGAAATGGAGGATCGACGGAATGATCCTACGGCCGACTACCAGCATGAATCCGACGAAGGCCGCGAGCTTCACAACCGTAACCAGCAGGATCGCCCAGATATTGAGATCGACGCCCGCCAGCCGCTCGATGACATCGACGAACGGATCGTGCTGCTCGATTGCCGTGCCGCCCAGCAGCGTCGCAAAGGCGGGGATGAGGACGAGGGCCAGCACCATCGCCATGTCCTCGACGATGACCCATCCCACCGCGATCCGGCCGCGGTCGGAATCCATCAGATGCCGGTCCTGCAGGGTCTTGAGCAGCACTACGGTGGAGGCCACCGAGAGCGCGAGGCCGAAGATGAGGCCAGCCCCCCAGCTCCAGCCCATCAGCAGGGCGAGGCCCACGCCCAGCGCGGTGCCGCCCACGATGCGAAGCAGCGCGCCCGGCACCGCCACGGCCTGCACATGCAGCAGGTCGTCGAGCGAGAAATTGAGCCCGACGCCGAACATCAGGAGGATCACGCCGATCTCGGAGAGTTCCGAGGCGATCTCGCCATTGGCGACGAAGCCCGGCGTATAAGGTCCGACGGCGATGCCCGCAATGAGATAGCCCACCAGCGGCGGCATGCGGACCCGGTTCGCGACTGCGCCGAAAACGAATGCCAGCACCAGGCCTGCCACGATCGTTGTGATCAGGGGTGTGTCATGCGGCATCAATATTCCTCCGGCGGGCGAGAGAACCTTGGTTCTGGTTAGGGGAAAGCGCATGGCCAAAATGGGGCCATTTCACCCAAGGTGCAAGGCGGCCAAAAGCAGGGGCCCGCTGCGAGGATCGCAACGGGCCCCGATAAGCCGTTCGGACCCTCGCTCTATTCGGTGGTGGTCACCGGCAGGAGCGTGGCGGTGATGCGTCCTGCATCACCGGCCAACACGGCCTGGCGAAGTCCCGACAGAAACTGCCGGTCAGCCTCGAGGCCCGGACGCTCCTGGTCGAAGAGCGGCGACTCAGAAGCAACCACCAGCAGCATCTCGTCACCGGCCGGCGGGGTCACGGTGAGCCCCTGCCCTTCGCTGGACGCCAGGGTAAAGCTCTGATGCGTTCCCTTCGGTTTGAGCGAATTCGAACCGGGCTGCGTGAGGTTGAGCACCGAGCCGTCCGCCGCGAAGTAGGCGGCATAGATATAGCTGGCAAAGCCCGGCGTACGGATCCCGACATTGACATTGTCGCCCACCTGCGGCGCCTCAGGATCGATCACCACCTCCGGCGTGTCGCTGTCATTGAGCTGGGCCTGCAGCGTCAGCATCAATTCGCATTTCGGCCAGGGCGCAAGCACGACCTGATTGTCCTCGACCTTGCCGTCGAACAGGCCGTTGACGCGATCGAGCTCTGCCTGCGTGCCGACAAAGCCGGTGGCGGTGCTGGTCCCGTCGGCGGCCGTGCCCATTTGGATCGAGCCGCAGTTGAGATCGCCGAAATCGATCGGCTCGGCATCGATATCGCGCATGGCATCGGTCGGCTTCACGATGATCGGCGTGTAGATCACCGGCGGCGCGGGCGGCGGCACCGGGTCGAGATCGGCGCCGTGGAAATCGGCATCGGCAAGGGCGATCTCAGGATCGCCCGCCATCATCATGGTCCAGCCTTCGACTACGCGCGCCTTGAAGGTGTCGTAGGTCATGTAGCCATAGCCATCGATGCCCCAGCTCGTGTTCCACGAATTGATGAACTTGAACACACCGGCCGCATCGTCATAGCCGACCAGCGTGAAGGCGTGCCCGCCCTGATTGTCGTCATCGCCGTTCGCTGTCCAGATCTGATGTCCGGGCTCGCGGCTCAGATAGAAGAAGGAATTGTCGAGCAGCGCGGCAATCACCACCGGATGGCCCGTCGCAAGCTGGCCCTTGGTGTCGTCGATCGCCTGGTCCGTCAATGGGGCGTCCGGCGCGTCATTGGTGCGCGAGAAGACCAAGGCAAAATCCTCGATCTTGAAATCGGTCGCCCGCGAGCGTGCCGGCGGTAGCGGCATCGGACATTTGGTGTCGTCATAGGGATAGTCGGCAAGCGACAGCGCGCCCCTCTGCAGCACTTTGAGCGCGTCGTAGATCTGCGAGCCATTATCGCAATTGTTGCCCAGATGGATGATGTTGAACACCCAGGCGGGGCTGGGAATATTCGACATCTGCTGGGTGTCGCGATGCTCGATCTGATAGGCGTAATAGGCGCGGGCCGCATAGGCCGTAGCCCAGCCGACGCAGGAGCCTTGCATCAACTGGTCGCCCACCGGCGGGAAATAACGGCTGAGATCAACCGCTGCCGGCAGGAAATCGCGATAGACCGGGGTCTCGGGCGCCGAAGCGATCACGTCAGGGGGTGAGAAATTCGCACCGGTTGCCCGGCGCTGCTGCGCGCTGGCGTCCCCTGCCAGCGTCACGAACAGAACAAGGGCGAGCAATCCCGCCCCGATTTTCGTCATCAAATCACGTGCCATTTCACCCCTCGATAGCCGGCCAATATGTGTCTGCGGTCCAACGCTAGCACGGCCCCCTTGGCGGGAGAAAGGCCGTGCTGTGACAGTGTGATAGCGGGTTTGCGACACGCGCGTCAGGCAAATGTGTCGGCTTGGGCGAGAAGCGGTGCCGCCGCGTCCTTGCCCGACAGGATCGGTGGCCCCGTCAGCTTCCAGTCGATGGCGAGCGCCGGATCGTTCCAGAGCAGTTCGCGCTCGGCCTCGCGGCGGTAGGGCGCCGACGCCTTGTAGACAAGCGTGGTCTCATCCTCGACTGCGACGAATCCATGGGCGAAACCCTCGGGGATCCACAGCTGCAGATGGTTGGCGGCGCTGAGATGCGCCCCAACCCATTTGCCGAAGCTCGGCGAAGAGCGGCGAAGATCGACAGCGACATCGAAAACCTCGCCGCGGACGCAGCGCACAAGCTTGGCCTGCGCATGAGGCGGCAATTGATAATGCAGCCCGCGAACCACGCCTCGCGCCGAGATGGATTGGTTGTCCTGGAAGAAGACGACGTCTCGCCCGATCGCTGCGTTGAACGCCGCGCTGTTCCAGCTTTCGAAAAAGACACCGCGCGCATCGGTGAAAAGGCGGGGAGCGATCAGCTTGACCTCGGGGATCACAAGAGGCGTAACCTCCATCAGAGCCGCCCCGCGGCGGCGAGACGGGCGACGAGGTCTTCGATGCCCGATTGCCAGGTCGGCAGCGCAAAGCCGAAGCGCGCCCGCAGCTTGGCCGTGTCGAGCCGCGAATCCCTTGGCCTCGGCGCCGGGGTGGGGAACTGCGCCGACGAGGCCGGATGGATGTCTTCAAGTGTCAACTTAAGATCAGCGCCCTTGGTCAGGGCAGCTGCAACCACATGGCGCGCGATGGCGTAGCGGCTGGCCCCGCCGCGTGCCGCGAGATGGTAGGTGCCACCGAGCTTGCGATTGGCAAGTACATGCGGGATGAGTTGCCCGGTAATCTCGGCGATCATGTAGGCCGAAGTTGGAATGCCGGTCTGGTCGGTCACCGCCTCTAGGCTGTCGCGTTCGCGCGCAAGCTTCAGCACGCTCAGCGGGAAACTGTTGCCGACCAGTGAGTGCACCCAGCAGATGCGCAAATTGAGATGGTCGGCGCGGCTGGCGATCAGTGCCGATTCTCCCGCCAGCTTGCTGGCGCCATAGACCGATTGTGGATTGGTGTCGTCATCCTCGAGATAGGGCACGCCCTTATTGCCGTCGAAGACGTAATCGGTCGAGTAGTGGACGACGAACGCGCTGCTCGCCCGGGCCGCGCGGCCAATGGCATCCACGGCTTCGGCATTGACGCGGAAAGCCCGGTCGCGATCGAACTCGGCCTTGTCGACGGCCGTATAGGCCGCGGCGTTCACGATAAGATCGGGACGCTCCGAAGCGATGACCGAGGCAACGCGCTCCGGATGCTCGAAATCCGCGTGCACGTGTCCATAGACGGCAAGCTGGCCGAGCGGCGTCAGCACCGGAACCAGCGCCTGGCCAACCTGTCCGGTTCCGAACAGGACGATCTTCACGCGTAATGCTCGGCGACCCAGTCGCGATAGGCGCCGCTGGTGACATCGCGCACCCAGTCGCCATGCTCGAGATACCAGAGCACGGTCTTTTCGAGTCCGGTATCGAAGCTTTCCACCGGCGACCAGCCGAGCTCGCGCTTGAGCTTGCCGGCGTCGATCGCATAGCGCCGGTCATGGCCAGGCCGGTCAGTGACGAAGGCGATCTGTGCGGCGTAGGAGCGGCCGTTGAGGGGGCGATGGCGGTCGAGCAAGGCGCAGATGCTCCGGACGACATCGAGATTGGTGCGCTCGCTGTCTCCGCCCACGGCATAGGTCTCGCCCGGCTTTCCGCGCTCGATGATGCGGCTCAGCGCGCGGCAATGGTCTTCGACATGCAGCCAATCGCGCACCTGCTGCCCGTCGCCATAGACGGGCAATGCTTCCCCGCTCAACGCCTTGTGGATCACCAGCGGGATCAGCTTCTCGGGAAACTGGAAGGGGCCGTAATTATTGGAGCAGTTGGAGGTCAGCGTGGGCAATCCGTAAGTCTCGTGCCAGGCGCGTACCAGATGGTCGGCCGCCGCTTTGCTGGCGGCGTAGGGACTGTTGGGCCTAAATGCCGTGGACTCGTCGAAGCGTTGATCGTCCGGAGCCAGCGCACCGAATACTTCGTCGGTCGAGACCTGCAGATAGCGGAAGGCGTCGCGCGCGGCGGGCGGCAGATCGCGCCAATAGGCCCGCGCCACCTCGAGCAGCCGGAAGGTCCCCGAGATATTGGTCTCGATGAAACTCTCGGGACCGCGGATCGAGCGGTCGACGTGGGACTCGGCAGCGAAGTTGACGATGGTCGTGATACCGTGCCGCCTGAGCAGACCAGCCACCAGCTTGGTGTCGAGGATCGATCCCTTCACGAAGACATGGCGCGGGTCGTCGCGGAAAGCGCCGAGATTGGCAGGATTGCCTGCATACGTCAGCGCATCGAGCGTGACCACCTTGCCGGCGCCGGCATTGAGCAGGTGGGCGACAAAATTGGAGCCAATGAAACCAGCGCCGCCCGTAACCAGAACAGCCATAAACATCCTCTCCCTGAGGCGCATAGAGCCTAGCCGCGCAGTCGCCCGCCGCCTAGCCAAAAACCGGCTTGGGATTTTACCTATCGCGGCTAAGGCTCGATCCAGCGGTGGCTTTCGACAGCGCCGATCGTGCTGAGCTGCTTGGTGATCCAGAACGCGTAGGATGAGGAGTGAAGCTCCCCCGTCTTGCCGTAGAGCGCCACCAGCTTGGGCCCAAGCGCCTTGAGGGTGCTGTTGTAGAAGCCGGCCGTCACGCGGGCATAGTCTGCATCCTCGGTCCCGAGCGGGGCCATCTGGCCGATATAGCCGCCCGGATAGCCCAGATCGACGGCCTGCTGGAACAGCGTAGCGGCATCCTCGCCCGCAAAGGGACGGCCACGCGAATTGGCCTCGTACACCGCCCGGCCCAGCTGGTAGTAGATGCGGCCCTTGTCGAGATCGCTGAGCCCGTCGCTGTCCGCGAGCGCAACCTTGCAGGCGGCATAGCCGGCATCGATATCGGCGATCGAGCCGGTGAAATATCCCGGCGCGCGGCGCAGCGGATCATAAGGATGTGCGAGCTGGGTATCGCACTCCGTCGCTTCCTCGGCCTCGCCGAGCCGGCGCCACTCCGCCCCGAGCGCGTAGCCCACGTCGCGCAGCACCCAGCCGGCATAGCCCGGCACGGTCACGAGGTCCTCGTGGTTGATCGCATCGACGCGGTCGAACACCTCGATGGCGACACCCATCGCGGAAGGATCGTCCGCATCGATCCGGTAAGTCATCCGATCGCCACCCGTGAGCAGCATATCCTTGATGTAGCTGACACCGCCCTGCGCATAGGCCTGTTCAGCATAGGCATAGGCTTTGTCATCGGCGGCCACCGCATCGGCATACTGGCCGAGATTGCTGTAGGCCGAGGCGGCATTGCCGAAGGAATTGCGCAATCCGTCGAGCAGGTAGGCATCGTTGGGCGCGTCGGGCAGGATGACCAGGCGCAGGCGGCCCGACTCTTCCGCCGCGGCTGCGGCTTTCTGGTACCACGGAATCGAACTGTCCCACCCCTCGACGGTCCACAGCGCCGACGCGATGTCGTTGTAAAGCAGCCCCATCCAGATCAGCGCCAGCGAATGGTCACGATAATTGGTGGTGCCGCCGCGATCGAAGCTGTCGGCGAGCAGATTGTCGAGATCGAGCCCGCCCTCGAAGCGCGCGATCTGCGCCGGCGACTGCGCGATCCGATCCTGCTCATTGAGCGAGGTCGTGCGGAAGGTGCTGGCAGCATTGGTGTAGCTGGCGATCAGGGTCGCCCAATTGGCACTGAGCCACGGCATCGACGTCTCCGAGACGGCGGTGCGGCTCAAGGCATTGCGAATAATGGCGGGCGCGCCGTCCAGCGCCGCATTCTTGTCGGCCAGCGCCGAAGTCGTGGTGATCGAACGCCCCGCAAGAGTCGCGGCGGCATCCGCCAACTGCAGCCTGTCCGCGATCTGCGCCAGCGGCCAAGCCGCCGCATCGGCGCGCTCGAGCAGCTCGGAATTGTAGTTGAAGCCGTCCAGGGCATCGAGGAAGTTGCCGAGAACCTGGTTCTCCATGGCGTCGAAGCCCGGCTTCAGCTCGGGCGGCACGGTGCTGTTGCGAGCCCGCGCGAGCACCGTGGCGATGGCGCTGAAGAACTGCTGTTCGGCGGTGGCGTCCTTGGTTCCGTAGATCGCCGCATAGCGCGCCAGCACGGCCGTCTCGAATCCATTGCGCCAGTCGGCGTCGCGTGACGTCTCGATCATGGCCTGCAGAGCATCGGCTACGAGCTTCTGCGCCGGCGCGGTGCCCTCGATCAGGCTCGCCCGGTTGGCAATGTCGCCCGCAAGGGTGCCGAGCGAAGCGGTCTCGATCCCCTCGCGCATCTGTTCGGTGAGAATCTTGAGCTCGATATAGGGCGGCGTCTCGGACTTGGTCTTGGCGCCGGGAAGCTCGAGGAAGGCCAGCAGCTCGGAGACTACGGCCGAGGCGCGTTTGGGCGCCGCTTCGGAGGGATTGGCAAGGGCCGCGATATACTCCGCCATGGGCTTGGGCAACGTCGCTACCGGCCCGGCTGCCGGCGGCTCGGCATGCTTGTCACGGCGTGCCGCGACAAGCGCCGCCAGCGCCTCCGATTCGCCGAGACGCACGGAAAGAGCCGCGAAGCGATCCTGCGCCAGTCCGAGGGCGCGCCTGTCCGCCGGCCGCGCCAGCTGCGGAATGAGTCTTGTGTAAGCTGCCAGGCTCTCTGCCGGGTCGGCTCCCGCGCGCTCGGCGAGAATGGTGCGCACCAGCACGGCGACCGGGTCGCCGTCATAGCGGCTGTCAGCGATGCGGCCGGACCAGAGGCCGCGCGCCGCGATGATCTCATTGTCGAGCGAGGGCGTGAGGATAAGGTCGGCGACCGCCGAGGGCAGCGGTCCTCCCGATGCATAAATCCGTTCGAGCAGGTCGAGCGTAGCGCCCCATCCCGAAGCGGGCAGCAACGCGCCTTCCGGACGGTCGACGCTGACCGCCGGCGAGAGCCGGTCGGCGAGCACCGCCAGCGCCTCAGCATTGCCGGCCACCGCGGCGGCCGTCACGAAAAGCTCGCCCTCTTCGACATTGGGCGTGATCTGCGCGCCCATCGTGCCGGACAGGCCGGAGAAGGAGACCGTATTGGACGATTGCAGCAATTCGAGACCATGCGCGAGCAGTGCGTCCACGTCACCTGGATTGGCCGCCAGCACAGCCGAACAGCCGATGCCGCGCTCCTCGCCGCGATTGTCGGGGGCGGCCGTTGCGCATTGCGCCGACCCGAACCGTGCCGCGAAGCTCTGGGTCAAGGCGTTGGGAACGAAGTAGAGCTCCTGCAGCGTCTCGGTGTCCACCGTTCCCCCGCGCGCCGTGGCAATGGCGATGCCGCTTTGCTGCGGCGTCGTCAGCGTCGATGGCCACGACCAGTTGACCAGCGCGTCCCGGACGGTGATCACGCCAGACGGCGTGACCGCGATGCCGGGCTCACTGATGCCGTTCAGGGTTTCGAGCGCCCCGCCGTTGAGCGCCACGCGGGTTGCCGTCGAGCCCGCGGTGAAGACCAGCTCGGAATTGGTAACGTCCAGCCCGGCAACGGCGCCGCCCAGCTGGTCCGACCGGACGAGGAGGCGCGCTTCGCCGCTCGCGGGCTTCAGCGACCAGATGCCGTCGGCCTCGGTGACGATGACGAGGATCGACCCATCGGGCGAAAAGTGCAGCGCCGTGATCTTGCCCGTCGTGGGGCTCTTGATGGCCGGAACCGGCTTCGATCCCGGTCGGATCGAAAGACTCTTTTCGTCCGCCACCGCCAGCCAGTCATTGCCGGCATGATAAGCGGCGATGGGGTGGTCGGTGCTCGAGGGCCGCACCGCGAAGTAGTCCGGCCATTCCACCGGATCGCTGAACGCGAGCTTGGAGCCGCCGGGCACGCCCTGGACGTCGTTCCATTTCACCGACAATTGCCTTTGGGTGCCGGAGTCGGGTGTGCCGCTCTTGGAGATCGGCAGCGGCATTTCGACATTGGGATCGAGCGTCAGGATCGCGGCCTGCGTCCAGTCCTTGTTGGCGAGCGCGATCGCTTTGCCATCGGCCCTGACGCCGATGAGGCTGCTGTACCCCGCGGCATAGGGAATATCGAACTCGCCTGCCGCCGTAAGCGGCACAAAAAGGCTGCTGTCGGAATCAAGATCCCCGCGGAGGAGCACACCCTCCCCCGGGAAAGATGCGATGATCGAGCAGCCCGGCGCGCAAGACCACACTGCTTGCGGCGCACTGGCAGTGAACACCGCGCCACGATCAGCAAAGGAGGAACTCGTCGCGATCTGCGTTCCGGTCCGCAAATTCATGTCGTAAACCGTGCGGCCCGGCTCGAGCTGGTCAACCATTTGCACGCTGGTACCGAACGTCCCGCCTGTGATCGCCAGCAATTCGCGCGACCCCGGACTCGAGACCATCAGAAAGCCCCCATCGTCCACGAGCTCGGCATCGTTGATATTGCTGAGCGTGATGGTGACTCCATCGGAGGGGCAGGCTCCATCGCCCGTCGGCGGCGTTGGAACGAGGCTGTCGAGTGGAGTCGAGAACAGGCAAGAATCAACGAGCCCCACGAAGAGATTTGGACTCTGGTTGCCGATGGCGATGAAATCGAAAAAGCGCATCGCCGTGGAGCCGGTGATGAACGGCAGATAGCCGTCGATCGCCAGATGGCCGTCGGTGACGCTGCCGATGATGGTCGCACCATCGTCGGACTCGACAACGAAGCGGCCGAAATGGCTGTCATACTCGACATAGTCGGCATAGTCGCCGCTGGTGCCCCATTCCGGGATCACGATGGAATCGAGCCGCACCGGCGCGCCAGGTGAAGCGACGTTCCACAATTCGATGGTTTCGCCGCCATTGTTGTAGGTTGTGAGCAGTGCCTGCTCGGCCCCCGGCTCGCCCCCCATGCTCAGAGCATAGACCTTTACATCCGGCGGCTGGCGCAGCCAGCTGATCTTGCCGCCGCGCGCCAGCGGGAAAAAGCCTGCATCGCCATTATTGGTGACGACCGCGCCGAGGCCGAGGCCCGGCGTGACCGCACCGAGCCAAAGGCCGCTCGGCAGGGGCGCCGACAGCATATTGCTGCCGGTCTCGAGATCCCACATGTTGAGCGAAAGCTGGCCGGCCTCGTTGGCGAGCCCCACCCATTGGCCCGCGCCGGTAAAACCGTGCGTGTCCGGCATGGCCTGGACGGCACCGAGCGTATCCAGCGGCACGCCGCGCGACACAGAAAGAGCGCGCTGCAGGCGGTCCATGCGTCGAGCCGTGACATCTGTGCGCCCATAGCGTTCCGAAAAGAGATCGGCCTCCGCCGCAATGGCAAGGGCCTGGCCTTCATTGCCGCCGGAGAAGCGGGCCAGCGCCGTCTGCACGATATAGTCCGCCTGTCCGCCGATCGCCTGCTCCAGATTGCGCTGGGCTTCGTCAAGATTCTCCTGCGCGACCCGCGCGTTTTCTTCCGCCTTGAGCTTGTTCTCCTCGGCAATACGCGCACTTTCGGCGGCCTGCTCAGCACTGATCTTGGCCTGGGCCTCGTTCTCGGCGGCAATGCGGCCCTGCCACGCGGCGAGGCCGAACCCCGCGAGCGCGACAAGTGCAATGGCGACCGAGATGATGCTGCGGCGGCGGAGCCGCTGGTTCTCGCGCTGGCGGCGCTCTTCCTCTGCCTTGATCGCGGCGGCGGCGGCCTCCCGTTCCGACGCCGCGACGCGTTCGCTTTCGGAGAGGAACGCCATCGCGCCCTCGAAATCGCCATTGGGCACATGCCGGCCAGCCCAGAGTGCCGAAGGCTGCACGCGCCGGCGCCATTCGAGCGCGATGTCGAGATCGGGCGAGCCCCAGAGTCCGGCCTTCCCGGCCTTGTGCAGGCGCCCGCTTTCCTCAAGACGGCGATATTGTTCGGCATCGGCCTGTTCCGCCGCCGCCCATGCCTTGAGCGCGGGCCATTGGCGGATGAGGCTCTCATGCGTGATGTCGATCGTGGTGCTGGCCACCAACTCGCCCTCGGGCGGCGCGAGGAAGCTGCGGTCCGACCGACGGAACGACTCGATGACCGGGATCAGCTCCTCGATCGGCGTATGTGTGAGCGTCGAGATGTCGCCCAGCAGGGTCGGGCGGCGCACATCATCGGCCGTCTCAGAGCGTCCCACGAGCTGCCGGAACAGCTTCTCCGCGATCGGCGCCCGCGGCCCCAGCTCATCGAGGATCTGGTTGGCATGAAGCGTAAGTGCGCCGGTGACACCGCCCACTTCGTCATAGGTCTGCAGCGTCAGCAGCGGATCGGTCTCGCCCGCCTTGACCGCGACATCCCACAGCAGCGCCAGCGCATGTTGCATCAGGGGCAGCTGGTCTCGTTCTTTCTCGAGATCGTTGAGAATGCGGTTGGTGAGCCGCGGATCGACCTTGCCGCCATAGACCAGCGCCGGCGACTCGATCGCTTCACGCAGTTCCTCGCGGTTCATCTGCGGCGTCAGGAACAGCGAGGAATTGACGATCTCGGCGAGCCCGTCATAGCGCGCGCACTCGCCGAGGAAATCCGAACGCACAGTGATCGCAACATAGATCGGATAAGTCCGCTGCCGGGCGAGTTCCAGCAGCATGGCGACGAACGCATATTTCTCGTCGTCGGTGCCGCCTTCTTCGTAGCGGAATAGTTCCTCGAACTGATCGATCACGATCAGCAGTGAGTCCCGACTCTCTGCGATGATGTTGCCGAGGATTTCGGTAGCCGATTCGGGTGAACGGGTCATGGCCGCAGCCATCAGGCCGCGCACCGCCCCGTCATTCTTGTCGCCGAGGACATCGACCAGCGCGTCGCTGAGCTCGGCCAGGGGATGTGTCTGGGGCCGCGCCTCGACGATCTGCCAGTGTGAGCCGCCCGAGCGCATATAGCCGAGCTCAAGGGCCGAGTAGAGTCCCGTTTTAACCAGCGACGACTTGCCGGCGCCCGATGAGCCGGTGACCGCGAGAAAATGATCCGACGCGAGGATGCGCAGCATCGCATCGATGTGCCGGTCGCGCCCGAAGAAGACATTGACTTCATCCCGCCGGAACGGGCGTAGCCCCGGATAGGGAGTCTCGTTCACGAGAAGCTCACGCCCAGTTCCTGAAGGCTTTTGCCCTCCTGCCAGTCGATGACCTTGAGGCCAGGCAGGCGCACGGGCGGCAGGGATTGTTCCGGCGCGGTCCGTAACACGAAGAGGTTCTTCAGCATATTCTTGCGCTTGGGGATCACCTTGCTGAATTCGGCGAGACGCGCGTGCACCCACTTGCTCCCGCTGTCCCCGAATAGGATCATCATGCCGTCGCAGGACGTCAGTTCCTCCTGCACCTTCTCGCGATACTCCTCGTCGGTGTCGGCCGGGGGCGGGCCGAAGGCCATGATGTCCGCATCGAGCTCGTTGAAGATCGCCTCAGCGAACTTGGCGTCACGCTCGTCGTAGTTGACGAAGACATGCTTTTGCCCGCCGGTCTCGATGACGGGAGCCGGGGCCACGGCGATCGGCGCCGCGCGAAGCCCCGCGAAGAACGTCTCCTTGAACTTATCGAAACTCACTGCCTGCACGGTCGGCATTTCGAGCAGGTCGCGAAACTGCAGATCGTCGAAGCTCTTGGGGTCGAGCACCGGATCGCGCCACTGCATGATCTGCAGCCTGTCGCCGCGCGCCTGCGCCCGGTCGTACTGCAATCGCGAGAATCCGTTGGGCGCACCCGGCCGCGCCCGTCCGGCATGGCTGCCGAGAAGCTGGATGAAATGCGTCGCGCCGGCGAGCCGACTATCGATCTGGCTGACGAAGCCCTCGGTGCTGAGGCCATAGGAATCGAGCACAGTGTGCGGATGGCCGGCATCCTTGAGCCGCCACACCACCTGCTCGCGCCGCTTGTCGAGATCCTCGGTGACCTCGGCCACGACCACATTGGACTGGCTCGGCGCCGCCACGGTGGCAAGAACCGGCGCCGGCGCAAGCGCTGCTGCCTTGCGGCGCGACTTGATCGATTCGGCGACTTCGAGCGCCAGTTCGTAGATGCGCTGGTAGAAATCGCGGTCGGTCGGCTGCGGCACCGGATAAGCCATCGGCATGGTGTAGCCACCCTCGCCCCGCGTCCAGAACTGGATGCCGCGCCGGTTCTTGAACGACAGCCCGGCCATATCGTCTTCCGACGGCCGGTCGAGTTCGGCGACGATGATCGAAGCGTCGAGCCCGTTCTTGGAGACGAATATCTCCTGTTCGCGCATGCAGTATTTCGAACTGAAATAGGACGGCGACAGCAACGTGATGAGCAGATCCGTACGGCTCAGCGCGTCGATGATCTGCTGATCGAGATCGTCCGCGCCGCGCAGCGTCGAGCGATCGGTGAACGGATTGAAGCCGTCGCGCAAGCCGAGCTTCTTGAGCGCCGACTCGAGCCCTTCCATGAACACACTGACCCACCCGGCGCTCTCGCCCCTGGGCGGCCGGTCGTCGTCATGCGCGTAGCTTATAAAATAATCAAAGCGCTCGGGATCGGATGGCATCCCCTGCCGGCCCCTCGGTAATCTGCGGATTTTTGGCGGGTTTTGCCTTAAAACGCAAGGGCGTAGGCGGGACGGCGATGCGGCAAAAGCAGGGCGTCGCGGTCAGGCTGGCTCGGCCAGCACCCCCTCGAAATAGGCAATCGTCCGGGCCAGCCCCTCGCGCAGTGGCACCCTGGGCGCCCAGCCCAGCAGCTCGCGGGCAAGCGTAATGTCGGGCTGGCGCTGCCGCGGATCGTCCACAGGCAAATCCCTCTGGACGATTCTCGATGTCGATCCGGTCATGTTCACGATCGTCTCGGCCAGCTCGCGCACCGAATATTCCTCGGGATTGCCCAGATTAACCGGTCCCGGCGCCCCACGCTCCATCAGTCGCACAAGCCCATCAACGAGGTCATCCACATAGCAGAAGGAGCGGGACTGGCGCCCGTCCCCATAGACCGTGATGTCTTCGCCCTTCAGCGCCTGGACGATGAAGTTGGAGACCACTCGGCCGTCGTGCCTGTGCATCTGCGGCCCATAGGTGTTGAAGATACGGGCAATCCGCGTATCGACGCCGCGATGCCGCCGGTAGTCCGAGAACAGCGTCTCCGCGGCGCGTTTGCCCTCATCATAACAGGCCCGCGGCCCGACGGGATTGACGTTGCCCCAATAGTTTTCGCGCTGTGGATGCTCGGCCGGATCGCCATAGACCTCGGACGTCGAAGCCTGCAGCACAGGCACGCCGAGCGTTTCGGCAAGCGCCAGTACATTGAGAGCGCCTTCGATGCTTGTGCGCAGCGTCCTGACGGGATCGGCCTGATAGTACCGCGGCGACGCAGGACATGCGAGATTGTAGATTGCGTCGGCCTCGACCGCGATGGGCGCGGTGACGTCGTGCCGGATCAGCGCAAACCCCCGGCGCTCGAGCAATGGTCCGGCGTTGCGCTCCGAGCCGGTGCTGAAATCGTCGAGGCAGAGGACGTCATGCCCTTCGCTCAGCAAGCGCGCGCAAAGATGCGAGCCGACAAAGCCCGCTCCTCCTGTAACGAGAATCCGTTGCGCCATCAGGACCCGTTCCCGACGGCCTTGAGACTGGCCCGGCCCGAAGGCCGCGCCACTGTCCGGCCGAGGCTGTGATAGGTGAAACCATATCGGGCGACATCCTGCGGCCAATAGAGGTTGCGCAGGTCAACCACCAGCCGGTGTGACATGATCTTTCCCAGCCGCTCGAAATCGAGCGCCCGGAACGCCTCCCACTCGGTTGCTATCACCAGCACATCGGCGCCGGACGCCGCATCATAGGCGTCGCTGCAATAGGTGAGGTCCGGGAAGATCGCATGGGCCGCCGCCATTCCTTCCGGATCATAGGCACGAACATGCGCGCCCGCGGCCGTGAGGGCGGCAACAAGTTCAAGCGAGACCGCGTCGCGCAGATCGTCGGTATTGGCCTTGAAGGTCAGTCCGAGAATGGCGGCTGTGCGCCCCTCGACCTCGCCGCCAAGCGCCAGAGCCACGCGCCGCGCCATGCCATGCTTGCGCGCCTCATTGGCATCGACCGTCGCTTCGACCAGCGTAACCCGGGCGCCCGCATCGGCGGCCGTGCGGATCAACGCCACCGTGTCCTTGGGCAGGCACGAGCCGCCATAGCCCGGGCCAGGATTGAGATATTTGTCGCCGATGCGCGGATCGAGTCCGATGCCGCGCGCCACCTCCAGCGCATCGGCACCCACCGCTTCCGATAGATCGCTGATCTGGTTGATGAAGGTGACCTTCATAGCGAGGAAGCTGTTGGCTGCATATTTTGTCAGCTCCGCCGTGCGGCGGGAAACGAAGAGCAGCGGCGACGGGCTGAGCATCAGGGGTCGATAGAGTTCCGCCATCGCCTCCCGCGCGGGATCGGACTCGGCGCCCACCACGATGCGGTCGGGATGCTTGAAGTCTTCGATCGCCGCACCTTCGCGGAGGAACTCCGGATTGGAGACGATATGCACGCTCCTATCTGGCGCGCCGCTGCGGATGATCCGCTCGACATCATCGCCCGTTCCAACCGGCACCGTGGACTTGACGACCACCACGGCCCCATCCCTAACCGCCGGCGCAACGAGGCGCGCGGCCTCATAGACCTGGCCGAGATCGGCCCCGCCGTCGCCATGGCGCGCCGGCGTGCCGACCGCGATCATGACGATCTCGGCATCGGCGACCGCCAACGGCAGCGCGCCCGTAAAGACCAGCCGGCCCGCAGCGACATTGCGGGCGACGAGTCCGGCGAGACCCGGTTCGAAGATCGGAATGCCGCCCGCTTCGAGCGTCGCAAGGCGCTCGGCATCGGCCTCGACGCAACTTACACGATGCCCGAATTCCGCCAGGCACGCCCCGGTGACCAGGCCGACATAGCCGGCGCCGATGATTGCGACACGCATGACCGTCTCCGCCCATGCCGGGCTGCCTCTTGCGACCGTCCTTAGCCGGTTCCGGACCGGCTCGGCTACGGGACAGCCTCCGCCGTCACCTTCTAGCCCTTGACGGCGCCCACCGTAAGCCCACCCACCAGATAACGCTGCGTATACATATAAAGCAGCGCCACAGGGACAGCGGTGAGGAGTGATGCGGCCATCAGCTCGCCCCAGGGCAGGATGTCGCCCACCACCATCGACTGGAGCCCGATCGGCAGCGTCCGCAACGACTCGCTGGTGATGAACACGAAGGCGAAGAGGAATTCGTTCCACGCATTGGTGAATGCAAACAGCGCAACCGACAGCAGGGCGGGCGCCGCCAGCGGCAGTGTTATCCGCACGAAGGCATAGAGGCGATTGGCTCCGTCGATCATCGCCGCTTCTTCGAGTTCAACCGGGATCGACCGGAAATAACCGATCAATACCCAGGTCGCAAACGGCATCAGGAAGGTTGGATAAGTCGTCAGCAGCGACCCGTAGCTGTTGATCAGTCCCAGATTGCTCAGGGTCTCATAGAGCGGAATGAACAGCAGCGTACCTGGAAGCAGATAGGTGATGAGAATCAGCGTCGTCAGCAGCCCCGCGCCGAGGAATTTGAGCCGCGTCAGCGCATAGGCCGCAAGCGCCGCAAACACCACCGAGATCGCCGTGCTGCCTGCAGCCACAAGCACCGAGTTCTTGAGCCAGATGAGGAACGGCGACTCGGTGATCAGCGAGCGATATTGCTCGAGCGTCGGCGGATCGGGCCAGAAGATCGAGCGCCGCTCGAAGATTTGCGGTGTCGTCTTAAACGACGTGACGATGACCCAGTAAAACGGGAAAACCACAAAGATCATGAATGGGACGAGGATCAGGAGTCTCAACCCGATGCCCATACGTTCCTGCCCCTTGCGCGCGAAGATCGGCTGGTCGGTGGAGCCTGTCGCAACACGGCGCACCACCCGTGCGATCTGCTGCAGCCCGCGATATGCATAGTCGAAGGGCAGGAAAATGATGTCGAGCGCAAAGCCGAAAGCGGAACCCAGGGCCGTACCGACACGCTTGCCGATCCCCCGCCTGCCATTGCTCGACTCGGCTCGATCGTCGTGTCGCATGAACTTGGCGAGCAGGTAGATCAACAGCGCCATCAGCGGCGCGACGCTCAGCGCGATGGCGCTGCCCGGCCCGTATTGGAGCGAGCCGATCGCCTTCTCGTAGGCGAGGATGGAATAGAGCCGCGTGGCCCCGCTAGGTCCGCCGCCCGTCATCAGGAAGATGAGGCCGAACTGGTTGAACGTCGAGATGAAGCTCAGCAGCATGACCACGATGATGACGTAGCGCAGGCCGGGCAGCGTCACGTAGCGGAAGCGCTGCACGACGTTGGCACCGTCCACCTCCGCTGCTTCGAGTTGCTCGTTGTCGATGGCCTTGAGCCCGGCGAGCAGGAGCAGCGTGTAGAACGGGATACCCTTCCAGACATTGACCGCGATGACGCTGGGCATGGCGAGATTGGCGTCCGAGAGCCAGCCTAACTGCCTGTCGGTGATACCCAGGCCCATCAGGATCGGATTGAGCCCGCCGAACAGCGGATCATAGATCGACTTCCAGGCCAACGCCGTAACGATTTCCGGCACGATCCAGGGCAGCAGCATGATCGCCGACATCAGGCTGCGGTAGGGAATCTTGCTGTTGAGGATGAGTGCGACGGTCATCCCGGCCACCAGCTTGATCGCCAGCGACCAGAAGGTGAACGAGATCGTATTCTTCATGGACAGCAGGTAGTCGCTGTTGGTGAACAGCCGCTGGTAGTTCCTCAGCCCGACATTGACGAGGTCGCCGGTCTGGAAGTTCAGCGTCGTAGTCGAGAGCAGGATGGCTGAAATGAAGGGCCAGAAGATCAGGCCGAACATCAGAAGCGCCATGGGCAGCACGAACAAATAGCCCATCTTCCAGTCGCGCCCCAAGATCGCCTGCATGCGCTTGGTCGTGGTCAAGTTCGGGTGCGGGACGGAAAATGTGGGGGCACTGCTCAGTGGCGCGCGCTCATCCATGGGCGGTCTCCTCGGGAGGCCCGGCCTGGTCCCGCCGGGTGCGGATCATCAGTTTCGGCACGCCGACGTCGACCGTCGCATGCGCGACAGCGCGCGAGATGCGGCGGGCTTAGCCAATGTAGTGCTGCGAGTCATGCGGCGGGATAAGAGGAGAGCGGCATGCGGCCACTCTCCTCTGCTTCCCATGCCTCAGGGCTGCATCATTCCGCCTTCTTCGAAGATGTCGCGCATCTTCTGGTGGGCGTCCTTGACGGCATCCGCAGCCGACATGCGCTTCGAGATGACATTGCCGACCGACTGCTCGAGCACACCCTGGGCGCGGATGGCATCAACGCCCGCATTGGGATTTGCCGGCCACGACTGACCAAGGAACGGATTGGTGACGCTCACCTGCTCCTTGATGATCGCAAGGTTGGGGTCGGTGGCGATCAGTTCGTCCGTCCACAGGTTCTCGTAGGCCGGGGTGAACAGCACGCCGCCGGCCGCCGCGATCTTGCCGAAATTCGCCGGATCGAGCAGATCGAGCGCCAGTTTCTTGGCCAAATCGACGTTGGGTGCGTTCTTGAAGATGGTGAGCCAGCCGCCGACATTGCCGCCATCGCGACTGTCGCCATTGTTGGCCGACGGAGCGGGCAACAGCACGATGTTTGGATAAACCGGGTTGTTGTCGCGTTTGCTCTGTGCATACACGCTGAAGGCGTTGTGCGTGTAGCCAATGCTTCCGGCGAGCCAGGCTTCGTTGTTGCCGGTATCGTTCCAGCTTTCGACGCCCGGCGGCAACATGGCGGCGTACTTGCCGTTGCGATCGTAGGTCTCTCCGAGCCACTCGAACGCCGCCACCGTCTCCGGCGAGTCGAACTGCACGATCTGGCCGGTCTCGTCGGTGAAGTGCCCGCCGAAGGCTTGCACGACCGAGATCAGGTATCCGAAGCCGTCGCCGGACTGGTTGGGAGTGAGGCCCCAGCCGTAGAAATCCGGTCCCGAGATGGCAAGCGCCGCTTCGCGCCGGTCGCCATAGGTTTTGAGGGTCGCCGGATCGATGTTCTTTTCCTTGAGCTTGTCGCCTCGGATCATGTACGAGGTGGTCGTGCCGATCAGCGGAATGGACCACCACTTCCCATCGATCATGCCGGTCTTTTCGGCATTGAGGCCAGGCATGATCGCGCCATATTTGCTGATCGCTTCCTGCACCACGTCACTCACGTCCTCGACCAGGTCGAGCAGGCGCATCTGGGCGATTGAGACGTTGGACGTGTAGGCGAAATCCGGCGGGTTGCCGGCCTTCACGGCCGCCGTCATCTTGCCAAGGAAGTCACCGAACGATTCCGGATTGGTGGTCGAGATGTCGAGCTCGACATTGTTGGCTTGGGCGAACGCAGTAACCGTATCGCGGAAGGCAGTCTGAGCCGCCTCGAAATACTCGGTGCGGTGGATAACCGTCAGCTTGCCCGCGGCGCCTTCCGGGAGCGGCGCATCGGGCTTGTCCTGGCCAAGAACCGGTACCCCGCTGCCTGCCGCCAGAAGTCCCGCGCCGGTCGCCACAGACGCGCGCAATACATCTCGTCGGGTGTATTTCGTGGTGGTCATTACTGAAATCTCCTCCTGATTGCCGTCTTCGTTTGAAAGCGTTTTCAAAGATCGACACGTCGGGCACTATTGACCAGTTTCCCGCAGCTTTCCACCCTGCTTCGCGCCTGCGGGATTTTTTGTGAAAGATCGCTCGGGATTAGTGCAGCACTACTGTCGTATTCGACTTTAGTAGCGTGGCCTACATTTCCCCAGCTCGGGGAGATTTGCGCTTACCCAGAAATCCGCACTTCGGCGCCGGCATCAGCGGATGCGTAGATCGCATCGGTGACGCGTTGCACCAGCAAGGCCTGCTCTGCCGTGACCAGCGGCGGCCTTCCGACATGGATAGCGTCCACCACGTCGGCAATGAGCGCTGCGACGGAGGGCGGGAAAGAAACGTCCGACCGCGTGCCCCCCGGTAGCAGATCGACGATTTCGCCCTCGCCTGTCTCGCCGCGTAGGGTGAGCGGGTCGAATTGCACCTGACCCGCCTCGCCGATCGCATCGAGGCTGTAGTCCCAGCTCGGCACGCCGTCGACGCTCGGGTGGTTGTCGATCCAACTGCCCTCGAGGGTCATCCAGAATCCACTGGCGAACCGGATATGCGCGCTGACCAGATCCTCGGCCGTGAATCGCGACGCGACAAGCGCGCTGGGCGCCGTTCCGCCGCGCTTCTTCGGAAACAGTCGTGTCGCATTCGCTGACACGGTTAGAGGCTCGGGGAATCCGGCGAAGGACAGCGCAAGATCGAGGAAGTGGACAGCGGTCGATGCCAGCGCCCCGCCGCTCGAGATCTCCTTACGATAGTGCTCGCCCCACCACGGAACCTGTGACGCCTTGGCCCATGCCCGCGTATAGATGGGACGGCCGAGACGGCCTTCGGCGATAAACTGCCGTATCGCAACGGCGTTGGGCGTGAAGCGCATATTGTACCCAATCGCGAGCAGACGGCCGGCGCGCTTCGCGGCCTCGACCATGCGCGCGCCTTCCACGGCGTTCATTGCCAGCGGCTTCTCGCAGAGCACATGCGCGCCGGCTTCGAGCGCCGCGATGGTCATCTCGGCATGATGCACTGCCATGGTGCAGACGGTCACGAGGTCGTAGGGGCCGTCGTCCAGCATGCGACGGTAGTCGTCATATTGCCGTGGCACGCCATTGGCCGCGGCGACGGCGTCGCGCCGGGCCGGATCGACATCAGCGACGGCCACAACTTGGACGTCCGGCAATCTGCTGAGACATTCGACATGCAGCTTGCCCTGAAATCCGCATCCGATAACGGCGACCTTCATGTTTCCCCTCCGTCTCGGTATGGATTCGCTTGGTGCGCGTCACGACCCCAGTTGGGCGGCGGTCGGGTAAAAGAGCGGCGCCCCATTGAGTCCGAACTTACCGCGCGCCAGATGCCAGCGGCCCAGATTGGGGACGACTAGCGTATCGAGATTCTTTCCGACGAAGACGACGTTGGTCGGCGCCGCCAGCACCGTGCCGCGCGGATCGCACGCAAGGACAGTGAGGCCCTTGGCCTCGTGCCAGTAATAGATCACGTCCGGCCGGTAGCACGCGATGACGATGCCCCCGTCCGTCGTCACTGCAACACCGTCCGGCACATCATAACCCATTTCGCAGAGGACGCGGCGTTTGCCGGCGGAGCCATCGGCGTTGATCTCGATCTCGACGATCGCGGACGGGACGCTTTCAGCGACATAGAGCTTGCTGCCATCGGCGGACAGGCAACAGCCATTGGGAAATGCCGTGCTCGCTGTCGACCAGACTTCGGCCCTGCCTCCCGGACGAACGACCCAGATATGGCCATTGTTCCTCATCCAGTCGCCGGAATCGGTCAGGTAGTAGTTGCCAAGTGCGTCGAACGCACCCCAATTGGGCACATGAAACGGCTTGCCCTCGGGTCCGCGCGCCCAGGGCGTCAGCGCGCCATCGGCCGGATCGTAGCGCCACACCAGCTTATGGGTATTGTCGATGCCATAGACCCGGCCCTCGGCATCGGCGGCGAGCCCAAGCATGAACCCCATCGTGTTGCCCACCTCGATGGGCCTGCCGTCGACAATCTTGTATATCTGCCCAGCCTCCCCTCCCACAAAGAGATCGCCATTCGGCGTCACGCAGATCCCTTCCGCGTGATCGAGTCCGTCGGCAAATCCTTCCAGTATGTCGAGACCGACAGGTTCTGACGTATTCACGGTAATGCCCCCCTAGAGTGCCGCTCCACTCGACGCATCGAACATCACGATGCGCGAGGGGTCGATGATGATATCAACTTCCGCATTTGGTGGCGGCAGACGATTGGCCGGCGCCCGCACGACAAACATGCGGTCAACTACGTCGGATTGTTCGGCGGCGTCTCCCCGCTCTCCGCCCGCAGACTCATCCGAGGTCCGGACAACCACCGACGAGTCCAGCGGGGAGAGCGAGAAGTAAGACTCGGGCTCCAAGTGCTCGAGTAACCGCACACGCGCCACGAGCCCTTCGCTCCCCGTCCCCGACGGGCGCCAATCCAGATGTTCTGGGCGGGCTCCGACAACAATCCTCTGGCCAGCAGTGAGCGACGCATTGACGGTGGCCGATGGCAGCCGCAGGCGTAGTGCTCCGATGGCAAGACCGATGTCGTCGCTTGAGGCGGTGACTGTTGCCTCGAAGAAGTTCATGGCGGGGCTTCCGATGAATCCCGCGACGAACATGTTGGCGGGCCTGTGATAGAGCGTGTGGGGCGCCGCATATTGCTGCAGGGCGCCGCGCGAGAACACCGCCACGCGGCTCCCCAGGGTCATGGCCTCCACCTGGTCATGCGTCACATGGATAGTGGTGACACCCAGCCGGCTATGCAGATTGCCGAGTTCCGCGCGCAGTTGCACGCGCAGCTTCGCATCGAGATTGGAAAGCGGCTCATCGAGAAGAAACGCCTTGGGATGCCTTACAATCGCGCGACCCATAGCCACTCTCTGCCTCTGGCCGCCCGAAAGCTCCTTGGGCTTGCGGTCCAGCAACTCATTGAGATGCAGGATGCGCGCCGCCTCTTCAACCCGCCGCCCGATCTCATCGCGCGAATATTTGCGCAGCTCGAGCGCAAAGGCGATGTTCTGTCGTACCGTCATCTGCGGATAAAGTGCGTAGGATTGGAACACCATTGCAATGTCGCGATCGCGCGGCGGCACGGCATTGATGACTTGATCGTCGAGTCGAATTTCGCCGTCGGTGATCGTCTCCAGTCCGGCGATCATGCGAAGCAGCGTGGACTTGCCGCAGCCGGAAGGTCCTACGAACACCACGAACTCGCCATCAGCGATGTCGAGATCGACGCCGGATACTGCGACCGTGTCGCCACCATAGGTCTTGCCGACATTGGAGAGGGTAATGGCGCCCATCAGAAGCTCTTGACCGCGGTGAAGCCGCCATCGACGACGATGTCGGTCGCGGTAATGTAGGAGGCGTGGGGGCCGGCGAGGTAGACGACAACATCGCCGATCTCACGGGGCGTACCGATTCGTCCGAGCGTATTCGCGTCGCGCACCCGCTGCAGGAACCCTTCGGCCTCGGCCGTATTCATATCGGCGAGATCGCGCGAAAGCATTGGCGTATCGATGGTTCCCGGTGAAATCGAGACGACCCGAATGTTGTCCTTGCCGACCTCGAGCGCCAGCGTCCGGACCGCCGCAATGACGCCAGCCTTCGCCGCGGCATAGACCACGCAACCTGGGAGGCTGTGCGTGGCCTGCACCGATGAAGTAGCGATCAGCGTGCCGCCGCCACGTTTGCGAAGTTCGGGAATGGCTTCACGAAAGCACAGCAGGACGCCCTTGAGGTCGACATTGAGCAGGAGTTCGAGGTCGACGTCCTTCATCGTCTCGAGCGATTCGTAGCGCTCGACTCCGGCATTGGCGTGCACGATATCGAGTCCACCGTAGAGGGAAACGGCCCTTGCAACCATGGCTCGGACATCCTCCACACGACTCACATCGCCTGGCGCCGCATCGGCACTGCCTCCTTCCCGCCTGATGAGTTCGAGCGTCTCGTCGAGGCCCCCCTGCGCAACATCGTTGCACAGGACGCTGGCACCAGCCTCAGCCAGCGACAGAGCCGAACCGCGGCCGAGGCCGGAACCGGCACCGGTGACGAGCGCCACCTTTCCAGACAGAGATCCGCTCACGACTTCAACGCTCCTTCCGCGACACCCCGTTCGAATTGGCGCTGCAGTACGAGATAAACGAGAAATACGGGAATGGCCGCGATCATCGAGGCTGCCGCAATCAGGTGATAGTCGGACGTGTACTGGCCAAGCTGCGCATTGATGCCAAGCGTCAGAGTGAACCGTGCCGGATTGCGCAAGAGCACGAGAGCGAGGATGAACTCGTTCCAGTTGGCGAGGAAAAGCAGGATAACCACTGTCGCGATCGGACCCTTGGACATCGGCGCGATGATGCGCCATAAGATCGTAGTCTCGCGGCACCCATCGAGACGTGCTGCCTCGATGATCTCGCCCGGTATCGACGCGAAGAAACCGCGAAACACCAGCGTCGAGATCGGCAGGCCGAAGGCGACATAAGCGAGGGCAAGGCCGGCAGTGCTATCGTAAAGCCCGAGATAACGCATTTCGATCAGGAGCGGCACGACGAGTGCGGACGGCGGAATGACGACACCCAGAAGCAGCAGCGAGAACAGCGTTTCGCTGCCCCTGAAGGGAATCTTGGTGAAAGCATAGGCAGCGCTCATCGAAACCACCACCGTCACCGCCACTGATACGATCGTCACCAGCCCGTTGTTGAAGAATAGAGAGCCGAGACCGTAGCGCGTAAACGCCTCGACATAGTTCTGCGGTTGCGGCACGGCCGGAAGGAGGCTGGCACGCAATGTTTCGCGACTCGTTTTCAGTGACAGGCTGAAGATCCAAAGCACTGGTGTCAGCACGATGATCGAGATCAGCAGCGCGCCGATGCTCGCCGCAAGGCGGGCGGGTCGCGACAATGTCAGTGCCGAACTCATGTCAGACATAGCGCAGCACCCTGACGCGGAGCAGGCTCGCGATAACGGCAAGAGCGATAAGGACGACGGCAATGGCCGACGCAATGCCCATCGCATTGAGCTGAAAGCCCTGCTCATACATGTAGGTCGCAAGCACCTCGGTCGCCCGGTTCGGGCCACCCCGGGTCATGACGTAGACGATGTCGAAGATTCTCAGCCCGCCGATCACGTTGAGCAATACGACAACCAGCATCACGTGGTAGAGCGCCGGGAGCGTTACGAAGCGGAACTTCGCCCAGCTGCGCGCGCCGTCGAGTTCGGCCGCCTCAAGCAGTGTGTGTGGCACATTCTGCAGTCCCGCATAATACAGGATCATGTCGTAGCCGGCGAATTGCCAAACCGTTGCGAGGATGACCGCGAGCAGCGCGAAGCGGTCATCGCCGAGCCAGAAGACGGGCTGATTGATTACCCCGAGTGCGCTCAGCAGCATGTTGAGCCCTCCCCCGACGCCGCGCAGCAGACCCGACCACATCAGGCCGACGATGACGGGCGACAGCAATACCGGCAAGAATAGCACGGCCTTCAAGAAGGCCGTTCCAGGTGCTTTCGTATTGACCAGCATCGCGAGCCCGAGACCGGCCGCGTTCAGCAAGAGCGTCGTCGCCAGCGTGAAAGTCAGAGTATGGATCAGGGCCCTTAGAAAGATCGGATCGGTGAACAGATTGGCGTAGTTCTCGACACCGAGCCAGCGGATCGTGGCGAGATCGAAGCCCGTCCATGACGTCAGCGAGATAAGGAGCACTGAAAACACCGGCACGGCCACGAGGCCGATGAAGATGAGAAGAGTCGGCGCGGCAAGCGCTAGGCTGACGGCAGCCGGGCTCGTCGCGCGGATATTGGACTGTCGCCCGGTGCGGGAAACAGTGGCGCCGGGAATGGTCGTCATGCTCTTGCGCTCCCGGCGGCCATGCTGTCGTAACGAACAGATTTGGTTACTTGGCCGCCGCCATTGCGGCGACAAGATCGGCACCCTTGCCTTTGCCGTCGAGGATAGCCTGCATGCCATCCAGCAACGCCGCGTTGACTGGCGGCGTGTAGATGGTGCGGCTGCGTGCGTTGGCCTGAGCGGCGAGGAAGTTCTGGTAGAGCGGCGCGGCATCGGCCGGCACGTCGACCTTCCAGGACGGGATGAAGTTATACTGCATCAGAGTCTTGGCGCCGTCGGTATCGGTCAGCGTCCGCAAGAAATCCGCCGCGGCTTCGTTAGTCGCTCCATTAGCCGGCAAGGCAAACATGCGCGCGATGCCGCCCGTCGGCGTCGGTGTCGAGCCGCTGTCGCCCGGGAACGGGAAGAGATCCCATTCGAATGCACCGCCGACCTTGTCGTTGATGCCGCCGGAGATGAAGTTTCCGACCGGATAGAACATAGCGGCCTGCCCCGACACGAACAGATCGAGCGATTCATTGAAGGCGCCCATTGAACTGGTGCCGGGCGCGAACACGCCGGAAGCCACCAGGTCGGCCACGCGGTCCCCCGCCTGCGCGAAGGCCGGATCGTCCCACGGCGTCTGACCGGCATCCGCCGATGGCAGCTTGGTACCGGTCGGGTCGGTGTAGACGAGTTGAGCGAACCAGGTATCACCGCCCGCCCATTTGTCTTTGGTGCCGAGCGCGATTCCGAACAGCCCCTTATCCTTGAGCTTGGCGGCAATCGCCTTTAGGTCGTCGGCCGTTGCCGGCGCCGCGAGGCCCAGTTCGCTGAAGATATTCTTGTTGTAGGCCACCTGCAGCGTGTTGAGATCGAGCGGCAGCGCCCAGAGGTGGCCGTCGAGGGTCACGAAATCCTTGGCGCTCTGGTTGATATCCGGGAAGCCGCTGGCAAGGATGTCATCCATCGGGGCAAGCTGGCCGGACGTGGCGAGATCGCGGAAACCGCTATCCCATGGCACCTGGAAGATCGCCGGCGGTTGGCCCGCCGCAAGCGCGGCCTTCAGCTTGGTCATGTAGTCGGCGTAGGGCACATAGGTCACCTGCACCTCATCGTTCGGATGCGAGGCCTTGAACCGCTCGATCGCGGCCTGGTCGACCTTCACGTAGTCGCCCTCATTGTTCCACGTCCAGTATTCGAGCGTGGCCGCCTGCACCGGCGCCACCGTAGCCAGCAGCATTGCCGCCCCGGTGACCATCAGGCCCGTCGTCAATTTCATTGCTTCCTCCCCTGTGAGCAGCTTCGACGTGCCGCTTCGGCATCGCAAACGAAGTCCGCCGGTTACCTTCCCCGGGAGTTCCCGGGTTCACCGTCTTCCACGCTAGGCGGACGCATCAGGGTTTGTCAATCGATTGCCTGAATTAATCAATCGGTTGACTTACATTGACCTCAGGGTGACAGCCCAAGCCCCAGCTCGAGACTCCCACGGAGGCGGTATCCGGCGATGCGCGCCCGGCCTTTTGCGCATGGCCTCAGCGTACAGCCTTTGACGGCGACTCGAATGGCAACCGCCACCATGGGTAGGTGCCCCCTGATCGGGGCCGCTGGTAGTCAGCAATATCGCCAACGGCACGCTTCTACCGGCGGACATCAACGTGGGTTCGGTTGTTGCGCAACCAGCGGAAGTTCATCGAGACGAAGTTCAGGAGATAGCGCAGCGCCGTGCCGGATCAGGCTTCCGCGGCGAAAGCAACGCCCCGACGCAGAAATTCTGGGCGTATCCGAGCGCCCGAGTCCTGGCGGAGAGTAAGGCAGGGCGTCCCAGGTCCTTCAGGCGAGTTGGTCGTCTCCAGGAGCAGCGGACAGGCGGACAGACGACCTAATGAAAGCCCTCTGCTGTCTCTCAGGCGAGGTCTTTGGAAGGTGCCGACGGGATTTTAGCGACAGAAGCGCGAAGCACCAACTGCCCCGGGAATTTTGCGGCTCGGGGCTTGTCGCTCACTTCGTGCCGGATGCGTTCCAGCAACATGCTTGTCGCGGCGCCGGCCATCTGCTCTGCAGGCTGGTCAATGACCGTCAGAAACGGGGCAATGATTGCCAGGTGCGGAACATCGTCGAAGCACGCCAGGGAAATATCCTCCGGCAATCTTAGCTCTGCCTCCCTAAACGCTTGCACTGCGCCAATCGCTGTCATGTTGTTGATGGCAAACACTGCAGTAGGACGCTGTTCCATCGAAAGTACGAGCTGCGCGGCGCGGTAACCTCCGATTTGATCCGTCGATGTCCGGAAAACAAGATCGGGGTTGAAGGGAATGCCGGCTGCAGCGAGCGCGCGCTGGTAGCCTTCCATGCGCTCATCGCCGGTCGATGTCTGCCCGGCATCGGCAATGAAGGCAATCCGCCTATGTCCCATCGACGTCAAGTGAGACACCAGGCTTTGGGCGGCCGCTACGTTGTCCAAGGCAACGCTGTCGCAGGCGAGGCCACGCACATAGCGGTCGATCAAGACCAGCGGGAAGTTCTTGGCGACAAGTCTCTCAAGGTGACTTCGGGATCGATCGCTAGCGGGCGCGATGATGAGCCCCTCGACGCGATGCGACACCAAATCGGCGATATAGTCCCGTTCGAGCCGGAGGTCGCTTTCGGAGTTGCAAAGAAGAAGCCGATAGCCCTCCCGGCGTGCACGGGCCTCAATACCGCGGACTACGGGACCGAAGAATGGGTTAGAAACATCCGGAACGATGACGCCGACGAGTTCAGACTTGCTGCGAATGAGGCTGCTGGCAATCTTCGACGGGGCGTAGTCTAACTGCGCAATCGCAGCTTCGATCTTGGCCCGCGCGTCCGCCGAGACGCCGGGTCGGTCGTTGATGACCCGGGACACTGTCATGGCGGAGACGCCCGCCAAACGCGCCACATCTCTTACGGTCGCCGCCATTCCGTCCCGTTCATGCCTTACGAACTTTCTAGCTGAGACCACTTTGGGTGTCACCTGCCCTCAGACCGCACTCGACTCCGCCCATAGATTGATCCCGGACTCGATGGCGTATTGGTCGATCTGTCGAAGTTCATCCGGATCGAAGTCGATCGCGCCAAGCGCCGCCACACAGTCGTCGATCTGTTCACGACGGCTGACCCCGATCAGAGCGCTCGTCACCCGTGAGTCACGGAGAACCCACGCGATCGCCATCTGCGCCAATGACTGGTCGCGCCTTCTGGCGATGCCGTCGAGCAGTCTGATGCGTTCCAGTGTCTCGGCCGCAAGCATGCCGGGCGACAGCGGGCCGCCTTTATTCATGCGAGAATCGGCCGGTGGCGCGCCAAGGTATTTGCCAGTCAGCAAGCCTTGCGCCAGAGGCGAAAAGGCAATGCACCCAACGCCGGCTCTATCCAGAGTACCGAGCAATCCATCGCGCTCCACCCAGCGGTTGAGCATCGAATAGCTCGGCTGGTGGATGAGACAGGGCGTACCGAGTTCCCTTAGGATGCGGGCAGCTTCATCGGTTCGGGCAGCGCTGTATGAGGAAATCCCGACATAGAGCGCCTTGCCCTGGCGCACGAGGTGATCGAGCGCCCGCATCGTCTCCTCGAGCGGGGTGCGGGGATCCGCGCGATGAGAATAGAAGATGTCGACATAGTCGAGACCCATGCGCTTGAGACTCTGGTCGAGACTTGCGACGAGATACTTTCGGCTGCCCCATTCGCCATAGGGACCATCCCACATGCGATAGCCAGCTTTCGTGGAGACGATCAGCTCGTCGCGGTGTGCCGAGAAGTCCTCGCGCAGGAGGCGGCCGAATTGCCGCTCGGCTTCCCCCGGCGGCGGTCCGTAATTGTTGGCCAGATCGAAATGCGTGATACCGAGATCGAAGGCGTGGCGGCAGATCTCACGGACATGATCGAAAGGCGCTGAGCCACCGAAATTCTGCCAGAGGCCGAGCGAGATTGCCGGCAAGTCGAGTCCGCTTCGGCCGCAGCGGCGGTAGGCCATTGCGCCGTATCGTCCGGGATCGAACACATTCATCTGCGCACGCTGTTCCGGCGCCGGCTGAGCTGATCGATGGCCACGGCTAGGAGGAGAACGGCGCCGCGCGCCGTATCCTGATAGAAGGTCGGCACGTTCATGAGGCTCATGCCGTTGTTGAGGCTGCCCATCAGAAGTGCGCCCACGAGGGCGCCGAAGATCCGGCCGCGCCCTCCATTCAGGGCCGTGCCACCGATGATTGCCGCAGCGATGGCGTCGAGTTCCAGAAAGAGGCCGGCGCTGCCGGCGATCGCTCCCGATACGCGGGCGGTGAGGGCAACGCCCGTTATCCCGTAGGCGAGGCCCGCGATCACGAAGTTGATAAAGATGACCCGGCCGACCTTGATACCCGACAGGCGCGCTGCTTCGGGATTGCCGCCTATGGCATAGAGTTGTGCACCGAAGCGCGTGCGCCGCATCAGGACATCGGCAGCGACGGCACATACAGCCACAAGCACGATGAGAAAAGGCACGCCCTGCCAGGAGGCCAGCCAGATGACAGCGGCGGCGGCGATGACGACCGGCGCCAGGGCGCGGACCATATCGCGACCGACATTCTTGACGACGCCCAGCTGTGCTCCGCGCCGCAGCTCGGAAATGCGGAGGAAGGCGAAGACCGCGACGCTCGCGAGAGTGAGTAGGGTCGCGGGGATGGATGGCAGAAAGCCCGTGGCGATTGCCTTCAACTGGGGCGGCAATGGCGCAACCGTCGCACCATTAGTCGCGATCATGGAGATGCCGCGGAAATAGAGCATGCCTGCCAGTGTCACGATGAAGGACGACACGCCCATCCGCGTGACCCACCAGCCCTGCCAGGCCCCCATAGCCAGGCCCACCAGGATGGAGATGCCCGCGGCGAGCCAGGGATCAAATCCATACTTCACCGTCAGGACCGCTACGACGACACCTACCAGCGCCACCGCAGATCCGATCGAGAGATCGAAATTGCGCGTCACGATCAGCATGACTGCGCTTATCGCCGCGAGCGCAACGATCGCAGTCTGCAGCGCGAGAAGGATGAGATTGCGCTGGGTCAGGAACGTGCCCTTGGTCGCAAAATAAAAGAACAGCCAGATCGCGGCGAGGACGAGCAGCAGCGTCGAGTCGCGCAATGACCGGTTCGCGAGGATGCGGGCCAGAAACGAGGGAGTCGCGGTCATCGGAATGGTCGTGGATGTGTCGGTCATGTGGGTGCTCGTGAGCTAGATGCCTGCTGCGAGGCGCAGCAGCCGGTCTTCGGTGATGTCGCCTCGTTCGATGGTTCCCGCGGTCCGGCCGCTCCGCAGCACGGTTACGCGGTCGCAGTTCTCGACCAGTTCCTCGGCGTCGGACGAAACCAGGAGAATGGCGCAGCCCTGGTCCGCCAATTCGGTCCAGATGCGGTTGATCTCGGCGCGGGCTCCGACGTCGACGCCACGGGTCGGATCAATGAGCAACAATATGCGCGCGCCCGCGGCCAGCCAGCGCGCGACCTGCACTTTTTGCTGGTTGCCGCCCGACAGCGCCCCGACGGGCGTATCGACGTCCGGGGCCTTGATGCTGAGGCGGGCGCTCAAATCGGCGACGAGACGCCTAGCGCCCATGAAGTCGATGAATCCGAGGCGATCCGAGAGTGCCGGCAGATGCGCGAGGATGGTATTGTCATAGATCGAATGTTCGCCGGAGAGCCCGTCCCTGCGATCCTGCGCGATCAGGCCGATCCCCCGCTCGACTGCCAGAGATGGATCGGCGACAGACACAATCTGCCCATCGCGTGCGAAATTGCCGCTCACCGGGCCGCGCCAGGCACCGAAGAGCGCCATGGCCGTCTCGATCACCCCGGAACCGAGCAGTCCAAAAAGGCCGTGGATCTCGCCATGCCGCAAGTCGAGATCGATATCACGGGCAAGTGGCCGCTGATTGGCTGCATCCCGAACAGTGAGTCCCCGCACAGCAAGCGCAACGGGTCCTGCCTGGCCTGTACGTTCCGGCTCTCGCCGATTGATGCGGTGGCCGATCATTTCGCCGACGATGGCATCGCGCGATGTCGAGGCCGTGTCGAAAGATCCCGCAATGCGGCCGTCACGCATCACGACAATCCGGTCCGAGATCGCAAACACCTCGGCCAGGCGATGCGAAACGAAAATGATCGCAACGCCACGTTGCTTGAGTAGGCGCATGCGGTCAAACAATCGCTCGACCTCGCGTTCATTGAGCGCGGCGGTCGGCTCGTCGAGTATCAAGAGGCGCGCATTCTTTCGCAAGGCGCGCACGATAAGGACCAGTTGCTGCGTGGCGAGATCGAGATCACCCATCTCCGCGGAGGCATCGATATCCACGCCGAAGTCGCGAAGTGCGGTTAGCGCTTCCGCGAGACGACGAGGCCGGTCGATGAAACCGAAGCGGCCAGGCTCGCTGTTGAGTGCCATGTTCTCGGCGACGCTCATGTCGTCGGCGACGTTGACCTCCTGGGCAAGAAAAGCGACGCCGCGCGCTTCGGCTTCCGCCACGGAGCCGGGCATAAAGGGCATTCCGTTCATGCTGATGGTCCCGCTCCAGGTGCCGGCGGGATGAACGCCCGACAGCACCTGAATGAGTGTCGACTTGCCTGCTCCGTTCTGGCCAAGCAGCGCGACGATTTCTCCTTGCGCGATGGCCAGGTCGACGCGATCGACGGCTGTGACGCCGGGAAACGTCTTGGTGAGCGCCGCCACGTCGAGCAACCGCTCGCTGGGAGACGTCGCAGGTGCGGCAGACATCGCGGCGCTCACCGAACTCACTTGCAGACAGGCTTCTTGTCGGGAACGTTCTTGTAGACTTCGTCCGCCGGCAGCCAGTAGTCGTGCGTGCAGACGAACTCTGCAATGTTGCTCTGGTCGACATAGTAGATCGGCGTCTTCACCCAAGGCATCTGCCGCACGCCATTGTCGATCGTGGCGCCTGCCTCGATTTTATCGCATTTGGCGAGAGCAACGGCGACCTTGCCCGCAGCCGTGCCCATTTCGTCGGGCGCCGGCCAGACACTTCCGTCCATGCGGCCCTCGACGATGGCCTGCATGGCCGCGAGTTCCATGTCCTGTCCGGTGATCGGGATCGATCCCGCGGGGAGGCCCGCGCCCTCCACAGCCTGCATGACGCCGATCGACTCGCCGTCATAGGAGACAAGGAACGCGTCGACGTCGTTGTTGGTCTGGGTCAGGGCATTTTCGGCAAAGGCCTGTGCCGGCTCGGTCTTCCAGCCGGGCGCAAGCTGATCCATGACGATGGTGATATCGCCCTTGGCCACCGACGGATCGATGATGTCGTGGTAGCCGGTCTGCATGTCGGTCGCGCCGGTCTGGCCGGGATCGCCCCCGATCAGCGCATAGTTGCCCTTGGGCACCTTGGCGAGAATGGCCTTGGCGGCGATCTGGCCGCCTTCCCGCGCGTCGCGACCGATATAGGCATCCTGGTCAGCGCCGGTGATCAGGTCGTTGTATGACGCGATCGGCACCCCCGCGGCGTTGGCCATCTCGGCGATCTGTGCGGCGACATTGAAGTCCACAGGATTGATGACGATTGCATCCACCCCCTGTGTAATGACGTTTTCGGCCTGGCCGACCTGCACCTGCGCGTCATTCTCCGCCGACTGCACGATGACTTCGTAGCCTTCAGCTTCGACTGCCTTGACGAAAAAGGGCATGTCCGAGTGCAGATAGCGGAAAGCGGTCTGCTGCTTCATCATGAAGGCGATCTTCTTGGTGGTGCCTGGCGTACATGCCGCGTCCTGCGCGAGAGCTGCGCCAGCGGACAGCGTCGCAAGGCCGCTCGACAACGCAAAAATCGCGAGCCGGCGTTTGGTCGAAATGGTCATGGCTTCTCCCCTGCCGGATTTTCCGGCTTTGTGTTGTTGCGTTGGTGGTGCTTGGCCAGCGGCGGCAACGAGGACAGTGCCGCCGCCGCTGGAGGGAGCGCATCCGACAGGAGACCGGATGCGCCGTCAGGAACTCGCGCGCTCAGCAGGCCGGCTTCTTGTCGGGAACGTTCTTGTAGACTTCGTCGATGTTCAGCCAGAACGAATGACCGCAAACGAACTCGGCCATCTTGTCCGCTCCAACGAAATAGATCGGCGTTTTGACCCAGGGGATTGCCCCTGCCCCGTTGTCGATCGTGTCGGTCGCGCCGATGTCCTTACATTGCGCCATGGCAACGGCAGCCTTGGCTCCCGCAACCGCCATCTCATCGGGTGCCGGCCACACGCTGCCGGTCTGCCGGCCTTCGACGATCGCCTGGGCTGCGCTGAGCTCCATGTCCTGGCCGGTGACGGCGATCGAGCCCGCAGGAATCCCAGCGCCCTCGATGGCCTGAAGCACGCCGAGGGACATGCCATCATAGGACACCAGGAAGGCCTGGATGTCGTTGTTGTTCTGGGTTAGCGCATTTTCCGCATTGGCCTGCGCCGGCTCGGTCTTCCAGGATGGCGTGAACTGGTCCATCACGATCTTGATGTCGCCTTTCTCAACCAGTGGGTCGACGACGGCGTGATAGCCTTCCTGCATCTGCGTCGAGCCGGTCTGTCCGGCATCGCCGCCAATCAGGACGTAGTTCCCTTTAGGCACCAACCTGGTGATGGCTTCTGCAGCAACCATTCCGCCTTCCCTGGGATCCCGGCCGATGAACGCGGTCTGCTTGGCGTTGAGAATCAGATCGTCATAGGAGGCGAGCGGGATGTTCGCGGCGAGTGCCATTTCGGCGATCTGGCCGGCGACATTGAAATCGACCGGTTGGATGACAATGGCATCGATGCCCTGCGTCAGCACGTTCTCTGCCTGGGCCACCTGATTCTGGGCGTCGTTCTCCGCGGACTGAACGAGCACCTCATAGCCGAGGTCATTGGCCGTCTTGGTGAATGCGGGGACGTCGGCATTGAGATAGCGGAACGCCGTCTGCTGCTTGAGCATGAAGGCGATCTTTTTTGTGGTTCCAGGTTTGCATGCCGCATCCTGCGCCATGACCGCGCCGACAAAGCCGGGCAGCACCATCGGCATCGGCAGCGACGACGTGGCGCAAAGAAGCGCAAGCGCGATTCGGGGCAGCGGCCTTCGAGTATTGACGTCCAATGTTTCCTCCCATTCTGGTACCGATTGTTATCGGTAACAATTTGTCACATTAGAGTCAATTTGCCTGTTGTCGGCCAGTGCGCGCGGTCAATGACTGAACGGGTGGGCCAGCTACCAGTCCCACATGGTGCCGTCGCGAAGCCGGTTCACGTCGAGATAGCGCTGCTGGTAGGGGAATCGCGCCGCGGCAGCCTCGTTGAAGGTGACGCCGTGGCCGGGATTTTCGCCGCTTCGCAGATCGCCGTCTTCGTAGCGCCAGTCCCAGTCGAAAACTTCGGCGGCTTGCTCGGGGTGCCGAGCATATTCCTGGATGCCGAAGTTGGGCACCCAGCGATCGAAGTGTAGCGCGGCGCCCATGGTGACGGGTGACAAATCATTGGCCCCGTGAAAGCCGGTGCGCACATTGTAGAGCGCGGCAAGATCGGCGATGCGGCGGACATGCGTGATACCGCCGGCATGGACAATGGTCGAGCGAATGTAGTCGACAAGCCGCTCGGTGATGAGAGTCTGCGCGTCCCAGATCGAGTTGAAGACTTCGCCGACAGCCAAGGGCACCGTGGTTTGCTGACGAACGCGCCGCCACGCTTCCTGCAATTCGGCCGGCACCGGATCCTCGACCCAGAACAGGCCGTAGGGCTCGAGCGACTTGCCGAGTTGCGCGGCTTCGTTGGGCGAGAGCCGGTGATGCGCATCGTGGAGCAGGTGCAACTCGGGACCAAAGCGATTGCGCGCCGCTTCGAACAGGCGCGGGGCATGACGCAGATAGGATGGTGTATCCCAGTCGCCTTCGATCGGAACGCTATGCGGATGATCGGCGCTTTCGCCCGGCGCGTGCACGCCATAGACGCGCTCGAGGCCTGGCACGCCTGACTGCACGCGGATAGCGCGGAAGCCCTTCTGACGCTTCTGCTCTACCGCATCGAGCGCCTCGTCGACCGTCGCGCCATCGGCGTGGGTGTAGCAAAGCATCCGGTTTCGGCTTGCGCCGCCGAGGAGCTGATAAAGCGGCATGCCGGCCGCTTTGGCCTTGATGTCCCAGAGCGCCACATCGACCCCGGCGATGGCCGTCATGGTCACCGGCCCGCGCCGCCAATAGGCGCCGCGATAGAGATATTGCCAGATATCCTCGATCTTCGCCGGGTCACGGCCGATGAGCAGCGGCACAAGATGGTCCTCAAGATAGGACGCCACGGCGAGCTCGCGGCCATTGAGTGTCGCATCGCCGGTTCCGGTGAGACCCGAAGCGGTTTCGACGATCAGCGTGACGTAGTTGCGCCCTGGACTGCAGACGACGACACGCGCGGCGGTGATACGGTCACTCATCCCTTGACCCCCACGCCTGCAAATCCGGTGTAGAGATTGCGCCTGAGCAGGAAGTAAACGATCACAGCGGGCGCGGCATAGATGATCGAATAGGCCGTGAGGAAGCCGTAGTTTACCGAGCCGTACTGGCCGAACGCAGTGTAAAGACCAACCGACATCGGGAAGGCGGTGTCGGTGCGCGCAAATATCAGCGGCAGCAGAAAGGCGTTCCAAGCGCCGGTGAACGTGAAGAACCACACCACGGCAACGCCCGAGCGCGCTAGCGGCACGACAACGTAAGCCAATATCTGCCGGAGCGTCGCGCCCTCCACATAAGCCGCCTCTTCGAGCTCGATCGGCACGGTGTCGAAGAAGTTCTTGAGCAGCATGAGCGCGAAGGGAATGTTCAGCACCGTCATCGTGACAATCATGCCGGGTATGTTGAGGCCCTGCAGGTTCTTAGCCGCAAAGAAGACCGGCACGATGATCCCTGCTTCGGGCAGCATGCGCAGCAGCACCAGCGCCCACAGGACAGCGTTTTGTCCGGGAAAACGGATGCGAGAGAGCGGATAGGCGGCAATGCCGGCGATCAGCACGGTAAGCGTCGCCGTGCCGACGGAGATGAACAACGAATTGACGAATTGCTGGCCGGCCGCGCCCTGTACCGCCAGGACGAAATTGTCGATACCGATGGCGCGCGGAATGCCGAGTTGCCCCGTTGCCCCCGGATCGATGGCCGTGAGGATAAGCCAGGCGAAGGGGCTGATCCACATGACGGTCAGGACCAGAAGCAGCACGGTGACGACCGGCGAGCGGGCAAAGGTGCGGTCCATTACCTGGGCTCCTTGAGCTGCCGCAGGTAGAACAGCGAGAGCACTCCCACGATGAGCATCATGCCGATAGCTATGGCGCTGCCATAGCCGAGCTTGCCGACTCCGAAGGACTGGTGGAACATCAGGATCGAGAGCACCTCGGTCTGACGGCCCGGCCCGCCGCCGGTGAGCGCGAAGATCAGCGCGAAATAGCCGAAGGTCCAGATGGTGATCAGCAGCAGATTCGTCGCGATGTGCGCCCGCAGCATCGGCAGGATGACCAGCCGGATGCGCTGGAAGGCCGTTGCACCATCGACCCGTGCGGCTTCGAGCACCTCACGCGAAATGGAGTCCAGCGCAGCGCTGAACAATAGGTAGGACCAGGCGCTGCCCTTCCAGATATTGGCGACGACCACGACGGGCATCGCATAGTTCGAGATGAAATCGATGGGCTTCAGACCCAGCGGGATCACGATCAGATTGTTGATGAGGCCGGTGTCCGAGGTTGTCGCCGACCACATGAAGGCCGCGACGATGTCGGGCAGCAGCCAGCCCAGCATGATGGAAATCTCGACGATGTTGCGCAGCAGCGAGCGCGTGCCGCGCAGGGTGACGGCGAGGACGAACCCGACGAGGGACTGTCCGACGATCGCCGAGCAGAAAGTGAAGACGATCGTCACCCAGAGTGCATTGAGGAAGCCCTCGCGGGTGAAGAGCCGGATATAGTTGTCGAAGCCAATCCAGGCCCAGTTCACCGAGCGGGCGCCAGTAAGCTCGATATTGGTGAAGCTGAACATCACCGACCAGCCGCTCACATAGAGCGAGGCGATGATGCAGAGCGCCGCGGGCAGCATTGCGATCAGCATCGGACCGCGGGCCGCGACAAGCCAGGGGCTTTGCCTCATATCACCAATATCCGTACTTCCGACACTCTCAAGAAGCCGCGGCGGGCCAATAGGACCCGCCGCGGTGAGGGACCGCTGGGAGATCTACTGCAGCGTCACCACGGCGTCCGCGCCGAACTCGTCGACGAGGGCATCGTGATAGGTCTTGACTACTTCATCGATCGACTTGCCGTCGAGGATGCCCGTGGTCATGTCCTGTACAAGAGCCGAGACCTTGCCATAGCCCGGGACCGTATCGCGGCCCGTGGTATCACCCACCATTTCGGTGATAGCGGCCATGTAGGGGTTGGACTTGTATTCGGGCAGATCGGCGATGTCGGTCCGGACGGTCAGCGTCTTCGTGTCGACGGTCCACTTGCCGAGGTTCTTCACGTCGTAGATGGCCTTGAGCAGCTTCACGGCCTCGGCGTTACCGACCGCTTTTGCGTTGAGCGCCACGGTCCAGCCACCAGAGATGTTGGTGGTCGCTTTGGCGCCCGGCAGGCCCGAGCCCGGCCACGGCGTCCAGCCGACAAGCTTGTCCTTCTCTTCCTGGCTCGGCTGATTGGCATTGCCGCAGCCCCACAGGCAATCATTGGCCCAATTGCCCGAGGCATAGATACCGATGGTGCCGGCGAGGAAGGCATTGTTGGTGTCCGAGAAGGGATCGGCGACGTAGTTGATCGCAGCTCCCGATATTTTCTCGTTCACATAGACGTCCTGGTAGAACTTGAGCGTGTTCCGGATCGCCGGGCTATCGCCGATCCACTTGCCACTTGCGCGGTCACGGAGACGATTGCGGTCGCCTTCGGGCGTGTCTGCGCCCAGAAGCGCCATGTAGAAGCCCTGCATCGTAGTGCCCTCGCCCCACTTGGTCCCGGCCTCGAGCAGGAAGGCGTCGGGGATGCCGGACTTGTTCAGTGCCTTGCCGGCGGCGATCACATCGTCCCAAGTCTTGGGCGTCCACGGGATCGGCAGGCCAGCCTTCTCGAAAGCGGCCTTGTTGTACCAGAGCATGCGCACATCGGTACCGTTCGGCAGGGCGTAGACCTTGCCTTCATAGGACACGACGTCGAGCGGCCCCTTCATGAAGTTCTTATACTGATCCCAGTCACCGAGCAGATCGTCGAGCGGCGCGAGATAACCCGTGCCGGCATATTCGGCGACAATGTAGCTATCGATCATGATCACGTCGGCGGCTGTGCCCGCACTCAGATCGAGGGCAATGCGCGAGGAATAGT
Source organism: Devosia sp. (assembly GCA_035549855.1). Taxonomy (GTDB): domain Bacteria; phylum Pseudomonadota; class Alphaproteobacteria; order Rhizobiales; family Devosiaceae; genus Devosia_A. The sequence continues at coordinate 145,354 of DASZPY010000028.1, read as the reverse complement.
CGTCGCCCCCGGGCAGTTCGATAGCGTTGACCTTGTTACCGGTCTCGGCCTCGTAGGCTGCGATGCCCGGTGCGATCAGCGAAGCAAAATTGGCGTTGTAGGCGATAGAAACCTGCGCCTCGGCCGGTACGGCCATCGCGAACAGGCCCGCGGCCGCCGCGGCGGCCAGCAGGTGGCGTTTCAGCATGTCGATTCCTCCCAATGCGAGGCGGCGGTGACCTTCCCGGTCCGCTACCCTGAACAAACCCACCTAAAAACAAGAATCGCAACGTTGCAACAAAAACTTGACTCGCGTCCTTGCTTCACTAGTGAATAATCACTACATCATTGAAATACCAGTCGTTATCGTTCCAACCTTCCGGAGCACTAGAAATGTCTCCCAGAGAAATATCGTTGCAAAGCATGGATCGTTGAAAGCGCGCACGGCTTATGATGAGGATGCTCGATGAGCCAGCGAGGACCACGGCGATGACGGCGGGGACTGGGCGGACGGCGCAGCGGGCGACGCTCAAGACGATTGCGGATCTGACCGGCCTTAGCCTTTCGACCGTTTCGCTTGCGCTTCGCGGCGGATCAAGGCTCAAAGCCGAAACGCAGAAGCGCGTGACCGAGGCCGCCGCCGAACTCGGCTATGTTCCTGACCGCGCCGGCGTACGCCTGAGGACCGGCAAGACCAACGTCGTGGCCCTCGCCCTTCAGCACGCCGCAGAGACGATCGACTTTGCCCGTTACCTGATCCAGGGCATTGGCCAGGCCGTAGAAGGGACACGCTATCACCTCAACATCATGCCCGACTTCGAGCATAGCGACCCGCTCCGCTCGATCCGGCACATCCTCGACAATCGCCTTGCGGATGGGCTGATCGTGACCCACACCAGCGCGCGCGATCCGCGCGTACAATTGATGATGGATTACGACTTTCCGTTCGTTACCCACGGACGAACTGAGTTCTACTCGCCCCACGCTTATCACGACTTCGACTCCGAAAGCTTCGTTCGGCTAGCACTCGATCGTCTGGCAACGCTGGGCAAAAGGAGAGTGCTGCTGGTCGTGGGAAGCGAAGCGACGCACAATTTCCACCTGATCAACGTCGCCTATCGCCGGATCGCTGCTGAACTCGGCCTCGACGCCACCCTTGTCAGCGAGAAAGTCGCCGGCAGCACCGCCGACCAGATGCGGGCCTACGGGCTCGCACTGGCCCGGGACCCAAAACGGCCAGCTGGAATCATTTGCGACAGCGAACTACGCTCCCTGTGCATGATCGCCGGTCTCGAAGAGGCCGGGATCATTGCGGGGCGCGAGATTCATTTCATTTGCAAACAGACCGCCGGGTTGCTGCCTGCGTTGCATCCGACAATCGACACGATCGAAGAAGACGTCCTCGCAGCCGGAGCCGAGTTGACACGCCTCTTGCTCGAGCGCATCGCAGGCAAATCGCCGGCGGCATTGCAGACGTTGGGTACGCCGATCATCCATTGGCGAAGCTAGTATCGGTTCGCACCGGCACCCGGCGCGACCAAGCGTAACCTTTGACAGCTATGAAGAAGGACGCTGCCATGCCCTCGCGCGCTCAGCACCTGCACACATCGGACGAGAATGCCAAGTCCGTCGATATCGGACAGCGCATCGGACGGCTGGGTCTGGAGATTGCGGATATTGCTGGCCTTGTCGACAGCCTGGCGGCCATCGGAAAGGGCCAGACAACAAGCGTTACCAGCGTCGTTGCGGCGGGGACGCAGATGCACAAAGCAACGACCAGCCTTGCAGACACGATGGCGGCAACCCGTTCCAACGCGCAGACAACGCGACAGGTTCTCGACGAAGGCGCTGCGCTGATCGGCGAGATCGTCGAGCGAAACGCCAATACGCTTTCGACGCTAAGCGATGACGCCCTGGCAATCAGCGCGACCTTGCAGGACATCGACACCAGCCTCGCCAGCGTTGGACAGGCGAGCTCTGCCATTGCCCTCATTGCTCGCGAAACCAAGCTGCTCGCCCTCAATGCAAGCGTTGAAGCGGCACGGGCAGGCGATGCGGGGCGCGGTTTCGCGGTGATCGCCGATGCCGTCAAGGCGCTGGCCGACCAGATCCAGACATACTCGCGTGAAAGTGGGGCACATCTTGAGTCGCTGACGAGCCTGCTGATGCAGCTACAGTCGCGGGCGGCGCGCGCGGGCGAAATTGCGAAATCTGCTACCATCGAGGGCGCTCGAGCAAATGAGGCAACAGCCCGGCTCGGTGCCTTGGTCGGATCAGTAGACGACCTCGTCGCCGATATCGACAGTGTCGCCGGACCCGTCGGCCAGAGTGTCGCCGGCTTTGCAAGCATGCAGCGCAACCTCTCGGAGCTTCTCGGCACGATCGATCAAAGCCGGCAGCACCTCGATTCCGCGGCTGCCCGCACGCAATCGATTCTCGATATTTCCGACGACCTGATCACCTTTGCGGTTGAAAGCGGCGTCTCACCAAGCGATGTGCCGATGATCGATCTGGTCAAGGCGAAAGCGGCGGAACTCGGGAACATCTTTGCCGCCGGGATCGCGCGCCGCGAAGTGACGATGGCGGATCTCTTCGATGAGAATTACAGGCCTATTCCCAGCACGAACCCGCAGCAATTCCTGACCCGCTTCACCGCTTTCGCGGAACGCCACATGGCACCGCTTCAGGACAGCCTTCTCGACCTCGACCCCCGGATAATTCTGACCTCAAGCATCGACCGCAACGGCTACATTCCAGTCCAGAACCCGCAATACTCGCAGCCACAGGGCGATGATCCTGTTTGGAACGCCGCCCATTGCCGGAACCGCAGATTCTTCGAGGACCGCAACGCGACAGCCTTCGCCAGGCTGACGGCTCCATTCCTGCTGAGAATCTATCGCCGCGACATGGGTGGTGGCCATTTCGAGATGATGAAACACTGCGCAGCACCGATTTTCGTCGAGGGTCGCCGGTGGGGCGCCCTCAGCATCGGCTTCAGGCCCTAGCAGACCATCAACCGACCTGGGCCAGCGGCGGCTGGGACTTGAAGCGATACGCTGCGATCGACTCCGGCTTCATCTCGATTGAGAAGCCCGGCCTTGTCGGCGGCATATACGCCGCGTCTTCAACGACGCAGGGATCGACGAAATGCTCATGCAGATGATCGACATACTCGATCACCCTGCCGTGCTTTGAGCCGCTCACGGCGATGTAGTCGATCATCGAGAGATGCTGGACATATTCGCAGAGACCAACGCCACCCGCATGCGGCCAAACCGGCAGGCCGTATTTTGCCGCCATCACGAGGACGCTCAGCACCTCGTTCAGACCGCCGATACGGCAAGCATCGATCTGGACGATGTCGATCGCTCCTTCGGCGATGAACTGCTTGAATAGAATGCGGTTCTGACACATCTCGCCTGTCGCTACCTTTACTGGGTGGATAGCTTCGCGAATCTTCCAATGACCCGCGACGTCATCCGGGCTTGTGGGCTCTTCGATGAAGTATGGATTGAAGCGCGAAAGCGCCTTCACCCATTCGATGGCTTGCCCGACTTCCCACACCTGATTGGCGTCGATCATCAAGACGCGATCAGGTCCCATCACCTCGCGCACGATTGAAAGCCGTCGCATATCGTCTTCGAGGTCGCGTCCGACTTTCATCTTGATGTGAGTGAAGCCCTGCGCAACCGCTTCACCGGCGAGCCGGCGCAACTTTTCGTTCGAATAGCCAAGCCATCCGGCAGAAGTCGTATAGCAGGGATAGCCTTCTTCCCTGAGCGTCGCGATCCGATCCGCTTTCCCGATCTGAGCCTTCTGGAAGATTGCCAGGGACTCCTCGGGCGTGATGACGTCGGTGAGATAGCGAAAATCGATACAGGCCACGAGTTCCTCGGGGCTCATCTCGCCAACCAGTTGCCATACCGGCTTGCCAGCATCTTTTGCCAGAAGATCCCAGACGGCGTTGACGACCGCACCGGTCGCGAGATGCATCGCACCTTTGTCGGGACCGATCCAGCGGAGCTGGCTGTCGCCCGTCACGTGCCGCCAGAAGCGAGCCGGGCTTTCTCTGATCCAGTCGAGGTCCAGATTGAAGACGCGATCGCGCAACGCCTCGATCCCGGCCACCACAACCTCATTGCCGCGCCCGATCGTGAACGTTAGCCCATGTCCCTCATGCGCGCCGTCAGTTGCGAGCACCACATAGGCAGCCGAATAGTCCGGGTCGGGGTTCATCGCATCGGAACCATCGAGCGCGGCCGACGTCGGAAACCTGAGATCGATGGTTTTGAGGCTGGTGATGCGCGTCAACTTTGGCTCGCCTGCGGCACAAGAATCGGGGCGCATCGCTGCGCCCCGCCGAGGATCGTCCGAACCGGGAGGACACCCGATCCGGTACTTCCCCTTAGTCGTAGAGGTTCGGCTTGATCACCGGGTCGTCGATATTGGTCTTATCGTACCAATAGAAGCCCGTGTCGACATGCGGCGGAACCGTCTCGCCCTTGATCGCGGCAACCGCGGCCTTGATCGTCTCGTAGCCGATGCCGACTGGGTTTTGGGTGATCGCGCCGGCGATGGTGCCGTCACGGATCATGTCGGTCTGCAGCTTGCCTGAGTCATAGCCGACGACAACGATATTGCTGCCCGCTTCCTTCTTGCCGATGCCCACGCCGATGGCCGAGCCTTCGTTGGTGCCGAAAATGCCCTTCAGGTCCGGATGGCCCTGCAGCAGCGCCTTGGTGATTTCGGCCGATTTCAGATGGTCGCCGCCGCCATATTCGATCGCGACGATCTCGATCTTGGGATAGGCCTCCTTGATGCGCGCGACGAAGCCGTCGCGGCGTTCGATGCCGGTCTGGCTGGTCTGGTCGAACGAGACGACCGCGACCTTGCCCTCACCGCCGATCAGTTCCGCCATCTTGTCGGCTGCAAGGGCTGCCGATGCCAGATTGTCGGTGGACGCAGTGCTGATGGGGATATCGCTCGCAACACCGGAGTCGAACGCCAGCACGATGATGCCGGCATCCTTGGCCTGCTGCAGCAGCGGCACCGTGGCCTGGCTGTCGATCGCAGCAATCGAGATCGCCGCCGGATGCTTCGACAGTGCAGTCGAGATCATGTCGAGTTGACGGTCGACAGCACCCTCGCCGTCCGGACCTTCAAAGGTGGCATCAACATTGAACTCTGCCGCGCCCTTCTCTACTCCGAGCTTAACCGCCTGCCAGAACTGATGCTGGAAGCCCTTCGAGATCACGGCAATGTAGGGCTTGTCCTGGGCCAGTGCAAAGGCGGACGAGCCGAGAATGGCCGTCGCCCCCACCAGAGCCAGGAGTGTACGTCTGTTGAACATGATTCCTCCGTGGAACGTTCGTTGGTTGAATTCGCTTTTCGATGTGGGGCCGTTCGCCCTTCTTGCTTTTGGCGCGAGACCTCCCGGGCGCGCGCGAGTTCTCCTCATGCGGTGCCGCGGCGCCTCAGGATGTCGAAATAGACGGCAAGGATGATGATCGAGCCGGTGACCACGATCTGCCACTCCTGCGGTACCGACAGGATGCGCAGACCGTTGGCCACGACACTGATGATCAGCGCCCCGATCATCGTACCCAGCATGGTGCCACGGCCGCCGCTCAATGACGTGCCGCCGATCACCACCGCCGCGATGGCATCGAGCTCATAACCCTGCCCGATCGCGGGCTGCGCCGAGTTGATGCGCGAGGCGAGAAGGATGCCCGCCACGGCGCAGATGCCGCCGGCCAGCGCATAGACCGCGATCTTCCAGCGATCGATATTGACGCCCGAGAGCCGCAACGCCTCCTCATTGCTGCCCATCGCGAAGATGAAGCGGCCGAGCACCGTACGGCTCAAGATGAATGCCGCCGCGATCGCGACGAGGAACAGGATCAGCACGCCATTGGGTATCGGTAGCGCGGGAACGATGGCGCCGATGATCGAGCCGGTCGAGATCTGGCTGAAGCCCGGCGTGTCATTGAAATAGATCGGCTTGGCGCCGCAGATTGCAAGCGATAGCCCGCGATAGATCAGCATCATGCCGAGCGTCGCGATGAACGGCGGAATCTTCAGCTTGGCGATGAAGAAGCCGGTTAGCGTACCGCAGAGCGCGCCGCCGATGAGCGCGCCGGGCACGCCTACGACCATCGGCAACCCCAGATAGGTGAGCAGCACGCCGGCCATCACCGAGCAGAACGTCATCAGCGTGCCGACCGACAGGTCGATCCCGCCCGAAATGATCACGACCGTCGCCGCGATCGCAAGCACACCATTGACCGATGTCGCCTGCAGAATGGTGATGATGTTTCCGGTCTGCAGGAAATTCGGCGAAGCGAGGCTGAACGCCACCACGAGGAAGATCAGGCCCGAAAAGGCCAGCAGCTTGTGATAGGCGCCCGATCCCCGCAGCCCGGCGCCGGGCCGTGCCCTCAATTCCGTGCTGACATCGTTCATTTTTATGCCGCCTCCGAGACTGCGCTTTGCCGCTGCGTCGCCAGCAGCATGATTTCTTCCTGCGACGACCCGGCCGGCAGCACGCCCGTCAGCCGCCCCTCGCACATCACCGCGATGCGATGGCTGAGCCTCAGAATTTCCGGGAGCTCCGAGGAGATGACGATGATTGCCCGGCCCTGCGCCGCGAGCGCGTTGAGCAGCTTGTAGATTTCCGCCTTGGCGCCGACATCGATGCCGCGCGTCGGCTCGTCGAAGATCAGGATCGGGCAATCGCGCAGCAGCCATTTGGCAACCACGACCTTCTGCTGGTTGCCGCCCGAGAGCAGCCGCGCTTCCTGCTGGTCCGATGGCGTCTTGATCGACAGCTGCCCGATGAGCTGGCGCGCCGCCTTCTCCATCGCCGCCTCGTCCAGCACGCCGCCAGGGCCGGTAAATCGATGCAGGCTCGCCAGCGCGATATTGTTGCGGACGCTAAGACCCGTCGCGAGCCCGAAATGCTTGCGGTCCTCGCTCAGATAGCCGATGCCGGCGCGCACCGCGTCGCCCGGGGTCCGGATGGTGACTTTCTTCCCGCCGACGAAAATCTCACCAGCCTCCAGGGGATCAGCGCCGAAAATGGCGCGTGCCACCTCTGTCCGGCCAGCGCCCATAAGCCCGGCAAGTCCAAGGATTTCGCCGCGTCGCACGTTCAGACTGACGTCCCGGATTTCCTTGCCGCGCCGAAGACCACGAACTTCGAGCGCCACCGGTGAATCGGTCTCGTCACGCGGGCTGGCCACTTCTTCACTGAGCTCGCGTCCGACCATCATCGAGATGATCTTCTCGATCGGCGTATCGGCGGCCGGGACCGTCCCGACATACTCGCCGTCGCGCATTACCGTCACGCGGTCGGCGATGCGTTTGATCTCGTCCATCTTGTGCGAGATGTAGACGACGCCGACGCCCTCGGCCTTGAGCTGGCCGATGATGGCGAACAGTTCGGCGATCTCGGCTTCCGTCAGCGCCGCCGTCGGCTCGTCCATAATCAGCACCCGCGACTTGTGCGACAGTGCCTTAGCGATCTCGACCATCTGCTGCTTGGCGATGGTCAATTGCTCCACATCGATGCGCGGATCGAGCACCAGGTGCATCGTCTCGAAGATCGCGGCCGCCTGCGCGTTCAAGGCACGCTCGTCGAGCAGCAATCCCCCGAAAGTCTTTGGCTCGCGCCCGATGAAAATGTTCTGCGCCGCCGTCAGGTGACGCATCAGGCTCATTTCCTGATGGATGATCGCAATGCCGAGGCCCTGCGCCTGCCGCGGGCTCTCGATCTCGACCGCTCGCCCGTCGAGCCGCACCGTTCCGGCATCGCGCGAATAAACCCCAGCCAGCACCTTCATCAGCGTCGATTTGCCGGCGCCGTTCTCGCCCATCAGCGCATGCACCTCGCCCGCCTCGAGGTCGAAGCGGGCACGCTTAAGCGCCCGCACCCCAGGGAAGCTCTTGTCGATATCGGACATCTCGATCAGCGCGGTCATGGGAGGACCAGCAGACGTGGCAGCGAGCGGTTATTGCGAAAATCGGCCATGTGCGATCGCTCCTCCCAGCTCGATCGATTCCTCATATACGAAGATCGTATTCATAAATAAACAGTCTGGCAAGTTCGATGCTGCCAAAGGAGTGGTGTCGCCCACAGCTGGACAATAGCGTTCACATATGAATAGTGATCGTGCCGGCAGGATGGAAAGAAATGAGCGCGAGCGACGACGAAAAGTACCGAGCCCCGGCTCTCGACAAGGGCTTGGACATCCTGGAATTGCTCGCGGCGAATGAGGACGGAATGAGCCAGTCCGAGATCGCTAAATCGCTCGACCGGTCCCCCAATGAAATCTACCGCATGCTCGATCGGCTTGTGCGCCGCGACTATGTCCGCCGCACCGAAAGCGATCGTTACGTCCTGACGCTCAAACTATTCGAGCTGGCCTATCAGATGCCACCGCTGCGCCGTCTCGTGAGCCAGGCAACACCTGTGCTACGCACCTTTGCCCGCGAAGCTGAGCAGGCCGTCCACCTCGTGATCCACGATCGCAACATCCTCGTGGTGATCGCGCAGGTCGATAGTCCCGGCTATTGGAACGTCTCGATCCGCATCGGCTCGCGCATCGACATGGTGAACACAGGATCGGGCCATGTCTTCCTTGCGTTTGCAAATGAAGCCGAGCGCAAGCTCATGCTCGAGAGTTCGAGTGACCGGCGAAGGAGCCACATTACAGAGGCGCTCAGAGCAAGACTCGAAAAGGTTCGGGCCCAGGGACACGAAATCATGGAAAGCCTCCAGGTCTCAGGCGTTACCAACCTGTCCGTTCCCATCTTTGGGCCGCTTGGCACCGTGCTCGCTGTGCTCACCTGCCCCTATGCCGACCGCCTCGACGCCAAGGACGCCCCCGATCTTTCAACGAGCCTCAAGCTGCTCATCGCTGCTGGCAACGAAATAACCAAGGGAACAACCTAGACTTGTCGCAAGTGACGGCAAGGCGGCGTGGCGCAGTAACGTGTTTGGCCAAAGCATGGAGAGTCTTTTACTTGCAGACTTGCTTACCTCCAACACAGCAGACGCCTTTTTGACACGCTGATTGAGCAAAAGCCCCTCGAATGGAAACGTATTCGATCAGGCCAATCTTGGCGAGACTGGCGGGCTTCGGGAGGCAGATCGCGTGCGCGCATTCGATGATCGGCAACGCTCACCGTTGTCGCCGCGACGCGAACCAGCACATCGCGCGTTCCGCCATCCGCAGTTCATTCGTGCATGGCGCACACTGTTCGCGCGGGGCGACCGCGTCGGATTGCCCACTCCGCCAAGGCAATGTTGATGCCCCACGCCAGACCCATCAGCAGTGCGCGGTTGAGTTCGGTGGGAGGCCCGCCGGTGACGATTTCAGCAACCATCAGCACGAGCATCTGCGTGGCCGCGCCCAGGCCCAGAGCGTAGGACCTGATCATCCACTCGCGGTGATGCGGTACGTCGCGACGGAGTATGGCGCTCACACCCAAAGCGATCGAGATCAGCATCCCCGAGGCGACTACGACACGGAAGCCTGCGAGTAGCAGACCACCAAGGCTCGGTGTTGCATATAGCGCCGTGAGCCAGAGCGCCGAGAACGCGACCAGCAACGCCCCCAAGAGCGCGACTCGACCGGAGGCGCGGTGCCACGATGGCCAACGACGACGGACGGCCGCCGAGAATTGGAAGGCACCCAGGACTGCGTAGAGTAGCGCGCCAACTATGTGGACGATCAGCGGCACCGGCGACACGAGTGCCGGAAGCATCGCATTCGAGATCCCCACTAGCTGCAAGAGACGCAGAACGCCGAACGTCAACGGCATTGCCGCGAATACGAGGAGACCCGCGACTAGCCACCGCGACGAACCCTGGCTCCGTTGGACGACCGGCTTGCGAGATGGCGAAGGGGAGTTGGCTGCGAGGCTCATCACGTCACACTCGGCTGCGCGTCGGCATCGGCGCGGAACGGTTCGGCCCTGCCCAGGAAGTGGGCCGCCACGTACCTCCAAGGGACGATGAAGACGAAAGGCAGGGCGACGGAGCAATTGAAAAGGACGGAGAGGTAGCCCTCATCGAGCGAGCCATCGAGCCACTTGGGTAGGGCGACGGTAGTGACCCAGATGGCCTTCCACGTGATCTCGAAGGCCAGTAGAGGGAGCATGCGGACAGGCGAGAAGAGTCCCGCAATGGCCAGGAGGCCCATCGCGCTGAGTAGCGCGACGACGGAGCCGTCCATCCGAGGAAGACTATGCAGGCCGTCGAGGAAGACCGGCGCATAGCGGAGCGAAAGGCCGACGACAAGGACGGCGTAGCAAAGGCGGAGGAGCGTGAGACGCAGGGTGGACAGCGGGCGCATTGGTGGTCTCCTTGAGGGACGGAAGCGGAACGGCGAACGGCCATCGCCGCTCGCCTTGACCGGGCTAGTGAGCCGCCGCTGGCTGCATGGCGCTCGAGGTGCCGGCTGCCGTCTTCCGGGGAAACCAGAGGGCGAAGCCAAGCCAGATGAAGGCGATGCCCATCGGGATGGCGGCGTAGCGCTGGAGTTCGTGGGGCAGGAGCGCCGCTGCGGGGGTGGCGAGCGCCGCCAATGCGAGCAGGGCCGACGGGATGCGGGGAAGAACGCCGGCCCGCAGAGTGGCGACGCCGAGCAGGATGCCGCCGAGCAGGTAGAGCAGACCCACGATGTTGTAGACGGTACCGAACTGCCCGATGTCGAGGGTGCCGGGATGCTGGTTCACAATGCTGAGGAAGCTGTCGACGAGTTCGGGCGACACGGCCGCGAGCGGCGGCAGGACGAAGAGCTCCGTGAAGACGTAGCCGGTCTGCAGCCACCACGAGGCGGTGAACAGCATGAAGCCGGCGAGCCCCAGCCAGCCGGCCCTCGACATCTGCCGAAGGTAGAGGCCGGTGGCGCCGACGATGAAGAACAGGCACATGACGAACTTGAGCGTGAGGATCACGGCCCAGGGCGTGGTCGTGACAGAGGCCACGAAATCGGGTGGATGGATCGGCTGGATGCCGGCGAAGATCAGGCCGGCGAGAATGGCGAACGGTCCTGTCGCGCGGATCAGGTTGTCAGGCGTGATAAGCTGATTGGTGGTCATGGTGGTCTCCTCGATTGTCGGGTTGGGTCAGTCGGTGTTGGGCACGAGGGTCACGGCGATCAGCGTGACCCCGAGGTCTCGAAGGCGTTGGAGTAGGCCATGCAGCGCCGCCTGGTCGGTGGTGACGCCCCGCAGGACCGTCGTACCGTCGTCCTCGTGGACGAGTTTGGGCACGCCGAACTCATCCGCCCAGTGCTGGTCGAGATGGCCACGGATGCGGATGTCGTAGGTTCCGGGGCTTGCGGACGTCGTCATGATGCTCCTTGCCATTCGTTGGCGCGAACCTGTCGTTCGCTGGAGACGACCATGAGGGCCGACATGGTGAGCCCGCCTCACCACATGTGGTGAGCGCGCAGGGTGATTTTGAAGTCTTTCTGGTCCGAGGGCGCTATTGGCCGCTGGAGCGGCTGAAGAGCTCGAGCTCGCCGGCGCGGCGTACCGCTGCACGCCGGCTGTTCACGCCGAGCTTCTCGAAGATGTTCTTGGTGTGGGTGCGAACCGTGTTAAGCGACACCACCATCTCCCGGGCGATCTCCGGACCGCTGAGATCGGTACGAAGGAGGCGCAGAACATCTACCTCGCGATCGCTCAGGGGTTCGATGAGATCCGGATGATCTGAGACAGCCGGTGCCGGCGCCGATGACGCCTCGGCGAGAAGTCGGCGAACGAAGTCTGGAGCAATCGCACGTCTGGCCGCCTGCTTCAGCAACTCCGTCAGAGCCTCGCCTTCGTCAAGGAATGGTCGCGCGTAGCCCTCCGACGCAGCGAGTTCGAGCGCACCGCAGAGAAGATCGAGAGCCGGACCGGGCTTTTCCATCTTCCTGTACGCGAGAGCTTCGATCACGCGCAGCTCGACGGCGCTCGCCCGCCGTCCTCGGACCTCAGCCGCCTCTCGCAATCGCCCGATGAATGAGAGCAAGTCACGGCCCGTCGAGCGTGCGAGCATGAGCCGCGCCAAGGTGATGTTCTCGTATTCCCGAATGTAGCTGGCCTCGCGCTCTACCGAGATGCTCGCACTGGCGGCCCAACGGTCCGCCTCGTCCAGACGCCCCAACCGGATCTGCACCCGGGCGATCATCGCGGGGATAGGACGGACATAGGGAAAGAAATCGCTGACGTAGCGACGCTCCGCTTCGCGCAGCTCTTCGACGGCATCAGCGAGATTGCCCCGGACGCTATCGACGCGCGCCTGCGTTACCCGCGAGCGGTAAGGATGCTGGGGCAGGCCGGATAGATCGCCGAGCTCGAGGCACTTCGTCAGATGCTCCTGCGCTTCGACTATCTCCCCGCGCTCGAGGTGCAATTGAGCGAGGCTGGCATGGGTGTCGGCCACGCCGCGCACGGCACCTCCGCCGGCGCTCGCAAGATCGATTGCCTCCCGACAAAGGGCCATAGCCTCGGTCAGCCGTCCTTGGGTCGCCAGGATGTCGGCGAGCGCGATGGTCGTACCCTGCACGTCGGCAACGTGGCCGGCGTCCCGCAGACCATTTCGGCATTGCCTCCAATAGCGGGCAGCCTCGCCGAGCTCGCCTCGGGACCAGGCGACGATGCCAAGGAAACCTGCTGCGCCGGCGAGGGCCGCATGATCGCCAGCCGGCGCCAGCTCGAGCACGAGGCGCGCATGGTGCTCTGCCGAAGCAAGATCGCCCCGGACCTGCGCCAAGGCGCATCGGTAGAGTTCGACCGCGGCTCGGAGCGAGCCGCTCGGATCCTGACCTTCCAGCCTGGCCTCGGCGTCACGGAGACGGTCCTCCATGCCTTCGAAGATGCCAAGCGAGACCAGAACACCGACATGGCCGAGCGCGAGGCCGGGACGCGCGCGGATCACCGCATCGGGTATCGGCTCCATCCAGAGGCGGAAGAGCCCCTCCTGCCGGTTCCTGCGCATTTCCGGGACGAAGCGCTCGAGCAGTTCGGCTGCCCATTCGAAGTCCTCGGCCGCCAGGGCATGATGGATGGCCTCGGCCCGCTCGCCATGCTGTTCGTACCACTCGCTGGCCTGTCGATGGATCGCTGGCAGTTGCGCCCGTTGCTCGGTCGAGAGGTGCGAGTTGAGCACGTCGGCGAACAGGTGGTGATAGCGGAACCACTGCCTGTCCTCGTCGAGAGGGACGAGGAACAGATTCTGCCGCTCCATCCGGTCGAGCAGCGCGCGAGCCGTTCCTGCCTGCCCGGTGACGGCGTCGCAGAGCGAAGCATTGAGGCGCCGCAGGACGCAGGTTCTCATCAGGAAGTCGCGGACGTCGTCGGGCAGACGCTGCAGCACTTCCTCGACGAGGTAGTCGACGACATAGCGCCCGCTGCCCGCGAAGCCGGCGATGAAGGCGGAAGGATCGGTTCGGCCCTGAAGCGAGATCACCGCAAGCTGCAGGGCGGCGATCCATCCCTCGGTGCGATACTCCAGCGTCGCGGTGTCGGTCGGTGAAAGCGACAGTCCCATCACGTCGTTCAGGTACGCGGCTGTCTCGTCACCGGTCATGCGCAGGTCGGCGACGCGGATCTCGATCAGTTCGCCGCGAGCCCGGAGGCGCGCCAGTGGCAGGGCAGGATCCGACCGAGTGCTCACGACCATGCGCGCGTTGGAAGGAAGGTGCTCGACCAGCGTGGCGAGCTTGGCATGAATCTCTGCGTTTTCGATAGCATGCAGGTCATCGAGCACGAGGACGACAGGGCGTTCGGTCTCAGTCAGCTGATTGAGCAGCACGGCGATGAAGCCATCGTCCGGCGAGGTCGCGGGGATGTCGGGGAAGTCAACTCCAGCCCGTGTGAACGCGGTTCGAAGCGCCACGACGACGTGCGACCAGAAGAGCGCGGGTTCGTCATCGGACCCGTCCAGCGAAAGCCAGGCGATCGCCGGGCCGCTCGGATCCGACCCAGCAAGCCATTGGGCGAGGAGCGTGGTCTTGCCGAATCCCGCCGGGGCCGAGACCAGGGTCAGCCTTGCGTTCGCGCCGCGATCAAGCAGGGCGCGCAGGCGCGACCGTTCCACGACGCGTTGCCGCGCGATCGGCACATGCAGCTTGGTTGCTATGAGGGGGCTGGCCATCAGGTGGCCAGTCTTGTCCAGGCCCGAGGCCGGAATCAACCCTGCCCGCTCCAGAATGGAGGAAGGGGAGCGCCCATGGGCCCTCCCCTTCCAGTCGTGAGATCCGGCGATGCCCCGCTACGACGAGACGCGCGACATCGCTTAGCCGTCGGAACGGATGTCGTGCGGCCGGCCTCACGCCTCGTGGGCATCGAGCGCCGTCAGCGCGGCGGGTGAGAAGCCCCGCACCAGCAGCCAGATGCCAAGCAGCAATTCCCAGAGGAACTCGGGGGCGACGAACAGGCCGTGGACGGTCGAGCCAACCTCGAAGTGGCCGAACATCACGCCACAAGCAGCAAGAAGGAGGGCTGGGCCGCCGATGAGACCGAGGACCGAGATGAAGCGCGGCAGCAGCCGGGTCTTCCACATCATGTAGCCGAGGATCAGCCCATTGCCGACGCCCACCACGACACCGGGTCCCATCTTGAAGGTCCAGTCGTGAATGGCGACCAGTGCTTGTCCAACGGCGGAGAGCGCGGCTGGATCGGCGTCGCCGGCGGTCGCCCGCAGAGTGACGAGAGCTAGAACCGAGATGATGCCCATCGCAATGAACGCGCTCTCCATGACACGTGCTGCGACGAAGCCAAGACTCAGCACGGGGAAGCGCCGCTTAAGCATCGGATAGAGTGTGAGAGCCGAGGCGATGTTGGCGACGATGAGCAGGAGTTCGAGGACGACGCCCCACGTCACGCCCTCGTTGAAGGGACCCCCGAGGACGAACGCCGGATTGCTCAGCGCCGGAACATAGAGCGTCAGGACCGGCGGAATGGACGTGGCGTACGTGATAAGGAAGAAGAGGCCGGTGAGACGGCCAAGGAGTTGGGAGTCCATAGGACGCTCGGCGTCGGAGGCCTTCCGGACGGATGCGGCGCCGTTGGTGCGGTGGAACGGATCGACGGCAGGGGCCGTCGTAGTGATCGTAGTCATCTAGAGCCCTCGTGGGTTGGTGTTGGTGACGCCAACAATCAACCAGCGAGCGAACTCATGCAGAAGGCGCAGCGTTTGCACTGAATACATGCACGGCGCGCCATATCACTTCCGAGCGCCTTTCCCACAGACCTTACGCAATTGGCCCCGCAACCACCCATGCGCGAGGTCGCCATCCATGCGTGGGTGCCAGAGCATCGAGATGGTGAACGGCGCCATCTGGAACGGCAGGGCGAAGATGTGCATCCCCTGCCGCAGCCCCGCCGTATGCCGCTCCGGGACAGTGGCGACGAGCTCGGTCTCGCGTGCGAGGGAGAGGGCCGCGGCGAAGCCGTGCACGATGATCGCGACCTTGCGGTCGATGCCCTCGGTGCGAACGGCGTCGTCGATATCGGTGCTGTGCAATCCACGCCGGAGAACATGTACGTGGCCAGCGGAGCCGTAGCGGGCACTGGTCACTCTTCCCTTCGCCAGCGGATGGCCTGCCGCCACCACGCCGACCCAACGGTCATCGAAGAGCGGCGCTGCGCGCATCTCTGGAGCCGTCGTCGCATCGATGACGCCTGTTTCGATATCCACGCCGCCTTCGCGAAGTGGCGTGCTCTCCTTGTCGGGCTTGGCGACGAACTGCAGCGTCACGCCTGGCGCCGCGTCGCCGATCTGCGCCAGGAGATGCGGCCCGAACGTCTCGACGAACCCTTCGCTGGTTCGGAGCGTGAAGCGTCGCTCCAAGCGCTCGAGGTCCAGCTTCACTGCCGGACGCAGGACCGCGTTCGCACCCTCCACGAGCGTCCCCACCTGCATCCGCAGCTCCAGCGCTCGCGGCGTGGGAACGAGCGTACGGCCGGCGCGGACGAGCAACGGATCACCGGTCACGTCGCGCAGGCGCGAAAGAGCGCGGCTCATGGCTGAAGGGCTGAGCCGCAGGCGCCTCGCGGCCTTGGCAACGCTGCCCTCCGAAAGCAGCACGTCGAGCGTCACGAGCAGGTTGAAGTCCGGCATGGTTCCCTCTCATTTGCCAGACATGGCGTGTGGCGCACGATTATGCTGCAGATCACGCGTCTTCTGCAATGATCGTCGGAGGACTAGGTCAGCTGGCATCTCAACAAGGAGAGCTTACATGCCTGCTCGCTTCGCACCTGTCCTGTTCGGATTCGTCCTCTCGGCCCTGATGTCATTCGTCGTCTCCGGCATCGCGACCTTCCGCAATTTCGGTCTCGTCGAAGATTTCTTCGACCTGTGGATCGGCGCGTGGGTCCCGTCCTGGCTCATCGCCTTCCCGGTGGTGCTGGTGGTCGCGCCGATCGCCCGCCGGTTCGTGGGGCTGCTCGTCAAGGTGCCGGCCCCGGCTCAGTAAGACATGACCGTTGCGAGTCCCACTGGACCGCCTATCGCTGGCGGCTGGTCGCACTCTCGCTGACGATGCTCCTTCCCTCGCTCGGGACGAGCATCGCCAACATGGCGTTGCCCAGCCTCGGTCTTTCTTTCGACTCGGACTTCGCTCAGATGCAGTGGGTCGTGATCTCGTACCTACTGGCCGTCACGACTCTCATTGTTGGCACCGGACATCTTGGCGACGTGTTCGGGCGTCCTCGGATGCTTCTCGCGGGCATCGCGTTGTTCGCGCTCAGCTCGCTCGCCTGCGCCTTGTCTACATCGCTATTGTTCCTGATCGCCGCGCGAGCTCTGCAGGGAGCCGGCGCCACCTTCATGATGTCGCTCACGATTGCCAATGTCACCGATGCACTGCCCGGAGAGCAGACGGGCCGAGCGATGGGGCTGCTCGGCGCGGTCTCCGCGGTTGGGACGGCTATCGGGCCGTCTCTGGGCGGCGTGGTGCTGGCTTGGGCCGGGTGGCCTTGGCTCTTCGCCGTAATCGCAACGCTCGGAGGCGTACCGTTCGCAATTGGCGCGCGCTTCCTGGAACGTCCCGCTCACCCTGGGGCCGCGGAACCGAAATTCGATGTCCCCCGGGTTTCTCCTGCTGATGATCGCACTCGGCGCCTATTCGCTCTCCATGACATCGGCGATTTCATCGGTCGCATGCATTCTGATAGCAGCCACTGCCTTTGCGCTGTTCGTGGCAGTCGAGCTGCACATGTCGGCACGCTGGCTGTGCGTTCCATCGCGCAAACACGCGATCAGGGTAGTGCGTTCGTTCATCGCACTGGTGCGGTTGCCGGACTGCCCTCGAATCGCGCGCGTTGCGACGCGAGGCTCTCGCCTACGACCTCCAGGAAGGCTCGGATGCGCGCTGTGGCCATGAGGCCCTCGTGCGTGACGATCCAAAACTCTCTCGTAAGGAAGGTGATGAACTGCGGAACGACGCGCGCCAGCAATGGATCGCCATCTGCCCGAAAACCCGGGAGATCGAGCGGGACCGGAAAGCGCGACGAACTGGCGGAGAGGGAGACAGGATCTAAAAGGCTGTTCCGGCCGCACTGCCGCTGCACCTCCTGAGGGACAGACGGGTGGACAGACGATCGCACGCCAGTAGCTCGCGTCGAGATGGAGAAAAGGGCCAATCTTCGGGCTAAGCATGCCCTTCTTCACGATCAACCACTTGCGGACGCCACTAGGCGCGGTTTCGCTGGCGTTCGCGAGGCGCAAAGTCTCCCGGCGCCGTTGAGACGACCGCCAGTTCGTAGGCAGTACCAACAACGTGCTTCGCCGCATCCTGCGACTCACGTTCCAAGTAGCGGCCCCTACAGCCTCTCATGCTCAGAAAACTAGCCGGTAACCCGTGCAGTGCGACCGTACACCAGAAGCATCCCGATGATCACCAGCCCGTAGATGATCTGCCTGCCGGCTTCGGGCATTTGCATGATCGAGACGACAGAGTTCAAGAGCACGATGAGAACCACGCCGACCAGGGTGCCGATGAAGCGACCGCGGCCACCCAGAATGTGCGTGCCGCCGAGGACCACAGCGGCGATGGCCGGCAGCAAATAGGGCGTGCCCATACCCTGGAATGCCTTGTTGGAGTAGCCCGCGAGGAGCATCCCGGCTGCGGCCGCGCAAAGGCCAGAAATCACGAATGAGCCGACAACAATGCGGCGGGTTCGGACACCA
This sequence comes from Devosia sp., assembly GCA_035549855.1. Taxonomy (GTDB): domain Bacteria; phylum Pseudomonadota; class Alphaproteobacteria; order Rhizobiales; family Devosiaceae; genus Devosia_A. The sequence continues at coordinate 127,185 of DASZPY010000028.1, read as the reverse complement.
GAGAGATAGGTCGCCGATTCGCGACTGCCGGTGGCATAGACCATCTTGCCGAAGGCGGTGCGGCTGAGAATGGTCGCGATCACCGCGGCGACGCCCGCCCACACGAAGACGGCGACGGGGATACCGAGAATCTTGTCGGCGGCGAGCCACTTCATGAGCGGGGTGGACTCGGTACGCGGCGAGAAACCGCCCGTGAGCATCACCATGAGGCCGCGCATCACGGCATCGACGCCCAGCGTAAAGATCATCGACGGGATGCGCATGTAGGCAACGCCGAAGCCGTTGACGATGCCGACGGCGAGCCCGACGGCAAGCCCCGTGGGGATGGCAAGGTCGCCGCCCACGTAGGTCGCCATCATGGCGGCGGCGGTCATGGTCCAAGGGACTGACAGATCGATGTGGCCGAGCAGGATCACCACCATCATGCCGGCGGCCACGATGCCGAGGAATGAACCGGTCTGCAGCTGGGTGAGCAAATAATTAGGAGTGAGCAGCGGGGCGGTGCCAATCGTGGCGAGCGTGTAGACCGTCCCGAGGACCAGGATGACGACAATGAAGCCCGCGGACATGACCACCGGGATATCGTCCGTACGGAGCTTCGGCAGTGAGAAGGGCTTGGCCATGGCGCCACCTATCGGAAGAGTTCGAGGCGGTTCTTGACGCGCAGCGTGCGCAGGGCGCCCAGGCTCACCGCAGCGAGCAGCACGATGCCTTCGACCAGGGTCTGCATCAACGGATCGATCGACAGGACGCGGAAGTAGAACGAGATCACGCGCAGGATCATCGCCCCGAAGATAGCCCCGACCGCGCTGCCGACCCCGCCCAGTAGCGAAATGCCGCCCAGCACTACGGCAGCGATAGAATTCAGAGTGTAGACGCCCGCTTGCGAGATGTCGGCGTTGCCCACACCTGTCTGGATGGCAAGGTAGAGACCGGCGCAGCCCGCAAAGAACCCTGCGAGGGTAAAGGCCACCAGCCGCGCGCGGTTGATGGGAAGACCTGACATGAAGGCTGCGCCTTCCGACGAGCCGATGGCATAAAGTGTGCGGCCGGTCACCGTCCGGCGCAGTGGGATCCAGACGATCCCAACCATGACTATGATCACGAGCAGCGGCACGGGAAACCAGCCGATGGGCTGTACCCATGCGGCATTGCCATCGTCGAACATACCATAGGTCTCCAGTAAATCGCGCAGCGAGTTGGTTGCCGCCCAGCCGAGGTCGCCATCGACATCGCCGCCTGGGGTCGGGCGGAGCAGGAGAGCGAGCCCCATGGCGACTGCACCGGAGGCGAGGGTCGCGATGATGGGCTGGAGGCGCCCATAGACGATGATCAGGCCATTGGTGAAGCCGAAGGCCGTGCCGGCGGCCAGGGTGATGAGACAGCCACCGGCGATCTGCCACGGCTCGCCCCGAACTAGCCAGCTCGCAATAGTGTTGGTGAGGGTCATGACCGCGCCCACCGACAAGTCGAGTCCGCCCGTCAGCACTGATAGCGCCTGCGCGGCGGCGACAAAGCACAAGACCACCGACTCGTTGGTGTTGGCGATCAGCACATTTGTGGTGAAACCGCGCGGATGAAGGAAGTTGTAAACGATGTAGAGGACACCAAGCAGGAGGATGGCGCCGTAGAAGCCGCGATTCTGGTTGATCGCACGAGTAATGGCCGAAGCACGCCGCGTGGCGACTGTCGGACTCGACGCGTCTGGGGTAGTGGCGCTCATTGATTTGCGCCCTCTTGCGGCGCGGAGGTAATGTTGAGGGCCGCGGAAACGAGGCGCTCCTCGGTGGCCTCGTCCCCGGCGAGCTCTGTGACGATGCGGCCGTCATACATGACTGCAACCCGGTCGCAGAGCCCGATAAGCTCGGCGTAATCGGTCGAATAGAACAAGATCGCTGTTCCTTGATCGGCCAAGGACCGCATCAAGCGGTCGATCTCCTGCTTGGTGCCGACATCAATGCCGCGAGTAGGGTCGTTGAGAAGCACCAGACTGGGCTCGGTCATCAGCCACTTGGCGATGACGACTTTCTGCTGGTTGCCTCCCGAAAGGGTGGCCACGGGATCGTTGGGGCGCGCCACCTTTATCTGAAGCTTGGCAATGGCATCGACCACGGCCTTGCGCGATTTCTCGGGATCGATGAATGGACCCCGCGTGACCTTGTCGTAAGCGGCACTCAGCAGATTGTCGACCACCGACATGCCTAGCATCAAGCCTTCGGTCTTGCGGTCTTCCGGGATGAGCGCGATGCGGTTTGTTCCGCCCTTGGCCTCTGCCGGGTCAGCCGGAGATGTCACATTGCCCTCGATGGAGAAGCTGCCGCGCACATCGCGTAGCACACCAAACAGGGCGAGGAGCAGCTCCTTCTGTCCCTGCCCATCGAGGCCACCCAGACCGACGATCTCACCCTTGCGCACAGAGAGCGATGCGCCATGCAGGCGGTCCTCCCATGAAAGCTTGTCGACGACAAGATGCGCTTCACGGGTCTGCGCCGCGGGTCGCGACGGAAACTGGTGCACGATGCCACGCCCTATCATCAGCTTGACGATTTCACCCTGGTTGCGCGCGCCCTTGGCGAAAGTCTCGATGTGGCGGCCATTGCGGAACACCGAAAGCGTATCGCAGAGCGCCTCGACCTCATGCATGCGGTGCGAGATGAACAGCATCCCCACGCCGTCCTGCTTGAGCTGCGCGAGAACGCGATAGACGGTCTCGACGTCGCCGCTGGTAAGCGCCGACGTCGCCTCGTCGAGGATGAGCAATTGCGGATTCTTGCCCAGGGCCTTGGCGATCTCGACCATCTGGCGGCGCGACAGTGACAGCTCGCGCACGAGCGCGCGCGGGTCCACATCCTCGCAATGGATGCGGGCCAGCAGCGCCTCGGCGCGCCTATCCTGAGCGCGCTTGTCGATGAGGCCCAGCCGTCGCGGCGGGTCCGAGATGGAGATGTTCTCGGCGACTGTCAGATCGGGCATCAGGGAAAGTTCCTGATAAATCGAGACGATGCCCGCCCGTACGGCTTCGGAGGGCTTGCCGAAGTGCCGCTGGTCGCCAGCGACCGTCACTGTTCCGGCATCGGGGCGGACAACACCCGACATGATCTTGATGAGGGTGGATTTGCCAGCGCCGTTCTCGCCCAGGATCGCGTGGATCGAGCCCCGGCGGCAGCTCAGATCAACGTCCTCGATGGCTCGAACGCCGGAATAAAACTTCGACACGCCGCGCAACTGAACGAATGGCGGTGTCTGCTGCTCAAGCGCCATGCCCGAATCCCCCAAAGTCGACGCGGACCTGACGGCCGCGTTGCATATGCTTGAGAAGCGGCACCGGAAATCTCCGGTGCCGCCCATGTGTCTTACTTCACGTCGCTTTGGTCTTGAGCCATGATTTGCGGCCCGGTGATGTTCACACCGCAGGGCGGGAACTCGTTCACGGTGAAGAAGTTGTCGGGCAGATTGCTCCAGTAGTTCTCGCCGTCGACCAGCTGCGTGTAGTCGGCCTTGGGCAGCGGGATCGACGTGAACTGCGGCAGCGTATTGCCCTCGAGGGCTGCGATCGCCGCCTTAATGCCGATCGCGACCATGCCTGGTGTGTTACCAACCGACAGGCCCTTCAGCCCTTCGGCCGAGTGCGCGGCGACCAGCTTGCGGTAGCCGTTCTCGGCTTCACCGCCGATGGGAATGTACGGATGGCCGGCGGCCATCAGGGCCTGGACCACACCGGTGGTGCCGCCCTGAACCATCGCGCCGTCGAAGGTATTGCCATGAACGGCAAGCGTATCCGCCACAACCTTCTGCGCCACACCGTCGTCCCAGCCGCCATTGACTGTTACGACTTCCCATGGACCCGGGGTCTTGGCCAGCGTGTCATGGACGCCGAGGGAGCGGTCACGATCCACGGCGTTACCCGAAATGCCGCGCACTTCGAGCAGCTTGCCCGAGGTCTTGCCCTCCGCGGCCAGCTGGTCAATCACCCACTGTGCATAGGCGACGCCCTGGTCGTACTGGTTCTGGTTGACCTGGAGCAACTGGTCGGTGTCGAGCGTATTGTCGAAGGCGACGAGAACGACGTTCTGGCGGTCGGCCAGACGGATCACGCGATCGAAGCCGTCGGTGGTCACGGCATTGATGATGATGCCGTCAAAGCCCTGGTTAATGAAGTCCTCGATCGCGCCGAGCTGGGCGGGAGCATCATTGCCGGTCGAGACGACCTTGAACTCGCTGATCTTGGACGCGATCTCGGGCAGCGCGGCATAAGCCTTAGCCGTCTGGATCATCTGAATGCGCCAGGTATTGCCGACGAAGCCGTTGACGACGGCGATCTTGAACGGGCCGGTCTTGGCGGGCCACTTGAAGTACTTTGTGTCGGCGGCCCACGGCGTGAAGCACGCCGGATCGATGCCCGGGCCCGCGACGATCTCGGGACCCGCCCAGCTCGTGCTGGTGCTTGAAAGCGCTGTCACCAGCGCTGCGGCGAAGGCGTATTTGTGCAGTCTCATTGGTTTCCTCCCAAACGAAATGACGAAGCTGCTGCCTGTTGGCGCCCTGCGGGTGTCGCCACAGCTTTACGGTCACAGCGAACCGTATTGGCGCCACCGGCGCCAAACCTCCTGACGGCATCCAGCCGTCTATTTCTCGTACAATATTACGACTAATGTTCTCGTCAAGAGCCTAGGAGGCGTCGGATGGCGATTCTGATCATACAATATGAGGCCGAAGCACTGTCTCGAACAGCTTTTCGACGATTGCCGGGACGGGCTCGCCCACGTCGACGCGAACGGCGTTCTCATGGGCATCGGGCGGCTCCAGTGTTGCGAGCTGGCTCGCGAGCAAAGCCGGGTTCATATACTCGTGACGCCGCGCGCGGATGCGGCGCTCAAGGGCTTCGACCTCACCCTCGAGGAACAGAAACAGAATCGGTTCGGCCGCCGCCTGGAGCAGACGCTCGCGATAGACACGGCGCAGCGCTGAACAAGCACCGACGACGAGGCCGCTGCTGCGTGACTCCCTGCCGAGCGCCGCCCCGAGACTGTCGAGCCAGGGCCAACGATCACTGTCGGTCAATGCGATCCCCGCTCTCATCTTCTCCTTGTTCGCGACCGGGTGGAAATCGTCGCCGTCGAGAAAGGGCGATGCGAGGCGCCGCGCCAGCGCGCTTCCAAGGGCCGTCTTTCCAACGGCCGCAACGCCCATCGCAACGATGATGCGCGCCTTTACCATATCGCCGAGGTCAGGCACCGTTCACCATCAGGCGGACCGCGTAGAGCGAGGTCGTCCCACAAATGTAGAGCACGTTACGCTTGGCGCCGCCGAAGGTCACATTGGCGACGACCTCGGGGACCTTGATCTTGCCGATGAGCGAGCCATCCGGATGGTAGCAATGGACGCCATCGCCCGCGCTGGTCCATGTCCTACCTCCGGTATCGAGGCGGAAGCCGTCGAACAGACCGACGGTGCTGTCCGCGAACACCTTGCTGGCGCCGACCGATTTGTCGGCAATGTCGAAGACACGGATGTGCGCCGGATTGTCCTTGCCGTGGGTGCGACCGGTATCGGCAACGTAGAGCTGGGATTCATCGAGGGAGAAGGCGAGCCCATTGGGCCGCACCATGTCAGTGATGACGGCCTCGACCGCGCCGGTTTCGGGATCGACACGATAGACATGACAGGCGCCGATCTCACTCTCGGATCTGTTGCCTTCATAGTCGGTCTCGATGCCGTAGGCCGGGTCGGTGAACCAGATCGAGCCATCCGACTTCACCACCACATCGTTCGGTGAGTTGAGGCGCTTGCCTTGCCAGCGGCCGGCAATCGTCGTGACCGTGCCGTCGAACTCGGTGCGCGAGATACGCCTCCCGCTATGCTCGGCCGTCACCAACCGTCCGAGGCGATCGACCGTATTGCCGTTGGAGTTGCCGGCGGGTTGCCGAAACACCGAGACGCTGCCGTCAGTCTCGTCGAAGCGCAACATGCGGTTGTTGGGAATGTCCGACCAGATCAGATAGCGCCCCGCGGCGAACCAGGCCGGACCTTCCGCCCAGCGGCAGCCGGTCCAGAGACGCCCGACATGGGCATTCGAGTTATAGAGGCGCGCAAACCGCGGATCGAGCGGCTCATAGTAGTCCTGCCAGGCCATGCTTTCCTTCCTCTGGAATGCTATTCTTGATCGAGGCGTGCGTTCAGCATGATCGCCGCGACGATGATCAGGCCACTGACCGCGCTCTGCAGATGCGGTGAGACGAGCATGATGTTCATAAGGTTCGAGAGACCTGCGAGCAGCAGGGTGCCGATCACCGCATTGAAGATGGAGCCCTTGCCGCCATAGAGGTTCACGCCACCCACCACCGCCGAGGCGATGGTGGTGAGCAACAGGCCACTCCCCGAGCCGGGGGTGACGACGCCCGTACGCGCCAGGAACAGGAAGCCGGCTACGGCGCCCAGCAGCGCGCACAGCGTATAGGCGAGCACGGTGACCGTCCTCACTGGAATGCCCGAGAGGCGCGCGGCACGCGGATTGCCGCCTATGGCGTAGAGTCGCGTGCCGAAACTGGTGCGTGCGAGCGCAAAGCCGACGATGAGGGCGAGCGCGAGGAACAGATAGACCGGTAGCGGCAAGCCAAGTATCCGCTGGAAGCCGAAATCGGGGAAGAAGCGATCCGGGTAGTTCACCGGGCCGCCACCCGTGGCGAGCGTGGCGACGCCCATTAGCGCCAGCGACATTGCTAGAGTCGCGATGAAGGCCGGGATCCGGAGCAGTACAACCATGAGCCCGTTGACGACGCCGACGAGGATGGCGCCGGCGAAGGCAATGGCGATGGCCGGCCAAAGGCCGAGGAATGGCAGGAAGCCGCCGAGGTTCATCATGATCTGCCGCTCGGAACTGGCTGCACCCATCGCCACGGCGGCGAGGATCGCGACCGCGGCGATCGACAGATCGATGCCCGCCACCAGCATGACCATCACCTGGCCGAGGACAAGTACGCCCACCACGGAAGTCTGAAACAGGATCACCGCCAGATTGGACGGCGCGAGGAAGCGGCCGCCCGAAATGGTGCCGGCAACAATGATGAAGCCGAAAAAGACCAGGAGCAGCGCGTGCTTCTGGGCGAGGCTGCGTGCATCCCGGAGTTTGGCCTGGGGGCCGGGGCCGGTCATGCGAGCCTCCGCTGCAGGACGCGCCGTTCGGTGCGTCGCTGTCGCAGCACGCCGAGCGTTCCGGCAGCAACGATGACGCAGGCGCGCACGATGTCCTGATAGAAGGGATCGATGCGGGTGAGGTTCATGATGTTGGCGATCATCTGGTAGATGAGCACACCCATCAAGGCGCGCATCAGCTTGCCCTCGCCACCGAACAGATTGGTGCCGCCGATGACGATGGCCGCTATCGTATCGAGCTCCCAGCCCATCCCGCCGAGCGGCGAGCCGCTCGAGGCGCGCATCACCAGCGCAAGGCCGGCAAGACCCGAGAGGAGGCCCGACACGGTGTAGACTCCGATCTTGATGCGATCGACGCGAACGCCGGCGAGGCGCGCCGTCTGCTCATTGCCACCGACGGCGTAGACATGTAGCGCCTGGCGCGAGGTCGCGAACCAAACCATGCCCACCAGCACGACTGCGAACCACACCATGGTCGGCACAGTCACCACCCAGCTGAAGCTGCGGATAGCGGCGACAACCGGATCGCGCACCAGAATGCTCTTCTCCGAAATCGAGAGAGCGAGCCCGCGGGCAATGCCCATCATGGCAAGGGTCGCGATGAGCGGCTGCACCTTGCCCTTGGTAATGACGAGACCATTGAACAGGCCGCAGGCGCCGCCCGTAGCGAGCGCCATCACTGCCGCGGGGCCTACGCCCACGCTCACATTGGAGGCGAACACCAGCGATGCCAGCGCCATGACCGCCGCGACGGAGAGATCGAAGCCGCCGCAGACAACCACGAGGAACTGTGCGGTTGCGAGGATGCCGAGCAGCGCAGATTGCGAGAGCAGATTGGTGAGATTGTTCGGCGTGAGGAAGGCAGGGCTAAGAACCGAGGCGACGGCGACAAATCCGATAAGGATGAGCAGCACATCCTGCTTGAAGACTTGCTTCACGAAGCGCGCCGGTAAGGGTTGGGTGCTCATGCCCCGACCCCCGCCGAAGGATGCGTTACGGCGTGACGCATGATCTCGACCTGATCGGCGGTAGCGCCGTCGAGGATGGTGACCGGCAACCCTTCCGCCATCACCAGGATGCGGTCGCTCAGAGCCAGAAGCTCGGGCATGTCGGATGACACCATGATTACCGACATGCCCTTGCTGGCGAGTTCGTGGATGAGCTGGTAGATTTCGAACTTGGCGTTGATGTCGATGCCGCGCGTCGGCTCATCGAGCAGTAGAATGCGCGTGCCCGCGGCAAGCCACTTCCCCATCACCACCTTCTGCTGGTTGCCGCCCGACAGGGTGCGAACCAGCTGTCCGAGCGACGGCGTCCTGATCGAGAGCCGCTGCACCAGATCGGCTGCGAGTGCATTGAGCCTGCGGCGGGACAGGACACCGGCGCGGGATAGTTTGCTCAGCACCGGGAAGGCGATGTTTTCGGCGACGGACCGTACGAGGACGAGGCCGCTTTCGCGCCGCTCCTCGGGCACGAGGCCCAGGCCGAGCGCGATGGCGTCGCCAGGGCCGCGCAGTTGCACGGCCTTGCCGCCGAGCGTGATGCTCCCGGCGTCGGGCCGGGTAAGGCCGAAGAGGCACTCGAGCACTTCGCTGCGTCCGGCGCCTACGAGGCCGCCGATACCGAGAATTTCTCCGCGATGGAGATCGAACGATATACGGTCGAACTGCCCCTCCACCGCGAGGTCGCGCACGGCGAGGACGATTTCGTCGGTCCGCGTCGACTTCGCGCGCGCATCGGCATCGACGGCGCTGCCGACCATATCGGCGATAAGACCCTCGCGAGTGACTTCGGCGATGGGCCGCGTCGAGACGTGGCCGCCGTCGCGGAGCACCGTGACGCGGTCGGCAATGGCGAGCACTTCGCTCAGCCGGTGCGAAACATAGACCATGCCGATGCCGTGCGCTCGCAGCACCTTGAGCAGCTCGAACAGATAGCCGATCTCGTTGTCGGTCAGGGCGGCCGTAGGCTCATCGAGCACAAGAATACGATACTGGCGGCTCAGCGCTTTGGCGATCTGCACCTGCTGGCGCTGCGCCGGCGCGAGATAGCGCACGATCGTATCGGGATGGAACTGCAGATTGAGCTGGGCGAAGAGCACCTTCAGTTCTTCGCGCATCTGCCGCTTCTTGAGCAGCATGCCCGCGACCACGTCCTCATGGCCGAGGAAAATGTTGTCGAGGATCGAGAGGCCCGAGACGAGGTCGGCCTCCTGGTAGATCATCCCGATGCCGAGCGTGTGACCGAGCGCTGGCGAGAGCGCCGTAAAGCTCTTGCCGTTGAGGACGATTTCGCCGGCGTCGGGTTTCTGTGCGCCCGCAAGCACGCGCATCAGGGTTGATTTCCCCGCGCCGTTCTCGCCCACTAGGCAGTGAATCTCACCGCTCCTGAGATCGAAGTCGACGCCGCGCAGGGCCTGGACGCCAGGGAACGTTTTGACGATCCCACGCATCGCCAGAAGCGGCGGGGGAGAGGTGTTTGCCACCCCTCCCCCACTTACTGATTCCGACGGTGACCGCATAGAGAGCCCCCGGGAGGACATTTGGGTACGGGTGCTAGCCGGAACAGTCGGCTTGTCAGCAGCAGCCCACACCCAGCGCCTTCAGTTCCACGATCCGCGCCTCGACGCGAGCACGGTTCTCAGGCGTGTGGGCGTCGAACGTCTCCTTGGGCACGAACACCAGCGGCTCGACACTGCCACCGGCCTTGAAAGTCTCGAACGCGGTGATCGAGTCCTTGCCAAAGAAGGGCGGGGTCTGGACCGACTGGACGAGGTCGCCGGCAAGGATGGCCTCGAGGCCTTCGACGGTGCCGTCCTTGCCCCACACCCAGCCAAGCAGCTCGGTGCGGCCCGCCGCCTTGATTGCGTCAATGGCACCAAGGGCGGCGGAGTCGTTGTCGGCGATGACGACGTCTACGCCCGACGGGAATGCCGCGATCATGTCTTCCATGCACTTGCGGCCGCCTTCACGCGAGTTACCGCTGTCGCAACTCGAAAGCAGCTTGATGTCCGGATAGGCAACGAAGGTCTGCTCCATGCCCTTGCCCTGATCGATGACCGGGGAGGCGCCAAGATTGCCGGTGATGTGAAGCCACGTGCCCTTGGCTCCGCCCTTCTTGGCTTCGAGCTGAGCGACCACGTCCTTGGCGGCACGGATGCCGGAGTCGACGAAGTCAGTGGTGATCACCGAGATCCAGTTGCCATCGGCACCGGGGGTCCCCGGCAAATTGCGGTCGACAACGAGCAGCGGCACACCGGCGGCCTTGGCCAACTCCGGCACCGGCGCCAACGCCTCGTATTCGATCGGCGCGATGATCAGGACATCGGGCTTGCGCGAGAGAAGATCCTCCACGTCGGCAAGCTGCTTGGCCGGATCGGATTCTGCGTTGGTCCACACAAAGTCGTAGCCGGCGGCCCTCCATGACTCCTCCATTTCCTTGGAGTTCATCACGCGCCACTCATTGGTCATCTCGGCCTGCGAGAAGGCCGCAAGCCCCTTGCTTTGAGCGAAGGCTTGGCCGGCGGCGAGCGACATCGCGGCCAGTCCGGCAACGGCAAAATACCGCGCGAAGCGGATAGTGTTCATTTTTCTCCTCCCAGTGGCGGCGGGATTATCCGGCCGCTCCCAATCGTTGACGCGGCTCTCCCACGCTCTGTCGATTATTTCTCATACCATAGCACCTTGTGGAGTCAATGCGGCGGTACGATCGCGACTCAGCTAGGCGTCAGGAGAGAAGGGCGAAGATGGGAGGCGTCAGACGCTACCGGAGAAGTCCGTCTGACTGATCTTGTCTGCGTCGTGTGTGGCGTTGCCGAGCAGGGTCAGGGCCGCAGCCCGCGCCATGGCCGGTTTGCGCTCGAGAATGGCGCGCAGCAGATCGCCGTGCTCGACCACCGCGCGGGGACGGTGCGAGCCCTGGGCGAGGAATGCGAACATCTGCCGCAATGCGAGCCCGAACATCTGGCCGATCGGCCAGTAGAACTCGTTGTGAGTAGCAAGATAGATGGATTTGTGGAATGCGAGGTCGGCCTCGACCCATTTATCGTTGTCGTCACCCGCGTCGACCATCGCCTGATAGGCCCTGGACATTCGTTCCTTGTCCACGTCGGTGGCGGTGACAGCAGCAATTGCAGCAGCCTCTGGCTCCGTAGCCCGACGCAGCTGGAACATCTTCTTGAGATAGGTCGCGAGCTCAGTAACCTCCACGGTCCAGCGCAGCAGATCGGGATCGAGGTGATTCCAGTGTTCTGGATCGCGCACCAGCGTGCCCCGCTTCGGTCGGGAATCGAGTAAGCCCTTGGCTGCAAGCGAGCGCACCGCCTCGCGCATCGCAGTACGCGACACGCCGAGCATCTCGCAGAGCTGCACCTCCGGCGGCAGGGCATCACCGGGCTTGAAGTCGCCGCGGACGATGGCGAGGCCAAGCTGATCGGCGACGCGCGCGTGCAACTTCAACGACGCATGCGCAAGTACGGATGGAATAGAGTTGGTTATCGCGAAACTCCCGAAGCGGGAAGCCGCCTGCTGGATGCGAACCATCTAGCGTATCGCACTAGCTTCGTCATTTGCGAAATGCATCTCTTGACTTGTTTCACCATATTGTATGAGTTAACCGAGACTGGGGGTGACATCGAAACTTCACGCGGCGGTTCGGCGGTGTGCCAAGGTGATCAGCCAAATGGGCAGTCCGCCCACGCCAAGCCCCTCCCCCGCCGAGCTCGAACCCCTCTCTCTCAAACGCGCTCGGCCGGTGGCCCGGCCCGCCAACACATAGGACCAATTGCATGTACGACATCACCGACAAGGCGGCCGTCATTACCGGCGGGACGCGAGGGATCGGACTTGCGATCGGCGAAGCGTTCCTCGCCGCGGGCGGCAAAGTCGTGCTCAATGGCCGATCGCCAACCGACGAGGTAGCAGCCCTCGTCGAACGATACGGTCCAGATCGGGCTGCTCTTGAACTCGGCAACGTCTCTGAGCCCGCCCAAGCCACTTCGCTTGTCGAGCGCACCGCTGCACGGTTCGGTCGTGTAGATGTTCTCATCCACTCCGCTGGCGGTCCCGCGCCTGGAAAGATCACCGACCTCTCGACTGAGAACTGGATGGACGCCTTCGCTATCCACGTGCACCCGGTTTTCCATCTTTTCCGGGCCGCTCACCCCTACCTCAAGCGCGAGGGCGGTGCCGTTCTGCTCGTTTCATCTGTCGCCGGACTGCGAGGTTGCCCCGGAACACCAGCCTACCAGACGGTCAAAGGCGCGCTCATTCCCCTGGCAAAGGCACTCGCCTTCGATCACGCCCGCGAGGGCATCCGCGTCAATTTGATCACGCCCGGCATCATTAGGACGCGCTTTCACGATACGATGAGCGAGACGGCGAAGTCGCACAATATCGCAAACCGCATTCTGCTCGGGCGGGAAGGATTAGTAGAAGATGTAGCTGAGGCCGCCATGACCATGATCACCAACGAGTTCATCACCGGAGAGTACCTCACCATCGACGGCGGCATGTCGATGCGAATTACCGGCTGACTCGAGCTGAAATGATGAGCGGCTTCAAACTAGAGCCTCTCGTTGACGAGCCCTACCAAGTGACAAAGTCCATTTTTACCGGCGACCGCTCGCTTGGCCCGGAGCGCTCTCCCGAATATGCGGTGTCATAGGCGCGGGGCGGAGAAGACTGCTGCGTAGTCCCGATCCTCCGGTTTGTCTTTGCGGCTGATCCGATCACCGCCGAGGGGCAGAGTATCGACCCATTCATTGATGATAAGGATGTGCTGGCGCAGCAGTTTTGCTGCCTTACCCAGTTCGTTCGCCTTGAGGAAGTCCGTAATCGCGATGTGCTCGTTGAAAGAACGAATTCGGAATCCGCCTTCGCCGCCCTGAAGCCGGACACGCAACGCTTCGAGGGCCGTTGACGTCAGAAGGTAGGCCTTCTCGACGTATCGATTGCCGCTCTCCTCAAGAAAGGCGAAGTGGAACGCGCTGTCAAAGCGACGGTAGGCGTCCCAGTTTTCCGAGTTCACGGCCTTGCGCATTGACTCGATGGCGTCACGCAAGCGGCGCTCGACGCGTTCGGGCTGTCGGCGGAAGGATTCACGCAACGCCTCGTCCTCAAGCAGGGCTCGGAAGTGGCTCATCGTGTGCACGTCTTCGGCGGTCGGCGAGAATACGTAAGTGCCTGACTGCGGCACGACCGAGACCAAGCCCTTGTCACGCAACTCGATAAAGGCCGCGCGCACCGGCGCCTTACTCATGCCGAGCGCCTTGGCGATCTGCGTTTCTGAAAGCGGTTCACCGAAGTCGAGGCCGCCAGTAACGATGGCGTCGCGGATGCGCTCGAAAGCTTCCGTTGTCATCGACATGCTGGCTTCCCTCACGCTTCTCCCCTCCCTTTTACCAATGAGACTGCAGCTTGACAACGTACTGGAAGTCTAGAATTCTAGATTTGCGGAGCTATAGGCCCACGAGTCCAGCCCGCAGCAAGGGAGGATCGAAATGAAACTGAAAGATTTGGCGCCGCTGGCGCTGGGTGCGCTGGCGCTGGCTTCGACCACGGCCGCTTATGCCGAGCCGTTCAAGATCGCCGTATCCAACTCATATATCGGCAACGAGTGGCGCGTGCAGATGATCAACTTCATGCAGGCCTATGCGAGCAAATCGCTGGCCGACAAGGTGACGCTGACCGTCGACAATTCCGGCACCGATGCGCAGAAGCAGATCGCGGTCATCGCCGACATGATCGCTTCGGGGGTCAATGCGATCCTGATCAATCCGTCGTCGGACACCGCGCTCGACAGCGTTATCGAGGAAGCCTGCGCGCAGGGCATCACCGTGATCTCGTTCGACGGTCCGGTGGGTGCGCAATGCGCCTACATCGTCTCGGTCGACTTCACCGAGATCGGCCGCATCCATGCGCAATGGCTTGCCGATACGCTGGGCGGCAAGGGTAATGTCATCATCAATCGCGGCGTGTCGGGCTTTCCGGCCGACACCAACATGAATGCGGGCATGACGGGCGTGCTCGCCAAGTATCCAGACATCAAGGTGGTTGGTGAAGTCTACGGCAAGTGGGACAATGCCGTCAGCCAGCAGGAGCTGACCAAGGTTCTGACCGCCAATCCCGATGTCGACGGTATCCTCAACCAGTACGGCACCTATGGTGCGCTGCAGGCGCTGCTCAATCTCAACCGGCCGCTGATCGCGATGTCGGGCCAGGGCGAGAATGGCTGGCGCCAGGCCATGCTGACCTACAAGGATCAGGGCCTGAAGGGCGTCTCGGCGGGTGATCCGGCGGTGATCGGCGCCTATGCGCTCAAGATCGCCGTCGAAATCCTCGAGGGCAAGAAGCCGTCCGAGCGTTTCGTCGAAGCTCCGGTCCCGACCGTGACCACCGATACGCTCCAAGTGGGCAAAAACGTGTTCCCTGATCTGTCACCGACGCTCGACGCCGACAGCGAGATCCCGGGCGCCGATCTCGGCCTCACCATCCAGGACGGCATCAGCAAATAGGCACATTGGGCAGGTCGGGTGGCGCGTGCCGCGCCCGGCCTGTCCTTCGCACATCGCCACCAGTATGCTGGCCTGATTTGACGCTGGGGCGTTCATGCTGCGTCTCGCTGACATCGACAAGACCTACGGGGCCACGCGCGCTTTGCGCGCGGTGACGGTGGAGGCCGAGCCCGGTACCGTCCTAGGACTGGCCGGAGAAAACGGCGCCGGCAAGTCGACGCTGATCAAGGTCGCGGGTGGCGCTATCGCGGCCGACAGGGGCACGATCAGCCTCGATGGACTTTCCATCCAGCCACGCACGACGCATGAGGCGCAGGCCCATGGAATTGTCAGCGTCTTCCAGGAGCTGACGCTGCTGCGCGATCTCAGCGTCGAGCAGAATCTGTTTCTCGTCGACGCACCGCTGAAGCGCTGGGGCAGCATCGACCGGCGAGCGATGCGACAGCAGGCCGCAGCGATCTTGGCCCGGCATGATCTGACCATTGCCGCCGATACGCGGGTTGGCGATCTGCCGCTGGGCCAGCAGCAGATGCTCGAGATCGTGCGGGCGGTGGCGCGTAAGCCGCGTGTGCTGCTGCTTGACGAAGCGACCTCGGCGCTGGGCACAACCGAAGTGGCGTGGCTGCAAAGGTTGGTGCAGTCGTTGCGCGACGACGGAACGATGGTGCTCTTTATCTCGCATCGCTGGGACGAGATCGTGAGTTTCTGCAATCGCGTGGCGGTGCTGCGCAATGGCGAGCTCGTCGGGGTGGCGGACACGGCGGCGCTAAGTGAGGCGGAGGCGGTTCGCATGATGACCGGCCATGCCGTCAGCGAAGCGGAATTTCCCAATAAGGGCGCCGCATCGGATGGCGTGGCGCTAACTGCAACGTCGCTGCGCAGCCGGTCGCTCGACAATGTCGGGCTGGAGCTGAAGCGTGGTGAGATCCTTGGGCTCGGTGGGCTAGTCGGGCAGGGGCAGGGGCATCTGCTGGAGGCGTTGTTCGGGGCACATCGGGTGGCCGGGGAGATCGCGGTGAATGGCGCACCGCTTATCCAACCGATGCCGCGCCGTGCGATGCAGGCGGGGCTTGCCTATGTTCCGCAGGAGCGCAAGACGCAGGGCTTACTGCTGCTCAAAAGCGTCGGGCAGAATCTTACGCTGGCGACGCTCGATCGCTTGAGGACGCTGCTCGGCCTCGTCGATGCAGGTGCGGAACGCGCGACTGTCGAAGCGGCGATTATCCGCGAGCAGATAAAGACGCGTGGCGGCGCGGAGCCGATCCGCAATCTCAGCGGCGGCAACCAACAGAAAGTGCTGCTGGAGCGGTGGTTGTTGACCAAGCCGTCGATCCTGCTGCTCAACGATGTGACACGCGGCGTCGATATCGGCACCAAGCGCCATATCTATGAAGTAATCGCGGCCATTGCGCGCGAGGGTGTGGGCGTCATCTGGTACTCGACGGATGCGCGCGAACTCGTCGGCGTTGCGCATCGCGTGCTGGTCATGCTGGGCGGCCGGGTCGCGGCAGAGCTTCGCGGGGACGAGGTTACGGCCGACCGCATCGTGGCGGCGGCCGTGATGGGAGCGGGACAATGAGCGCGCTCCGCCGTATCCTCGGCAACAACTGGCCGGTGTCGGTGTTTCTCCTGCTGCTGCTCACGCTGATCGTGCTTAAGGGCCGGTTCAACGGCTTCGACATGCGGGCGCTGAGCGTCAATTCGCTGCCGCTGGTGCTCATCGCGCTGGCGCAGTTCCTGATCATCCTGACGCGCGGCATCGATCTGTCGCTTGGGCCCATCGCCAGCGTCGCGGCCTCGCTGATGGCTCTCCACATCAGCGACAATGCCATGCTCGGCATCGCATTGCCGCTGTTCGCGGGGCTCGGGGCTGGGCTCTTCAACGGCGCGCTCATCGTCGGACTGCGATTGCCGCCGATCATCGTGACGCTCGCGACCATGTCGATATGGCAGGGCGTGGCGCTGGTGCTGCTGCCAGACCCGGGCGGGAGCGTACCGGCGGGCTATCAGGCGATCTTCATGGGCAGCTTTTCGTCGCCGGTGATCGGTCTCGTGACGCTGGTGGTGTGGACCGCGCTGGTGACGTGGCTGCTCAGTTCGCGCTTCGGCTTGAGCCTTCGCGCCATCGGCAGCGACGAGCTCGCGGCGCAGATGAGCGGCATCCGAGTGAGGCGCACCAAGATCACGGCCTATGCGGTAGGTGGTATGCTCGCGGCCGTGAGCGGCATGTACCTCGCTGTTGCGATGACCTCGGGCTCGCCCGTGGTCGGCGACGGCTACATCCTCAGTTCCATCGCCGCCGTCGTGATTGGCGGCGTGCCGCTGGTGGGCGGGCGCGGCGCGCCGATCGCGGTGGTGATGGGGGCGCTCATTCTCACCATCACGGCGAGCCTGCTCTATTTCGCGCATGTCACGTCGTTCTACCAGAGCCTGATCAACGGGCTGATCCTCCTCGTCGTGGTGGGCAGTCCCGGCGGGCGCGACTACGCTGCAGGGCTGGTGCGGCGATGAATGCAGTCCGGACTGCCGCGGTGCCGTTGTTCCTCCTGGCGTTGACGTTGGGCATGCTGGCGCTGGGCCAAGTTCTGGCGCCGGGCTTGGCCAATTCGGGCAATCTGCTGCAACTGCTGAAGATCGCCTCGTTCCTCGGGCTGGTCGCACTCGGCCAGACCCTGGTGATGCTGGTCGGCGGCATCGACCTCTCGGTGGCGTGGGTGGTGACCGGTTCGGCGGTGGTGTTCACTGCGCTGTGCGCGGGACTGGATGCTAATACGGCGCAGGCGGCTGCCGCGGCGATCGCAGTGGGGCTGGTTGTCGGTCTCGTCAACGGCTTCGGAGTGGTCAAACTCAGGATCTCGCCCATCGTGATGACGCTCGCGATGAACAACATCATGCTGGGCGCGACGCTGGTCTACACGGGTGGCACACCGAGCGGCGGTGTGAGCCCGGCGCTGCGGGCGCTGGCCACAGGCGGTGTCGGCGGAATGCCCTTCATGGTCATCGTCTGGCTGCTGGTCGGCACGCTAGCCATCGTTGCCATTCGCTATTCGCGCTGGGGGCGCCGTCTGCTGGCGGTCGGCGAGAACGCCACGGTCAGCTATCTCAACGGTATCGCCAATGATCGCGTTGTAATCGGCGCCTATGTGATCTGCGGCACCATGGCGTCCATCACCGGCATTCTGTTCGCGGCATTTTCGGGCTCCAGCTTCCTCGGCATGGGTGACCAATTCGTGCTGCCGGCCATTGCCGCGGTGGTTCTGGGTGGGACCTCGATGTTCGGTGGACGGGGCGGCTACGGCGGCACGTTCGCGGCAGTGATCTTCACCACCATGCTCTCGACCGTACTGGTGATCGGCAACATTTCGGCGGGCGTGCGCTCGATCATCTTCGGGGCCGCGATTCTAGCCGCGCTGATCGCGCAGCGATTGCTGACACGCGGCGAAGACCGCGACTGAGGAGGAGCCATGAGCAAGCGCAGGATCATCGACGCGCATCATCATCTGTGGGACCTCGACCATGGCTATGCCTATCCGTGGCTGCAGGACAAGGCCGAGGGCGAGGGCATGCTCGGCGATCTGGCGCTGATCGCCAAGACCTACCTGCCAGCCGACTATCGCGCAGAAAGTTCGGTCTATGATCTGGTCAAGAGCGTCCATATCGAAGCAGTGCCGCTCGATGCCGTTGCCGAAACGCGCTGGCTCACTGGGCTCGGTGATTCTCTGCCTACCGCCATCGTGGGGCGAACCGTGCTTAATGCGCCCGATACCGAGGAGATCATCGCAACGCATGCGGCGCTTCCTCGCGTGAAAGGCATCCGCCACATCGTAAACTGGCATGCCAATCCGCGCTACACTTTCACGCCGGCCGATCTGCTCGAGGACGCAGCATGGCAGCGCGGCTTCGCGCTGCTCCGCAAGTACGGGTTGAGCTTCGACATGCAGCTCTATCCCGGCCAGATGCAGGGGGCGCTGCAACTAGCGCAGCGCCATCCCGATACGCTGATCGTCATCAATCACGCCGGTATGCCTGTCGACCGCGACGAGGCCGGCATCCGGCTGTGGCGCGATGGACTGAAGGCGCTGGCCGCCGCCGACAACGTGGCGATCAAGATTTCGGGCCTCGGCATGGTCGACCATGCCTGGAGCCGAGAGAGCATCCGGCCCTTCGTCCTCGGCAGCATCGAGGCCTTCGGTACGAAGCGCGCCATGTTCGGCTCGAACTTTCCGGTTGACCGGCTCTACGGCTCCTTTTCCGACACTTACGCCGCGTTCGAGCATATCGTCTCGGACTTCAGCGAGGCCGAGCAGGACCGACTGTTCCGCGCCACTGCGGAAAACTGGTATCGCATCTAGACCCATTCCGAGGACTGCCGATGGCCCGCTTTCGACTGTTGACCCCCGACGCTCAATATACGGACGACGCCGAGATCGAGCGGCGCACTGCGGGCGCCGAAGTGGATTGGAACATATTCCGCGAACGTGACCCGTCGCGCCTTCCAGCGGAGGCGCTGGCGACCTGCGACGCGATGGTGATATGGCACGAGATGAAGGTCGATGGCCCGCTGCTCGACCGTCTGTCGCGCTGCCGCATCGTGGTCAGGGCCGGTGTCGGCTTCGACCATATCGATCTCAACGCGGCCGCAGAGCGCGGCATTCCCGTCTGCAATACGCCGGATTACGGGACGAGCGAGGTTGCCGACCATGCCATGGCGCTGATGCTGGCGCTGAAGCGGGGCATTGTGAGTTACCACCAGCACATGGTCGCAAGCCCGCAGGTGGGGTTCGACTACAAGCTGGCGCCGCTGGTGGCGCGGCTGCGCGGCCGCTCCTTCGGCATTGTCGGGCTCGGCCGCATCGGTGTCGCTACGGCCATCCGCGCCAAGGCCTTCGGCATGAATGTCATCGCCTATGATCCCTACGCCTCGCGTGGCACCGAGATTGCGGTCGGCGTGGAGCGCAAGGAGAGCCTCGAAGGACTTCTGGCTGCGAGCGATGTGGTGAGCATCCATTGTCCGCTGACGCCGGAAACGCGGGACCTCATCAACGCAACGACGCTCGAGCAGATACGGCGCGGTGCGATCCTCATCAACACGGCGCGCGGTGCCATCGTCGACACCGATGCGGTCCTTGCGGCATTGCGCGATGGCCGGCTTGCGGGCGCCGGCCTCGATGTTCTTTCCGTCGAGCCGCCTTCCGCCAACGATGCGCTGGCATCGGCTTACGCGGGACGCCTGGATGGGCTGAGCGGCGACCGACTGATCCTGACGCCGCACGCCGCGTGGTCGAGCCCCGAGAGCGTCGCGGACGCGCGCCGCCTCGCGGTCGAGACCGCTATGCTCTATCTGCGCGAGGGCAAGCTGCGCAACCTCGTCAATACACCAGTGCGCGGTCCGCGCGCCGCCTGAGATGGACGCTGCACAGTATGACTACATCATCGTCGGCGCCGGCAGCGCGGGCTGTGTGCTCGCGAACCGGCTGACGGAGTCCGGCAAATATTCGGTGCTGCTGCTCGAGGCTGGCGGCCGCGACGACTGGATCTGGTTCCACATTCCGGTCGGCTATCTCTATGCGATGGGTAATCCGCGCGCCGATTGGTGTTACTCGACGGAGCCCGTGCCCGGTCTCAATGGCCGGTCGCTCGGCTATCCGCGCGGTAAGGTGATCGGCGGGTCGTCCGCAATCAACGGAATGATCTATGTGCGAGGGCAGGCGGCGGATTACGATCACTGGCGTCAGCTCGGCAATCCCGGCTGGGCGTGGAACGACGTTCTTCCATTTTTCAAGAAGAGCGAGCGCCGCGCCGGCGGCGACGAGATGCATGGCGATGCCGGCGAATGGCGGGTGGAGCCCATGCGTCTCACTTGGCAGGTGCTGGATCTCTTCCGGGATGCCGCGAAGGAGCAGGGTATACCGACGACGGCCGATTTCAACCGCGGCGACAATGAGGGCGTCGGCTATTTCGAGGTCAACCAGCAGCGCGGGCGGCGGTGGTCTGCGGCGACCGGCTTCCTCAAGCCTGCGCTGAGGCGGCCGAACCTGAGACTATGGACGCACGCTTTTGCACGGCGACTGGTCGTCGAGGGCACCAGAGTTGCGGGTATCGAAGTTTCTCATGAGGGTGAGATCAAGATTTTGCGCGCAGGACGTGAGATCATTCTCGCGGCTGGGGCGGTGAATTCCCCGCACCTGCTGCAGCTTTCGGGCATTGGCGCTCCCAAGCTGCTGCAGCGGCACGGAATTGCGGTGACGCATTCTGCGCCCGGCGTCGGCGAGAACCTTCAGGACCATCTGCAGTTGCGGATGATCTTCAAGGTCAGTGGGCTGAAGACGCTCAACCGCACCGCGAACAGTCTTTTCGGGCAGGCGGCGATGGCGCTGCAATATGGTCTGGCGCGGCGGGGGCCGATGACTATGGCGCCGTCTCAGATGGGCGGCTTCACGCGGTCGTCTGCGCGGTTCGAAACGCCGAATCTACAATTTCACGTGCAACCGCTTAGCCTCGATCGGTTCGGAGCACCGCTGCATCGTTTCGACGCATTCACGGCGACAGTCTGCAATCTGCGGCCGGAAAGTCGTGGTACTATTCATCTCAAGAGCATTGATCCGTATGCGCAGCCCGCTATCCAGCCAAATTATCTCTCGACGGAGGTGGACCAGGCGGTGGCGGTCGATGCGATCCGACTGGTGCGGCGCATCGTGCTGGGTAGCAAGGCCTTCGCTCCCTATCGGCCCGAAGAGTTCCGGCCGGGACCCGCGAGTCAGTCTGACGCGGAATTGCGTCAGGCTGCCGGTGACATCGGCACAACGATCTTTCATCCGGTCGGCACCTGCCGTATGGGCAGCGACATTGGCGCAGTCGTCGATCCCCGCCTGAGACTGCGCGGGCTCGCCGGGCTGCGGGTGGTGGATGCCTCAATCATGCCGACGATCACGTCGGGGAATACCAACTCTCCGACAATCATGATTGCCGAGAAGGGCGCCGATATGCTTCTCGCAGACCAACCCTGACCGCTTGCCCACCCAGGTTCTTGGGAAATGCACTCTGATCGAGAATGGGCGCCGGCGGCTCGTGCATCTGGGCGGGCCGGCCGAAGTCTCCGCGACGATGCTGCGTGCGCGCGGCTTCGTGCAGGCAGTGGACGAAGCCCGCGGCACGATCGATGCCGCAACCATCGATCATATCAGCTTCGACTCCGCGCTCGCCGCGGCCCGCGCCCGCGCACTGCTCACCGATCCCGCAGGTCCTCCAGATGCCATCGTGTGCGGTTCCGACCTGATCGCGTCCGGCGTCCTCCTGGCCGCCAGAGAACTCGGCATTTCGGTGCCGGGCAATCTGGCGGTGACAGGGTTCGACGATCTCGAACTGGCGACCCACACGACGCCACCGCTGACCAGCATGCGGATGCCGCTCAAGCAATTGGGCACGGCCGCCGTGTCGCTGCTGCTCGACTATCCCAACGGAGTCTCGCCGCGCTCGGTGCTGCTCGACACCTCAATCCTCTATCGCGACTCGACCGAAGCGTCGCCGCGCCAACCCAAGAAGACCGGAAAGAAATGAAGACCCTGCGTATCGGACTTGTCGGCCTGCACAACCACTATCACGCCATTCCCTTCGCCGATGAGCTGCAAAAGGGCATCGAAGGGCGTGTCGGTGTGGGGCTCGACTACGCTGCGCTCCCTGGTCTGATGCTAGTGGACGTCTGGAAGTGGACGCCGTTTGTCATCCTTGTGCTGCACGCGGGCATGCTCGGCATCTCACCTCAGGGAGATGGCCGCGACGGGAATGAACACCATAAAGTCCTGGGCCTGCTGGTCGTGGATGAATCCCCGACCGGGGGCGTACGACTTTTCCGATCTCGACCGGCTGATGGACACCGCTCACGCAGCGGGCCTCAAGGTAGTGATCAACGTCATCCTCGAGGACGCGCCCTATTGGTTGAAGCAGCAGGCGCCAGAGTCGCGTTATCGTGACGCCGAGGATCGGCCGGTGCACCTAACGGCAGCCATGAATACGCCGGGCGGCGGCTGGTCGGGGCTGTGCTTCACAATGATGTGGTGACGGAAGCCGGCCTAGGGTTCCTCGCTGCGGTAGCGGATCGCTATGTGAAGCATCCGGCACTGCTCTGCTGGGATGTGTGGAACGAGACGCATCTGGAGTCGGCCTCGTATTTTCCGGGACGGCTCTATTGCTACTGCGAGGCGTCGATCGCGCGGTTTCGCGGCTGACCTCCTACTATTCGCCAGAGATGTGACCTTCACCAGTCCCAGTGCCGCAGCCTCGATCGTTGCTGCTCGCAGTGCGAGCGGGCCAATCGAATGGAAGATCGAGGGCACTAGCACCTCCTATCGCGATTGGCGCGCATCGAAGCTGGAGAGACACCGGCAAGCTAGCGAGCCGCGTCGATCAGCAACAACGGGAATCTGGAGTCTTTGTGGGCACGGAATGAGCGGCTGCCCAACAAGAAGCCAGACGACGTCGGTTTGCCGGAAGTCCGGGGCTTTGCGCCCAAAACTACGTCATCGCCAATACGACGTCGGTATCCCGGAATCCCGTGGCTTTGAGGGCGTGGCATGAAAGCCGCAGACGACAAGGTGACCCAGGGTGCCGGTTCCCTATTATGAAACCGAGTTGTCACCCTAATTGCGGTGTTCCGGGCCTTTGAGGCCTATATGCCGACAACCCGAAGTTGTCTTCAGCTGCCGCTCAAAGCCGCACGAACCGGGACTTTCTCAAAGCAGGCAAGAATCCAGTTGTCGCAAGCGTCGACTGCCGCCGCACTTGATGTCGTCGTGCGACGACAAATCCCGTAGCTATGTCGGCGTCGGGCGGGATTATCCCCTAATCGGCCGTGGACCGGGCCCGATGGGGACATGTGCGCGATGAGGCGCCAAGTGCGCCGACTGGCCCTATGCGGACCATCGGTCTTCGATGGTTTGGCGTGGTCGGACCGCTGACAGACTTCCTTACCTGAAAGGCCGCGCTCGTCTCGCCTTGCCGGGTCGATCAAGTGTGTTCGTGCCTGTCAATGAGACAGGAGACCAAAACTTGCACAGCTCCTACAAGCAGATGATCGCCGAGGACGCACCCGGTTATGAGCCTGAAGCCGTCGAATGCTACATGCGCTTGAAACTCGGAACTCTGGAACATCTGACGCGAGACTCCTTCCGCATCGAAATGCTGGAAGCCGTGGCCTGCGTGAACGCCGATCCCAGACTCGCGCGCCGGCTGGTTCGGACTTACGGGCCAACCAGCCTCTTTGGTCGCTGAGCCGGCCACGGGGCGCTCTTTGGGGCCGTGTTGCCCCTCTTGGCGCTAGACTTCGCCGGACGGTTCGGCCTTGTCGTCCGAAAGGTCGGAATGTGCGTCGTGAGCGATGGGTCGGGCAAGAAAGCTGGGGCAACTAGGGGCACGCCAAGCGTGACACTAGAAGAGCTGCACCGCCGATTTGTGGCTGCCCGCCGCAAAATCCGGCGGCTGGCGAACGCCTCAGTTCCAGAGTCCGGCAATTGGGCCGCCTGGAACACCGCGCTCGAAAATGCGGTAGCCCTCACGGACCGGATCGCCCGGGCGAAAGCCGAAACCACGAGGGACCTGCTGATCAAGATTACTGCGGTTCAGTGGTGGTGCCTCGAGTTTGATGCGTTCATCGATAACGAGGGTTGTGAAAGGATCGCGGCGTTCGCTCGAGAACTACGGAGGTACGCGAGACACCTGCCTCCGGACGCACGCAATCCCTCTTAGGCGTGATATGAGTCGCATGGCTGATATCCAACGCTTGCCCGCGGCAACTCATCGACGGTAACGTTCAAGTGTGAGCAAACGATCCCCCCGACACCCGCGCTCAGACATGGCCCAAGCGAAGCCCGCGCCGAGTCCCGCTCGACGCATCGAGTCCATGCCTGCGGGTCAGATAACGATCGAAGACGTCGCCAAGTCGGCGGGGGTCAGCGTGACCACAGTATCCCATGTCTTCAGTGGCCATCGACCGGTAAACGCCGAGACGATCCAGCGGGTCCAGGATGTCGCTGCGCGTTTCGGCTATCGTCCGAGTGCTGTGGCACGCAGCCTAAGGTCGCAGCGCACTGAGACGGCGATGATCATCATTCCCGACATTACCAACCCGTTTTATACCGTATTTGCACGTGGGGTTCAGGACGCCCTCCGTAAACAAGGCTATCACACGGTCCTCTGCAACACAGATGCGATTGAATCCGAAGAGCGCGACTATCTCGGCGAGGCGATTGCACGGCGACTCGATGGCGTGATCATCGGAGCGTTTCACGTTGGACATGAAGCACTCGCTCCTCTCAGCGCCGCAGGCATCGCCGTAGTCAGTCTTGGAGTTGGCAAGGTCGAGGGACAGGTCGATCGCGTGGGGTTCGACCAGGTCGCCTTTGCGCGCGACGCAGTCGAACATCTCCTTGATCGTGTTTCAGGACCGATCGCATTCATCGATGGAGATGAAGGCTCGCCTCCCTCTCGAGCTCGCCGGCTCGGATTTTTAGCCGCGTGTGAGTCACGCGGCAGAGACTTCCCGCCCGACTATGTCGTGTCTGCGGACTTCACCATCGATGGCGGTGCTCAGGGGATGGCGAAGCTGCTTGATCTCGATGCGCCACCACGTGGGGTCTTCTGCGCCAATGACCTCATTGCGCTGGGCGCTATGCGTGTCGCCAAAGAACGGGGCCTACGCATACCGGAAGATCTGGCCGTGATCGGATGTGACGACATCGACGCGGCCGCGCTTGTCACACCGCCGCTCACTACCGTGCGGCAGGATGCTGACCGGCTGGGCCGCGAGTGCGGAGCGATGCTCCTGTCGCGCATGTCCGGGGCGTATCAGGGTCCCGGCCGGTCACTCATTCTTCCGCACGAACTCATCGTGCGCGGGTCGGCTTAGGCAATCCGTTTCGGGCGATGGCGCTCGTGCGTTTGGCCAAATCCGAAATCCGCGAATTATCGAAGCCGAAGAGGGCCGAGCGAGTCGTATCCTTCAGTGGAGCTACGAAGTTGTCGGGGAGCTTTGCGGTCCCCAGCACCACGCCAGCTACAGATCCGGCAGTCGCTCCATTGGAATCGGTGTCCCAACCGCCCATCACCGTCAGCCCGACGGTTGCGGCATAGTCGTCTTCGCCCCAGAGCAGCCCGGCGGCGATCACTGCCGCGTTGCTGATCGTATGAACCCAGCTGTAGTGCGAATAGCGTGCCTGGATGTTCTTGAGCGCAACCTCCCAGGTCTCGCCAGAACGCTTCATAGCGTGAACGTCGCGCAACGCTTCGGCGAGACGAGAACGAGGCGGCACATGATTGAGTGAGGCCTCGAAGGCCTCGGCGACCGAGGACGCGCGGAAGGCTTCTGCGACGAGAGCGGCAGACCAGAGTTCGCCATAGATGCCATTGGCAACGTGCGAGAGGGCTGCGTCCCCGTAGGCCAGCGCCATCGCGCCGCGAGGGTCGCCCGGATGTGTCCAGCCGAACACATCACCGCGGATGAGAGCGCCGATCCACTCGCGGTAGGGGTTTCGGGTGGTCGCCGCTAACTCGACGGGAACGTTATGCAGCAGGTTGAGATAGGCGGCGCGTTCCGCCGTGTAGACCTGAAGGTAGGGAAACAATGACAGCCAGGCATTGCCGACGATCGCGGGAGTGATGCCGGCGCCGTGGCGCTCCATCAGGTGGAGACCGAGAATGGGATAGTCCACATCGTCGTCGCGCGATCCGCCATTGACGCGGCCGCGCGTCGTCTCGCGCCAGTTTTCCCTGAAGTCGAAGCCTTGCGGGATGGGATCGACGATCGGAAAATAGTCGCGCAGCGGATAGGCATCGGCCAGTTCGAGATATTCCCGGATGTGCGCTGAGGTCCAATGCGGACCCCACTCGACGGGCTTGCCGAGGTTGCAGCCGGCGATGCGCCCAAGCCAGCCAGCGAGAATGCGGTCGTCGGCATGGTCGGCGGCGACAGTTGACCTGGTCGCGGCGGGAAGGGTGTCGAGGATGTCGCCGAGATCGTTCGGTTCCTCGTAGACCCAGTTCGCCATGCGCTTGCCGGAGATGAGTTCGGCGTAGATTTCCTCAAGCCGGAGCCTGTCATCGCGGTCCGTGGATGCGAGGGCGGCTGCGGCGGCGCTCACATCAAACCCGCTCTGCTGGCGCTGTTCGATCTCGTCAGAAAGGAGGTCGAATGAACTTAGAGGATCGTGCATGGTTGCTCCTAGCAAATCGTTTTGCATATCTATAGTGTTGGCCTTCGGTCGGCAAGCGACAGTTCGCTGTGAGCTGGTGTGGGATACGCTCGCGTATCGGGCGCCTAACTGCGCGTGGAAGCCGACGCTAACGGAGTACCTTATGACGCCGCCCCGGCCGATCGCCCATGTGACCGCCCCATCCAACTGGCTGAGCGATCCCAATGGTCCGATCTATTGGAAGGGGCAGTATCACGTCTTTTATCAGCACAACCCTGCCTCGGTGCGTTGGGGGTTGATGCATTGGGGCCACGTCGTCTCCGACGATCTCATCAACTGGACCGATCAGGGCATCGCACTGCGACCCACCGCAGACGGTCCGGACCGGGACGGCTGCTGGTCCGGCTGCATCAGGGAGATCGAGGGGCGAGCGGTTGCGTTCTACACCGGCGCCTCCGGGACCGGTGACCATCATCGGCAGGTTGTGATCCGTGCGGTGGGGAATGAGAGGCTGAGCGCATTTCAGCCGGACCCGCCGGAACCGGTTATCGGCGCAGTC
This sequence comes from Devosia sp., assembly GCA_035549855.1. Lineage (GTDB taxonomy): Bacteria > Pseudomonadota > Alphaproteobacteria > Rhizobiales > Devosiaceae > Devosia_A. The sequence goes on along the minus strand of DASZPY010000028.1, from coordinate 99,779 downwards.
GAGCCGTGGATGGAGACGCTGCAGCAGCGCGATCCATTCGTGTTCAGATGGGGCGATCACTGGACTATGCTGCTCGGCACCGGCATGGCGCCGCCCAATGCTCCGGCAGGCGCTGTCGTTGCGTGGGTGTCGCATGACACGCGCGAGTGGACCTATCGTGGGATCGTTTTCACGCGGGCTCGCGGCGCCAGCCAGATCGACACCGGCCCCGTGTGGGAGTGCCCGCAGCTCGTGCCATTCGACGGCCAGTGGCTCCTTATGGTGTCGGTTCAACTGCCGGGCGTACCCGATCCATTGTGCCGCCGGGTGATGTGGTACCTCGGTATCTTCGACGGATCGCGTTTTGTCGCGGAAGCCGAAGGTGTCGTCGATGGTGGCGAGGTCTTTTACGCGCCAGCGATCGCCGAAGCCCCGGATGGCCGCAAACTGCTCTGGGCATGGCTACAAGAATCGCAGGCAACACGCGGGCGCAGCACCGGGCAGTGGGCCGGCGCATTCGGATTGGTCCGCGAAATCACGATCGAGAATGGCGCTTTACGGACCGTCCCCGCCCGAGAGATCGCGGCCGGATGGAGGGTGCCCTTCTGGTCCGCCGGGGCCGCTGGTATCCAAGCCGATCGCGTAGTGACGTCTCCGCCCCATCCGGGCGAGACTTTGCGCCTTCAGCTTTCGGTTCTCGGTGGCGGCTACCGCGTCATCTTGGGCAGCGCAGGAGATGGGCGCGAGGTGGCGCTGGTTATCGAATCCATCGCCGAGGGCGCTACGCTCACCGCAATGATCGGACAGGAGAGCAGCGGCGCCATTCCGCTCGACGCCTCGAGTTCCGAACTCGACGTATTTGTGGATGTCTCGATTGTGGAAGTTTTCGCCAATGGCGGGTCTCTAACTTTCCGCGTCGATCCCGCGATCCTGGCGCGAGATGGCGTGCGGTTGACCGCTCCCGCCGAACGACGGATCAGCACATTCACGATCACCGATCGCGCCTAGCCTTGACAACATCCCGGCAAGGGACAACAACTCATGCAAAAGGATTTGCAAAGGGAGGAAAGCAAATGATGAAAATGAGGAGACGCGCGCTGATATTCGCAGCGGCGGCAGCCGTCGCGAGCTGCGCGGCGACGGTCGCAACCGCTCAGGATGCCATCAGCGGGACGGTGTCGCTGTGGTACCTCGAAGACCCGGACGCCGCCTTTATGCCGGCGATCAAGGAGCAGTTCGAGGCAAAGTACCCCGGGACGACAGTCGAATTGACCGAGCTTCCCGAGGACGGGTTCGTCGCCAAGATCGACACCGCGTTGCTTGCTCAGCAGCCCCCGGACGTATCGTTCATCTACGAGTCGCGGTGGATCAAGGCAGGCGATGTGATCCCGCTCGAAGAGACAATCGCCCAATATGGGATCGACACGAGCGTCATGAACCAGGTCGCCCTGAGCGAGTGCCTCTATGAGGGGCACCTCTACTGTCTGGGATCTCTGACCGGCTCTGTAATGCTGATCTATAACAAGGATCTGTTCGACAAGGCGGGAGTTGCTTACCCGTCAACCGACACGCCGTGGACAATCGATGAGTATGCCGCGGCGGCGCGCAAGCTTTCGGCTGCACTTGATGGCGTCTGGGGACAGACCGCAGGCCCTGTCTTCACCTGGGCCGATCGACACACCCACTTCAATGACGACGGCACCAAGATCGCTGGCTATGTCGATGATGCATCGACCGTACACATGTATCAGGCGCTGGCGGACCTCGCCAAGGATGGCATCTCGCCCGTCGCGTCGGAGGGCGAGTTCATCCTCCCGGCCGATCTCCTCGCCGCTGGAAGTGTGGCCATGGCCATCACCGACACGGAGTATGCAGCCGCCAGCATGGCGACGGCGGGCTACCACTGGGGCGTCGCGCCACCGCCCGTCGAAAAAGCTGGAGACGCGCCCTTCGTCTTCGTCGGCACCGACAAATACGGTGCCTTCTCGGATTCGAAGAACGCGGCGACAGCCCGGGCTCTTGTCGCCTTCATCGCGACGGTGGGCAACGAGCTACGCGTCACAGTCTCGGACAAGCCGCCGCTCGATTCCCGCCGGCTGCCCCAGTGGGCCAAGGACGACGAGGGCCGGAAGGAAGTCGGCGAAGTGCTATCGCTCCGCTCGGCCCCCGGGCTCTTCGTGCCGGGCTTCTGGGAGGTGACGGCCCCCATCGACAGCGTCGGGCCACAGATCACAAGTGGCGAGCTTACCGCTGAAGGCGCATTGAAAGAGCAGGCGGTCGTGATGCAGGAAAAGCTCGACCGCGAATGGCAGACCTGGAACGAGATTCAATGAGCCTATTCTCTACCGGGCGGGGGACCCTCTCTCCTGCCCGGCGCCGGGAGGCGCGTGCGGGCTGGCTCTTTGCCAGCCCCTGGCTTCTGGGCACGCTGTTCTTCACGGTCGGGCCGATCATCGTCTCGATTGGCCTGAGCTTCACGCGATGGAATCTCTCCAATCCGCCGGTTTTTGTCGGCTTCGGCAACTACACCGACATGTTCAAGAACCGGGACTTCATGAACTCGGTCTCGGTGACGTTGAAATATGTGCTGATCGGGGTCCCGCTGTTCCAGCTTGCCGGGCTCGGGCTGGCCCTGCTGCTGAACATGCGGCTTCGCGGCATGTACATCTTCCGCACCATCCTCTTCCTGCCGGCGGTGCTGAGCGGGGTTGCTGTCGCGGTGCTCTGGGCGCAGTTGCTGCGCGGCGACGGGGCGGTCAACACGCTGCTGCGAACGCTCGGTGTCACGGACCCGCCTGGCTGGCTGTCGAGCCCGCATTGGGCGGTGCCGGCGATCGTCCTCATCGGGCTCTGGGGCACCGGAGCCGGAGCGATCATCTATCTCGCCGGGCTACAGAACGTTCCGGAGCAGCTCTATGAGGCGGCCCGTATCGATGGCGCCGGTCCTGTCCGGAGCTTCTTCAGCATCACGCTGCCGCTCCTCACGCCGACATTGCTGTTCACGCTTCTCAATGGGGTGATCGGCGCCTTCCAGGTGTTCGACATCGCCTACATCCTCGGGGGCAGCCGCGGCGGCAGCGGAGGCGCCCTGTCGTTCTACCTGCTCTACATGTGGAATGAGGCGTTCCGCAGCGCGCGCTTTGGCTATGCATCCGCCCTGGCATGGGTCTTCATGATCTTTGCCGCAGCCATCATCATCGTGATCTTCAAGACCTCGAATCGATGGGTCTTCGACGAGTCGGAAGGCGGCTCATGACCAACAATGCCGTTGGCCCTCTCCGCCTGGCCAGAACCTCCTTCGCCTATCTCGTCCTCATGGCGCTGAGCTTCACCATCCTGCTTCCGCTGGGATGGATGATCACGGTCGCGCTGAAGCCCGATATGGCACCGGTCTTCACCAAGCCGACGGAGTGGATACCGACCGAGCACTGGCACTGGGAGAACTTCGCACGTGCGCTTCTCGACCCGTCACGACCGTTCTGGCGGTACACGATTAATACGCTGGTGATCGTCGCTATCAATATCGTCGGGACGGTGATTTCGTGTTCGCTGGTCGGCTATGCCTTTGCGCGCCTCCGATTCAAGGGGCGGGAGTTCCTCTTCGGGGTTCTGATCGTGACGCTGCTGATCCCGTGGCACGTGCTCCTCATCCCGCAGTTCCTGCTATTCCACCGACTCGGCTGGTACGGTACGATCCTGCCGCTCGTCGTTCCGTCGTTCTTCGGCAATGCCTTCTTCATCTTCCTGATCCGGCAGTATATCCGCACGATACCGATGGAGTTGGAGCTCGCGGCGACCATCGACGGCTGCAACCGGTTCCAGGTGTTCTGGTACATCGTGCTGCCGATGATCCGGCCGGTGCTTGCGGTCTGCGTGGTCTTCGTGTTCCTCAATTCGTGGAACGATCTTCTCGGGCCGTTGATCTATCTACTGCACACCGAGGACTTCACCCTCGCGATCGGTCTCTCCAACATGATGTCGCGCCAGAACCCGCAACTGAACATTCTGATGGCGGCAAATCTGGTGATGATGATCCCACCGATCATCCTGTACTTCTTTGCACAGGACAAACTGGTGGGCGGTATCGCGTCGGTTGGCCTCAAGGGGTGAGGATCAGGGGAGCACGCGGAGATATTCGAGCCCGGTGCCGTCCGAGTTTCTTCCGGCAGGGCCGTTGAGTTGTTCGATTTGGATCGCATGAGGTCCCGCCGATAGTCCTTCGACTGCGAACAGCCGGTTGCCGGTGAATGCGCTGGGCACTCCCAGCGGAGCTGTTCCGCGTTGGCTATGCGTGCCGACGACCTTTCCATCGATGGAGATCTGCACGCGATCGCCGCCGCGCGGGGCAAGCCGGCCCCAGCCCTCCACCGCCGTACCGGTGAAGGTGAATTCAGCGAAGGCTCCGGCACGATTGCCTCCGATCCGGCTGCCGGCGAAGGTCGATGGGTCATCGACCAGCGTCCATCCACCTCCGACCGTCCAGCCTGCTTCATTGGCGGTGACTATCCGCCATGCCGGCGCTTCGACCACCGGCAATTCGAGGAAGGCGTAGCCATAGGCCGGTAAGTCGATCGTGACGTGTGACTCAACAACGGCGATCGCGTTGCCCGTTGCGAGGTCTCGTGGGGTCCCGTCTAGCCCTGGGAACGACGCGAGGTCCACGCTCACGATGCGCGGCTCGGCCGCGAAGTTGAAAACTCCCAGCGCAGACCGGGTCCCGTCCATGCTGGTGCGAAGCACGGCATAGCTCTGGGGCTGGTCGGAGGGCAGCCGCTGTCGCGAGGCGCCCGGTGCGAGTGCGGACGACTTTGCCACGAGGCGGAGCACGTCGAATGTCAGCTCTCGCGATCGCGCATCCAGCCGGGCCTGCAGCGTTTGCTCGTGCAGCGGGACCATGAGTCCGACGCCGCCGGTCTGCACCGCAAGGTCTAGCGCGCGCAACTCGGGGCTCATCCCATCGGCGAAGACGACACCACCCGTCGAGCCACGTCCGGCAAGGCGGCGAGGATCGACCCAGGCCCGGTAGTGTGCGTCGAGCTCGTCGATGGTGATGGACGCGTCCGGGCCTGCGGCGCGCGATGGCAGGGTCGAGACGTCTCCACCCAGATCGACGGACAGCGCGTTGTAGCCGATCCGGTCGGAATAGGCGGCGCTGCGGATGGTGCCGCCCTCTCCCTCAGCTTCGAGGAATTGCGGCCGGGTCCGGCCATCCGGATAGACGTGGTTCAACGCGGTCTCGATCTGAAGGACCCGCTGGCGCCACTCATTATCGCCCTGCATGCCGAGATAGGTGTGCGGCGCATCGAAGACGAAGCCCTGGACACCGAGGTCCATCCAGAAGCGCATCACCCGCTGCGCGTATTCCATCGCCTCGGGGCGCTCGAAGTCGAAGGCGGGATAACCGATCGGCAGCGTTCCTCCCAGTTCACCCCACGCCTGAGCGTAACAGCGGCCACCCGCGATCGAAGGGTGCCGCGTCCAGCTCAGAGCCTTGGGCAGTCCCGCATCGGGAGGGCACGAGTCTTGTGGCCCCTCGCGATCATCCCAGCGAAAGAGGCGGCTCTCGGTGCTGTCGACCCCCTTTTCGCGGTCAGCCGCCGCCTTCACGAAGAGCGGATTGGCCGGGTCGATGTAGATCAGCTCGATATAGATGATAATCGTGATGCCGCGCTCCGCAGCAGCCGCCGCCATCGCGGCAAAATCTTCGATCGAGCCGGATCCCACCTGTCCCGCGAAATAGTCGAGTGGCGGCAGCCCGAGAAAGGCGCGCGTCGATTTCCACGGTCCGTAGATGGCGAGATGGTGGATACCGCGATCATTGTACCAGCCCTCGCGCAACTTGGCGGTGATCGAAGCGAAACTTGTCGCATCGTACGCGTAGCCGTCGAACCCCTCGGGGTCGCGCACATACTCCCACATCATACCGTGATGCTCGGTGAAGGGGTTTCCGATGCCGCTTGGATTGGCGCCGAACGGGGCCATCGGTGTACTGAAAGTAGGTGTGGTCATTTGCTCTCGTGGTCCAGAATCGCCGCCCATTGCTGCTGAACTAATCGCAAACAGGGCCGCGGCCGCAGCCCGAGCCCCCGCGTTCACGTCGTGCCCTCACGCAGTTTGATTTGGAAACCGGTTACAGCACCGGCGAAGATGGCCGAGGTCAGTCGCGGATCATAGTCGCGCCACAGCCAGGTCAGAGATTCGGGGAGATCGAGGGCGCCCTGCGCCCCATTGTGACCCGCGGAGCCAAAGCGGAAGGCTACGTCGTAGCCGCTACGCCCGAGCGAGTCCGCCAGCGTGACATTTGCCAGCGGCCAGCTTCCAGCTTTCGCGAAGGCAGAATCGTCGCCGCCGGCGTTGAGGTCGCGGCTGCCGTCGGACATCCAGATCCGGATGTTCCGGCGCTCGCGCCGAACCAGGTGCGAATAGATGAACGCTCCCCTCGGTTCCGGCAGATCGGCACCCTCGAGTCCGGTGAAGCTGCCGATGCCCGAATGGACGCGTGTGACCGAGTCATTGTGGAACCAAGCGAGTCCGAATGACGCGGCAGCGCCCGAAGACTCTCCGCCTGCAGCGACAGAGTAGCCGTCGCGCCGAAGCCGGACATGGCGTTCCGCATCGGGGATGATCTCGCCGAACACATGATCGCCCAGCCGCGATGATACGGCGTCATATTGTTCGCTGCGACGTCCCTGTGCCGGGTCGATCAGCACATGCACCAACGGAGGGATGCGTCCCAGATGCACCAGATTGTCGGTCACCACACCGAGGCGGTAGGCGAGCATGTCGAGACCGCCGGAAAAGTAGTCGCCATCGAACCAGATCATCATGGGCGCCGGCACATCGGCCGCAACGCCGGCGCTGATGCGGAGCCGATAGCAAATATCCGCGTCGACATAGACGCGGCTGCGGAGTGAAAACGGACCGAGCTCTTTCCCCACAGACACGCTGGGCAAGGGATGGCTCAGGGGACCGTATCCGGCGACGTCTGTATCGGTGAGCAGATCGTCGCCGAGGAACAGCCTGATGCGATGGGTGAGGCCCTGCGTCACAAGAAATTCGCGGTACCAGGCGGGCGTGCCCGGCACCCTTCGCAGCGGTTCCGATTGATTGTCGTCGAGTACGAAGCACGGTTGCTTTTCCGAGGTCACCGCAACGACAGCGCGATCTTTCCACGCCGCGACACGTCCCTCGGCCAGACTTTGCGGAGAAGGATGTCCAAGCGCGCGCTCCAGGAGATGATGGTCCACCCTGCCACCTGAAGCTTCATCGCAAAGACGCTCGATCGCTGTCAGCTGCTCGTCATTCACACGCGTTTCCTCGGCGAATCTGCGAGCTTGCTCGCACGTCCTCGCGATGCTCGGCTCTTTATTGACAGGCGACGAGCCTCAACCGTATCCTGATACAAATCGATTTGTAAACGGAATAGACCCTTGAAGCACGCACAGAGGCTGCCACTCGATTGGCTGGTCCCCGCGGCACGTCCTGACGATCTGACGGCCATCGAAACCACGCTCATCGATCCCGGCTCCTACCTCGGCGAACGGGTGGCGGGGAATCTGAAGCGGCTGAACGATGTCGATCTAGAAGCCCGCCTTGCCGGCTTTCGCAATCGGCCCGGTGAGCATCCCTGGATCGGTGAGCATATCGGCAAGTGGCTCCATGCCGCCTCGATCACCTGGACCAACACTGGCGACGCAAAGCTGCGCGCGCGGCTCGACTATGCCGCCTCGGCCCTCATCGCCACCCAGGAGCCCAACGGGTATCTCGGCACCTACGCGGTGGAGAAGCGTTTTGGGGCTTATCCCGAGGCCGACTGGGACGTCTGGAGTCACAAATACTGCATCATCGGGCTGCTGGCCTACTATCGGGCAACGGGAGCGGACGAGGCGCTTCGCTGCGCACGAAGAGCTGCGGACCTGATCGTCTCCACCTTCTCCGGGCCGAGCGGCCGGAAGGCTCTTCTCGGCGCGGGCACGCATATGGGTATGGCCGCAACCAGCATCCTCGAGCCCATGGTTCTGCTCTACCGCCACACCGCGGAGCGGCGATATTTCGCCTTCGCCGAAGAGATACTCGTCACATGGGATGAGCAGGGCGGACCACGCGTGCTCTCGACATTGCTCGAGACCGGACGCGTCTCCGAAGTAGGCAACGGCAAAGCCTATGAGATGCTGTCGAACATTCTGGGTTTGGTGGAGTTTGCGCGCGTGTTGGGCAACGACGCCCATTTGGCGGCGGCGATCCGGGCCTGGGACGACGTCGTCGCGCACCATTTGTATATCACGGGAACCGCGAGCTTCGGCGAGCACTTCCATAACCAGAATGAGCTGCCCGACTCGACCTCGGTCAATATGGGCGAGACCTGCGTCACCGTGACGTGGCTTCAACTCACCCTCGCTCTGCTCGGGCTGACGGGTGAGACGCGCTTCGCCGAAGAGGTCGAGCGCACGACCTTCAATCAACTCCCCGGAGCTCAGCTGAGGGACGGCTCGGCATGGTGCTACTACGTCCCGCTGCATGGCTACCGGAACTACGGCTCCGGCATCACCTGCTGCATCTCAAGCGGACCGCGCGGCATGGCACTTGTGCCCGGATCAATCCTCTGGACCGACCGAGCAGCATCGGAACTCATCGTCGCTCAGTACCAGAGCGCCCGGGCCGTCGTCCGTCTGGGAGGACAGGATGTGACCGTGTCCATCGATACCATCGTGCCCTATCGCGGCGACGCAAAGGTCACGTTCACGATGATGGCTGAGGCGAAGTTCGGCCTGCGGCTGCGCAAACCCCGTTGGGCCGCCGGCTTCCGTGTCATGGGTACCGATGCGGTGGACGAAGGCGGATGGGTGCGGATCGCTCCTCGCATATTCCGCAGTGGCGAAACGCTGACGATCCGCTTCGATATCGGGCAGAGGAAGATCGAGGGGACCGCGTGGAATGCCGGTCGCGTGGCAATGAGCTGGGGCCCTCTGGTGCTTGCTTATCAATCCGAAGACAAGGCCCCTTCCACATTTGACTCAATCGATCCGCGAGGGGCACCGCTCGACTTCTCGACCCCGCATGCCGAGAACAGCTGGAGCGTCCTAAATCCGCTGGGACCGGCGGGCCGGCGGGCCGTCCGCATCTCCTCTTTCGCGGAAATCGGGCCGCGATCACACGACTACAAAGTCTGGATCGATCGCGAGCCAACCGCTCCCCGCCTTTCGGTTTTCCATGGAGCGGTCGAACGCCTCAGCTCAGGTGACCTCGCAAGAGGCTCCGCCAGTGACTACGACAGGTTCACATTCGCCGCGACAGACAAAAACTATGAGCAATCCTGGTTCGCGCTCGAGGCTGCGGCGCCGGTCACATTCTCTCGAGTAGAATTCACCCACGGCCGCTCCCTCATCCACGGGGGGTGGTTCGATGCGAGCCAAAGCAAGCCCGAGATACAGATACGAGAGACGTCATCGGCGGAGTGGCGAACCATCGCAAGAATCGAGGGATATCCAGAGACGGACGCCGAGCACGATGGCGGGCTAAAGCCGGGCCAGACTTTCGTGGTCGGACTGCCGAGCCCGGTCACAGCGACGGGACTCAGGGTGCGCGGAACCGGCTCGTTTGGAGAGTATCCGCCGGGCCGTTTCGCCACATGCGGTGAGCTGCAGGCGTTCTCGTAATGGCAATCTCGTATTTCTTGCACAGTAGAGGTGGCCGCCTCCGATGGCACTCGACATCGTTGTCGCCACCACGTGCGCGAACAAAGGGGCGCTCCGAAGAGCGCCCCGCCGAGGTACGTCAGGAGGAGAGTTTCAGGCGGGCGGCAGCACTGCGGTGAGGTCGATCGCCTCGCCCATGGCGAGATAGCCCGCATGATTGGGATGCAGATAATCGCCTGGGCCGCCCATCGAATTGGGCGCGAACTGATCCTGCATCGCCCCAGTGGTGGGATCGATGATCGCGGCCTCGAAATCGATCACCGCGTCGAAGATGTCCGTGCTGCGGATGAAGTCGTTGACGGTCCTGCGCGCCGCGTCCGTAGCCGGGCTGCCATAGGCCGCGCCATACTGGCTGCCCAGGGCCGAAAGCGCGTAATCGCCCGGGTACAGCGCCGGCGTCAGCGTGCCGGCAACCACGCGGATACCGGCCTTGTGCAAGGCCGCTGCGAAGTCCTTGTAGCCCTGGATCAGCGCGTCGGGCGCGACCCCCATCGCGCCGATGTCGTTGATGCCTTCGAGCAAGACGACCGTCTTGACGCCCGAGACGCCGAGCACGTCGCGTTCGAGCCGCTTGACCCCCGCCGGGCCGACCATGTCGACCGCCAGCGCATTGGCGTTGATCGCTTCGTTGACGACGCTCACCTTGTCCCCGAGCGCGGCGTGGAGCCGGTAGGACAGCACGTCGGGCCAGCGGTCATTGATGTTGTTGGTCCCGAGCGTCCCATCGGTGATGGAGTCGCCGACAGTGACGACCACGGGAACCGAAGCCTCCGTCATCACATCGGCCCCATCGAGCAGGAACCACGATGCTGTGGTGTAGGGGAAGGCCGCCCCGGACACATCGGCGGTATGGTCGCCACTGCCGGGCGCGCCGATAAACGACGTCGTATAGGCGCTGCCATGATGGCTGAGCGCCGCCGCTTCGCCGCTGATCGCAAAGCTCACCGCGAGATTTCGTCCCGCCAGCAGCGATGCGGTCGCGTCGCTGACGAAGCTGAGCTTGACCGGATCGGAAAACACCCGCTCGCCCGCGGCAATCCTGACGCCCGGCTTGCCACCGAAGGTGATCGTGGTGCTGGTGCCGGCGACGAGATTGGCGGAATATTCCTGCAGGCCCACTGAAGCCGCGCCGAGGGTGATCGAGCCGCTGCCGAAGACATTGGAGAAGCGGAAGCGGAAAGTGTCGCCCCAGAGGTCTGGCCTGAGCACCATGCGGAAGCTCTGGTCCTTGGCGACGCTGTCCGGCAGCGCCTCGATCACCGCGTCGGGCTGCGTGAAATATTCATTGGCCTGGAATTCGCCGGGCGCTATCACGGTAGAAATTGCGGCGGGCGTCGCCCATGGCCCCTGCTGGGCCGCGCCCCAGCTCCCGGTCCAGATCTCGTCGGCGAAGGCAGGGGCACCGCTGGCAGCCAGCGCGAAGGCAGCAAGTCGAATGAGCCGGCGCGGAGCGCCAGCCAAGCGCAACATGGTCATTCATTCCTCCCAGAACGATCCCGGACACCATGCCGGAAGGCTGACCGTTAGCGCCGAGGAGGATCAGCAGCGTTCAATTTGGGCCGCTGGATTTTCGTGCACATCAGGGCCACTGTAGGCCGCAAGCTTTGACTCGCACGCTGCAGATGGTCGTGGTGCCGCGCACACCGCGGAGTTAAGCAGCTGTCACTTGGCATTCACGGTGTTCTGGGCCTTTGCGGCAGAACCGAGAGGTAATGGCAAGTCACTCGACATCGGCGCCGTTCCGCGGCTTTGCGGGTGCGACGCAATAGCCTAATTCACTCCGCCACCTCGAGTGCCGGCGGCAAATAGCAATGAGCGGAACGCAAAGCCTCCAACTCTGGGCAAATCCGCGAATGTACCACTGCTCTCCAATAGCAGAACGAGTTGCTTAGCAACCTGGGGCTTTGAGGGTGCCACCATTTAGCCCCAATGACAAATCCGGCACGACCAAACCAGCTGTTGACGCGATAGCGTCCCAACCGCCCGCGCTACTTCGCCAGCCTCAACGTTCAAAGTAGTCCACAGTTCACCGGCGCGGTTGGCCTGACCGGGCGCGAGCACGATGCGGCAGCGCGCGCGTAGTGCTCGTAGGTAGAGCCCCTCGGCCTCAAAGTCGAAGACCAGAATCTGGAACCGCCGCAGCGGCTCCCAGACGGTCTCATCGTCCTCGGACCCGCCGCACGGAACACGGCTACGAAATCCCGCATGGGTTGCGAAGCGAACCCCTTGCGTTTGACGTCGGCGTGGAAACTTGCGGCGTTGTCGTGAACCCGCGCCCAGTGCATAACGTCTTGGATGGCTTCTTCAACGCGGGTGGTGGTGCGCGAGATCGCAACCGCCAATTCGTACCGAGTTGAGCTGAACTCCGGCTTTTGCGAGGCCGCCCACATTTGTGAAACCACATCCGCGAATTCAGTGTCAGACGCCGTGAACGACATCGACCGCTTGGCCTGGATTTCCAGCGTCGCCGAAGAGCCACTCCCGTCGACGGCGTGGACAACCACATCGTCCAGCGGATGGCCCGACATCGCTGTTGCAGCGCGACCGTACTGATGGTGGTTCCGGGCAGCCCTCGCGGCTCGCCGACCGCGAGCATCGCCAGGAAATAGTACGCGCCTACGGGCGCTTCAAAATGAGCGCCAGCATTTGCCGCTGAGGCGGGTGAGACCGGCTTGGGGGCGGGCGGCTGATGGGCCACGCCCTATTGTGTTCTTGCTCTATTCGAAGCGCAAGCGGGCAGTACTAAGGCTGAGACGCCGCGAATAATCCGGGCAACGCGACTTGCCGACACCGCCTCCTCTGAAGCGGACGCTACCCAAAGCACAAGTCGGCCCACGCTCCCATCAGCGCCCGCCGCTTGCTGAGCGGAACGCGATGTTCGCGGTTGGCCTTCATCCGAGCGGCAGGAATGATCCAGAGCTTTGCAGCGAGGTCGAACTCGTCCCAGAGGGCCCCAGTGGTTTCACCCGTGCGGGCCGCGGTGAGGATCGTGAACTGCAGTGCTTTGGAGCTGATGCTCTCGTTCTGCCTCAGCTCCTTCATGACCTTGGGGAGTTCGGCATAAGGCACGGCCTTGTGGTGCTCAATCGTCTGCACCCTCGAGATCGCCGGCAGGAGATGGCTTAAGGCACCGGTCCAGGCGGCCGGGTTGTCTCCAGTCCGGAACTTCATCGCCGTGGCCCAGCCCAGGACCTTCTCGATCCGGCCCCGAAGCCGGCTGGCTGTCTCCGGTTTGGTGGTCCAGAGCGGTTTTAGGACCTCGAGCACATCCTCGATGGTGATGGTGTCGACCGGCTTCTTGCCGATGACTGGACCGCAATAGGTTTTGAGGGTGCTTTCCCACTGGGCGATGTGCTTCTCGTTCTTCCAGCCCGCTCGGTGGGATTCCATGTACTGGTCGGCACATTCTGCAAAACTCGGCACGTTGGCCTTTGTGCGGGGCTTTGCCTTTTCCTGGGCTTCCTCCCGCTCAGCCATAGGATCGCCGCCCTTGCGCACCTTGACGCCCAACGGGGCCGCTTCGTCCCGTGCCTCACTAAGGCTCTTGTTCCGAACCGAACCCAGCCCCATCCACTGGTTCTTGCCATTGCGGCTGTATCGGAACAGCCAGCTTCGTGTTCCCTGCGGGCGGATCTGAAGGTAAAGGGACGGCGCCACCCAATGGACGTCATAGTCCGTCAGGGCAGCCACTTGTGCAGCGGTCAGGGCACGTTTGGGCATAAGGGCGTCAGGTCCTGGGCAACTATTGCGACCGGACGCATCGCTTCCCTGGCGAACACAGTCCAGTCAGCCCCAGTTTCGGACAGACGAGTGGACAGACGGTTGAGGAAATCGTGTGTCCGGCAGGGACTGGGCACTTATGCTGCTACGGTTCCCCGAGTGGGGTTTGATGCTCCGCCAAACCCCTGACAGCCCTAAGCAATAGTGTCGCTGCTACGCAGGGTTAGCAGCATTTCAGGGCAGTCCGACAATGGCGGAAGTGGCGGAGAGGGAGACAGGACCAAGAAGGCTGTTCCTGCGCAAGTCCGAATCCACCAGCCCGAGGACAGACAGGCGGACAGACGAGTGGTGCGATCCCTAAGATCTAGACGCTTAAGTACTCCGGCTTAGTCTCCATCACTCGCATTATTGATGAAATCGACAGTTCAAGGTGCTTTCGCATCGCTGCTGCGCTGAGGTTGGGGTCGCCCGTGCGAAGCGCGGCCACGATGGCACGGTGTTCCTCGATGGGCTCGCGCAGCCGGCCCGGCAACTTGACCGAGAGATGCCGCGCCCGAACGATCTCGCCCATTACGCGATTCATGATGTCTTGGATTGTGGCAAAGCCAGAGAGGCCGAGGATATGACGGTGAAAGGCGCTGTCGATCGCGATATTCCTAGCCATATCGCCTGAGTCAATCGTGTCGTCCTGTTCCGCGATCAAGCGGTCGAGTTCCTGACCGTCTTTAGGCGTGAAATGTTTGACCGACTCCTCAATTGCACTGCATTCCAGACTGATCCGAATGATGCAAAATTCATAGACCCGGCGAGGATCGACTAGGGTTACCGTTGTGCCGACGTGCGGCGTGATATCTATCAGTCCATCACCCGCGAGACGTCTGATTGCCTCACGGATCGGTGTGCGCGAGACGCCCAGCCATTCGACTAGGCGGCGCTCGTTGATGGATTCGCCCGGCTTCAGCTCGGCGGTCTGAATTTTCTCGAGAAGCAGCCCGTAAACTTGGCGAGGGACGCTTTGCTGCCTATCAAAAACGATTGTCACTCTTCCGCTCCGTGAGCGGCAACCGCCGCAGAACCAGCAGTGCCCGACACTTCCAAGTCCTTCCAGCCGACTTGCATATCGGCTCACACCAATATAGTGGTACTGTGGTATACCAGTTGTCCGGCAAGATGACCAGTTAGGGCCGGTCGGCTGGCGAGAAGATCAACCCGGCCGCGTCGGAGACCGGTTAACCAGGGCAGGGAGGCCCACCATGAAGAAGTCAGTGATAGCGCTCGCCGCGGCGGGCATGCTGAGTACGTTTGCGCCGCAAGCCGCACAGGCCGTCGACATCAAGATCGGATTCCTGCCGGGTGTGGTGGATCCCTTCTACCAGGTCATGCAGAAGGGCGTGGAAGCCGCGGCCAAGGATTTCGGCGTCGAGATCGTGACGCAGATTCCGCCGACTTGGGGCGTCGAGGCACAGACCCCACTACTCGACGCGTTGGTTGCACGCGGCGACCTGGACTACATCATCACCGCAGCCGTCGACAGCCAGCAGATGATTGCTCCGCTCCAGGCAGCTTCGGAGGCCGGCGTGAAGATCGTCGGCGTCGACACCTTCCTCGGAGATGGCGACTATGCCGAAGGTCCGGTGACGTTTCCGATGACCTATATCGGCTCGGACAACGAGGCCGGCGGGGCATTCGCCGCACAGGGCCTAGCGAAGGCCATCGGCAACAAAGGTAAGGTCTACATCAATTCGGTCACCCCCAACATCGCTTCGGTCGAACTCCGCGTGAAGGGCTTCAAGGAAGAGATGGCCAAGCACCCGGATATCATCGTCATCGGGCCGGACTACAATGACGACGACCTCAACAAGGCAACGCAACAGACTGCGGCAGTCATCGAACAAAACCCAGATCTTGCCGGTGTGTTCGGCTCCAATGTGTTCAGCGCCCAAGGCGCGGGCAACGCGGTCGTCAATGCCGGCCTGGGAGGACATGTCCAAGTGGTGGCCTACGACGCTACCAAGGACGCTATAGAGATGATGCGGCTGGGCCAGGTCTCCATGGCACTGGCGCAGAAGCCCTTCGACATGGGCTATCTGGCTGTTGCCTTTGCGGTGGCCGACCACGCTGGCGTCACGAGCCTGCCCAAGCGTCTCAAGACCGGCTTCGCCATTATCGATGCCACCAACGTAGACGATCCTAACTTCTCGAAATTCATCTACCAGTAGGTGAGTTTCTCAGTTCAGTACAAATAGTGCGGGAAGCGCTTCGCCGGCGCTTCCCGATTGGATCCCGACCGCAGGAAGTTCTCTTGGCCACCCCTCGTGCGAGTGCCGCCCCGTTAGCGGCAGACTCCATTTCAACGACCAAGCGTCTGATCATCGCCGCCAGTCGCTTCTGGCCCTGGGTCTTTCTGGGCCTGCTGATCCTCTTCTTTATCGTTAGCGTTCCGATGTTCGGCGGTGCCACATTCTTCACGCTGCGCAATTCGCAGAACATCCTGGTGGCCATCACGCCTGTGCTGTTGCTCGGGCTTGGGCAGACCTTCGTAATCATCTCGGCCGGCATCGATCTCAGCGTCGGTTGGGTGATGAGCCTCGGCTCTGTGCTGGCGGCGCTAGCCATTCGCGGAACCTTCAATCTTGGCCTGCCGCTGCCGCTTGCCGCGGCGTCGGGATTTGTCGCGGCGGTGGCCGGTTGCATGCTGGTCGGCTTCGTCAACGGCGTAATTATCGCGAAGCTGAAGGTTCCAGCCTTCATCGTCACTCTCGGTACCTCGTTCATCGTGCGCGGTGTAGCCTTCCTGATGAGTGAGAACACGACAGTTATCGGTTTGCCGCCGGGGATACGGGACTATGGCAATGAATCGTTGTTCTATTTCGTGCGCGGCGAAGGCGGGGGCTTCTACTTCCTCAGTAAGCCAGATGTAAGCGGCGAGATGCTGCGTCAGCTCGACCGAATACTCCCCTGGCCGGTGGTGATTACGGCAGTCGTCGTCGCGATTGCGATCTTCGTACTACGCCGCACGCAGTTTGGCCGCCACACCTATGCTATCGGCGGCAATCAGCAGGCGGCGCTCCGAACCGGCATACCCGTCGAACGCCACATCATAAAGCTTTATGTGCTGTCGTCGGCAACGGCGGCAATCGCGGGATTCCTGTCGACGCTTCGCTATACCGCTGGCTCAGCAGTCGTAGGGGATCCGCTGCTCCTGTCCTCGATCGCGGCCGTCATCATAGGCGGCGTCAGTCTGTTCGGCGGGGCGGGCAGCATTGTGGGTACGCTGATCGGCTCCCTGATCATTGCTGTACTCACGACCGGCTTGGTCATGCTCAACGTTCAGGCCTTCTGGCAATATATCGTTGTGGGAGTCGTGGTGATCCTTGCCGTGCTGATCGACCAATCCCGTGATCTCATAGTGGGCAAGAGTCGCACCGGAGGCAGCCAATGACAGATCCGGTTCTCTCCGTACGTCGGCTCACCAAGCGCTTCGGGGGACTGACAGCAGTCAATGCGATCGACTGGGATGTCTATTCCGGTGAAGTCGTGGCGCTCTTGGGCGACAATGGTGCCGGGAAATCAACGCTCATTAAATGCGTCTCGGGTGTGCATCTCGCCGAAGAGGGCGAAATCCGCTTCGACGGCAAGGTCGCGCGCTTCGGACGCCCTATCGACGCGCGACGGGAAGGCATTGAGACGATCTATCAGGATTTGGCGCTGGCCAACAATCTTGACGTTCCCGCAAACATCTTTCTCGGCCGGGAGGTGAAGCGGCGTTACTTTGGCGGATTGATGAAGGTGCTAGACGACAGGGCTATGCTGAAAGATGCGCAGGTCAGCCTTGAGTCGCTCGACATAAAGTTCCCTAGTCTTACCCAGCCGATCGAAAGCCTGTCAGGCGGGCAGCGCCAAGCTGTGGCCATCGCTCGGGCCATACACTGGAAAGCGAGGCTGATGATCATGGACGAGCCGACCAACAATCTGGGTGTGCCTGAGCAGCACAAGGTGCTGGAGCTGATCGGCAAGCTGCGGGCCCAGGGAGTTCCCGTGATCCTCATCACACACACTTTGCCTGATGTGTTTGCAGTCGCCGATCGTATCGTCGTCATGCATCGCGGACGCAAGGTGGCAGAGAAGAAGACCACGGAGACCGACACAGCTGAGCTGGTCCAATATATGGTCGGAGCGCTTGATGACTTTCCGGATCATCAGAGCGCGGCACAATGAAAAAGGTCAGATGGGGGATCGTCTCGACGGCCAATATCGGGGTAGCGAAGGTTATCCCCGGTATCATGAAGTCGGAACATTCCGAGGTCGTTGCGCTCGCCTCGCGCGACTTGCCGCGCGCCCAGCAGGCGCTGACTGACCTCGGCCTCACTTCCGCGCGCGCCTATGGACGCTATGAGGATCTGTTCACCGACGCAGGTGTTGACGCGATCTACAATCCGCTGCCCAACCATTTGCATGTGCCGATTACGCTTGCTGCCGCTAAAGCGGGCAAGCATGTGCTCTGCGAAAAGCCGATCGGAATGGATGCCGCGGATGCCGCTCGCCTCAACGAGGTCCCTAAGGGCATTGTGGTCCATGAGGCGTTCATGGTGCGGCACCATCCGCAATGGAAGCGGGTCCGCGAGATTGTGCGATCAGGAGAAATAGGTGAGGTCCGCGCCATCCGCGGCGTCTTCTCCTATTTCAATGTCGATCCGAACAATGTGCGCAACATGGCCGATATCGGCGGCGGCGGGATCATGGATATTGGTTGCTATCCCGTGGTCACCTCGCGCTACATCTTCGAGGCGGAGCCGAAGCGTGTTGTGGCGCTGGTCGACCGCGATCCAACTTTCAGGACCGACCGGGTGGCGAGCGTCATCGCCGATTTCGGCGGCGGGCGGCAGATGAGCTTCGTGTGCAGCACGCAGCTCGTGGGTCAGCAGAAGATGGAGATTCTGGGGACCAAGGGGCGCGTCGAAGTGATGATCCCCTTCAATGCGCCAGCGGATGAGCGGACCGCGATCCTTATCGATACCGGTGCCCCGTTCGACGGCTCGCTAGCGCGGCGCGAGATTCTGCAGGCGGTCGACCAGTACACGGAGCAAGCCGAAGCGTTTGCCCTGGCCGTCCTCGGCGAGAGGCCACTCGATTGGGGCATCGCGGACTCGATTGCGCAGATGAAGGTGCTCGACGCGATATTCAAGAGCGAGATCACCAGCGAGTGGATACCTGTCTCAGCAGCAGAATCGTCGGTTTAGAAATAAGAAGCGCGGAGCAAGAAATGATCGGCTCGCCGGGCCAGTAGCATCATCGCTCCCCGCTCTGACGTAGCCGAGCATCTAGCAATCAGCTCTCGTGCCCGCTCATTCAGGCGTCAATAGCCTCCGTTTGATGAACCCACCCGAGAACGCGTTCAGCTTTTCCCGTATTGAAGAAGCCACTATTGTCGCGCAAATCGCCTCGTATTGGCACTTCCGGGTAGAACTCTTGCGCTAGATCGCGACTAGGCGTGTCGGAGCTGGTGTCAGGGGCCACAATATAGAAGACTTCGTGACCGCGGAAGTTTGGCTCCAAGCCCAGAAGCGCAGCCCTGGCGGCGGCCCCTGAACTCACATATCCCCACAAGTCCTTCCTTGCAGAAGATACGTCAGAGCCGCGATAGGCAATCATTCGGTGTGGCACAACCCAGTGGAGTCTAAGAGTTGCAATGCGCATGTCCTCATAGCAGCGCACGAAGGCATCGGCCTGCTGTTCGCAAATCCATTTCGAGAGGGAATACGCGTCCTCGGCATAAGTCGGATGCGCCTCGTCGATTGGAAAATAGTCGAAATGAGGTGCGCGACTGTAGGAAAGGCCGATGGCGTTTACGCTCGAGGCTTGGCAAACACGGTTGATGCCGTGCTCCGCTGCAGCACGGAGGGCATTGTAGCTTCCAACCACATTGTTGTTGTGCACGATATGATCTGGCTGGCGAAATGGCTTGGGAATTGCCGCCATGTGGATGAGCGCATCGCACCCGGCCATCGCATCGAGCAACGCGTCATAGTCCGTGACATCGACTGCAACAGACAAGCCTTCGGCGGGCACGGTCTCGGGCCCAACCTTGTCGATATTGACGACGGTGTGCCCTTGGGCATGAGCCTCCTGCAGGATGGCCCGACCAACGACGCCGCTGCCCCCTGTCAGTGCAATCTTCACGGTTTAGCCTCGTCGCCAAAGACAGCTTCGCGAAGGCCGCGGATGTAGCCGATGGCGTAGAGGCGGCCAAAGGCCGAGTAGCCAGCATTGGCGTTGCTGTCGCCTTCGACGGTCGGAACGTGATCGGGGCGAAGGACGCCATCGAAGCCGATGTCGCGATAGGCGCGCATGCAAGCGAGCATGTCGGTCTTGCCGGCGTCGTGCCAGGTCTCCTCGAAGTGCGAGGGCGTCCCGCGCACATCGCGGAAATGAACGAAACTGATCTTCTTGCCAAAGCTGCGGATTGCTGCGGGCAGGTCATCCGTCATTAAGGTGAAATTGCCCTGGCAAAGCGTGATGGTGTTCATCGGGCTCGGGACGAGGTCGATCAGCCGCCGGAAGTTGTCGATCGAGCGCATGATACGGCCGACGCCGCGGATGGGGGACAAGGGTGGGTCGTCGGGATGCATCGACAGCATCACGCCCGCCTTCTCGGCGACGGGTAGAACCTTGCGCAGAAAGTATTTGAGGCTGGCCCAGAGTTCCTCTTCGCTGATCGGTGGATTGGAGGTGATGTTCTCGGGCACATCGTTGATGTCGAAGGACGTGACGACAGAGCCGCCGCGGGATGGCGTGCTGAAGTTCGTGCGCAGCCAGTTGAAGTCCGTCATCCATTCGTAGCACCAGACGGGGACTCCCAGCCTGCCCATGTTCTCGAGCAGCGTGCAGACTGTGGCGATCTCTTCGTCGCCCCCGGGCAGGCCGCGCTTTGCGTTGTTGAGCGGCGGGCGCGATTCAATCACGCGCAGGGTGAAACCGGCATCCTCGTAGCGCTGCTTCAGGCGCGTCAGCGGCGCCAAATCCCAAGGTGCTTCGCCCTGCAGCAGGTCGTCGGGCGCGAGTCCGCCAACCGCTAGATCAACGCCAGCCTGACGCGCCAACTTCCACACAGGGGAAGGCGTGGGATTGATGAACTCCGCGATCTGAAGCATTAGCTAGAGCCTAGCTCCTGAACTCGCGTCGAAGACCAGAGCAGCATTGAGGTCCCAGCGGATCGGCACCTCGTCGCCAGGCCCGACCACGGTGGTTCGATCGACACGCACTACGATCTCCTGACCGGCCGCGATTCCGTTCACGAAAAGATCCGACCCCGTGGGTTCGACGTAGTCAACCTTCAAGGTCATGTGCTTGTTCGAATTGGTGATGTCGGCATCCTCAGAACGAAGTCCCAATTCCACCCGTCCTGGTTTTGGCACATCTGCAAAGACAGAGCGGGGAAGCTCGACGTGGAGCCCCCCTCCATTGAACCACCCTTCCGCCGAGAGGTCCCCTTTGACCAGGTTGATCTGGGGCGACCCGATAAAGGTCGCTGCAAATCGGTTGACGGGGTGTGCATAGAGCTCTGTCGGAGACGCAATCTGGACAATCTCGCCATCCTTAAGCAACACGACTTTGCTCGCGAGGGTCATCGCCTCATGCTGGTCGTGGGTGACGTAAACGGTGGTGGCCTTAAGCCGCTGATGAAGATGCTTGAGCTCGACGCGCGTGTCGTGCCGCAACTTAGCGTCGAGATTGGACAAAGGTTCGTCGAACAGGAAGAGATCCGGCTCCCGGACCAGGCAACGACCGATCGCCACGCGTTGGCGCTGGCCACCCGAGAGCTGGCTTGGATATCGGTGCAAAAGGTCTTCCAGCTGGAGCGCCCTCGCGGCCTCCAGCACCCTCCGATCGCGGTCGGCACGTGCTACGCGGTTGATCTCCATACCGAAGCTGATGTTCTTGGCGACGGTGAGATGGGGATAAAGCGCGTAGGACTGGAACACCATGGCGACACGACGGTCCTTTGGGTCGAGATCGGTTACACGCCGATCATTGATCCAGATCTCGCCCTCGTGATCCTCGGTCAGGCCGGTGATCAGACGCAGCAGCGTCGATTTTCCGCAACCCGATGGCCCGAGCAGCACGACGAAAGATCCGGCCTCGGCCTCGAAGCTTACATTCTTCAGCGCCTTTACTGCGCCAAAGGATTTTGAGACATTGTCGAGTTTCAGGAACGACATTCCATTATCCCTTAACCGAGCCGCTCGTAATGCCTGCATAGATAAAACGCTGGAGGAAGAAGAAGCCGATGACAGTCGGCAGGATGACCAGCACGATGGCCGCCAGCAAAACAGCCTGTGTAGTGCCCGATTGATACCCAGCCATGTTCCAGAGCATCATCGACACCGTCGCCTCCTGCGGCTGCGGCACGTAGATGTAGGGCAGTACGAAATCATTGTAGATTCCAACGGTCCTGAGGATCACGACCGTCGCGATTGCCGGAGTGAGCATGGGCAGAATAAGCCGGAAGAAGATCTGGAAGTAGTTGGCACCCTCGATGCGGGCGCTATCGTCGATCTCTGTGGATATACCGCGCAGGAACTGGATGAAGATCAGCAGCGAGACGATGTCGGCGCCTGAATAGAGGACGACCAGCGCCCATTTGGAGTTCGTGAGCGAGAGTAGCTTCAACACCTGAAAGGTCGAGACGGGGGTAAGGATGCCGGGAACGGCAACCAGAGCGGCGTAGGCCCCCAGAATCAGGAGGCGCCCGCGGAACTTGAAGCGGTTGATGGTAAAGGCCGCCATCGACCCAAAGAGGATCAGAAGCACAAGTGAGCATACAAGGATTATGCCCGTGTTGAGGAAGGCGCCACCGATGGTAATTCCATTGGCTTGCTCGGGATAGATGGCCTCTAGATAGTTCGACATATTGAACCAGTTCTGGGGCGGTACGATCCGGTTGGTGTCGAGGTATTCGCGTGGCGCCTTTAGCGAGGAGACGATGAGGCTCCACAACGGCAACAAGACAATGATCGAGATGACGACCAGCGTCAGATATTGAAAGGCAAGTGAAAGGGCCTTGAGTGGTGTCATGCGATGGCGGCGGCTCATATGAGTCCTCCGGTGTTTTCGCGATCCCTGCGCTGGCTGATGAGGCGTGTCACGATGAAGATCACGACGACGATGCAAAGCATCAAGACGGCCATCGCCGCCGCTGTGCCAGCGCGCTTGTTCTGAAAGCCAGTCTCGACCATTTTGATTGCGAAGGTAGACGTCTCGCCGGCACCTCGAGTGATCAGCAGCGGCACTTCGAAAACCTCCAGCGAGCCTACGACCGAGAGCATGAACTGCAGGAAGAGGACGAGCCGGATGGACGGGAACGTGATGCGCCAGAACTGCTGCCACTGGTTGGCGCCCTCGAGCTTGGCCGCGTCATACTGGTCCTGCGGGATAGCCTGCAGGGCTCCAAAGGTCACGACGAGGTTGAAGCCGAGATAGCGCCAGACGCTGGCGGCGGCGAGCGAGAAGTTGGAGTAACCTTTCGAGGAGTCGAGCCACGCGACCTTGAAATCTGGCCCTAGGAAGAGCTGTAGGATGTCGTTGAACGCGCCGTTTAGCTCAAGGAAATTGCGAAAGATCAGTCCCGCGGCAACCGTGTTCAAGACGAACGGGATAAACAGGATGGTGCGGAAAAGGCGCGAGCCAGGAAGACGCTGATTGAGGACCACAGCGAACCAGGTCGCGAGCGTTAGTTGAATAATGCTGCCGGCCAGATAATAGAGGCTGTTGACCATCGTCAGTGTCAGGTCTTTGTCGAAGGTAAAGAGATCGACAAAGTTGCGAATGCCAACGAACTTGGCGCGACGCCAGTTGATGGAGTTGAAGTCGGTGAGGCTGATCCAGAAAAGCTGCAGGATCGGATAAATATTGAGCACGACGAGAGTCGTGATCGGCACGATGAGAAATACGAAGATGGTCAGCTTGCGCTGAGCCTGCGCGTCGAGCGTCACCCTTATGCCCCCCTCTCTAGCGAAGATGCCGGCGCGGCCCTCCCGGCAGCAGCGCCGGCATCGTGCGCCGCGGATGTTCTCAAGGGAGTGATGAGAGACATGTTTTTTCCGCGGCAAGCGGCGGACACCCTGCGGGATGCCCGCCGCAAACTGCTAGCGTTCGCGAGCGGCTGCGGCCGCCCATTTTGCGTTGAGGTCGGCGATGGCGGCGTTGTAGTCGGCCGCGTTCATAAGGTCACGTGTTCCGGCCCCGCCCGTGAACCCAGTGGCATTGGTAATATTCGTGTATGCCGTGGATGGGTTCTGCTGCTGAATATAGACTGGGTTGAACGAAGCCAGTTCTGCCAACTGCGGCAATGTTGGCTCGAGCCCCTTGTAGCCCGGGATGAAGCCGGCTTGCTGGCTAAGCGATGTCTTGGTCAGCAAGAACGCCAGCCAGGCTTTCGCAAGATCTGGATTCTTTGTGTTGACCGAAACCGAAACTGCATAGTCTGGGCCGGAATTGACATTATACGGCCCGCCGCTCTCATCGTAAGGGAATGGGAAGTAGCCGATATTGTTCGGATCATAGTTTGAAATGTTGGCGAGTTGAGCGCCCTCAGCGATGATCTGGTTGATCGACCAGTTGCCGAGGAACCAAGTGGCGCCCTTTCCGCTGGCGAGCCAGCCCTTTGAGTCCTGCCAATGGCCCGTTGAAAGGTCGTCTTCGGTTAAGCCGGAAGCCACGAGATCCTTGAGAATGCCAAGCGACTTTCCATACGGCTTGTCGGCCGAGAAAGGGGCGTCGTCGTTGACTAGCGTGTTGAAGAAATCGGGGTTGCCTGAAATTGCAACCGCGGCGCCGTCCCAGATTGAGAGGGGCCAGCCATCCGCCATATTGACGACAATGGGATAGGACCCCGCGGCTTTCAGCTTCTCGTAGTCGGCCTTGAGCTCGGAGTACTTCGTCGGGACCTTGTCGATGCCGGCCTTCTTGAAGGCCTCCTTGTTGTAAACCATACCCTCGACGTTGACGCCAAAGGTGAGTCCGTAGACTTCACCATCCACCGCCCAACGGTCACCGAAGTAGAAGTCCTTGGCGAGATCCAGATCCGTGATCGGCAGGAAGAAATCGGGCAGCTCCGCATTGGAAACGGTCGCGGGCGTGTCGAGCACGTCACCGTAGTCGCCGGTAGCGAGACGGGTCGCCATGGTCTCGGCGTAGGTGGCGATACCCAAGACTTCAACATCTTCGACCTTAGGGTACATAGCCTTGAACTCGGCTTCCCATTTGTCGAAGTCCCCATTGTCGATGTAGTTGGTCCAGTGCGTATAGTAGACGATCTTGCCACTGACATTGGCCGGGTCCGGCATGGCCGCAATTGCAGGCACAGCAAGGCTCAGCACGGCAAGGCTGATGCCCGCCGCCAAGATGGATTTCATGATCGATCCTCCCTAAGGGTCCAGAGTTCCTGGGTGCCTCTCCCCGGCACATCGGAACCTTATTTTCGGGCGGGTGGAACTGTCAATGCAATCGTTTGCATTTTTGGGAG
Organism: Devosia sp.; assembly: GCA_035549855.1. Taxonomy (GTDB): domain Bacteria; phylum Pseudomonadota; class Alphaproteobacteria; order Rhizobiales; family Devosiaceae; genus Devosia_A. The sequence continues at coordinate 74,861 of DASZPY010000028.1, read as the reverse complement.
GCAAGCCATTTTTGCATGGCGGAATCGCAAACATCAGATCGTTTCGCCGATGGTCCGGTGTGGGCGCTCGACGAAGGTCACGCGCTCCACAGTCTGGATACCCGCGGTAGGAACACCCTGCACCGCCTTCACGAGCGCTCCGGCGAGGTACTCGCCAACATCAAGGAGTGAATAATAGCAACTCGAAACGGGCGGTTCAAAGTAATCGAACATGTTGGTCCCGTCGCGGCTCACAAACTGCAGTTTCTTGAACTCTGGACCCGGTAACGTGCGGCCGGCGCTGACGGCGCCGAGTGTTGCGACTTCGTTCGAGGTGACGAAGCCCGTGGGACGGGCCTTCGATGGTAGCATCTGGAGAACCCGCTCGCGCACGCGACGCGCACCAATACTGATCTCAGCGATGAGCGACTCGTCGAAGTCGACACCGCCATTTTCCAACGCATTCCGGTAGCCCCGCATACGTTGTCTGCAGAACAGGAACTTGCCGGGTGGATCAATCATGGCAATGCGCGTGTGACCCTGATCGAGCAGATATTTGGTCGCGATGTAAGCGGCGTGCTCGTTGTCGATGTCAAAATACGGATGATCAGAGAAAAGCTCCGTCCGGCCGAAGGTCACAAACTTGATGTTCTTCTCTAGCAGGTAGAGAACCGCATGATCCTGAGGCTCCGTATGGTCCAACACTATTCCGTCAAAGCGCCCGTTGGCGACGGCCTCTTTAACCGCGTCGAACCGCTGCTCGGCAGTCTCAATCGGGCGTATGACGATCTTGAAGTCGGTGCCCTCGACGCCGGTTATTAGACCTTGGATGAGATGCATAGCCGACGGGTCGCCAAACTCCTGGCTGGGTGGTGCACCGAGGACTGCACAAAGCGTAAAGGTCTTGCCGGTGCGCAGATTGACGCCGCGAAAATCGCGGCGATAGCCCAAGCGCTCTGCTGCTTCAAAAACCCTGGCTCTCGTACGAGCCGTCACGGAGGCATCATCCTGGAGAGCACGCGAGACCGTCGAGATCGACAGATTTAGTGCTTCCGCGAGGGTCTTCAGCGTAGCAGGTCGAGATTTTGGTGTCGGTTCGCGAGACATCGGACGCTTTCGAAGCGTTGAACTGCAATCGGCAGCTTGGTCCGAGGACTTCTTGCCGTCAATCTTCTCAAATGTCGACCACCACGAGTTTGCTCGATGGCAAAGTGCTTCGGTTCACCTCCTACGTCGGCTTGCACGGCATCCGGACTTAGAAGGCGTCTCTAAGGTGTCGGACCGTGAGTCCCGACGCCAGCGCTTTTTGGTTTACCTTCGCGCCGAAGCGCGGCGTAAAGCTCAATCGAGTCTCCCGGCCTGGCAGCAGCGTCACAGCATTGTCCGAGAAATAGCCGGGCACGTCCGTGCCCGCCGTAACGAACACAGCGGGCTTGTCCGACCTCAGCACCAGCACCGGACCCGCCGTGCCCGACTCCCATTTCGCGGACACTTTTGCACGCGGGATCTCATAGGCCTTGTAGGCCTGCGGGAAGTAGTCGTTCTCGCCGAGAAGCGCTCCAGATTTGTCGCGCCAGGAGAAGAACAGGAATTCGTCGGCGTCGAGATCGTCGAGCTTCACGCGCCCAACCTCGACAGCAGCATCGGGGCCGACCCGGATGTTGCCAGTGAAGACGACACGCGAACCACCGCCCATGCTGACGGCCTGCACTTCGAGACTGATGCCAGTCCGTGCCGCGGTATCGTTGATCGCCTTCAGGATAAGATCTCGGCTTTCCGTGTCAGGAATGGCAACGACATTGATCGGCCGGAAGAAGCGCTTGGCCATGTAGTGCAGCGGCTTCCACTGCCCGCCATAGTCGAGACTGGCCCAGCTTGCGACCGGATAGGTGTCGTTGATCTGCCAGAACAGCGTGCCCATGCAACGCGGCTTGGTCGAGCGCCAGTATTCGATGGCCGTCTTGATGGCGAGGCCCTGCTGGATCTGCGACAGGAACACCATCTGCCCGAAATCGGACGGGAAGCGGAAATAGCGCGTCATCGTTTCGAGGATGCGCGCATTGCCGCCCGTGTTGCGCTGATGGCTCTCCATCACGGGCGAGGACGGATTGCGGTCCTCGGGATTGGTGAAGGTCTCGATGACGTTCATTGAGGTGAAACTCTGGAAGCCGAATTCTGAGGCAAAGCGCGGATTGACTTCGCGTGCGCGCTCGAACGGTGCGGCCTCGTGCCAGACCTGCCAGAAATGCGTGTCGCCGCGCGTGTCCGAGTGCCAGCCGTCGGAGAAATCGAGATAGCCGAGCGACGGCGACGACGGCCAGAAACGGCGGGTCGAATCTTCATCCTCGACCACGCGCTGGATCAGCGAGTTCACGCGCGTATAGTTGGCGACGTAGCGCTCACGATTCTTGCGCTGAACCTCATGCCAGCCGATCGAGCCGATCACTTCGTTGTCGCCGCACCACAGCGCGATGCAGGCATGATGCTGCAGGCGACGAACCTGCTGCGTCAGTTCGATCTCGAGGTCTTCGAGGAATTCGCGGTTGGAGGGATAGAGCATGCAGGAGAACATGAAGTCCTGCCAGATCATGATCCCGAGCTCATCGCAGATCTCGTAGAAATAGTCCGGCTCGTACTGCCCGCCGCCCCAGACGCGGATCATGTTCATGTTCGCCGCTTTGGCGCTTTCGAGCAGGTCGCGCACGACGGCCGGCGTGATGCGTGACGGGATGGCGTCGGCCGGAATCCAGTTAGCGCCCATCGCAGTGATGTCGCGTCCGTTGATCCGCACCTTGAAGCTGTGGTCGATGGCGTCTTTCTCGATCACCCATTCGAGCTTGCGGAGTCCGATCTTGCGCGTCGTCCGCTCGCCGTCGAGCGTAGTCCACAGCTCGTAGAGCGGCTGCTCCCCCTGCCCGCTCGGCCACCAGAGCTTCGGGTTCCTGATCGTCAGATTATGGGTGAAAGCGTTCTCGCCCGGCCGCACCGCGACCTTGTCGGCGATCTTCTGGCCGGCGATCTCGTGCATCAGTTCCACCGAGCCTTCGGCGAAGGCAAAGACGCGGGTGGTGATCGAAAGCTCGACGCTCGTCCTGCCATGCGCCTGTTCGACCTGCACGCTCTCCTGACGGGCGAGGCGCGACCGGCGGATCGCCATCCGGCCGTACACGCCGGTCGGCATCAGACAGATGCCCCAGTCCCAGCCGGCATGGCATGCGGCCTTGCGCACGAAGTTCATATGCACGCCCGGCAGGCCGTTGCTCAGATAGTTGTTGGTGAACGGCAGCGGGAACGGGTGCGCATCGGCACGCGCCTTGGCGACATCCTTTGTGATCGCGAATTCGAGACGCAGCGTGTTGGCGCCCGCCTTCACCTTGCCGGTGACGTCGATGTCGTAGCGGATGAACTGGTTCTGTGTCCGCGCAATCTCCTCGCCATTGAGGAAGATCGTCGCGATGCAGTCGACGCCCTCGAGAGTCAGTGTCAAATAGCCCTCGATCTCGTCGCGCGCCGCAGTGAATCGGCGTTCCATCGTCCATGGGGTGTCGTGGACCCACATCACGACCTGCTCGTTGGCGCCGAAATAGGGATCGGGGATCTCGCCCGCGGCGAGCAAGGCGGTATGCACATCGCCCGGCAGCGTAATCGGTGCCTTCACCTTTCGCGTCGGCGAGGTGAGTGCGAATACGCCCGAAAGATCGATCTCTGAGTAGAACGATGATACATCAAGCGCAGCATTAGTTCTGGACATAGCTTTTCTATCTTTCTCGCAGCTTCTCAGGTGCCAAGGTCATGTCCGCCTCATTCCGAAAGCTTGACGGCAAAGGATGTTCTCGGCAAGGGCGACCCTGTCATGGACTGTAGTTGGCAAGCGGTAGATCCAACGGAACTCTTGTTGCGCGTCGCGGTGGCGACTGCCCTGGCCATCTCCGACCTCAGCCTCGAAGTTGCCATCAAGGCAGTCTCTGAGCCGCGGTTGCATAGGGTATGTTTCGATGGCCATAGCGCCGGACGCGGATGTTTGCCTGCTCTGCGTGCCCGGCAAACCCTTCGAGCATGCACAGTCGCGAGCAGTATTCGCCGATCATGGCAGAAGCTTCATCGGTAAGGACACGCTGGTACGTCACTGTCTTAAGGAACTTGCCTACCCACAGCCCGCCGGTAAAGCGCGAGCTCCCGCGAGTCGGAAGTGTGTGATTTGTGCCAATGACCTTGTCACCGAAAGCGACATTGGTACGTGGCCCCAAGAATAGGGCTCCATAGTTGGTCAAGTTGTCGAGGAAGTAGTCGGCGTCCGCGGTCATCACTTGGACGTGCTCGGATGCAATCGCATTGGCTACGCTGAGCATCTCTCGATCGTCGCTGCATAGAATGACCTGTCCGTAATCAGTCCATGATTTGGCGGCGATCGAGGCTGTGGGTAAGATTTGTAACAGTCGCTCGATCTCGGCCAAGGTCTCACGCGCGAGTCTTTCCGAGGTTGTGACAAGGATCGCCGGGGAAGTGGGACCATGCTCTGCCTGACCTAACAGGTCAGTCGCGCACAACTCGCCATCGACAGTGTCATCAGCGATCAGCAACGTCTCCGTCGGCCCGGCCAGCAGATCGATGCCCACCACTCCGAAAAGCTGGCGCTTCGCTTCCGCAACATAAGCGTTGCCGGGTCCCACGATCATATCGACCGCGCGCATTCCGACAAAACCCATTGCCATCGCTGCTACGGCTTGAACACCGCCAAGGCAGTAAATCTCGTCAGCTCCGGCGAGATACTGCGCGGCGACGATTGCCGGCGAGGGCTTCCCCTGAAAGGCCGGCGCAACAGTAACGACACGCGGCACACCAGCAACGCGCGCTGTAATGACAGACATATGCGCTGAGGCAAGCAGAGGGTATTGGCCGCCAGGTACGTAACATCCAACAGCATTTACGGGCACGTTCTTGTGACCGAGCACGATCCCGGGGAGTGTTTCCACCTCCACGTCCGTCAGAGCAGTACGCTGCACTTCAGCGAACCGCCGCACCTGCGCTTGGGCGAACCGAATGTCATTGAGCGCGTCTTCACCGACTGCATTGAGGCAAGCGTCTATTTCGGGCTGGGCCAGTCTGAAATCTTTACGATCGCAATTATCGAAACGTCGACTGAGTTCGTGGATGGCGGCATCGCCGCGTTTTGAGACGTCATCAAGTATTGATGACACCGTGGCGCGAATTTCGCGCGTACGCTCTGCGGTGCTAGCCGGCCCTACGACGGCCTTCAGGTGGCGGACCATGCCAGTTTCCTTCGTTCACGACTGATAAGAATAGGAGGGGCTCAATTTCGAAGGGCAAGCGCTTCGACCTTCCAGTTGCGTAGGCCACGGCTCTCTGGTCCACCGACGAGGTTCGCGGCATTGGCCTGGGCTACCTGGGCCTACACTGGATCGAGCCCGTCCCGAAAGTCGTTGAGACCAGCATCTACGGAAGAGGGTGTATCAATCCATTCACGCATTGCCTGACCGTAGACCGGATCGCGACTGGGGATGGGTAGCATCATGATGCGCTTCACCGCATCGCGCCGCACTTCCTCGGTGATGTGATCCTCTTGAATGTTGTCCCAATCCCTGCCTTCCGGATACCCACCCACGATCAGGACGTCGTCAGAATTTGCCACCATTTGATGCGAGACTCCAGCCGGCACCACGACGACATCGCCCGTCACAACCCGTAGGCGCGGACCACCTTGACCGAAAAGTTCGACCTCCATCCAACCGGTCGCGACGCCCAGGCACTCATGAGTCGTCGAGTGGAAATGTGGGTAAGTGTAAATGCCCGGGTAGCGCCAGTTGTTGAGCCAGCCGTTCGCGCGGAACTGCTGGCGCACCACCTCTTCACCGCCACCCGGGATACCATTCCTGAAGACCAACAGGGGATACCGACTGTTGGGCAGCATTGCTTTGGGCTTGGACCAATGGAGTTCCACTGACGACTTGGGCACGGTGCTTCTCCTCTGCTCCCACTTGGCTCGTCCTGGTGTAAGTTCTTTCGGCGATGCAATCGATAAGCGGCGTTCGCGGCCGCCCTACAGGCCAAGCGCTTTCAGACAATCGATGGACCGGCTCGCAAAGGACCGCCAGTCACTGGGATTGTCGTGCTCGGTAACCAGGTGATCGGCCCTGGTTAGACGAAACAGCGGTGCAAGCGCTGACCAGTCGATGACGCCGTCGCCGGTTGCGGTCCAACCGTCGTCCTGTTTGGTACCCAATGGCGCCGTGTCTTTGGTCTGAATCGCGACGATGCGGTCGGCGAACCTCTTGAGTTCGTCCGCGGGGCTCGCGCCAGCACGGACGATCCAGCCGCAGTCGATTTCGAACTTTACTGCCGCTCCGCCGGCATCGAAGATGAGGTCAATCGGGCGTGTGCCGTCGGGCAACGGCAGGAATTCGAAGTCGTGATTGTGCCAGGCGACGACCAGTCCGTGCGGCGCTGCCTCCGCCGCACCGGCCGCCAGTTTTTCGCCAAGTCCCTGCCAATACGCAGCTGTCGGCTGCCGCTCCTCAGGCGTGACGTAGGGCGGAATGAGATAGGTCGCGCCGAGCGTCAGAGCTATGTCTATGAATCGCTGCGGTTCGGCAACCAACCCAGAGAGCGGCATGTGGAAGCCATAGCAATCCAAGCCGGAGTCATCGAGCTGCCTGCGAAACAGGGCCGGATCTGACTCGTACGCCGGAAGCCAAGGTTCAATGGCATCGTAGCCCATGGCTTTGAGCGCTGGGAACTGTTCGGCCAAAGGCGGAAATTTGCGTGAGGAATAAAGCTGGTAGGCCTTGCGGTAAGTCATGGTGGTCCTGTGGGGCGGACGACAGCGGCTGTGCCGCTCGCACTGCCTGTCTACGGCTGAGGTTCTTTGTCCTTGTCGAATTCGAGCAGTTCGACCATCACGCCCAAATCCTTGACCGTGTCGTAATAGGCGTAGCGGCCATTGCCTCCGTGGAATTCACCACGCTGCAGCAGCCTGTGCCCCTTGGATTCGAGATAGCCGTTGCGCTTCGTGAGGTTTCGCGTGCGGAACGCGATGTGATGGCAACCAGGACCTCTCTGCTCGAGCAGGTCGCGCCAGGCACTTTTTTCTGGCCCTGGCTGCAAGAACTCGACGTCGATATTGCCGAACTTGAACATCATGATGCGGCAGCCCACCGCCGCGGGCATGCCATTGTAGATTGCCTTCGCTTCTTCCGGGTCGGCAGCCTTGCCTTCGTTCGGTATCGGCTTGCCGGTAAGTTCGGAGAACCACTGAGCCGATCTCACCACATCGTCGGTGACAAAGCAGATCTGCATCACTTCATCTTCGTCCAATAGCCGCTTGTCCACGGTATAACACCTTTCTAGTTTCGTACTTCGCGTCACTGCCAGGGGGGCGGACCGCCTGGCCAAGATAGCGGGCCGTCGGGGACGGTCCGCTATCATTCGCAGGATTAGGTTCAGCCGTAGATTGCGTCGTAAGCGGCCTTAATGCCTTCGATCGCGGTATCGACGCTCTGGGTCGGATCTGACCAGAAGCTGAACACCACGGTATCGATCGAGGTGCGCCAGTCGTCAGTCGCGACGATATGAGTATTCGCCACCTGCTTGCTGGTGTCTCCAAGTGCGTCGAGGACTGTCAGTGAGCAAATGTCGAGAGTATCGCGCGGCACGTCTGTACGGGTCGGGTTGGAGCCTTTGAGCTTTGAGAACTCCGCCTGCACCTTGGGATCAAGGATGATCGAGGCGAAGTCGAGCTCGGCCTGCCACTTCTCCGCGTCCACGCCAGCTCCACCGAGCACGCCGAAATTGTCGACGGTGACCGAGATAGCCTTAGTGCCAGGAATATTGGTGCAGCCGAAGTCGACACCGGCGGTCTTGCCGGCAGCCGTCCACTCGCCCTTCATCCAGTCGCCATGGATTTGCATGAGCGCTTTGCCGGTGATCACCATGTTGGTCGTGACGTTCCAGTCACGGTTGGGTGAGCCAGCGTCAGTTTCCTGCTGGAATTTCCGCAGGGTTTCGAGCGCAGTGCGCATCTCAGGCGAATCGAAAGCGGCCTGGTCCGGCGCTCCGGTCCACACCTTGTTGTAGAAGTCCGGCCCACCAGTCGCAGCGGCGAGCGCGTGGAACAGATAGCCGATCTGCCATTCCTGGCCACCGATCGCCAACGGCTCGAAGCCGGCGGCGCGAATCTTGGGGAAGTCGGCGAACATTTCGTCCAGCGACTTCCAGGCCTTGGGATCGACACCGGCCTTAGCTGCCACATCGAGGTTGTAGTAGAGCATGCCGTCGACATGGATAGCGATCGGGATCATCACATCCATGCCATCCACGGTTATCGACTTGGCCGCGACTGCAGGCAGGTGCGCCTTGTAATCACCCTTGGCATAGAAGTCGGTGAGGTCGCCACCATAGCCCGCGGCGAAGATCTCTCGGTATACGTCTGGGTTCGAGTTGATCCACACGTTCGGCGGGTTGCCGCCGGTGATCAGATTGATCAGTGAGACGGACACGCCCTGGTTGTGGGGAATAGCGAAATCGGTCCAAGTATGACCTTTTGCTTCGAGCTCACGGCGGAACACATTGAGCGCCGCGACTTCAGCTGGCGACGTCCAGCCGTGATTGATGATCAGATCAGCGGCGTGGCCGCCCGTGGCCATCGAACTCAGCATGAGCGCGGTACCGAGGGCGGCAAAGGTTTTTTTCAGCATCGTCATCACTCCCTTTTTGACAATGACTACATTCGCCGCCCGGTCTGGGCGTCGAAGACGTGGGCCTTCCCTGACGGGAAAGCGATTTTGATGGTGTCACCCTGTTTGATCGCACCGACGCTTCCGGGGTCGATGCGGGTCGCGATCAGTCCAGTACCAAGCCGGAGATAGCCGGTAGCGTCTCCGCCTGTCTTTTCCGTGTACTGGACAGGAAGCGAAAAGGTACCGACGGCGTCCGATATGACTTCCCCCGGTTCAGCGAAATGCTCCGGGCGGAGGCCTACAACGATCGGCCGGCCGTCCAGCGGTTTGCTCTCAAACGAATAGTGGGTCAGATCGAGGTCCATGCCATCAATGACAGCGCGGATAGAGTCGCCCTTTACGCTGAGACGGCCGGGCCTCAGGTTCATCGCCGGTGATCCGATGAAGCCAGCCACAAATAGATTAGCCGGCGTGTCGTAAATCTCGTCGGGTGTGCCGAATTGCTGGATCACCCCGGCATCCATGACCGCGATCTTGGTCGCCATGGTCATCGCTTCGATCTGGTCGTGCGTCACATAGACGATGGTCGATTTCAGTTCGTCATGGAGCTTCTTGATCTCGAGACGCATCTCTGTGCGCAGCTTCGCATCGAGATTGGACAGCGGCTCATCGAAGAGAAACACGCCGACCTTCTTGACCAGAGCGCGCCCAATGGCGACGCGCTGCCGCTGGCCGCCGGAGAGCTGGCTGGGCTTGCGGTCCAAGAGAGGCTCGATCTGCAGCAGCTTCGCCGCCCAAGCGATCCGCTGCTCGATCTCGTCGTTCGAAATCTTCTGCGCGGCGAGGCCGAACTTCAGATTCCCACGCACCGTTTTGGTCGGATAGAGCGCATAGGACTGGAACACCATCGCCAGCCCCCTGTCCTTCGGGTCCAGATCCGTGACGTCCCTGTCGCCGATCGTGATCCGCCCGGCAGTGACGTCGAGCAAACCGGCAAGCAGATTGAGGAGCGTCGTCTTTCCACAACCCGAAGGACCCAGGAGGACAAGGAACTCGCCATCGTCAATTGCGAGGTCGAGATTCTTGAGGACCGTGAGCCGTCCGTAATTCTTGATGATGTCTTCGAACTGAACCCGTGGCATGCGCCGCTATCCCTTGATCGCGCCTGAGGTAATGCCCTGCACGAAGAACTTTCCGAGGACAAAGTAGATCAGCAATGGCGGGATCGCAGTCAGCAGCGCCGCAGCCATGTCTTCGTTGTAGGCGGCCTCGCCTGTCGTCGTGATCACCACATTGGCGAGCATTACACTCATCGGCTGCGTTCCAAGACCACCGAAGGTGAGGCCGAGTAGAAAGTCGTTCCAGATCGAAGTCACCTGCAAGATGAGTACGACGATCAGGATGTTGCCGCTCATCGGCAGGATGATTTCCCGGAAGATGCGCCAGAAGGACCCCGAGTCCATCATCGCGGCGCTCATGATCTCCTGCGGAATGCCCTTGTAGTAGTTGCGGAATACCAGCGTGAGGAACGGCATCGACAGCACGGCATGTACGATGGCTATGCCCCAGATCGTGCCGTAGACCTTGATGCCAGAGCTCAGAATGATCAGCGGGATCATGATGATCTGGAAGGGCACGAAGGCGCAGATGAACAGGATGAACAGGAATGTCCCTGCCCATTTGACGTTCCACAGCGCCAGCGCGTAGCCGGTCACCGAGCTGAGAGCGATCGAGAGCACAAGGCTCGGAAACAGGATCGCGACCGAGTTCCAGAAGCCGGTTTTGATACCCGTGCAGTTGATGCCCGAGCAGGCATTGTTCCATGCGGTGAACCAAGCCTCCAAGGTGAAGGGTGCTGGTAACGAGAAGATCGCCCCTTCGCGAACCTGTGCCATGGTCTTGAACGACGTCGTAATGATCACGTAGAGCGGCACACAAAAGAACAGCGCACACATGGTGAGGAACACCAGGATGGCGATCGAACGCCCGGAGATGGGCTTGGGCTTGCGCGGAAAGAGCGGGGCCCGCTCAACGGCCACCTCCGCCGATTGTGACGAGGCGCTGGCCATACTCATGTCACCCTCGCTTCGACGCTGCGTTGACGCCAGGCGGTGAGCACTGCGAGCGGGAGGAAAATTGCAACTGTCACCAATAGCATGATCACCGCCGCAGCTGAGGCGTACCCCAGGTTGGATTTCTGCCAGTATGCGTTGATGGTGAAATAAGCCGGCACCCAGGTAGCCTGACCCGGCCCGCCATTGGTCATGGCAACAACGATGTCATAGGCCTTGACGACACCCAGCGAGAGCAAGATCGCGCAGGTGAGGAAGGTGAACTTCATCATCGGAATGATGATCTCGGTGTAGAGTCGCCAGAAACTGACGCCATCGAGACGAGCCGCGCTCCATATCTCGGAATTGATCGATTTGAGCCCCGAGAGCATCAGTGCCATGTAGAAGCCTGCGCCCTGCCAGATTGTGCCCAGTATGATGCCGTAGAGCGCGGTCTCACCGCGACTGAGCCAGTCGAAACTGACCCAGGTCAGGCCGATGGAGTGTAGCGCCGCTTGCACGCCAAATCCTGGATTGAACATCCAGCGCCAAGCGATGCCCGTGACGATCAGCGATACTGCCAATGGGTAGAGGAAAATCGTTCGAAAGAAGCCTTCGCCCCGCTTCTCGCGGTCGATCATGGCAGCAAGAACAAAGCCAAAGACAATTGCCAGCAGGCTGCCGAGACCGAGGACAACCATATTCTTGAGGGCAATCGTCCAGCCTGCGTCCTTGAACAGCCGCTCGTACTGCCGCCCCCAATCGGCGAGGTCGATGCTGTACATCGGAAAGCTCTTGGCGCGAGTGAACGACATGTAAATCGTCCAGACGATCGCTCCTAGAAAGGCGACCACCGTGATGGCTACCGCCGGTGTCAGCGCAAGTTGAGGCGCAATGCGGCTCCAACGCACACTCATCTAGGACCTCCCCCCAGATCGGTTCACGGCTTCTCATTTCCGCGTCGATCTTGTATTAGCGCTAACCCTATTGGCCGTCTGTGATGCCGTCAACTGAGTTTTCGTCTCACGCTAAAATTTTGTAGCAAGCCAGTAGTGTGATGGAAGATCCGGACATCTCGTAATGATCACAATGACTTACACCGTCGCGAGCTTACGATGATCGTTCGGGCGTCGCTCCGTTTGGATCGCGATCAATGGACTTGTCCATGTTAGCGCTCCTACAATGACAGTACTGTTGTCATGTTCTTCTGGCGAAGCTTGGGGGTGGTCAGACATGAACGTTACGATTGAGGACTGCTATCGCGGTGATTGGACGATCGCGACCATCGCTCGACGCCGATCCCAAGTCCGCCCCCAGAGATGACGGGTCGACTTGGCTAGTTTATCTGGGCGTGATTCAAGAGGGCATTCAGCGGCCGTGCGGCGCGGGCTTTGGAACTAAGCGTAAAGACGGGGGTGGCACGTGGGCAGACCGGTTGTTCGAATGAGGGATATCGCGGATCGAACCGGGTTCTCTCTAAACACGGTCAGCCTCGCACTGCGCAGTAGCCCCCGGATAACTGCCCAGACCACCAAGCTCATCCTAGATGCTGCACAATCGCTCAACTACACCCCGAATCATGTCGCCAAGTCTTTGGTCAATCGAGAGACCAAGACTGTCGGTCTAGTCCTTACGGACATTACCAACCCAACACTCACCCAAGTTGCCCAAGCCGTTGAACTCGCCCTGGCGGATCGTGGCTACTCCACGCTGTTTGCAACCTCGAATAACGACTTGGCCGAAGAAAAGCGCGTCATCGCCATGTTTCGATCACGTCAGGTCGACGGCATGCTGATCTATCCACGCAGCCATCGCGAATTGGGTCACATTCGCGAGCTGCGGCGCGACAACTATCCCGTCGTGCTCTTGGTGGGTGACCCGGATTCTGGCGTCGACGCGGTGTCAGTCGACGAGCGACGCGGCGCCCACCGTGCAGCGCGTCATCTCATCGATATCGGGCATAAGCGGATTGCCATCATCGACAGCGCTAAACCCCTGGGCAACCAGGAGAAGCGTGACGGCTACATGAGTGCTTTGAAAGAAGCTGGCATTGCTTTCGATCCAGCATTGTCCGCCGATCCACAGGGACACTCCGTCATTCGCGGCTATTGGGCAATGGACCGGCTCATGAGGTTGCCAGATCGACCGACGGCTGTGTTCGCTGCCAACGATTCTCTAGCCCTTGGCGCCTTACGCTGGACCCAAAAGAACGGCCTTACAGTGCCAGGAGACGTGGCGATAGCGGGTTTCGACAACATCGAATTCGCCGAGCATGCGGCCACGCCCCTCACTAGCGTCAACTATGAGATCAAGCTTGTCACGGATCTGGCGATCTCCCGCCTGCTTGAGTTGATCGCGGTGAACGGCCCACTTCCGGAGCCCACCATCACTCTGATCGATCCGGAGTTGATAGTACGGGAAAGCACGTCACGTGTTCGTTCGAGCGACGGCTAGGAGCGATAGTCACGGCATGGAGACGTCGCGAGATCTGGGCGTGCGTATCCTGCCGCGGCAGGAAGCGCATTGTCGTTGCCGAAAACAGCATCGTTGGGATCCAAACCTTCGACTGACGCGAGAGGGTTTGCGGGGGCGCCGCTGGCACCGGGCCCTCGTTTTCGCACCTTACATCGCTCGCCGCGAACGCCGCGCTTAGAGCCCAGCTTGATCCGCCGCTCTTTTACCGCCAATCTCGAATGCAATCGTTTGCATATGGGGATTGGCGAGATGGGATGGAAGGCCGTGCTCAGTGTTTTGCTCAGCGGGCTAATCGGGCTGAGTCCAGCCGGCGTGTCGAAGGCGGCTGCCGTGCCTGGTTCGGGCCCATCCTTCATCACACGCTGTGGTGACCAGCTTTGCCTCGACGGAAAGGCATTTCGGTTCGTTTCGTTCAATGCGCCTGAACTGTCGATGCGCGAGAACCCCTATTGGGACGTCGAGGCGCCGTTCGACCAGGAGGACATCATCCGCACCATCGCCGAATTCGGCGGCAGGGTGACTCGCACCTATGTCCTCTCCATCGCTGGCACCGGCAAGGAGCCGGTGCATGTGACCGGCCCCGGCCAGTATGGCGAAGAGGCATTTGAGTCTCTCGACCGTGTCTTGGCGCTCGCCAACAAATACGACGTCAAGGTGATCGTCCCCTTCATCGACACCTGGGAATGGTGGGGCGGCATCCCACAATTCACTGCCATGTACGGACTGAAGCCAGAAGACTTCTGGGCGTCGGACGTGATGAAGGCGGCCTATAAGGATCTCGTCGCACACCTCCTCAACCGCCGCAACAGCGTCAGCGGCGTGCTCTACAAAGACGATCCCGCGGTGTTCGGCTGGGAGACTGGCAACGAGCTCCGCGCCGCGCCCGTTGAGTGGACCATCGAGATGGCGGCCTATATCAAGAGTCTCGATACCAACCACATCGTCATCGACGGCAATGACGAGCATCACGATATCCGCGTGCTCGACGACCCTAACATCGACCTCATCACCCGCCACTATTACGGCTCTGACTTCCGCAACCGCTTTCTAACCGACGTTGCATGGGTCGGGGGCAAGAAGCCGATCATGGTCGGTGAGTTCGGGCTCGCCAACATCGACGAGATTAGGGGCGTCGTCGATGCCGTGGTCGAACACGGGACCAGCGGCGCGCTGATCTGGAGTCTCCGCAACCACGACAGCCAGGGCGGCTGGCACTGGCATTGCGAGGCCGGCGGCACCTGCGCCTATCATGTGCCGGGCTTTGCGAGTGGCAATGCCTATGTCGAAAAACAGGTGCTCGGATTGCTTGGGGAAGCTGCGTGGACCGTGCGCGGCGAGGTCAGGCCCCCGCCAACCCGACCCGACGTGCCGCAGTTCCTACCAATTACGACGCCGCTCGATATTCGATGGCTGGGTAGCGTCGGCGCAGACCGCTACGACATTGAGCGCTCCGCCGACCTGGGCGCGAGTTGGGCATCTATCGGAACCGATATTCCCGATAGCCTCAACACCCATGAGAGCCGCGTCCTCTTCGATCAGACAGACGCACAAAGCGGCCGCCTCCATGAGGCTGCCCTCACCCGAGTAGTGTTCCAAGACACCACAGCTGAGGCAGGCGCCGCGCTGCTCTACCGGATCCGCGCTGAAGGACCGGGCGGTGCATCGGACTGGTCGGAACCTGTCGCCGCGACCGTCGCCCTCACCGAGGGTCTGCGCATTCTGGCTCCGGACGACGTCGCTGCGATGAAGCTCGTTACCCGCTTCAGTGAAGCGGGGCCAGTGCGCCGCATCGAGATACTCACCGACGCCGATGCGTTCGCCACCGATGCCGGCTGCTGGCCGCAGGTCGTCGCCGGCAAGGAGCGGCTCGAGGTCAATGTGTTGGACGCCCCCGAAGTCAACGCCGAAGGTGCAACTTTGGTCACCGGCGACGATGTCGCGATCGGCTCCGTCTTCGCCATAGCGCAGCCCTGTCGCGGCCAAGTCAACATCATCGGCCTCCGCTACGCCTTGGGCCGCTACGACCTCGACGCGCCGCGACTCCCCGTACGTGACCTGCCCATCGATGTCATCGACGAGTTCGAGACCTACGCCGATGGGTTCGGCGACAAGTGGAAGCCACATCCGAGTGGGAACAAGACGAGCTTCACCATCTCCGACGCGGGGACCGGCGACAAGCATCTCCTGGTGCAGTATCAGCTTGGGTCGCCTAACTATTCCGGCGTGCAGCGCTTTCTTCAGCGCGACAACTGGCGACAGTTCGAGGCAATCACCTTCAGATATCGGGGCGAGGGCGGCGCCAACAATCTCACCGTGCAGTTCCGCGCCGACAGCGGCTACTGGGAAGCTTCCTTGCCGCCTCCTCCCATGGAATGGACTGAGATCACGATTCCATTTGTGGATTTCCACGAGCCACCGTGGTCTGAACAAGGCCGAACGCTCGGGGTGGTAGGGGTTACCGAGTTTTCCCTTTACGTTGGGGGCTCGTCCGGCGGCAACTACGAAATCGATGACATAAAGCTTAGACCCAGTTCTGGTTAGTGCTACGGCGGCGACCTAACTCGCCGCCTCCGCGAGCAGCTTGCCCAACAAGCGTTTCGGGTCGGCGCCGAGGGCAACTGCTACAGCGACATACTCAATTACATCAAGCCGACGCTCACCACTCTCGTACTTGGCGACAAAGCTCTGCGGCCGACCGAGACGCTCGGCCACTTCGGCCTGGGTGAGATCGGCCTTCTTGCGCGCTGCAATCAGCAGCTCGCGGAGTTTGATGTGTTGAGGAGAATGGATCGACTTGCCCATGCCGGCCGCTGAACGGGACGATGAGCACGGGAAGCTGATCCTGTTTCCGGATTATCCCAAATAGGGATTTGTTCACCCGGACGCGGTTTGATGGGCGCTCGATCAGGAGCGCGCACCCATGAAGCAGGCGTCTGGAGATGCCGTGACCCGGCCGGTCGGCCGATCGGTCAGCTTGTTCCTGACCGATGGAACAGCCCATGGGATCGTCGTTGCCGGAATCGGCAACTGGAGCGGCAAGGTTCTGGCCGGACCGCGGGGGAGGCTGCCGGAGCTGATGCGGCGGCCGGAGGCGGAGCGGACGGGGATATACGTACTGCTCGGGCCAGACCCGGAGCGCCCGGGTGATCATCTCGTCTATATCGGGGAAGCTGACAATATCGCCAAGCGCATACGGACCCACCTGGGAGACGTCCGGCAGGACTTCTTCGACCGTGTCGCGTTCATCGTCACCGCCGATGGCTCGCTGACAAAGGGACCGGTGCGGTATCTCGAGAGCCGGCTGATCCGTCTGGCCCTTGAGGCCGGAAGCATTACGCTCACCAATGACCGGCACCCGGACTTCCGTCTGCTGCCCGAAGCCGACCGGGCCGATATGGAGACCTTCATCGACCACATGAAGCTGGCCCTTCCCCTGCTCGGCTTTGATCTGTTCCGATCCGGTGCGACCGCAGGACCGCCGAACAGGAACTCAGATCGAGACGAGGACAGCCTCCTCTTCACTTTCTCGACCGGCGGGGCCACGGCCAGGGCGCGGGAGACAGAAGACGGGTTCGTGGTCCTCGCGGGTTCAACAGCGCGCCGATTGCCGAGCGGGACGTTTCCGGCCGGCTATCGGGCTCTCAGGGACAGGTTCATCGAGGGTGGCCAGCTGACCGACGCCCCCTCCCCTGATCTCATGAACTTCGCTACCGATGTAACCTTTACCAGTCCCAGCGCCGCGGCCTCGATCGTCGCCGCCCGCAGCGCCAGCGGACCGATCGAGTGGAAGCTGGAGGGCAGCGGCCAGTCCTACCGTGACTGGAAGGCTGCGAGTCTGGCCTCACAAGAAGGCTCCTGAGACTTCGTTTCTAGTTGGCCATCCATAGTGCGGTTGTGGTGCTGGTCACACACTTGATTACCTGCAACCTAGACGTGTGCTGGCCTTCCCTCGTGCCGCAAGCGTGTTCGTGCCCTGTCGTGAGACAGGAGACCGATATGCTCAGTACCTACCACCGGATGATCCTCGAGGATGCGCCCGGATATGATCCCGCAGAGATCGAATGCTACATGAGATTGAAGCTCGGAACCCTCGACCATCTGGACCGTAACGCCTTTCGCGCCGAGGTTTGTGAAGCCGTCGCCTGCGTTGAGGCTGATCCGAGGCTCGCACGGCGGCTGGTCTCGACCTATGGGCCACTCGGCCTCGTGAGCCGCTGATCGGGCACCACGAGCCAGTTTGGCGCCGTGTTACCCCGCTTGCCGCTGGACTTGTCCTCTGCCTTCGGCCTTGTCGTCCTGCGGCAGGCGGCAGGGTGTGTCGGACGATGTCGACGAAGCGGATAGTGCACGGAACGGGAAGCGATCTCGCGCGGCACTATCGGCGCTTCCTCAGCCTTAAGCGGACTGTCGCGCGGCTGGCACCAGATGGTACCCCGTTTGCGGGACAGTGGCCGGCCTGGAACGCCGCAGTTGAGCAGATCCAAACCCTGGTCGACGAGATCGCCGCGGTGAGAGCGACAGACCTCGACGATCTGGTCATCAAGCTCAGTGTCCTGATCTGGTGGTGCACCAGCTTTGACGTCTTCGCCGATGCCGAGGGCCCTAGTAAGCTCGAAGCTTTCGCCCGTGACCTCCGGCGCTATCGCAGGGACAGGTGTGGGACGCGATAACATGTGCCGCTGACCGGACACGGCCGCCAGTGCGGTTTTGGGGGCAGCACTGGCGACCTATGAGTGGCGAACCCTAGATGGTCGCCGCAGGTGGCGCCTTCAAGGCGGCCCGGGAATAGCGGCTCTGCGGATAAGGAAGCCGCCAGCCCGGATTGCACACGGACTGGCGGCGTGACCATGGAGGCCGGCGGGGGTAATGTGCCCGGCAAATCCATTGGCGCCCTGAGGCCCGGCAGAGTCGAGTCACCAATCGGGCCTGTGCATAACCGGTGGACAAGCCCCGTCCGAGGAAGGCCTTGAACCTTTCCCGAAGCCAGGTCCGCGGCGCGCTGAGAAGCGGCGTATGGGGCCATTCGTGCGCATTGGATACATGGACGGCCACAAGCCTCGGTAGATCCGCACCTAAGGCCGATTGTAAGCGGACAATTCGGCGTATGACCGCCCATGGTTCGACTATACCGGATGTCTGGGCCTCTCCCGATTCAATCGGCGGACGTAATTACGTGGTCTGTGCACCTGCCGGTTCGGTTAAGCCGGGTCTTCTCAACGGCTTCACGAGATCGCCGGCGCGAACCACCTCGTATACTTGGAAAATTACCCACATTCGTTCGCTGAGTGAGGCCTTGGGGCGCCCCTCAGTGCTGACGGCCGGGCAGTTCCTCCTGGACCTCACAGCCTCGCAGCCATTTCGTATGCCTCCCGTCATCGGCGTGGACCAGGATGCCTGTAGTGGGTGAGTCGCGAAAATGGTGTGGTCGTTGATTGAGCTTCGAGCCAATTGCTCGAACAGCCAGACTGTAGAGCGCCGTTCTTAAATTGGTTGACTGTATGAATAGTAGGCAAAGAGGTATTGTAGCTCCAACCGCGGCGCCATCATCTCCGTGCCTGCTCAACGCTTGTAAGGACAGCGCCCGCTAACCGGCGCATGTTTGTCCACGGGGAAGAGCACGCAACTCGCTCGCTATGAACATCCCGCGCGCGGCTGACGGGAGGCATACGAAATGGCTGCGAGGCTGTGAGGTCCAGGAGGAACTGCCCGGCCGTCAGCACTGAGGGGCGCCCCAAGGCCGTGGGCTCAATGCGAATATGGGATCATTTCGGCCGATACGACTCCCGTGGTCATCGTGGTGGCGAAGAGGCCGGTTTGGGCCACGACCTAACATCCGCTATTGGCCCAAAGCGGACACTCGCCGCTTCCGGCTTGTCGTAAGTGCCGCAAAATTGTAGCCAGCGTTCATGCCGGTGCACGAGCTATCGATCCTCATCATCGACGAGAACCGCCTGCGCGCCACCATCATCGAGGAGGGGCTGCGGGAGGCGGGGCATAGCCGGGTCACGGTCATCAATTCGACGCAGGAAGTGGCGCGGCGGATCAGCGAGATCATGCCCGATGTGGTGGTGATCGATCTCGAGAACCCCGACCGCGACCGGCTTGAACATTTCCTGTCGCTCTCCAAGGCGCTGCAAAAGCCGGTTGCGATGTTTGTCGACAGATCCGACGCTAGCGCCATCAGCGCCGCGATCGAGGCGGGCGTGTCGGCCTATGTGGTCGATGGCCTGCGCAAGGATCGGGTCAAGTCCATCCTCGACATGGCCGTGCTGCGCTTCAATGCCTATTCCAAATTGCAGCGCGAGCTCGATGACGCGCGCAGCGCCCTCGAGGAACGCAAGATCATCGACAAGGCGAAGGCCATCCTCATCCGGCAGCGCAGCCTGTCGGAAGCCGACGCCTATGCGTTGCTGCGCAAGACGGCGATGAACCAGAACCGCCGCATCGTCGATATCGCGCAAAGCCTGATTACCGCTGCCGGGCTGCTGGAGCCATGACATGACCGAGCTCAGAATTACTGCCGGCTTCCTGCCGCTGCTCGACAGCCTGCTGCTCGTGATCGCGCGGGAGAAGGGCCTCGCCGCAGGACAGGGCATCGACCTTGCGCTGGTGCGCGAGACGTCGTGGGCCAATATCCGCGACCGCGTATCGGTGGGCCACTTCGACGTGGCCCATATGCTTGGCCCTATGCCGATTGCCGCCAATCTGGGGCTCTCGCCCATCGCAGTGCCAATCGTCGCCCCGATGACGCTGGGCTTGGGCGGCAATGCTGTCGCCGTTAGCACCAATCTCTGGCAGCGCATGCTCGACGCAGGTGCGCCCGGCACAATCGAGCCGGGACCGGCGGGCGCGGCGCTGCGCAAGGTGTTGGATGGCGGCGGGCCACGGCCGCGCTTTGCCGTGACCCATCCGCATTCGGGGCACAATTACGAGCTTCGCTACTGGCTGGCCGCGAGCGGGATCATGCCCGATCGCGATGTCGACATGGCGATCCTGCCACCGCCGCTGATGGCCGATGCTCTACTGGCAGGGACCATCGATGGCTATTGCGTCGGCGAGCCGTGGAATAGCGCCGGCGTCGCGTCGGGGGCCGGGCGCATCGTGACGGTCAAAGCGCGGCTATGGGCGCTCAGCCCCGACAAAGTGCTGGGCGCGAGCCAGCGCTGGGCCGAGCAGAACCCGGAAGCGCTGGCCGCGTTGCTGCGCGCTCTCTACGCGGCATCGGTGTGGTGTGCGGACCCGGCCAATCACGCGGAAACGGCCGCAATCTTGAGCGGGCCGGCGTATCTCAACATGAGTTCGGAGCTCATCCTCAGGGGTCTGTCGGGACGCCTCGAAATCGCACGGGGCGAGCCGGTTCGCGTTGAAGATTTCTACACGCCGCATGCCCACTCGGCGACCTTCCCCTGGATCACGCATGCGCTCTGGTACTACAGCCAGATGGTCCGCTGGGGCGATGTCACGCACAGCACTCGAAATGCCGAGTTGGCGGCCGGCTCGTATCGGCCCGACCTCTACCGCGCCGCGATTGCGCCCTTCGGCGCGTCGCTGCCGACCGGCGATCGCAAGGCGCTGGATGCATCCGTGTTCTTCGACGGCAGGCCGTTCGATCCCGATGCGCTCGATGCCTACGTCCGCCGCAATCTGTAGATTTCTTGTGCAGAAGCGGACCGGTGCTTATCGTATAGGCAGCGTTCACCGGTGACGACGCCGGCCAATTGGCGCTAACCCGTTGATCTGACACGCACTGTCAATCTGGCACGCTGCGTGCATCACTAACTACAAGCGCGACGTCGCGCCATTTGCGTCCAATGACGGGCGCTCCCAATCAGGCAAAGCCGCCAACTGGCCAGCAATCCGGGCTTCCGGAGCGCATGACCATTTGGCGGCCTTTTCATTTTCCGCGTCCGTGCAAGACGCTCAACAGGGGACGGCCCATGTACGCAGACACCATAGATTTTTTCGCCGAGACGGCAGCAAAGAAGGTCAAGGCGATAACCAACAACCCGCTCGGCTTCTTCATCGCCGCGATGATGGCCGGCGCCTATGTCGGCCTCGGCATCATCGCGATCTTCTCGATCGGTCAGGGGATCGATCCGGGCATCCGCCCCCTGGCAATGGGGCTGACGTTCGCGATTGCGCTGACTCTGGTGGTGTTCGCCGGGGCCGAACTCTTCACCGGGCACACCATGATGATGACGCTGGGCGTGCTCAAGGGCAAAGCCACCATGAGCGGGCTCGGCCGCTCATGGGCCATGACATGGGTGGGCAACCTTGCGGGTGCCGTCGCACTCGCAGCGCTGTTCTGGCTGGGCGGCGGGGGTGCGATCCTCAAACAGGGGGCGGACCTCGCCTACTCGGTCGCGGACGCCAAGATGCACGCAGCGCCGCTGGCGCTGGTCGCCAAAGGCATCCTCTGCAACTGGCTGGTCTGCCTCGCCCTGTGGACCTCGGCGCGGACCACCAATGACGCCGCCAAACTGATCCTGATCTTCTGGTGCCTCTTCGCCTTCATCGCCTCCGGATTCGAACACTCTGTCGCCAACATGACGCTGTTTGCGATCACCCTGTTCGGCAATCACCCGGACACGATCACCATTGGAGGAATGTTCTACAACCTTCTCTGGGTCTCGATCGGCAATACCATTGCCGGGGTCGTATTTGTCGCGGGCGGCTACTACCTCGCTAACGGCCGTGTCGCGCCAGTTGCATCCGTCAACGCCGCCGTGGTGCCCGCAGAATGAACGACGCCGCCACCCCCGATTTCACCCCCGAGCAGCGCCGCTATCTCGAAGGTCTCGTCGCCGGCATGAGCGCGGCGCGATCAGTGGTGGCGGCAAGCCCTGCAGAGACAGTTCCAACCGGACCCGACGCACCCCAGCTGATCGCCATGGCGCGGACGGAGGCGGAAGGCCGCAAGCTGACCGACCAGGAGAAGTTCAAGCGGGACGAACACCCGCTTGATGCTTACCGGCGGCTCAAGGCTGATGCGGCCGCCGGCAACTATCCCAAGCCGCAGGACAATTACCGCTGGCGCTGGCACGGGCTGTTCTACGTCGCGCCGAACCAGAACTCCTTCATGTGCCGCCTGCGCTTGCCCAATGGGATTCTCAACCACTGGCAGATGGCGGGCCTGGCATTGCTCGCCGAGACTCATGGAGGCGGCTATTCGCACGTCACCACGCGCGCCAATCTGCAGATCCGCGAGATACCGGCCGAACGTGCGCCCAGTCTGATCGAGGCGATCCAGGACCTTGGTCTGGTGACGCGCGGGTCGGGTGCCGACAATGTGCGCAATGTGACGGGCACGCCGACGGCCGGTATCGATCCGCAGGAGCTGATCGATACTCGGCCCTGCGCACGGGCCTGGCACTTTCATATCCTCAACGCACGCACGCTCTACGGGCTGCCGCGCAAGTTCAACGTCGCCTTCGACGGCGGCGGCGCGGTGGCCGCACTCGAGGACACCAACGACATCGGCTTCTCGGCCGTTGAAGTCGTGGAGGGAGCAGGGGTCGAGCGGGGCATCTGGTTTCGGCTTCTCCTCGGAGGCATCACCGGCCACAAGGACTTCGCGCGGCCAACGGGCGTCTATCTCAAGCCCGAAGAGTCGACCGAGATCGCCGACGCGATCGTGCGCATCTTCATCGATCACGGCGATCGCACCGACCGCACCAAGGCGCGGCTCAAATATCTTCTCGACGCCTGGGGCTTCGACAAGTTCGTCGGCGAGATCGAGGCGAGGATCGGGCGACCCCTCCCACGTATTCCTGAAGACTGCATCAAGAGCCGGCCGCGTCCGGACCGTATGGCCCATATCGGCGTCCATCGCCAGAAGCAGCCCGGCGAAAACTGGATCGGTGTGGTCCTGCTGAGTGGCCGGATGAGTACCGCGCAGATGGATGGTCTGGCCCGCGTCGCCCGCGACCTCGGCGATGGGGATATCCGCCTGACAGTGTGGCAGAACCTGCTGCTTTCGGGAGTTGCGGACGAGAAGGTCGACGCTGCAATTGCTGCCATCGATGCGCTGGGGCTCACAACCCGCGCGACACCGCTGCGGGCCGGCCTCGTCTCCTGCACCGGCAACACCGGGTGCAAGTTCGCCGCATCCGACACCAAGGGCATGGCTGAGGCCATCGCATCGCATGTGGAAGCGCGCATCGCACTCGAGACGCCGCTCAATATCCACCTGACCGGCTGCCACCACTCGTGCGCGCAGCACTATATCGGTGACATCGGCATGCTCGCCGTGAAGGTGCCGCAGGGCGAAGATGCCGAGCCCGTCGAAGGCTTTTCCTTCTATGTCGGCGGCGGATCGGGGCCGGATGCGAAGCTGGGCCGCGAACTGTGGACCAATGTGGAATCGGAGCGCTGCCCGGGGGCGGTCGAGAAGCTTCTCGCGACCTATCTTGCGCATCGCGCCGCTCCGGACGAAACCTTCCTCCAGTTCACCGCACGTCATGAGATCGACGCCCTCAAAACCCTTGCCGGAGACACCGCGCCGTGAGCATCGCCTTCACGCCACAGATCGTTGCGCCAACGGCGCCGTTCAACGACAGGCAACGCGCCTGGCTCAATCGCCTGCTTGCTGAAGCGTTGCTGCGCGACCTGCCGGCAGAGGCGCGGGCGGCCAAGCCCGCCGCACCGGTCGAAGACGATTCGACGCCCTGGAAGGACCCGGCCATGGCGATTGAGGATCGCATGGCGCTGGCGACATCGCGCCCGGTGCGCTTCCGGCTCATGGCCGCGATGGCCCAGCAGGATTGCGGCCAGTGCGGCTACAATTGTGCCGACTATTCGAAGGCGATTTTCGAGCAAGCCGAGCCGCGTCTCAATCTGTGCGCGCCGGGCGGCAAGGCAACGGCACGCATGCTCAAGTCACTCGTCGAGGAGATGGGCGGCGGCGCCATCGGACCCGATGAGATCGCAGCCAAGGCAGCCGCAGCACCCAGGGAGCCGGCAGATGGACGGCGCGGCTATTCGCGCGAACACCCGGTCAAGGCGAAGTTCCTGAGCCGCGCGCGCCTCAATGGCACGGGCTCGGAAAAGCACACCTGCCACATCGAAATCGATCTGTCGGACAGCGGTCTCGAGTATCAAGTTGGTGATAGTTTGGGTGTGTTCCCGGCGAATGATCCGGCGCTGGCCGATGCGATCATCGCCGCGATCGACGTGCCCCCGGATTTCCCAATCGCGGGCGAACCGCTCCGGCAGGTGTTGATCGAACGCACGTCGCTGGGTGCGGCGCCGGATGCCCTTTTCCAGTTCATCTCTTACCTCACCGGCGGCGAGCGCCGGAAGAAGGCGCGGGCGCTGTCGCGCGGCGAAGACCCAGACGGCGATGCCGCCCATCTCGACGTACTCGCCGCACTTGAGAAATTTGTCGGCGTCCGGCCAGACCCTGAGGCGCTCATCGAAGTGTTGGAGCCGCTGCAACCGCGCCTCTACTCGATCTCGTCTTCACCGAAAACCAACCCCGGCCGCGTCGCACTCACCGTGGATAGTGTTCGCTATGAAGCACTCGGTCGCGAACGCCACGGCGTGGCGTCGACCTGGCTCGGCGGCCGCCTGGGGGAGACGGGCGAGATGCTCGTTTATGTGCAGAAGGCCCACAATTTCTCACTGCCCGCCGATGGAGCGACGCCCATCATTATGGTCGGCCCCGGAACAGGGGTCGCGCCGTTCCGCGCCTTCCTCCATGAGCGCATGGCGACAGGCGCGACTGGCCCGGCATGGCTGTTCTTTGGTCACCAGCGCGAGGCCCATGACTATTTCTACGCGGACGAATGGGCGATGCTGCAGGCCAAGGGGGTGCTGACCAATCTGTCACTCGCCTGGTCGCGCGACGGGGCGCAAAAGACCTATGTACAGCAGCGCATTCGCGAAGCCGGTGCCGAGCTTTGGAGCTGGCTGGAGCGCGGTGCACATTTCTACGTCTGCGGTGATGCCCAGCGCATGGCCAAGGATGTCGAGCAAGCCGTGTGCGATGTCGCCAAGGCACATGGCGGCTTCGACACAATTTCGGCGATGGAGTTGGTCGTCCAGCTCAAGTCGCAGGGCCGTTACATGGCTGACGTCTACTGAACTACCGGCGGCCGCGTTACAAAGGACCGCTTTTGGGCGCATAGGGGACATCCAAAGCTATAGCCGACGCTGGTGCTTCTCTCTCCGAAGCAAGGCAGATGTCTTGGATGATCCAAGGATTGCATTGAACGTGTCATAGAACCGGAAGATGCATTTCGGTGATGATTCCGCCGACCGTTGGCGCAACCCGCTGTTGTTGCCTTCTAATGTCGCATCTTCCAGTACACAGACCGCTCACCGCAGCAGTTCCGGTTCCATTTCCCAGACTGTCGGGCTTTGCGGCAGGCTCCATTTGGGGACTTCCGGTTCTCCCTAAGGGTGCCGTCGGCGTTTGCTGTCCGAGTATCCGCGACTTAGGATGCTTGCCGGCGCGATCGACCTGAAACATCTCGAAAGTAAATGACACTCGTTCGCTGAGTGCGGCCTCGGGCAGCCCCTCACGGCTATCAGCCGGGGAGTTCCTTTCGCACCACACAGCCGCGCTGCCATTTCGTATGCCTCCCGTCGGCTGCGCGCGGGGATGGTCATAGCGAGCGAGTTGCGGACCGTCTCCCTTGGTCGAACACCGGCCGATGAGCGCGGGGACCATCCTATCGGTTGCCCAACTGAGCGAAGACTAGTGCTCTGTGAGCGCCACAGCACCAATCCGTTACAGCTTCCCAGAAGCTCTTCCTTGAGAAGGCGCTGTCGCGATCGGTCGACGTTGAGCAATTAGCTCGATGAGCAGAAGGAACGACCAGACCATTCTCGCGACTCCTTCACTACAGGCATCCTGGTCCACGCCGCTGACGGGAGGCATACGAAATGGCAGCGCGGCTGTGTGGTGCGAAAGGAACTCCCCGGCTGATAGCCGTGAGGGGCTGCCCGAGGCCGTGGGTTCAATGCGAATATGGGTACATTTCGGCCGATACGACTCCCGTGGTCATCGTGGTGGCGGAGAGGCCGGTTTGGGCCACGGCCTAACGTCCGCTATTGGCCCAAAGCGGACCCCAACAAATCAAAGGGGCCGGCGAAGCCGACCCCTTCAATGTTAGAAGTCCATGCCACCGGGTGCAGTTGGCAATGGAGCTTCCTTCTTTGGCTTTTCCGCGATCATAGCCTCTGTCGTAATGAGAAGGCCGGCGACCGAAGCAGCGTCTTCAATGGCCGTACGAACGACCTTAGCCGGATCAATGATGCCCCATTTGTAGAGGTCACCATACTCGCCCGTCTGAGCGTTCCAGCCATGGGCATAGTCCCTGGCCTCGAGCAGCTTGCCCACGATCACCGAGCCGTCTTCGCCGGCGTTGATCGCGATCTGGCGGGCCGGGGACTGGATGGCGCGACGAACAATGTCGACGCCGGTGCGCTGGTCGGCATTGTCGGGCTTGAGTGTCTCAAGAGCTTTCGCCGCCCGGAGGAGAGCGACGCCCCCGCCGGGCAAAACGCCTTCCTCGACGGCCGCACGCGTGGCGTGCATCGCATCGTCCACGCGGTCCTTCTTCTCCTTGACCTCGACCTCGGTCGACCCGCCGACGCGGATCACGGCAACGCCGCCCGCGAGCTTTGCCAGCCGCTCCTGCAGCTTCTCGCGGTCGTAGTCCGAAGTGGTCTCTTCGATCTGCGCCTTGATCTGCGCGACCCGGCCCTGGATATCAGCCTTGGAGCCGGCGCCATCGACAATGGTTGTATTCTCCTTCTCGATGGTCACCTTCTTGGCGGTTCCGAGCATCTCCAGAGTCACGTTCTCAAGCTTGATACCCAGATCTTCCGAGATGACATTGCCGCCGGTGAGAACTGCAATGTCTTCGAGCATCGCCTTGCGGCGATCGCCGAAGCCCGGGGCCTTCACAGCCGCGATCTTGAGACCACCGCGCAGCTTGTTGACGACCAACGTCGCCAGCGCTTCGCCCTCCACGTCCTCGGCGACGATGAGCAACGGCTTGCCCGTCTGAACGATCGCCTCAAGGACTGGCAGCATTGGCTGCAGGTTGGACAGCTTCTTCTCGTGAATGAGGATGTAAGGCTCTTCGAGTTCGACCCGCATCTTCTCGGGGTTAGTCACGAAGTAGGGGCTGAGATAGCCGCGGTCGAACTGCATGCCTTCGACGACGTCGAGTTCGGTCTCGGCGGTCTTGGCTTCCTCGACCGTGATCACGCCCTCATTGCCAACTTTCTTCATCGCCTCGGCAATCATCTTGCCAATCGAAGTCTCGCCATTGGCTGAGATGGTGCCGACCTGCGCGATCTCGTCATTGCTGGTGATCTTGCGGGCATTCTTTTTCAGTTCATCGACCACTGTTGTAACTGCGAGATCGATGCCGCGCTTGAGATCCATCGGGTTCATGCCAGCGGCAACCGCCTTGGAACCTTCCTTGACGATAGCTTGGGCGAGAACGGTTGCGGTGGTGGTGCCGTCGCCGGCCAAGTCATTCTGCTTGCTGGCAACCTCGCGCACCATCTGCGCGCCCATGTTTTCGAACTTGTCGGAGAGTTCGATCTCCTTGGCGACGGTCACGCCGTCCTTGGTGATGCGAGGTGCGCCGAAGCTTTTTTCGATCACCACATTGCGGCCCTTAGGGCCGAGGGTCACCTTCACGGCATCCGCGAGGGTATCGACGCCCTTGAGCATGCGGTCGCGGGCATCGAGGCTGAACTTGACTTCTTTAGCAGCCATTTGTCGTCACTCCTTGAGACGTAACGAGATTTGACTCTGGGTTGGAAAAGGCCTCAGGCGGCCTTCTTGATTTGAGCGACGGTTTCGATCACGCCCATGACGTCGCTCTCCTTCATGATCAGGAGCTCTTCGCCATCGAGCTTGACCTCGGTCCCGCTCCACTTACCGAACAGGATGTGGTCGCCGACCTTGAGATCGATGGGGACCAGCTTGCCGCTCTCGTCGCGAGCGCCGGGTCCGATCGCCACGACTTCGCCTTCCTGCGGCTTCTCCTTAGCTGTGTCGGGAATGATGATCCCTCCAGCAGTCTTCTGCTCCGCGTCGATGCGCTTGACCACCACACGGTCATGCAAAGGACGGAACTTCGTCAAAGCTTCCTCCATTGAAATGCAACGATGTTGAGTGCGCGCGGTCGCGCCCGCGACCCCGCGGAAAATGAGCTAGGAGTGGAACTTTCGAGCATCAAGAGCCGCGCAAAGATTTTTCAGTGGAGGCCGTCGGGCGGTCCATAGGCTTGAAATTGCTGAGAAAATGCGGCAGCCTGACACGCTCGAGAGCACGAGTCAGGATGAGACTGTGATGCCGCAACCGTCAGCTGAAATGAGTGCGAACGAGGGCTACGGCCTGACCACGGCCCAGATCGTTTATCGGATGCCGGACCACCTGGATCTCCTCCAGGACTTTGTCTGGCAGCGCTACGACACCTTTCCCAACTTTCCTGTGCTCGGGACCTTCCTCGCCTTCTGGGAAGAGACAATCGAGGGGCCAATTCATTCTGTGACGGTCGCCCATGCGCGTCTGCTGCGTCCCACGGATCTGCGAGAGATGATGCGCCAGCGTCACTGACGGCTATCGGTCTCGTCCTCCGGGGGGGCGGCCTCTAGGACAGCTTCAGCCTCGCGGAATCTAGTCGGCGGTTTTGGCCGCTCTGCAAAAAATCTGAGCTACGTCTCTTGAAGGCCTCGAGCCGTTTCCTAACTCGATGATCGCCGGTGCCCACTGGGACCGGAAATCCATCGGGGTGACGCCCGTCGGGTGCACCCCTCGTACTCATGTTGCTCTTAGGAGGATGTGGCTATGAGAACCTTCGACCTTACCCCCTTCTACCGGTCTACCGTCGGCTTCGACCGACTGTTCGAGATGCTCGACAGCACGGTACGGCCAGACTGGCCTCCCTACGACATCGAAAAGATCGGCGACGACCAGTATCGCATCAGCATGGCTGTCGCTGGCTTCTCGCAGGACGAAATCGAGATCACCCAAGAGGGCGTCAGTCTTGTCGTGACCGGTCGCAAGGATGCACCGCAGGACAACAAGCAGCTTCTGCATCGGGGCATTGCAACCCGCAGCTTCAAGCAGGTCTTCAGCCTCGCCGACCATGTGAAGGTGGCGGCTGCTCATCTCGAGAACGGCCTGCTCGCCATCGAGCTGGTGCGCGAGGTCCCCGAACAGCTGAAGCCGCGGCGCATCGATATTCGGAGCGGTGGACTGTCCATCAGCGAGACCGCGCCGCAGAAGCAAATCCAGAACGAAACCCAGGCCAAGGCTGCCTGATTTTTCGACGCCCCCCGGGGCTTAGCCCCGGAGGGCTGACCGGGAGATCGGAGATGAACACACCGAACATTCCTCATAATCGACGCGAACCTCGTCTGGATGGGCCCGAGTCAAGGGTCTGGGTCGATCCGAACAGCGTTTTGAATGATCCGAAAATGTCGCTCGAAGAAAAGCGGGCGCTGTTGGCATCGTGGGCGTCCGACGCGCGTGCCGTGCCCAACTATCCGCCCCTTCGGCAATTGGAGAACGGAGCGTTGGTGACCATCGACACCATTCTCGACGCTCTCAAGCGCCTTGATGACCTTGAGGGCCGCGCCAATCCCGAGGCGCGCAGAGAATGGCCCCGCAAGGGGCACTGGTCTCGGTTCGCCCGGGGCTGGCGCAGGTACGGTCGGGACGATGACGACGATGATCCGTTTAGCCCCGCTCCGGCGATGCGCCCTCCGCTGGTTCCCTCGCTGGATGATGCAGCCGCTGCGGCGGCGTGACCCGCTAGCGGGACCGGGCCCAGACCTCCGGACCGGTCCTGCACCTGGCGCCGAGGGCTCGATCCTCGGCGCCGTTTCTTCACTTGCAGTAGCGCGCTGGGCCGCCCTTCCTGCAATCTGAGATATGCTCCGCCTCGCCATTGTGACTCGATGACTAGTCGACCAAATACCGGGGACCACTGCTGCCGCAGGGCGGACTCATCGGCTTCATGACTCTAATCAACTAGGGACATTTGCAGTACTTCTGGGCACGCCGTGAATCTCTGCCTAACAAGTAGCCAGACGACGTCGGTTTCCCGGAAGTCCGGGATTTCCGCCGAAAACTACGGCACGGCCAATACGACGTCGGTTTCCCGCAATCCTGTGGCTTTGAGGGCGTGTCATGAAAGCCGCGAATGACAAGGTTCCAGGGGTGCCGGTTCCCTTTTGTGAACTACGTTGTCATCCTAGATGCGGCTTTCCGGGCCGTTGAGGCCCATTTGCCGACACCCGGAGTTGTCGGCACTTGCCACTCAGACCAGCACGAACTGGGACTTTCTCAAAATTTCTGCCGGACCAAGCTTTTTGCGCAGTTTGATCACTTGGCTCGACCGCCGGCGGAGTTGACGTCGTCGTGCGACGACAAACGCCATAGCTGCTCCCTCTCTGCGCTGTAGCAGGGGCCACATACACGCGCAACGCGGGGAGGACCCGCCAGAACTGGCAGCGCGCATCGTCCTTCGAGTCCGCATCGCGCTGCAGCACCGGTGTTTAGAGCTACGTGATGAGGTTGTCTCGCTGGCGGCGACCGCCGACAGCCTACTCGGTGTTACCGCTTCCCAGTTCCCATGATCTAGCAACTCCGGTCCCAATCGGGCCCGGGCCAGGTTGCTCTCAGGTTATGAGCGTCGACTAACTTCCTGCTGTTGAGATCTAGGCAGCCATGGTCATGAGAGCACAGCCTTAGTGGATCAAATGGCTCAGCCCGGGCCACGATAATGTCGTGGCACGCAACGCGAGCAATGATGATCGATCATCCGATTGCGGTAGTCAGGAGCATTGGTTGTACGACGACCAGACTCGTCGTCCTAACACCGGTGCTGCAGCGCGATGCGGACTCGAAGGACGATGCGCGCTGCCAGTTCTGGCGGGTCCTCCCCGCGTTGCGCGTGTATGTGGCCCCTGCCACAGCGCACTGTGTCTCCAGCTACGCGGTATCTTGGGAGACGACGACGCCAAGGCCGCCGGCAGTCGACCTAACGCCCCCTAACTCCGTCTGAAAATCCCGCCGGCATTGATCTCGTCGTCGACAGCTCGGTCTTTTCGGATGCCCTCAAAGCCACGGAATCTGGGGATTTGGATGTGGTATCGGACTTGTCGCCAAAGGTGCCTCAAAGGCCGGAACTCCGCGAGTGTGGCGACATAGCCGCACTTCTTCCTGTCGCGTCCATTCTCGTCCGAGCTGGGGACGCTTTGGCTAGACTTCCACTGCTGCGCTCGGCTTGTCGTCAGTTATCGATGGAGGTGTGTCGGGTGGCGAAGCGGAGCCGACAGGCAGATCAAGGGTACTCAGGGCAGGGCATGCGTCTGGCCGAACTGCACCGGCACTTCCTGTCCCTGCGGCGCAAGGCATCCAGACTGGCGCCTTCAAGAGCCAATTGCGCAGTGTCCACGCATTGGATCGCATGGAACGTCGCACTTGAAGCGGCAGTCTCCATCGCCGACGAGATAGCGCGGCAACCCGCGACTAGCACCGCCGATCTCATCGTCAAGGTAGAGGCACTACGCTGGTGGTGTACCCAGTTCGACGCATTCTCAGATCGGGAGGGTTTTCGCAGACTCGCCGCCCTGGAACGCGACATCAAGCAGGTCGTGCGAGTGGCACTTGCGCCCAAGGACGGCTGAGGCCGGACTTCGTCCACGTAAACGGATCGCTTGTTCGCGAACGGGCCAGTACGCTGTCAAAGTTCTGCTGAGCACACCAGGGTCCGCCGGCGATCGAGCCAAGCCTCGGAAACATCGCGCTCTTTCCCCAAATGACCAAGTGACCCCATAAAGCACACGGTACTCGCGGTGTTCCGGGGCTTTGCGGGCGGATCAATTTCCGCAGAGCACTTGAAGGGCCAGACTGCCGGTGCCGTATTGATCCGTCATAACAGGGACATATGCCAAGTGCCGAGCCACCGGCAGTGCTGCTCTGCTCTTTTTATCCGTAGCTGGAGACAGATCGCGCTGCAGCAGGGGCCTCATACACGCACAGCGCGGGGAGGACCCGCCAGGATTGGCAGCGCGATCGTCCTTCGAGTCCGCATCGCGCTGGAGCACCGGTGTTAGGACGACGAGTCCAGTTGTCACACGAACAACGCATCTGGCTGCCGTATTCCGATGATCGATCGTCATGCCTGTAAGCGAGCCACGACATTATCGTGGCCCGGGCCGAACCACTTGGCCCAGCAGGGCTGCTACTCTCATGACCATGGCTGCTGAGACCTCAACAGCTGGAAGTTGGTCTGCGCTCATAAGCCGAGAGCAACCTGGCCCGGGCCCGATTGGGACCGGAGCTATTAGGCGAGAAGAGCTGAGCAGGGAGTGCCAGCAATCAGGCTGTTAACGACTCGTACCTTGAGACTACTCATCGCGTAGCTCGAACACCGGTGCTCCAGCGCGATGCGGACTCGAAGGACGATCGCGCTACCAATCCTGGCGGGTCCTCCCCGCGCTGTGCGTGTATGAGGCCCCTGCTACAGCCCGACCTGGCTGCAGCTATGGGATAATTCGGGCTATCTCCATGGTCCCGGGCCACTATGCCGTCATGAGGGCTATTCGGGACCATCGGTCTCCGATGGTTTCGAGGTATCGGCACAAAGGATTGGACACGGTGCTGGTGGCAAGCATGTGTGCCGGGAGCCAGCACGCCCGGACCCCATTCCGGGCGCTTCTTGTTGAAGCCAGGCATTTCGCCCGGCTTGCTAACAAGGAGAACCATCCTGGCCAAGAAGCCCACCAAGACGCGCCGACCTAAAGTCGCCCCACAGAAGCACGAGACCAAGCAGAGCGCCGTGCTCGCCCTACTGCGGCGTCCTCAAGGCGCAAGCGTCGAGGAGATTATTGCGCTCACGGACTGGCAGCCACACTCCGTCCGCGGATTCTTCGCTGGGGCCTTGAAGCGTCGACTTGGTCTCGACGTGATCAGCGACAAGGACGCCAAGACAGGTGAACGCCGCTACCATGTCGCTGCGCTGAAGAGCTAGCTCAACACTTAAGGCTCACTCATACCGAAGCTCGCTATGAGGCCAGCTTCGGCTCTTTGCGCTCTTCAGACTGAAATGTTCTCAGCAACGCCACTAGCCGCGTGGTGGGACAACCATGACCCAGCCCGCCCAGGCTCGAAGACGAGGTGTCTGGCATCCACACCCTCGCCACTGCGAGGACGATGAGCACGACGGGTCCTTCCCGGCTGTTAGGCTATGAGGGTCGGCTCCAGCCCCGAGCTGTCAGCAGCTATACGACTTTATGACCTATACGACCCATTCCGCCCGTCCCGTGATAGTGGGGGCTATCGCGGCCCCAGCCGCGGTCACCATCTATCGCGGGACAAATCGGACTGCGAAAATCTCGCTGCTGCCTCGAACCAGCATTTTTGTTGGCGTCCTAGTTTATCCCTTATTCCCGGTTCCGCAGTACTGAATCGGCGCGGTAGGCCGCTGCGGAACGCGTAATTCCCACTGTCGCCCGCCCGCTCCCGTACCAAGCGCCCAAAAGGCTTGTTTTCTATTTTTGTTTCATGTATGAAGAATGTGAAACGCAAACGCGAGGCTAAGAACCGTGAGCGTGATTCAGTTTCCACATGCCGCTCCCCCTGTCGGCCCGGTGGGGCATTTCATTCGCTTGGGCGAGAGCGGATATCAAAAGCTCGCTAGCCTGCATGCGGCGGGCCGATTGCCAGCCACTAGAGTGGTCGCTGATGCGTCACGTCTCAGACACCAAAAAGAACTGCTAGAGGCATTCCGCACCGCCGGCGCCGAAATCGTCCTCGACACCAAAGTGGCGGAGCTGGCAGCCCAAGAGAAATTCGCGGGCTTTGCACATGCCGCGCCGTGGGCCACGATTGTGGAGGGCCAACCACTTGGACCCGAGATATTCTCACCCGGTGCTCACGGTGACATCTATGGTCAGATTGCTCGCTTCGCTGTTGAGCACAAGATCGACGTGGTGCTCGCCCCGACCCACTTTGTAAACGATCCGCAGTTCGATGGCTGGCTCAACATCGATCGCCGAGGCTGCATAGCGTTGCGGGAGGCTCTGGACCGTGAAGGCGGGCGGAATATCGCGATCGACTATCCGCTAATCGCTTCGCATGTTTCGCTGAACGATGACGCGCAGCGGAGCCATTATCTCGAAAGGCTGTCCGATCTTCCCTACGACAATTTGTGGGTCCGCGCTTCCGGTTTTGGCCACGATGCTGCGCCGCTCACGACGCGGCGTTTCATCACCTCGATGGCCTCTTTGCACAACCTGGGCAAGCCCATAATCGCCGACTACCTCGGCGGAAATGTTGCGATCGCGGCGCTCGCATTCGGAGCAGTGTCCGGTATCGCCCATGGGATTGGAGAGCGAGAACGTTTTGACGCGCGTAGCTGGCATAAGCCACCCCCGGAAAAGAAGCCGGAAGCTAAGGGAGGCAGAGCCGTTCGTATCCATGTCGCCGGGCTAGACAGGGCTGTGACTATTCCCGAACTGGAAGTCATGGCTAGCGCGCGCGGCGGACGTGGCCTCGTTTGTTGTAATGATCGTTCCTGCTGCGCTCACGGGATGCAGGATACGCTGGGCGACCCGCGTCAACATGCGGCTTATCAAAGTCTCGCGTCCGTAAGAGATATAGCGGCTGTACCAGACCTGAAACGTGAGCAGCATTTCCTCAGCGGGCGTATGGCCGATCTCGATCGCCAGGCACGTCTCATTAAGGAACTCAAGTTTCCGGTTGAGGAGGCCAGAGCACGCAAGGTCAACGCGGACGATCTTACGAGGCGTCTTACAACTCATAGCAAGCAGCTCGAGAAGATGCGGCTTAGCTTGGAAGATTTGCACGAATCCCGAGCGGAAGGCACGCCACGGGCACGCGCTGTGCAACCACGGGCAGGGAACTCGGGGTCAACGATCAGAACAGAGAAGAAGTAGATTATGCAACAGGGAGCAGTGGTCAGGTATCTGGATGAGCTACAGGAGCATGGTGGTCTAAAATTCACCGACATCGCGAACATCACCGATGTTTCGAAGGCGACGGTATCACGATGGAAATCAGGGACCGGTAAGCCGCACCCCAAAAGCGAGCTCATATTGGCCGACCTGTACTACATTGTTGGCCGGCTTAACGAGTATTACAGCGCCGAGGAAATCAGGTCCTGGCTCTATGCCAGGCACCCGCAGCTAGATGGTGCTAGGGCCATCGACCTGATCCATGAAGGAAAGTCGATCGATGTGCTGCATGTGCTCGATCGGCTTGATGGCGCTGCGTATCTGTAGGCATGGCCAGCTCGTCTTCCATTCGCGACAGCCGCTTGATCGACGCGTTGGACCAACTCCCGCGGGTCACTTTCGAAGGCACTGTGTGGCGTGTAGCAAGAGAGGGGAGAGACCCAACTCAATTTGGCCGTTCAGGCGGACGATGGGACGATACTACATTCGACGTCCTCTACACCTCGCTTGAGCGAGATGGCGCCATCGCCGAGATCTATTACCACTTGCTGCGCGGGCAGCCCGTGTTCCCTTCAAAGGTGCGCTTCACGCTCCATGAGCTCAAGGTCTCACTAGGTGAAGCGATCCGCTTCGAGCGCGTATCAGAGCTCTCCAGCTTTGGCCTCGACGAGGCCCGCTATGGCCAGCTGTCGTACAATGAGCGCACTAAGGAGTATCCACGCTCGCAAGAGATTGCAGAGGTCGCATTTTTTCTGGATAGCGACGGGTTGATCGTCCCGAACGCTCGGCATGCCTGCCTTAACCTGGTGGCTTTTGGCGACCGGTTGAAGCCTGGGGCGATCGAGAGGGTGAAGGATCACGGTCTCATCAACTGGTCCGACTGGGTGAAGCGGTGAGAACCTCGCACGCCACCTCGGGTTGGCGATTGCGCCTATTCCGAGGATGTCGCAGTCTTCTCAGTTAGTAGCTTTCCGCGCGTTTCACGATCCGATTCTTTAGTAGTCGCCGGCCGCGAGCCAGCCAAGTCGACTGACGCAAGTGTCGAGAGTGTTCCTTCCGCCAAGCGCTGATCCCCGTTGCCGAATTGGCCACGCCGACTGGCGCACCAGGTAAGTTATTTGAAGCTAGCACTTCGCCTCGACGCCTATTCAGCAATTACCTTTACGAGGAAACAATGGCTAAGGATGAGATCAATGCTGCCGGCGTCACACGGAAGCTGAACGCGAGGGAGGACTTTCCTGATCTTCGCGACCGGTTCTATGAGCCGCCGCTAATCGAGCTTGAAAGCAGGCTCTTTCCGCAGGCTGGTCTGCTGATTCTTGATCAGGGCGCAGAAGGTGCCTGCACGGGGTTCGCAACTGCCGCCGCTCTCAACATTCTTCGCCACCGGCAGGGCAGTCTCGCTAACGGCCAAGGGGCAAGCCCTCGCATGCTCTACGAAATGGCAAAGCTTCATGATGAGTGGGAAGGCACCGGTTACGAAGGCTCCAGCGTGCGCGGCGCAATCAAGGGGTTCTTTCACAATGGCGTTTGCCGTGAACTGGACGCTCCCTATTTGCCGGGAGAAACCAATTGGACTCTTACCGTCCCCCAGGCGAAGGAAGCACGGAACGTCATTCTGGGCTCTTACTATCGTCTCCGCCCAGTGCTCGTCGACTACCACGCCGCGTTGAAGCAGGCTGGTGTCATTGTCGCCTCAGCCAACATACACGAAGGATGGACCAACCCTGGTGGAGGGAGCGGCAAAATTGAACAGACTACCCGCTCGCTTGGAGGACATGCCTTCGCGATCGTCGGGTATGACGAGGAGGGCTTCATCATCCAGAACTCCTGGGGACCGAAGTGGGGCAACTTCGCTGGCGTCGATGGCCTTGGCCACTGGAACTACCATGACTGGGCGGAGACTGTGATTGATGCCTGGGTCATGCGCTTGGCCGTCCCCACCCCTAAGGCATTTGAACTAACGTACCGCGTCGCACGGCCCGCCGGTGCCTCGGAGAAGGGCAATGTTTCGAAGCATGCGCCGCGCCGTCAAGACGTGATCGGGCACATTCTACACGTCGACGATGGCAAGCTGATCGAGGCAGGCACCTACGGGACACCCCTCGCCAGCATCCAGGAAACGGCACGCCTCCTGCACGAGGGGGCAGCCAAGCCGGACCGCTATGACCACATCTTGTTCTACGCGCACGGCGGCGTCACAGACGTCGTGGCAGCAGCGCGGAGGACCTCGGCAACCCGCGACGGATTCAAGCGCAACGGCATCTACCCCATCCACTTTCTCTGGGAGACGGGTCTCATGGAGGAGATCCTGGACATCCTCGAAGGAAAGATGGCCGCACGTGGCGGCAAGGTGGGTGGCTTTCAGGAGGCGATGGACTTCCTTATCGAGAAACTCGCCGCTGGCATTGGCCGGGCACTGTGGCGTGAAATGAAAACCGACGCTGCCCGGGCGTTTGAGCGGAATACTCAGAGTGCGAGCGCCGTGCGAGCCTTGTTGGGCATCAACACTGGCTTGAAGAAACCTTACAAGATTCATCTCGTGGGACACAGCGCCGGTTCGAACTTCGTTTCAGAGTTCATGCGAGCGTGGTCACGGCTCGCACCGAAGAACTCTTCGGTTGCCAACTGCTTCGTGCTCGGCGCTGCCTGCACGGTGGCTCAGTATGAGCGGGATCTTCGCGGGGCACTTGATGCCGGTTCGCTGGACCACCTCACCATCTACAACCTCTCGGAGCAGCGCGAACTTGACGATAGTGTTGGGCCCTACAGCAAGTCATTGCTGTACCTCGTGTCGCAGGCATTCGAGGAAGAAGCGGCAGCTCCCATTCTGGGCATGGAGGTTCATTCCCGAAACCTCCCCAAGCACAAGAAGCAGACCTTGCTCTACACTGCGGGCGCCGATCAAGCGCGCACCGATGCCAAGAGCCACGGAGGCTATGGCACGGATCTCGTGACTCTCAACGACATCCTGAAGGTTATTCTTGGCAAGGGCTACAAACCTTCACTTGCATTCCGTCAGGAGGAGTTGGATGCCGCCTAGCTCTTCAGCTCATGAACGCTTTCGGCCTGCCTGAGAACTGGTCGGAGAGCTCTGTCCGTCTCACTCAGCCGAAAGGGTCTTAAGTGCGTCAATGATGGGTTGAAGTAGTTGGCTGAGTTCCGCAACCGACTCATTGAGCTCGGTGATGGCGGCCAGAGTGTTGGGAGCGAGTCCTGTGGCGTCCGCGATTAGTTCCTGCGCAAGAGTCGCCGCGATACTACCGGTCGCTCCAATGGGTACGACTTCAACGCCCTGTGCACGTGCTATTTCGTATTCCTTGCGGACGCCATCAGCGGGCACGATCTGCCCCCCTTCGAGC
This sequence comes from Devosia sp., assembly GCA_035549855.1. Classification (GTDB taxonomy): domain Bacteria; phylum Pseudomonadota; class Alphaproteobacteria; order Rhizobiales; family Devosiaceae; genus Devosia_A. The sequence goes on along the minus strand of DASZPY010000028.1, from coordinate 36,344 downwards.
TTGTTACCAAAGAAGAAAAGAGCGATGCCAGGCAGCGTCAGGAGCTCTTTGCGGTACCGTTCCCAGATCGCCGCGCGCTGGATAGGGTTAGCGATGTCGCGTGGAAATGGTCGTATTAATAGGAAGTCATCGAGTCGCGCATTCCCTTTTGAATAGGCGCTCTCGATTGCGCCGCTGATGAGCGAATTGCCAACCCCAAGACCAAAGCCACTAACGACCTGGAACTCATTATCGATGAGTATCGAGCCGAGATCCCGGAAAAAGGCGTTGACCTTGACCTCTGTCCAGGGAGCGAAATCGGCGGCGCTGCCGCCTACAAACACGAGGCGGCGCCGGTAGTGCCTTTCGATGGCCACGAGCGCTTCGGTGATCTGGTCGTAGTTGTCGATTTCGAGGGCGGTGACGTTGTATCGCTTGAGGTCCGTTACGAAGTTCAGGTGTCGCGCCTTGGCGTAGATGAAATCGTCATTGCTTTTGAAGCTCCCAGCCTGAGGTATGCGAACAAAGCAGAAGTGCTCGCGCTGCCCATCCTTGTAGCGTAAGCGCAGTTGCGCCAGTACATGCTCAAGGTTGGGGTCCGCAAAACTGAAGCCAATGAACAGAAACGTCTTGCCCGTGAGGTCTCCCACGAGCGCGTTAACGAAGCCCATGTGCTTCTCGCCGTACTTCTCAAAGTCGTCGCGTGTTAGAACGGCGTCCTGAGGATGCTCGACGTCTCCGTGCATTTTATAGACAACGGCGCCCCGCTTGGGCTTGGTGATCGGTAGCTGATTGTCCGTATGCTTCGTATCTGGGTTTTTCTTGGCCTCGATCAGTGCGGTCTCGATGAGCTTGTCGAAATTCGTTGTCCAGTAGGTTTTGATCGGCAACCGCGCTAGTATCCGGTGATTTTCAGACGGTGCCTTGAGGCTTGGAAAAGCTGTAATGAGCGCCTCGTTGAGGTGTGCCCTGTTGCCACCCTTGTAGTTCATAGAATACTGGGCAAATCGAACCAGGTGATCACTCTCACGGTCGACGCTCAGACCCAGCTCTGCGCCGAATGGCTCCAGAAGCTTGCGCCAGTCTACAAAACCTACCGAGGCTGAAAGACCGGCGCCCGCGAACACGGCAACTGTGCCCTCGGCCATGTATCCGGCAAACTTCCTACAGAACATCGCTACTTGCTGAGAGAGCGCCATTGAAATCCTCGCAGGCTCGCACAAGCTAAGGAAGTAACTCTTGACCGAACGACTTCGCTCGGTCAATTGCGGCGCCGCGCAGGTGCGAGGACGAACAGAGATTGGCGCCGGGGGCGTTATGCGTCGAACGTTCTTTTCCTTCCATTACAAACCGGACGTCACACGTGCGTGGGTCGTCAGAAACTCCTGGGTCTTGAAGTCCTCCGAGAAGCGGGCAGAGGGCTTTTTTGACTCCAGCGTGTTTGAAGCTTCCAGGAGGGAAAGTCCGGAAGCGCTGAAGCGATTCCTGCGGGACGGACTCATGAACACGTCAGTGACGTGTGTTCTTGCGGGCACCGATACCTGGAGGCGACGGTGGGTCCGCTACGAGATCGCTCGTAGTCTCATCAGGGGGAACGGACTCCTAACGGTGTACGTCCACGGAATCCGCAACTTTGCCGTTGAGCCGTCATCCCAGGGCATCAATCCGCTTGCCAGAATGGGTGTCTACAAGGCGAACGGCGCGATCCACCTGTGCGAAAAGTTTGGTGACAGCTGGCGTAGATACAGGGACTATCGCCTCGCAATCGACGCGCGCGATCTTCCGTTCCCAGCTCCCACTTCAACGACGATCATCAAGCTCTCAGATCACTACTCCGCCTACAACTATGCAAGGCAAAGCGGTCACCAGAATATCGGCAGCTGGATTGAGATGGCGGCACGTGCGGCCGGACGGTAGGGAGCTTTCCGACGTCCCATGTTACCAGAACGAAAACCGTGCCAGCCGTGTGAGCGAGCAAGAGTGAGGGTGCGCGCGCGCCCACCTACTGACCAGCTGCGCCCTATCCCTACACCTCGCTCCGCAGGTCGATCGCCTTCTCGACCCAGTCGGCAAGGTTGTCCTTGATGTACTGATACACGTTCGTGCTCGTTGTGTACGGCGGATCGTAAGTCTTGGCGTACTTGGTGAGGGACTTCTTGTCCGAACCAACCGTGAAGGTCTCGAAGGGGTTTGCGCCCTTGGAGGATTGATTGCCGTCCGAGTCTTTGAGGTTATGCACGTAGACACCGAGCACGCCCTTACCGGCCTTCCAAGCTTCTTCGATCTCGTACTTGACCCATTTTCGTCCGGCAGTTTTCTCGCCGATCAATACGATTAGGCAGCTCTTTCCCTTGAGGTTGTCCTCGATCCACTTCTTGATAGCGGCGTCACCTGCATCTTCGACCTCTTCCCACTTGTTGGCACTGAGAAGAGGCTGCTCTTCTACAACCCCCATCTGCTTGACCTGGGAGACGCGCCAGTGATCATTCTTGTAGTGGAAGCTTAGAAATGTCTTGCGGGCCACATTGCCACCTCTATTCCAAAAACAGAGCGGCACTCTAACAACAAAAGCTGAGGACTAGAACTGCCTTTCTGCCAACCGACCTACTGATATGGGCTGCGCCCCTGGAAACCGTCACAAACTGGAAGCGGGCGGCCCGGATGCTATATGACGTGGAGCATCGAGAATGCCGGCGAGAGACAGGCTATGTCGAGCATTGAACGGCCCAAGCGGCCATTACCTCGCGGCGCCTCTCGAGAAAATCGGTCCGTTTATAGGCAAGCTCTGCCCCATCACCAAGAGCGTGGGCGAGACAGGCTTCCACGACCTCGCGCGGGAAGTCGGTCTGCTCCGCTGCCCAGTCGCGGAAGGATGACCGGAAGCCGTGCACCGTGCTGCCGTCGTCGCGCAGGCCGCGCAGAAGCTGCAGCATCGCCATGTTGGAGAGCGCGTAGCCCGACGGGTTGGGGAAGAGGTACTTGCTGTCGGTCGGATCGCTGGCGATTAGCGCGAGCGCTTCGTCCGTCAGCGGCACACGGTGCTCGCGGCCGGCCTTCATTCGGCCAGCGGGGATCGTCCAGACCTTGGCTTTGCGATCGATCTCAGTGTGAGTGGCTTCCCGCGCCTCGGTCGTGCGGGCGCCCGTCAGGATCGTGAACATCAGAGCCTTGGCACTCGTGCTACCGTTCTTGCGCAGCTCGGCCATGAGCTTGGGCACGTCCTGGTAGGGCACGGCCTTGCGGTGCTCGACCTTGGCGATCTTGCCGATGGCAGGGAGCAGATGCGGGAGCGCCCCGCCCTTCCACTGGGCGGGATTGTCACCGCTGCGGTAGCCCATCGCAGCGGCCCAGCCGAGAACCTGCTCGATGCGACCGCGCACGCGGCTCGCAGTCTCAGGCTTACTCGTCCAGATCGGCTTCAGGACCTTCAGAACATCCTCGACCGTAACCTGGTCGACCGGCAGCTTGCCTATGAACGGGTTCACGTACATCTCGACGGTGCTCGGCCACTGTTGGGCGTGCTTCTCGTTCTTCCAGCCGGACTTGTGGGAGGCGATGTACTTGGCAGCGCACTCGGCGAAGGTCGGGACCTTCGGCTTCATCTCGATCTTGCGCTGCGCCTGGACCTCACGCTTGCTGGCAATCGGGTCTTCGCCGCGCTTGACCTTGACCCGGAGCATCGCCGCTTCGTCGCGAGCATCGCTCAGCGGTTTCTCTTCGGTCGAGCCGAGACCCATCCACTGGTTGGTGCCGTTACGGCTGTAACGGAACAGCCAACTACGGGTGCCGTGGTCTCTCACCTGCATGTAGAGGCTAGGCGCAACCCAGTGCACGCCCTCTTTGGTGAGGGCGTTCACCTGCGTAGCGGTGAGCGCGCGAGCCTGAGCCAATCCGATGAACCCCAAGTACTGTGATCGCCACAGACATGCGTACTAAGGCAGGATTATCCAGAGCTGTCGTAAAGAAGCCCTGAGGTTATCCTTAATGGCCTGACCGCCCTGCAAGATTCCCGCTCCACTGCAGCGTCCCAACGGACAGACGATCGGACAGACGGTACGCTGAAGCGCGTGTCGCCCGGACTTCCGGCACTTATGCTGCTACCGGCGGAAAGTGGCTGATTGACTATCCGCCAAGGCCCTGCAAGCCCTAAGCTAAAGCGGCGCTGCTACGCAGGGTTAGCAGCATTTTCGGCATGTGCTAGATGGCGGAAGGTGGCGGAGAGGGAGGGATTCAATTCCCCTCCTGGAAAGGCACTGAAAACAAAGGCTTTTTCGCCTTTGCTGTCTGAACTTCTGTATCACTCCTCTGTACCCCCGTCAAAGGCTCCGTACGGTGGGATCGATGGCTGTAGCCTCCCGGAAGCGATCGGTGGCACCGGATCGTCCTCGAGCTACGCCGCCTCGCCGAAGCGGGCCGGCACCGGCTCGGAGGTGCTGCCACTTTCGAGGTCGATGGCGACACGCTTAAGCGACCCCGGTCGATAGTCGGACTCGACCCACCGCTTGCGGGCGGAGGGGGAGACATCGGCAACGAGTTGCGGGCCCTCGCGGTCCCGCATGACCATCGACATAGCCCAACCGGTGAACGACCACTTCTGCGTACTGACGTTCGTCAGGGCCGCTCGATGGTCGACCATCCGAGCCGTGTGGTCGAGGAAGGCCTTGGGGACCTCCAAGCCCATAGCGACGGCCCCTTCGACGACCCAGAGAAGCGCGTTATCGGAAAGCCCCGTGACATCGCCACCGCCTCCGACCGAGCCATGGTCACCCGGAAACCAGAGCTGCTGGTAGGGCAGCATCGCGCCATCTGGCTGACGCGCATTCAGCTCATCAAGGTTGTCCCATGGGGCATCGGGAAACGTTGCGCGGCGCTCGTCGAGCGCGATCGCGTGACGGGCTGACGCCACGCTGCTCGATAGTTTGAAGTCATGGAAGGCGTACTTCCTGTTGAACAGCTTCGAGATCCAGAGGAACGACGGCACTCCCATGGCGCCGACCGTGTCCCAAACTCCCAGATAGGCAATCTTGAGCGGCACGGCGCTGTCCACGTCGACCTCGGGGTGGTGGAGCTGGCGCCATTCACGCTCGGCGCCGCCGGTCGTGACGCCGCGAGAGTTTTCCCAGCGGAACGCGCAGTTGGTGGGAGCGTCCGGATGTCCGCTGGCGGTGTGGTTCTGATAGCGCTTGATGGCCTCGGGCAGCATATGGATTCGGTCGCGATCGAGGATGCCGACCGACCGGATCAGACCTGCCAATGAGCGGGCCGTGTGCGCACCCCTTGAGAACCCGAAGATGTAGATTTCGTCGCCCGGCTGGTAGTTGAAGACGAGGTGTCGATAAGCCTCGACAACGTTCTGGAGAAGACCCCATCCGAACATGCCGCCGCCCAGTCGGTCGATCTTCTGCGCGATCTTGCCTGTCCCCCTGCCAGTGCCCACGCCCTCCAGGTAGAAGACGACCTGAGCGTTCCCGTCGCTCGCCACGCCCGGTATGGCGCGCGCCAACTTCAGCACGTTCGTCGGGTATGCCGACTCCACGTGGTTCCAAGTACCGTCGCAGCAGAAAACAAGGCGTCTCATAGTGGTCTCCGCACTGGATATCGGTGGCTACGACGACTCGTGCCAGCGTCTAGGATTGGGGCGAAGGCGGGCCGAGGAGGACGGTCCACCTTCAGTCTCGTGGGGAAGGATGCGATTGGGGGACAGCCCCAACTACTTTTCCCTGGTGGTGTTGCTGGCGTGACCGCCAGTCACGAAGCGCCCCGAGATCGCACTCCTGAGGGCCCCGTTGACACTACCGCTGCGACCCGGGGCCTCAAGAACGGTGGTTCGAGGACTGCGCTGCCCATGGGCAGAAGTGACGTAGCGACCAGAGATCGCGCTGCGATAGTGGCCGCCGCCTTTTCCCTTTGACATAGGGAGTCTCCATGTTAAGCATCGATTGCCGACGCGGTTTCGGATTGCTATAATGCAACCACGGAGCCGTTATTGCTCAAGAGGAAATGAATTGCAAGATAGCAATCCCGACGTTTCCCACAGGTTCGATGGCGAGGGCTTCTTCTTATCACTCGAGTCCGTGCGATCTGCTCGTGGCCTCACCTGGAAGAGGGTCGCCGAGCAGGCGAAGGTGCCCGCCTCGACCCTTACCCGCATGTCGCAAGGCCGGAAGCCTGACGTCGACAGTTTAACGGCGCTCTGCGCTTGGTCGGGGCTGCGCGCCGACGATTTCATGACCGGCGCAAAGAAGAAGACCGAGCCCCTGGCTGACGTCACGGCATTGTTCCGCGCCGACCCCAACTTATCTAAGAAGGGTAAGGCAGCGTTGGAGGCGATCATCAAGGCCGCCTACGAACAGATTCGCCAAATTCGGGAATAGCACTGCATGGCCGTGCAGTTGCGTCATGGGTTCAAAGCCGAAGCGAACAGGTGGGCTCGCGATTTGAGGCTGGAACAGCGTCTATCGCCGGAAAGTCCCATGTGTCCTTGGCAGCTCTGCGACCATCTGGGCCTCTCGTTGACTCCTCTGAGCGACTTTGAAGCCACTGTGCCTCAAGCAGTTGCCTACCTGCGATCAACTCAAGGCCAAAAGGATTTCTCCGGCGTCACCCTGCAGTGGGGCATCGAGCGCTTCATCGTGTACAACGATGCGCACGACGAGGGACGGCAGGCCTCGGACATCGCGCACGAGATCGCTCATGCTCTCCTGCAACATCCAGTGCCGTCTGCTTTCGCGGATGGTCAGCGCACCCATAACGAGGAGCATGAGGCCGAGGCCAACTGGCTGGGGCCGGCACTCTTAATCTCCGACGAAGCGGCCGTGGCCATCGTCGCGAGGAGGATGCCCATGGAGAAGGCGGCTAGGATCTACGGTACCTCCCTTGAGGTAATGCAGATGCGGATCAACGTCAGTGGTGCACGAAAGAGGGTGGCCGCCTGATCATTGATGATTGGGGAGGCTCGAGCGACCTACTGTTCGATGCGCCGCCCCCGATATCGCGCTCGAAGTCGCCCTCACCCGGCACATAATCCGAAGGACCAACGAATTCGCCTCCGTGGCGGCCCAACGTCGTCGCATATTTCTGTGTGCCCTAGTTCAAGCCGCAGAGCATGCTGACTAGGTGACCTGTGCGAGGTATATCATTACGACTTCGCGCCCCATCGGAGGCGGTCGGGTGCCAGTCGGTCAGCAGACGATAATCACGCTCTACGGAACCTTCGCCGGAAGGCCATCAGGCTCCGAATGGTGGGAGAACAACAGTCCATTCGCGAAAGACCTCCTGCGGGAACTGAACTCCGCGGATCCGCAAGCCCTATTCTCTTACGAGTCCTTCGATTGGGATCCGTGGGGCCACGGCGCCAATTCCGAGAGCGTCAGACGAGCTTCAGGCCGCGCGTTGCTGAATAGGCTCAGAGAGCAGGACAGGCTCGGACGTGACTATCACTTAGTAGGTCACAGCCATGGAGGGTCAGTAATTTGGCGTGCGCTCTTGCTCTCTGTGGCGGAGCGGCGTCCGCTAAAGCATCTCCAAAGCTGGACGACGGTCGGCACTCCATTTCTCGAATTCAGGGCCCAGCTGAGGAGTCTTTGGGCGATCCTACCCGTCTCACTTTCAGCGCTGTGGGCGTGGCTGTTTGTCTCCAATTCCGGTTTGCGTGAGCTTCCACAAGCCGTTCAGGCAGCGCTTAGGTTCAGCAACCAGCCGGCCTTGGTGCTCCTTTCTGTTGGACTCGCAGTTCTGTTGGTTTTGCTCGCGGCCGTCGGCATCCTTGCAGGGGTCGGCTACCTGCGGACATGGCTTTTGGATCCCGCCAAGCTCCGTATGCGCGCGCAGGCATTCGCCACGTACGGCGGCCGATACCTAGGCTTGTTTCATCCCCTCGATGAAGTTCGCGCGGGTTTCGCAGTATCGCTCAATAGACCCGATCGCATCGCACCTCGGCCACTAATTAAGATCGGTCGCTTTTCGATGGCACTGCCACTGAGTGAGTTGTGGACGCGACCGCTAGATCAGCTTGCCTGGCAAGTGGTTGGTCGTTCGGTCCAAGGTGATGATGTACTTTATGAGAATCTGGTGCGAGTGACCACGAGCCCTTACCCTGCCATTGGCCAGCGGTCCGGGTATAGCACTGCTGAGTTGGACGCCCATGAGGCTTCGACGTCCGCGGCGGCATCGCACCTCCTGCATGACTTCAGGCGAGCCTTGGCCCGTGAGGCCACTGCGGAAGCAGCTAGGCCCGAACGCGTATTCGGGGTCGTGGATTGGGCCGGAATCCTTCACACGTCCTTCTTCGAGCAGCCAAGTACAGCAGTCCGCATAGCGCAGCGCATCCTTCGCACGCCGCCTACCGACGCGGAGTTCCAGGCGCCTGGTATCGATCCTCCTCCGTCCCGATACAGCCCGCGAATGCTAGTGACAGCATTGGCCCTGCTGTCCACCGCACTGGTGTTGGCCTTGTCCATCTCTGCTTCCCAACTCAATCGCGGCAGCGTCGTTCCCTATATGCTTTCTGCTTTCGTGGAACGTGTGCTTGACGCTTCATCCGATGACCGACTGCTGCAGACCCCTTCCAGCGACTTGCCAGGCCAGATGTGGACACGCGTGAATGAAATTTCATTCCACTATCCCTGGGTAGTTGGTCCGAACTTGGCGGAACAAACTCGGGGGCTGATCGAGGTCGAAAGTGCAGAACGATCGATCCTGGCGTTTGCGGCCTATATAGGCAGGCTGGGCGGACCCGCTATCGCCGACAATCTGCGGCGCGTGCAGAAGAGCTACCGGGGTGCTGAAGAGGATGGACTGACGACGCAGCGTCAAGTCGATACGGCCTTGATTGAAATCCCAGTAGTCGCCGTGTCTGAGTATATGCGTTCTCATCCAGAGATCGCTGAACTGCCACCGGAACTTCTGCCTATGATGGAACAGGCAGTGGCTCAGCTTGGGTTCCAGTCGATACTACAACCTCGGCAACTCGATCACTTGCCCTTTGGACCCGTAAGGTTCTCGGCATATGCACTCTTCGAAAGGATCGGTCTCAGCGCCCACCTTCCCCCAGACCTCTTGTCCAAAGCCCCCAATTGCATCCTCGCGAAGCCAGTCGGGCTGTGGTTGCTTCGATCGGGCGAGGTCAGAAGAGCTATTGCGCTGCAGAAGCATTGCACACTCCAAGCTATCGCCGAGGGTATCAGTGCAATGCTTCGGGCAGACCATGATTACGAGGCGGTCTCGCAGTACCTTCAGGCATTCGATCCCCTTTTTGCAGGCCCAGGTCCTGGCTGCGCTGACCAGTCGCGATGCGCAGACATCCGCGCCGTTGACTTCGCCAACTCCGAATTCGCACGCCCCTCGGAAGAGTTGATCTGCCGGTCTGTGGTCTGCGCCACTCTGGAGACGCTCTCCAACGACGAAGCTGCAACAGAGCAAGCAGCGGCGCTCGTGAATCTATGGCAAGCCGACGGAGATGCGTGTAGGACTGCCGGCGATCTCTGGGGCGCGTGGACCCACGTGGTTTCGGAACTATCCAGCCCATTTCCCGAAGAGGTGTCGGCGCTTATCGCCGAGTGCTCGAGAGGGGACTCGTCTTCGGGCAGGTTCGTCATTCAGCAACTTCAGACCACGCCCATGCCTGAGAGGCTGGCACTCGCGGAAGCCCTCAAGACGAGACAGCTTGAGCCGTATCCCTCACTGCAGGAGACTTGCGGGCTCGTGCCCACGACGTTGGTCGCATACGAAGCGGTTGCTGACCCAACCGGCGAGATTGCGTTCGTACGTCGTGCAATGAAGAGAATAATCGAGGTGAGGAATTCTGCCGCGAAGCGGGAGTACGCCCTGCCGTGTTTGAATGCATTGGCTTCGGCTGGCCGGCGACTCGGCGACTATGACACCGCCGCCCTAGCTCGCTCAGTGTCATTGGAACAGTTCGGGGAGGATCAAGCTCGTTCCAGCCACGCGGCGGATGTCGCGGAGGCGGCCTTGGAAGCTGTCTTGAGTGGAGATTATCCGACGGCGTTCAAATACGTGGATGGAAGCGACGCAGACCCGGCTCTGAGGCTACGAGTCCTCATCGCCTTAGCAGATGGCGCAATCGTTCATTTGACAGCGCCGGAAGACTTCCCGGAAGAATTGAATCCTCTCTAGTGACTGCGGGATCCCGAAGGGCTTTGAACGAAGCCTTTCGAACGCGCGCTTGTGCTTGGACCTTCGAACCGGATTTTTTGGGCCAGCGTTATGTCACGTGTTACCGAGCGGCCGCCCTGGTCGCTCGATCCCGTGTGCGCTTCAAAATTTGCGTTTCGTTCATCATCTGGGAGGAGTTCTCTGCAGGTCACGGCATTGAAGGTGGCCGAGAAGTCGCGCGTTAAGTTGAGAGTGGCAGCGTAATTGGATGACCACGATGCCGGCCGAAATCACCAAAGCCAATGACACCAACATCTTCCGCTTCGACCAAAGTGGAGCGTTGTTGCGCAAGGTCATGGAGAGCGCTGCTGTCGGCATGGCCCTGGTTGGCATCGACGGCCGCATGATCTACGTCAACCGCGCCTATGAGACGATGCTAGGCTACGAGCCCGGTGCGTGCCTCGGTGTCGACAACGCGCACGTTATCTTCGACGATGACTGCGCGACTTTCATGCTGCGTTTCGATCAATTGATGCGCGGCGAGATCGAAGAAATGCGGATCGAGTGCCGCATGCGTCATCGCGACGGTAGTCCGCTCTGGGTTCTGGCGACGGCCTCGCTACTTCGCAGCGATACGACGAAGAACGCGCTCTACGCGATTGTTCAGATCATCAACATTGATCGGCAGAAGCGCGCCGAAGCAGCGCTCGCCGAAAGCGAGAGCCGCTGGAATTCTGCCCTCGAATCCGCTGGGCAGGGTGTCTGGGACCACGACATCCGCAAGGACGACATGTTCTACTCGCCGATGTGGCGCAAGATGCGTGGCATTCCTGCGGATGAATACGTCGATCCCGCCAAGGACGTGTGGCTCTCTCGGGTTCACCCCGATGACGTCCCGCGCATTCTTTCGACGGTGGACAAGCAGGACTCCGGCCAGGATGGCTACGATACGCTCGAATACCGCGAGCGGCATCGAGACGGTCACTGGATGTGGATCCTTAGCCGCGGCAAACCCATCGCATGGGACAAGGATGGCAAGCCGCTCCGTACCGTCGGCACCGACACGGATATCACGCGGCTCAAGCTCGCCGAGGCGCAACTGGCCGAGGAGAAGGAGCGCTTCCGCGTCACCCTGGACTCCATCGGCGAGGGTGTGATCGCTGCCGATGCGGCTGGGATCGTCCAGTACATGAACCCCGTCGCCGAGACGATGACGGGCTGGAGCGAGCGCGAGGCCATCGGCACGCCGCTGACGCAGGTCTTCGCGACCAAGGTCGAGGCGACCGGCGAGCCCGGCGTCGACATCATCATGAAGTGTCTCATGTCCGGCGGTAGCCGCGAATTCGACGAACACATGATCCTCGTTTCGCGCGACGGCACCGGTCGAGGTGTTGACGGCACGGCATCGCCCGTTCGCGATCAGAATGGCCGCACGATTGGCGCCGTCCTTGTCTTCAAGGACGTCACTGACCTCCAGGAAGAACAACGCCGGCTGGCCTATTCTGCGAACCACGACGTACTCACTGGCCTGCCGAACCGTCTCGCATTCTCCCGCATCCTCTCGGAGGCTTGCCATGTTGCATTATCCGGTAACCGCCAGCACGCGTTGCTCTTCATCGACCTCGACTGCTTCAAGCCCGTCAACGACACCGCGGGTCACGCGGCTGGCGACGATTTGCTGCGACTGGTCGCAGACGTCATTCGAGCGGCATGCCGCGCGCAGGACTTCGCGGCAAGGATGGGTGGCGACGAGTTCGTCGTCCTACTATCGGACTGTACGCTTGCCAATGCACGCAACGTGGCGCAGGAGATCGCCGACTCCATCGCCGCCATCGGTTTCGAATGGAGCGGCACGCGATACTCCATCGGCGCTTCGGTCGGCATCGCGCCAATCAATCGCACCGAAAAGGACGTACTGCGCGACGCCGACGAGGCCTGCTATGCCGCGAAGGCAGCCGGCCGTGGCCGCGTAGTCGTTTCTACAAACTCCTGATCGTGACCGCCGCCGCCGAACCGGTGCCCGTGGTCTCTAGGGCAGGCGTGAGCACTCGCAAGCTTGGGGTTTGACCGCCCGTCATTTTCAAGCGGCGCCCTACCAGTTGGTAACGGATCCATCGTTCCGTTTCAGGTGCGGGGCTTCCCAAAATCTGAAGCTCTGCTTCTTGATCAGCTCTTCATTCACAGTGACGCCAAGACCCGGACTGTCATCGACTTCGTAGTGCGCCTGCTGAATACGGGGCTGGTCTGGAAAGAAGTCGCTGTTGTCAAATCCCAGCTGCTCCGCAGTTGATGTTCGTGTTTCCAACCACGAGAAGTTGGGAACCGCGGCGGCGAAGTGAACCGTCGCTGCCGTACATATCGGTCCCAGCGGGTTGTGAGGCATCATGTCGACATAGTGGGCCTCGCTCCACCCCGCAACCTTCATAGATTCCGTAAAGCCACCTACGTTGCAGACATCGATACGATTATATTGATGAATGCCACGCTCGATGTAGGGCAGGAACTGCCACTTGCTTGCGAACTCCTCCCCGATCGCGAACGGGACCTCTGTCATCGTGCGTAGCGACTCGTAGGCTTCCGGGGTTTCGTCGCGTATCGGCTCCTCTAGGAAGTCCAACGTTCCCGATGGCATTCTTTGGCAGAAACTCGCAGCCTCCGCGACGCTCAACCGGTGATGGTAGTCGACTCCAAGTACTACCTCGCTACCCAAGTGTTCCCGAGCCTTCACGATCCATTTCGCGGTCTCCGCGATCGACAGACGTGGTTCGTATCGACCTCCGCCTGGGCGGTCTGCCGGCGAAAGACGCATTGCCGACCATCCGTTCGACATCAGCTCTTGCGCCTGTTCGATCATCCGCTCGCCCGGAGTAGCCGAAGTGGAGGCGAAGGTCGGTATGCGATCCCGCTGCTTTCCGCCAAGCAGTTCATAGATAGGCACTCCAAGCGCCTTCCCCTTGATGTCGTGAAAGGCGATGTCCAGAGCGGAGATCGCCGCCTGCAATACCCGACCTCCTTCGAAATACTGGCTTCGGTACATCTCCTGCCAGAGCATTCCGATTCGCATCGGGTCGCGGCCGGTCAGCCATTCGCGATAATGCTCCAGCGCACCTACCACCGCCTTTTCACGGCCCGACAATCCGCTTTCTCCCCATCCGGATAGACCCTCGTCGGTCTCGACCTTTACGAGCAGTTGATTGCGGGTGCCCACCCAAACGGGATAGGCCACTATCGCTGTTATCTTCATTGTCTGAACTGGTCTTCCGCCATTGGTCCAATTTTCCGAACGCACGCCATCGAGGAAAACTGCCAGCTATGTTGGTAATCGAAGACCACTTTAGGCGTCGAAGCCGAGTTGCCGCCCGATCTCGACGACGGAAGCGCACGACCAACTATAGAAGCTGACCGTGCCATAGCGTTCGGCCTGTTCCTCCACATGGGGAACGGCCACGTATTTCTCCCATACCGTTCCAGTGGCTTCGTATCGGTCGATGACCCACTTCAGATAATTTGTGGCCACCTCACGTACCTGCGCGGCTGCGCTGGTCTCCCGCATGCTCTCCACCACCATCATCATGAGAGGGGGCCAGCAGAACGGGTAGGCCCATTGCAAGACCGGGAACTCCGGATGAGGACTGGGATAGAACTTGTCGGTGACGGTTAAACCTCGAGGTTGCGAGAAACGCGCAATATGCTTCGCCATTCGTTCCGTCTGCTCAGAATTCGCGACGCCCGCCCAAACGGCCCAATATGCGCTCAAAGACCACACAGGCGTTTGACGTCCCTCGACGAAATTGTACTCGAAGTAGAAACCCTGCTCCTCGTTCCAGCAAAGTGCGTTCAAACGATCCGTGCGCTCGTTTGCGGAAGCCTGCCACTTCTTGGCTTCATCGGGTAGGCCGAGGCGCTCCGCTAAGAGTGCCAGAACCTCGCAGTAGCGAACGAGCTGAGCATTCAGCGCCACCGAAACGCAGCTGCTGGCCTTGCCTTCGAAAAGCGCGCAAAAGTCGAAGCCTGTTTCAGCCTCAGCAGCCAGTTCTCGCCGGAGAAACGGGTCCGTGGTGTCGTTGTGTCGGGACAGCCCCGTAGGTGTCGAGTGATCCGCATCCAACCAGAACTGTTCATACTCCCGGCACAGCAACGGGTAGGCCATCATGATGATGTCCCGATCACCAGTGGCGACGAAGTAGCGCCAGATGCCATCCGCATGCAGCGGAGGTTGGGAACGGCTGGTGAAGTACGTCCGGTTCGCATTGAGAACCTTGCCGTAACGCATGATCATGAAGAGGTGGTTCAGCAGCATTCCCCGCACTAGATCGTGCCGCTCGTGCCGCATCAGGCCGATATTCACGAAGTAGCTATCCCAGGCGAACATCTCCGGGAAGGCGCCCCGACCCGCCCCCGGCCTGAACTGAAAGGGAAGGTAGAGAAGCGTCTCGGAATTGTCCTTCGGTTGAGGATCGCTTCCGGTCAACGTCGAGATCGTATTGGTCCAGGTCCAATCGACGCCCTTCTCGACCACATCGGATTCGCGGGCCGTCCGCATGTCGCCGTCCCAACCGATCCGGATGGCATCGTCGAGCTTCCGCCAGCGTCGCTTCAGATCCGCCACGGCAATGTCATCGGTCGTCATATTTTCCCCATGCGATTGATTGGCGTCGGTGAAGCCGAGGCCAGCTATTCTTTAATGCCGCCGACCAAGCCATTCACGAAGTAGCGTTGCAGCAGCACGAAGATCACTACGATCGGCAGGGTGGTGATGAGGACCCCCATCATCGCAACGTTGGGAGTGATCTGGGCTCGCTGCGTCATCATGGCGGAAAGTGCTACCGGCAGCACCCGCAGATCGATCGTCGTCGTTGCAACGAGCGGCCAGATGTACATGTTCCAGGCCGTTAGGATCGTTATCGATACGTATGCGGCAATCGCTGGAGCCGAGATGGGTACGACGATAAGGGTGAAGAGCTGACCCCAATTGGCTCCATCGATGCGCGCCGCATCTAGCAACTCGTCGGAAAGGCCAGTGTAGAATTGGCGGAAGACGAACACGCCGAAACTCGTCTGCGCGACAACTGGCAGGACCAGCCCCTGCCACGTGTCGATCCAGTTCAGATTCCGCACGATAAGGAACGTCGGGATGAGCATGACCTGGAACGGTACGAATAGGGTGATGATGAAGATCCAGAGCAAGGTGCGACGACCTGCAAAGGGCATTTTCGCAATCGCGAAGCCCGTGCTCATGGACAAGATCAGCTGCAGCGCAGTCACGCTCAACGCGAAGATCACCGAGTTGATCAATGCATTGACAGTCAGGACTTCCATGGCGTCAGCCGCATTCTCAAGGCGGACGGCCGACGGTAACCACGTAGGTGGGTAGAGCGCGATCTCCGTCGGGGTTTTGAGAGCGCTGATGGCCAACCAATAGAACGGGAAACCCACAACCAGGGCGGCGACCAAGATGCCCCCGATCCTCAACAGCCTCTGTCCGAGTGATGTCACCGCCATGTTCAGTCTCGATCCCCCGTTGCCTTCGGCGGCGTGAGGACCAGGGCAAGCACCGCAACGATCACGAACAGCGCCGTCGCCAATGCGCTCGCATATCCCATATCGAGCTCGGTGAAGGCAGCATCGAAGATGTACTTGATCAGGATGTCGGTGCTGCCGATGGGACCGCCACCGGTCATCACTTGTATGACGTCGAAGCTATCGAAAAGTATTCCCCTGAGGGTGATGATGGTCACCAGAAAGGTCACGGGACGCACGCTGGGCCAAATGATATGCCTCAGGCGTTGCCAAGCGTTCGCACCGTCCAGCTGCGCTGCTTCGAGCAAGGCTGGATTTATCGACTGCAACGCCGCGAGGTATAGGAGCATCCCAAGGGGGAAGCGCAACCACACCACGACTATGGCCACTGCTGGCATCGACCAACCCGTGGATTTCAGCCAGGTCGGTCCTACGATGCCGAACCATGAGAGCACTGTATTAATAGGTCCGAAGTGGTCGTCGAAAATGAAGCGCCACAGAACGGCCGAGGCCACGAAAGAGATGACCAGCGGCAGAAGGTAGATCGTTCTGATCACGCGAATGCCGGGCAGCTTCGTATTTATCAGCACGGCCAGAAGGAAGCTGACGATCACGGTGGGGATGACGCCGATGGCAATCAGGTACGCTGTCTTGACGATCGAGTTCACAGCGCGGGGATCGCGGGGGATTGCGAAGAAGTTCGCCAGACCGACAAAGCGTGGGGGTGAGATCAGATCCCAGGAGAAGAGACTGAGACCGAAGGCGATCACCATAGGCACCACGACGAAGGTCGTGAAGAGAACGATGTTGGGGCCAAGGAACAAAGCGAGCCACCCCAAGGGTGGGCGAGTGCGTCCGGTAGTGGACTGACGGGTTCGCCGACCTTCTCCGATCGGCCGGGTCTTCGCATCGATCGTGACTTGGCTGCTCAATTCGGTCTGCCCTGAAACGAAAGGTGCCGGCCGCCCAGGGGCCGGCACCAGCGCTGGAGGAAACGCCAGCGGAAATCAGCCCTTCTTGGCGATCTCTTCCGCCAAGGCCTGGTTCACGGCCGCCTCGGCATTCGCAAGCTGCTCCTTCGGATCCGCGCCGTTGAGAACCACTGAATCCTCGGCATCGCGGAGCTGCTTGTTGATGATGGACTGGATCGAATGCGGGATAGTGTTCGGATTTATCGCGCCGAACGCGATAGAATCCGAGAAGACACTGGTGTTGTGGGGCGGTCCCGGCAAATCGCGCCAGGTCGGGCTGTCGTAGAGGCTCTCGACCGGCGGGACGATTGCATACGTCGAAGCCAAGATGCCCATCGCGCCCTCACCCGAGTAGTACCAGGTGATGAAGTCGTAGACGAGATCGGCATTGTTTGCGATGCCCGAAGGAGTGGCATCCATGGCCAGCGAACCCATGCCAGTCTTGTGCACCCCATTGATCTTCGGCGTGAAACAGACGTCCCAGTCGTCCTTCATCGAAGCACGGAAGCTGGGAACCAGCGCACGAACCGTCTGGGTCATGGAGGCAAAGCCGGAGCTGAACGCGGACCAGATGTCGCCATTCGGGCTCTGGGTGTAGCTCGCGATGATCCCCTTCTTGGCCTGGTCCCAGTACATCGTGAAAGTCTTGAGGGCAGCGTCGCTCGTGAGATCGATGGTACCGTCTTCGCGTAGGACGCTGCCGCCCCAAGCTTCGATGCCAGGAACATAGGTCGCCTGCCATGGGATCTGCGCGGCCAGACCGTAACGCGTGGTCTTGTCCCCGTCCCTTTGGGTCAGCTTGTCTGCAATGGCGATCATCTCGTCGAAGGTCCAGTCGCCGTTGGGGTAGGCGATCCCCGCTTCGTCGAAGTGCCGCTTGTTGTAGAACTGCACGACTGTATCCGCGCCGTAGGGAAGTCCGTAATACCCGCCCTTCTTGTCGCCAGAGGTGATCAGGTACTGATCAAGGAACGGCTTGGCGAAATACGACGCAGTGACGGGACCACCGGACTCAAAGAACGGCCGGAGATCGGCCGTGATGCCGGCATCGGCGTACAATGCTGCGAGTTCGTCGAAAAGGAAAACGATGTCCGTCAGCTTACCCGCCAAGGCACGGGACATCATCAATGGGATGAGCTCGGTGTCATGCGAAGGAGCAACGTTGTATTCGATCTCAACACCCGGTCGAGCCTTCTTGTAGGCCTCGAAAACCGGCTTCAGCGGCGCCTCGAGGAAGTCGAGGACTGTGATGGTCAGCTTGCCACTGGTGGGCACCGCAGCGAACGCTGCGGGAAGCCTTGTGCTGACCAGCGCAGCGGCGGTCAATCCGGCAAGCACGGTGCGGCGGTTCGGTGCGAAGCCGCTGCCGCCGATCTCATTCGTCTTAGTCACGATTCAATCCCTCCCTAGAACGTTGATCGCGCTTCATGCGCGTCTTCAACAGTTGCCACACGCGCCCGTTGAGATCGCTGAGTGGCAAAACCAATCGATCCCACCTGCTTTCGATGCCCTGCTCTCAACTTCAGTTTCAGTTTGCTTCGAAAACGTTTTCGAAGCTATATAACGGACGAGGTTCATGTCAAGAGGGACGCGAGTTCGTCTCTTCTGAGGAGTTTTCATGAAGGGTATCCGGGCCTTAGCCCGCCATCTCAACATATCGGTCAGCACGGTCTCGAAGGCACTGAACGGTCGTTTCGACACCAACGCTGAGACGCGAAAGCGCGTCCTCGAGGCGGCGGCCGAATTGGGATACGTCGCCAACCAAGCTGGTCGGGCGCTGCGTCAAGGTGCGACACGGACCGTCGGATTCATGATCGAATCCAACCAAGCGTCTCCGACGGACAGCGACAACTTCTTCATGGCAGTTTACGACGGCGTTCAGACCGTATTCCGACGGCACCATTTGGACCTGATCGTCCTTCCCTGCGCCAGTGACGAGGATCCCGCAGACTACCTCGGCCGCATGGTTGCACGGGGCTTGGTCGACGCGGTGATCATCTCGGCCACGAGGCGGAAGGATCCTCGGATTGCACTTCTGGAGAAGGCACGCATCCCCTTCATCGCGCTTGGACGTTCGGGGGACGTCTCCCACCCGTGGATAGAGCTCGATTTCGAGGGTGTCGCGCGACAGTCCGTGCATCGGCTCGTCGAACGCGGACATCGAAACATTGCGGTGTCGCTACCTGCAACAGACTTGAATCTGGGGTACCTTTTCTTGAAGGGATATAAACGCGGGCTCAAGGATCACGCGATCCCCTTCGAGCCGGCGTACGCCATCCACACGGAGTCCAGCGAGGATGGCGGGTATCAGCTCGGCACAACGCTGATTGGTCTTTCACCGCGCCCTAGCGCAGTCATACTAAGCTACGAGCTCCCCGCTCCCGGTCTCTACCGCGCTCTGCACGATGGGGGCCTCGTGATCGGGAAGGACCTCGGCGTAATCGCATTTCGTGAAAGTCCCATCACTCGGCATTTGGTACCGCGGATCACGAGCTACAGAACTTCGCTGAAGGATCTCGGGGTAGCCCTTGGAGAGACACTGCTCTCGACCATGCCGGATTTCCGCGAAGCCTATCCGGACAGTGAGCATCAGCGCATCTGGCCTATGGAGCTGGTCGCCGCGGATAGCGACCCCTACCTCGACAAGCGCGGACGGAATCGGAAGTGAAGGTCGCCCTCGTAACTGGAGCGTCGCGCGGCTTGGGTGCTGAGATCGCGGTACAACTGGCGCAGGCCGGTTGGAAGACTGCTGTAAACTATGCCCATGACGACGATGGGGCCGCAGCCACGGTGGATCGCATTGAAACGGCTGGGGGTACCGCTTGTCGCAGTCGGTTCGATATCACGGACGAGTCCGCAGTGCGTGCCGGCATGATGAGCGTTGCGAGCGAGCTGGGCTCGATAGACCTCATCGTGAACAACGCCACAGGACCTCAGGGCGCTGTACCTCTTCCGGAGCAGACTTGGGACCTGTACCAGCGCCACTTGGACTTCTTCGTCAAAGCCCCGTTCTTGTTGCTCAAGGAGGTGCTTGCAGACTGGTGCTCCAGGAAGTCTGGCCGCATCATCAACATCGGGAGTGAGGTGACCAAACTGGGATCGCCCTTCGACGCCCATTATGTCGCTGCCAAAGCTGCCATGATCGGCCTCACCCGCTCATGGGCTACCGAGTTGGGCCCTCACGGAATCACGGTGAACATGGTCTCACCAGGCTGGACGCCGGTCGCTCGTCATGTGGGTACACCGCAGAGCGAGTACGACGCACATGTCGCCAAGCTTCCGTTGGGCAGGATGGGACTTCCCGGAGACGTCGCCGGAGTGGTGGCCTTCGTCGCATCCCCCGCAGCCGACTACATCACAGGCCAGGAGCTTTGCGTCAACGGCGGTCGGACATACTCCTGACGTCGCAGCCGAGGTTCTTGGCTGCACTCCCCAGAGTGCACCCGCGTGCATTGGTCCTCCCACGGCTGCCGATTGCGAGTCCCTAAATCACCTTAGAGCTTCGCTGCGAAGGGTGGCGCTGGGCTCCAGGGCTTCCAGGATTGCTCGGAACGAGGTGTCCGCATCGCATGCCACGCTGATTAGCGCGCCCATATCTTGGGACGACAGCGGCTCGAGCAAAGAGAGTTGACTCTCCAGTAAACTCGCCGGCATGTAGTCGTGCGATCGAGCACTTAGATGGCCTTCGAGAACCTGTCGGTCGGCCTGTAGGACTAGGAACAATATCGGTTCGCCGACCGCTCTGCGCAACGCCTCCCGATACCTTTCCTTCAAGGCCGAACACGCAACGACAGCACACCCGTGACGGTTCGCAGCTGCGAGGGCCGCCTTCCCCACGGCTTCCAGCCATGGCCACCGGTCCTCATCCTGAAGCGGCGTTCCTGCACGCATCTTCGCGATGCTTGCAGCCGAGTGGTAGGCATCACCCTCAACGAATTCCACGCCCAGGTGCTTGGCAGTACGGAGACCGAGGGTCGTTTTGCCGGCTCCGGAAACTCCCATGAGGACGATAACTCGGGGATTCACTTGCATTGCCATCGTTGTTTGAGAAGTTTCGCGGTCAACCATTCTGGCGTTTGGCCCGTCGCCGAGAGCGAAGGAGGGGAGCGATAATCATCCAGCCCCAGATCGCCATGGTCAGCAGGCCGAGCCACAAGGACACCGGGCGCGTTAGGAAGCCAAGGAAGTTGCCGTCGGCCTTGATCATCGAATTGAAGAAATTCTGCTCCAGCATTGGACCCAACACGATGCCAAGAATTGCTGGCGCCACTGGAAAGTCGTTCTCCATCATGACGAAACCAACGACTCCGAAGCACAACATCACAAGGATAGAGAACGGGTTGTTCGTGATGGAGTAGGCGCCCACGATGCAGAAGATCAGGATGATCGGCATCAGCACCAGGCGTGGCACACGGAGGATGTGAACGGACAGTTTTATGGCCAGGACGCCAAGCGGGATCATGAGGATATTTGCAGCGAAGAACATTATGAACAGCGACATCATTTCGACGGGCTGCTGAACAAAGATGAGCGGCCCTGGGTTCAGGCCCTTCAGATAGAGTATGCCGATAACAATGGCAGTGATCGCGTCTCCTGGGATTCCAAAGATGAGAGCCGGAATCCAAGTTCCGCTTACAGCAGCATTATTGGCCGCACCCGCACTCACTAGACCCTCTGGATGGCCTTTGCCGAAAAGCTCGGGTGTCCGGGAAAACCGCTTTGCCACTGCGTAACTCACCCAAGCCGCGATGTCCGCCCCGGCTCCCGGTAGCGCTCCGATGACGACGCCGATGCCCGATCCGGATAGCCACTGCAGTGGATATCGCTTCGTCAGCCTCCACTGTCCCGCCAGGATCCGGCCCTTGGGTTTGAGGATGGGCCGCTTCTGGGCGTCCACGCTCGTTACCATGCGCAGGGTCTCGGAAACCGCGAAGAGCCCTACCATGGCAGCGATCAATTCGATCCCTGCATTTAAGTTCACATTGCCGAAGGCGAACCTCGGGAAAGCTGCCGGGTTGTCCATTCCGACCATTCCCGCGATGAGCCCAAGCATAAGCGCGATCAAGCTTTTGACCACCGCCCCACCGCCCACCATAACCGCGCACGAAAGACCGAGGCAGACGAGCCAGAAGTACTCGAACGAACTGAACTTGATGGCAATTCGCGCGAGCTCGGGTGCTGCGAACACCAGGACCAACGTGCCAATTATTCCCCCGATGCCCGAGAAGACGACGCTCGCGCCCAGGGCAAGCTCTGCCTCGCCCTTCTGGCTCATCGCATAGGCCTCGTCGGTGTACGCGGCTGAGGCCAAGGTTCCGGGAATGCGGAGCAGTGCGCTTGGTATGTCTCCTGCGAATATCGCCATGCAGCTCACAGAAACCACCATCGCGAGTGCGGGTATCGGTTCCATATAAAGTGTGACTGGCACCAGTAGGGCGATAGCCATCGCGGCAGTGAGGCCCGGCATGCTTCCGACGAAAAGGCCCAGGGCGCACGAGCCGAGGATCACCGCGAGTACCCAAGGGTCGGTCAATATGGCAGCGGCTGCGATGAAGCTTTCCATCAGTAGATCAGCCCTTGAAGGATACCGGGTGGTAAAGGAACCCGCATGAGAGTGGCAAAAACGATCTGAAACAGGATTGCCACCAGCGCCGCGTACAACAGTGAGCGCCACAGGGGTTGACCCAGGCGCCACTGAAGGATTGCCACCGTCGCGAAGGTGAGCACCGCGAAGCCCACCTGGCGAATGCCGAAAGCGAAGGCCACGATGCAGGCGATTGTCAGGAAGAAGTTGGCCACGTGACTGGGGCTACGGCCCCAGCCACCGAGAGCGATGAGTGCCGCGCCCGTCGGTTCGACCTTGCGCACCAACAAGACGCCACCTGCGATACATAAGCCAGCGCCGACGAGTGACGGAAACATTCCCGCACCGAAGGGCTGACCGGGCATGGTTGGCAATGAAAGGCCGTAGACGACCATTCCAATCCCCAGGATGAGGAAGAAGACGCCAAATGCCCGGTCTGAGATTTTCATACGAGTAGCGGCCCGATCACTTGGACAGACCGGCTTCGCGCATCACCGACCCAAGCGTTGTGTCGGAGTTATTTACGAACTCCACCGCTTCGGGTCCGACAATCCAAGCGATGCCGAATCCGCCTTTCTTCATAACGTCCGTGAACTGATCCGTTTGGCGTGCCTTGTCGAGCGCGGCCACGAACTTGGAGACGATGTCGTCTGGGATTCCGGCGGGGCCAAAGACACCCCGCCAGGTCTGGATGGAGTAATCCGTGCCAGTCGATTCCGCGATCGTGGGAACGTCAGGGTAGAGGCCATGGCGCTCCTTGCCCATGTTAGCGATCGCTCTTGCCTCGCCGGCATCGATGAGATTTCTTCCCTCCGCCAATGAATTGGTCGTGAAAGCGACACCGCCGGCGACGAGATCCTGCATGGAGGGTCCGGCGCCCTGATTGGGCACCCACGAAACGACCTTCGGGTCTACCCCTTCCGCTAGCAGCCAGCCGGCGAGGCCCAAGTGCCAGATACCACCTTGGCCGGTGCCCGAGGCCTTGAACGTTCCTGCCGGGCTGGTCTTCACGGCTTCAAGCAGCGCTTTGGCATCGTTGTAGGGCGAATCCTTCCCTACGATCAGACCGCCGGCATCGGTGTTGACGATGGCCGCTGTTGTGAAGCTCTCAGGGGTGATGTCCGCCAATCCCTGCCAATGCAGCATGGTGATCTCTACCGTCCCGAGGCCCCACGTGTAGCCATCAGGAGCAGCGGCAGCGAGCGCGGTATGGCCAACGGCCCCGCTGCCGCCAGGCTGCAACACGACGTTGATCGGAACACCGAGTTCCTTCTCCATCGCGGGGGCGAGGACCCGGGTGATTTGATCGGCAGCGCCGCCAGCGCCCCACGGCACGATCCATGTGATCGGACGTTCCGGCCACTCCGCCAGGCTCGTACCAGTGAGCGCGATGGCAAGGACACCGCCAAGGATCGTGGAATGAATTAAGCGTAGTCTCATCATGATCTCCCCGTGGGTGCCCCTCGCACCCCTCAGCCACGCTATAGCCCCGATATGAACTGGTCAACCAGTTGCCACTTCTGGTGCACCAGTTGATCTTTAGCCTTTGACCGAGCCGGCGGTAAGACCCGAGACCATGTAGCGGCGGAGGGTGAAGTAGATCGCAGCGGGGGGAAGCGCGTAGATGAGACCGGTGGTCATTAGGAGTTCCCACGGTGAATCGTCGGCCGCGAGGAAATTGCCCAAAGCCACCGAGAGGGGAATCTCGTCATCGGCAGATAGTAGGAGGAACGCGTAGAGATATTCGTTCCATGCGAGGATGAGAGCATAGGTGCCCACCGCTACCAACGAGGGCGCCATCAACGGCAGGAAGATCAGACGGAAGAGCTGGAGGGATGTCGCGCCGTCGACCACCGCTGCCTCATCCAACTCGTACGGGAGTTTGTCGGCGGACTGCTTGAGCACCCAGATCGCATACGGGGACGCGATCGTCACCATCGCGAGGATCAGAGCCCATTGCGTGTTCAGGAGCTGGTAGGTGCCCATGGTGCGATACATCGGCACGGCGAGAAACGCGGCGGGTATGCAGTAGGTGATCAGAGCCGCGTTCAAAACCGCCCTTCCGCCTCTTACTTTGATCCGGCTGATCGCAAACGCTGCCATGGTGGCGACGAGGAGGGTGAGGATCCCAGTCGCGGCCGAGATGACGAAGGAGTTCCATAGCTGTAGCCAGAAGTGCTGCAGGTAGTAGTGCTTCTGCGAGAATACGATCTCGAAGTTCGCAAGCGTCGGCTGACTTGGCCACAGCTTTCCAGAGAGAGCAGAATCCTTGGGAGATATGGCGAATAGGACGATGTGATAGATTGGTAGCAGGGTCCAGATGAGCAGAGGTATCGCAACCAGCAGAAGCTTGGCCTCGCCCGTCATCGCCCTGAACGAGGGACGCGTCATTTCGAGAGCCTTTTCATCATGAAGTAGATCAAGGGAGCGATCACTGGGAGGGCACAGACCACCGCGGCGAGGTACAGGTCGACCTGATCCAGTCTGAGATATCGAATGCCCAGCGTCGCCAAGACGTGCGTGAGGTCGGCGGGCCCGCCCCCCGTGAGCAGGTAGACACTATTGAAGTCGCCAACTGTCCAGATCGTGGAGAGAAGCGTGCACGTGATGTACAACATGGACATCTCGGGCCAGGTCACGTGCCGGAACTGCTGGAACGGCGTCGCACCGTCGATCGCCGCAGCCTCGTAGAGCTCGCTCGATATCGCAAGGCGGCCAGCCATCAATGTCAGTGTCCAGAATGGAAGAGTCTTCCAGATGTGCGTCAGCATTGCTGCGGTCAGCGCGAAGGCTGGATTGTTCAACCAGTTCGGACCGTCCTGAAGCGTAAGACGAAAGTAGGTGCTATTGATGATCCCCCACTCCGGGTTGAGCATGAACCGGATCGACAAGATAGTCGGGATCGACGGCAGCGCCCAAGGAAGAACGAACACCAAGGCGACCAGCTTTATCCACCATCGAGGCTGAGCGAAAAAACTGGAGAGCATCAGGGCCAGCACCATCTTGATGTTTATGGCCACCAAGAGGAACACCACGGTGTTCAGGACTGCACGAAAGAAGATGGGATCGTTCGCAAGCTCGACGTAAGTGGACGGATCTCGCGCAATCCACAGGCCATAGCCTATCGGATAGACTACGAAGAGAGCGAATAGCACCAGGTAGGGCACGAGCATGGCAAGACCCACCAGCTCTGCCTCGCTGAAGCGGCGGAAGCCGTAGCCATCGCGTCCCATAGCAGTCATCGTATTCGTTTCAGCCGTCATCGCCTCTCCCCGGGGTGCGCCGGCCGCGATCGCGGCCGGCGAGATTGTGATCGGATCAGCCGGCCACTTCCTTGATGCGGGCGATAAGCTCATCGACCGCTTGCTCGACCGGTATGTTGTCGTTGACAACTCGGCTCATCGTCTTCGCCCACACGTTCTCGTTGTTGAGGATCGTGAACTTGTAGTTGCGGGTGAACTCGAAGTTCACAGTACCGGCCGCGAACTGATCGCGGACTGCTCGGCGGTGGCGATCCGCTTCCCAGAACGGAGATGCGACCGCCGTCGTCTTGACCGGGAACCAGCGGCCAAGCGAGCCTTCGACATAAGGAGTGAGATTCTCGTCCTTGAGAAGGAAGGCGACGAACTGCTTGGCCAGATCCTTCTTGTCCGAACTCTTGAAGATGACCCCCACCTTCACCGCCTGACGATACTTGACCGGCGTGCCGTCCGGCTTGTTGGGGAAACCAGCGGTAATGATGAGCTCTTCGTAGTTCTTCTTCGCCGTGGCGCGCTCTGCATCCGTCAACGTCGGGTTGTTGGAGTCGTCGAGCCACTTGGCTGCCAGCGAGATGGTGGCATTGTGCGTTAGTGCGATCGTCTTGTTGTGGAACGCGACGTTGTTGTCCGGATCCTTCCAGGTGGTCGCGGATGACGGGGTGCACCCGGCGAGATAAGGGGCGGTATACGATTTCACCGCTCCGATGAGGCCCTCGCGAACTGATGGGTCGTCGACCAGGAGGTTGCCCTCGTCGTCCACCAGCTTGACGTTGTACGCGTCCGCAAAGGTCAGGAAAGAGTAATAGGAATCGCTCGCTTCGACGCCCATTGGGAAGCCCGTACCATAGAGCCGCTCACCGGTGGCCTTCCGGAGACCATCCTGCACGTCCTTGCACCAGAAGTTCCAGTACGCATCCCATTCCTTGGGGATGTCCTGCTCGGTGAACCCGGCCTTCTCCAACAAGTCCTTCCAGATCTGGATATGCATCGTCTGGCGCTTCAACGGGAAGGCGTAGTATGCGCGCTTCTTCTCGACGTCGTTCCAGAGGTTGGCCGTCGACACCGTGTTGGGCTCGAACTCACCTTCGATTGGAGCAATGATGTCGGAGATGTCCTCGAGACGATCCTCGAAGGCCCACTTCGCAGCGACCTGGAAATCGTAGACGTCGGCGTACGCCACATCCGGCGGCGAGCCTGAGTCGAGGGCCGCAACGGTTTTGGGAACCATGTCCTGCACTGGGTACTGAGACAGCTCCACCTTAACCCCAGCCTGCTTCTCGAACTTCTCGATAGCAGCGTAGAGCGCGTCGTCCTCGGCCTTGTAGAAGCCCTTCACCCACCAAACCGTGAGTGTTTCCTGGCCAAGGGCCGGCAGTCCGAACATGGCAAGGCTGGACGCGACGATGGTCGTCGCCAGCAGCTTTCTCGATCCGCTCGCCAATCGAGCGGTGAAACGTGGTCTGTGCATCATTGGATACTCCTCCCCAGATGGCCAGTTCGCAGACTGGCACCACATGACTATGTGCAAAGAGCGAACTGGTCAACCAGTTACCACATTCTGGTTGACCAATCCGCGGTTGCTGCTAGAGTCGGCGAATGGCACAGAAAAGTAGGATAACGCTCCCGGAGCAGACCGATGTTCTCGGTCGACTGAGCAGCGTGAAGGTGGAACAGCCCTCCGATCTCATCCTGCGGCAGATCAAAGCGCTCATCGACGAAGGCACTTTGAAGCCGGGCGACCGCCTGCCGTCGGAAAGGTCGTTATCCGAGCGCTTCGCAGTAGGTCGAGGCCATGTGCGGGAAGCTCTGAGGCAATTGGAATTCTACGGCATCGTTAGAACTCGGCCCCAAAGCGGTACCGTGGTGGAGCAGATCGCCCCTGCAGGCCTGGCTGGCCTTATCTCCAATATCATCGATCTCGCTGGACCCACCTTGGAGAGCACGATCGAAGCTCGTCGGCTCATGGAGGTCGAGGCCACCCGTCTCGCGGCAGGGCGCATCAACGAACGGGGGTTGGCCGCCCTCAACGCCGCTCAGCTCGCGCACGCGAGCGCCGCGGCCAATGGTCTCCCCGCTGTCGAGGAGGATGTTCTTTTCCATCTGGCGATCGCTCGTATGTGTGGCAACGAGATCCTGCATTCCATGATCAGTGTCCTGGCTCCCGGAATCGCTCGTTTGGCCCACGAGCGTGGTTCTTGCCTCGACGGCGGAGCCACGAATGCCGCGGAAGAGCATGCGACAATTCTTCGGGCATTGCAGCGGAAGGACGCCAACGCCGCTGCACACGCAATGCACCGCCATCTGACGATGACGCAGGCACGTTTCGATGTCGCCGATGGAAAGAAGACGAGATCGTCAACGAGTAGGTCCAAGCATAAATGACAAATCCAAACATGGTTCGCGCCGGTTCCACGTCCTCACCGATCGTGGGCCCCGGAAGCGGGACGGAACTCGCCCTGGTATATTTCGACGTGCTCCGCCTGAAATCTGGTGAAGAGGCCGAGGTTTCCATACCCGGCTTCGAGCTTCATCTGGTGCCGTTCTCAGGCAGCATGGACGTCCTTGTCGGTGAGCTTAAGTTCGAAGGCGTAGGCGGTAGACAGTCCGTTTGGGAGGGTGTTGCCGACAGCCTTTATGCAGGCAGCGGACACCAGATCGTCCTGAAGGCAACCACCGATCTGGAGGTTGCCATCGCCGGCGGTCGTACCGACGCTAGCTTCGCACCTTTTCGGGTAACGCCGGAAGACGTCCACTGCGTTGTCGTGGGCTCATCGGAGAGCAAGTCACGACGTCGGCTCTGCCACCTGCTGGGTCAGAATGGCCATGGCCGAGCGGGAAACCTACTCGTCAGCGAGCTTTACGCGGAGGAGGGATGCTGGTCCGGCTATCCGCCCCACAAGCACGACAGCGACCGCGAAACTGAAGGTTCGATCGCCGAGACCGACCATGAGGAGCTTTATCATTTTCGGTACAACCCCGAAACCGGCTTCGGAGCCCAGTTCATCTATCAGGACGATCAGGAGCCTCGCGTCGAAATGGTCAGACATGGAGACAGCTTCGCCGTCCCTCGCGGGTACCATCCTACGGTGACCTCACCGGGGCATGAGGAGTATATCTTCACGATTCTCGTCGGACGAAGCAGACGGGGTTTGGTGCAGTACTTCGACCCGCGCCACGAGCACCTCCTCGAGGGAATCCCGGGCATCAGGGACATGCGGAAAGCATTCGCTTGATACAAATCCCTTAGCGTGACCCTGGCATTCACCTCGTCAGATAGGTTCGCTCGATCTCCTATTAGAACAACGCTCTACACGGACGCTTTCGAATGACCAAGATAGAAATACTTCAGGTCGGGCCGTATCCAGAATGGGATGAAGGACCACTGAACGACACATACCATGTACATCGCTTCTTCGAAGCGAAGGACAAGGACGCTTTCCTGCGCGACGTCGGCGGAGAGATACGGGGCGTTGCGTGCCGCGGGGAATCCGTCGTCAGCCGATCGATGATCGACAGAATGCCGAAACTGGAAATGATCTCGGTCTACGGGGTCGGTTATGATGGGGTCGATCTGGAAGCCTGCCGTGAACGCGGGGTCCGGATCACAAACACCCCGCGCATATTGGCCAAGGATGTAGCAGACCTGGCGGTCGCAATGCTACTTGCACTGGGCCGCGGGTTGGTCCCTGCAGACGGTTGGGTCCGCAGTCGAAGCTGGAAAAACGTCGGCCCCTTCCCACTTCAACGACGCATCCATGGTCTTCGGGCGGGAATCCTTGGACTCGGGCAGATCGGCCATGAGGTGGCTCGAAGGCTCCACGGATTCGATATGCCCGTTTCCTACTTCAGCCGCATGCGAAAAGACACGGACTGGGAGTATGTGGAGGATCCAGTCACGCTGGCTAGCCGGGTCGACGTCTTGTTTGTGACGCTGGCCGCTTCCGCCCAGACACGGCATATCGTCGATGAAAAAGTACTTGCCGCCCTTGGACCAGAGGGCCTCCTGGTGAATGTCTCGAGGGCGGCAAATGTCGATGAAGCTGCGCTTTTGAACGCACTCGAGTCGAAAGGCATCGCGGGCGCCGGACTCGATGTTTTCAACGATGAGCCAGACGTGAACCCACGCTTTCTCGCGCTGCCCAATGTGGTGCTTCAACCACATCAGGGATCAGCAACGCTCGAAACGCGAAAGGCCATGGGCCAGCTCATGCGCGACAATCTCGATGCGCACTTCTCCGGCCGACCACTGCTGACGCCCATCCTATGAACAGAGGTTTATTCGACCTGACAGGTGTGCGCGCGCTGGTCACCGGCTCCAGCCAAGGCATTGGACTCGCCCTCGCAGAGGGGTTGGGCCAGCATGGTGCACGCGTGATCCTCAATGGACGCGCCGCAAGCAAGTTGGATGCAGCGTGCGCAGAACTGACGTCCAAGGGATATGACGTCATGCCACTGGCCTTCGACGTTACGGTTTCGGAAGAGATCGAGGAGGCGGTATCCCGCGTCGAGGACGAGGACGGCCCTATCGATGTCCTTATAAACAACGCCGGCATGCAGTTCCGAAATCCGCTTGAGAGTTTCCCCTCTGATAAGTGGGAAACCCTACTTAGAACCAACGTTTCCAGTGTTTTCTACACGAGCCAAGTCGTGGCGAGGGCGATGATCCAACGGCGACGAGGCAAGATAATCAACATCGCGTCTGTGCAGAGCGAGCTCGCACGTCCTGGCATCGCCCCGTACACCGCGACGAAAGGCGCGGTACGAAACCTGACCAAGGGCATGTGTACCGACTGGGCGAAGTACGGCCTGCAGATCAATGCCATCGCGCCGGGTTACTTCCGCACCCCGCTCAACGAAGCCCTTAGCAAGGACGCTGAGTTCTCAGAATGGTTGGAAAGGCGCACTCCCGCCGGTCGATGGGGCGAGGTTTCAGAGCTCTGCGGCGCAGCCGTTTTCCTCGCAAGCGCGGCCTCTTCTTTCGTAAATGGACAGACCCTCTACGTGGATGGTGGGATCACGGCCTCACTCTGATGACATGCGCAAAAATGTTGTCCGGCAAACTCGGCGTTCGCGCACCATCACTGTTCATTGAATGGGCAGCAAAAGGTCGGTGATCGCGCTACTCTCAGGCACGTCGGGAAACATTGTATGCCGCTGCACGAGGAGGGGGAAGTCCCGCGGCTTAGCACCGCTTGCGGGAAGCCAGACGCCATAGAGAAATGCCGTCGCCTGGCGCAGGTCGTCGCCGCTTCCCCTAAGGCGTAGACGAGCTACTCGACCAGCTGGAATAACTCGGGCGGAGACACCCGCGGCGCAGATCGGTGTGTCCCAGGAGATCGCAGCGCCAATC
This sequence comes from Devosia sp., assembly GCA_035549855.1. GTDB lineage: Bacteria > Pseudomonadota > Alphaproteobacteria > Rhizobiales > Devosiaceae > Devosia_A. The sequence continues at coordinate 5,567 of DASZPY010000028.1, read as the reverse complement.
CCCATTCGAAATTCGTCCGGCCCATCGAGCGCCGTATGCAAGACATTGAAAGTGGCAGTGCGAGGCCCAATGCCCGACTGCCTTCGCCAGGCAATGAATTTGCGAATTGTCATTGGCATGGCCGCGGGGTTACCGAGGTGTTCCACTTCGGCGATCCGTGTAAGTGGGAAGGAAGCTAGCACTACATCCGTCGTCGAGAGTGATAGCAATGCAGTGTGTCTCCGCGCCATCGAGAACCTAGTTTTACGGTCGTACCATTCGAAAAGCTTGGGATCGTTGCGGAAGGCCGAGGGAGTCTGTCCCGTGAAGCCTTTGAAGTTGCGGGAGAAGGCTTCGGGACTTCGATAACCGCAATCATAGGCAACTTCGGTGATAGTGGTATCCGGGCGGTAGGCTAGTCGGAAACATGCAAGGTGCAGGCGTGCATTCTGCACATAGCTATACACTGGCATGCCCGTCCACGCGTGGAACTGGCGATGGAAATGGAACTTCGAGGATGCCGCAACTTCGCTGAGGCGATCCAGCGGAAGTGGTTGACCGAGATGGCTGTCGATAAATGATGCGACCCGCTGCATGCGAGCTTCATGTCTGCTCGCCTTCCCACGTGTTGCCATGCTGAGGGTGGCGTCAGCGGCCGCATTGGCATCTACCGTGAGAGAGTGCTGCATATCGCTTCGCTCAGCTGCAGGAGGAATGTTTCGCGATTGGGGTGCGGTTCGAGAATGCCAGGTGGTGGTTCATTCATGAATGTGAAATGTCCCGCCCAATCATCCACGAAAAACTCGAATTTTGTATGTGAAGGGACGGCGTCCTTGAGCATGGCAAAACTGGCAAGTGTTGTGATGCGGTCCTGCCCGCCCGCCCAGATAGTCAGCGGGGTCGCGAGCGACGACAGCGCTCCCGGTGCACGGAAGAAGTCGATAGCGGGAGCAAGTAGAACAAGCCGGCGAAATCGCAAATGGCCCGCTGAAAGAACCTCACCTCCCATAGTTTGACCCTGCGTTCCTCCAAGCATCAAGAGGGTAGCGGCGCCGATGGAATGACCCACGCCGTTAATAGGAATACCTGGCGGTGCGAAGTGCTTCGTGGCCAACTCGAGCCTGCGCAGGCGCCTCTGCAACTCCGCTGAACTGGGTGTGGACGACGCCAATGAGGGAAAGTACGGCGCGACGACCCGGAAAGGTTCGTTCGCTAAGCGTCGCAGCAATGCAGCATGACGCGAAGGGTCACCGCCCCCCCCCAGCAGCGAAGAGGACTGTCGGAGCGCCTGGCGACTGATCGTAGACTGTAACCGGGAAAGTAGAGTCGCCGTCATCCAAGTGGTGCACTTCGCAAGCGTATTGTTCGTCCATGGTGGGCCTTTTCGCCAAGAGGCACTTGTTACCGACGTAACACAGTCATCGGGGCCGCGCCTGACCGAACTTGCTTTTGTTGGCAGTGGCAAAACCGGACGCCCTACCCGTGCTCCGACGACCTCGCCAATCGCCTACCACGTCCGAAGCATACGATATGGAACGCCCTCATAGACCTTACGACCTACAGTCTCTTGCACCGCGTCTGGTGCCGGCTTGTCGCTTGGAGACCGAGTGCCCTCACCATTGGCCTGACACGCTAGCACGTCTTGTCGAGCGACTTGGAAGCGGCCATGAGCCGATGCGAAGACGAGCCTGATTAATTCGCTTACGCCTCTCTCCTTGCCAGATCAGAAGAAAGACACCAGACGTAACCGACCAAGGGGCCAATCGTGGTGCTTAGATGTCATGACCGCGGCTCGTGTGGACGCATCCTCCTACTTCACTGCTTTCTCGCGTCCGTACAGCAGTAGCATACCAATGATCACGATGCCGAAGGCGATCTGCCGAACTGCCTCCGCCGAGACAGCGATGCCGATCTGCGCGAAGATGTTTTGAGGCTGCACCACCGAGAGGATCGACTGCAGCAGCGTGATAAGAACGACGCCAGCGACCGTGCCGACGTAGGTACCGCGCCCGCCCATGACGTTTGCTCCCCCCAATACCACCGCAGCGATCGCTGGCAGCAAGTAGGGGTCACCCATGGCCTGATAGGAGCGGTTGGCCCAGCCCGACAGCATGATGCCGGTGGCCGCCGCGCAGGCCCCCGATATGACGAAGCAGATCAGTACCACGAGCTTTGCATCGACGCCCGAGAGATAGACCGCACGTTCCCTATTGCCGATGGCGTAGATGCGCCGACCCAGCGTCGTCCGCGTGAGGATGAAGACGGCGATTGCTCCCACCACCGCCCAGACCAGCAGAGGGTTGGGAACGCCGGGGACGAGACGACCTACGGCCAGTTCTCTCATCAGGGGCAGCGCATTATCCTGCGGAGCGAAGCCACCTGTGTGATAGACCATGAGGCCCTGCGCCACGGCGTTTACGCCGAGCGTGAAGATCATCGAGGGCGCACGCAGATAGGCGACGCCCAGGCCGTTCACCAGTCCCACGGCCATGCCACAGAGGATGCCGAACGGAATGGCGAACCATTCGGCGCCGGCGCCGAAGAAACCGGTGGCCGCTGTCGCCATCATGCCGCCGACACCGATGGTCCAGGGGATCGACAGGTCGATGTGGCCGAGAAGGATGATCAGCATCATCCCGGTGGCGACGATACCGAGGAACGAGGCGATCTGCAGCTGCTGCACGAGATAGTCGATGCTGAGGAAGCTGGGCTGCGCGATCGCGCCCACCAGCAGCAGTGCGATGCTGCAGCCGAAGGCGATGATCGTCGCCCTATCGGGCCGGAACTGCGAGAGCGTGGCGGATGCCATCGTCTGTCTCCTAGCGGTAGAGGTCGACCTTGTTCTTGATGCGCAGCAGCCGCAGCGAGCCGATGCACACGGCCAGCAACAGCACCACGCCCACGAACAGAGGTTGAAGCACAGGGTTGATGTCGAAGACGATCAGCAGGTCGCCCACGGTGCGCATAACGAACGCACCGAAGATCGAGCCGATCACGCTGCCGACGCCGCCGAACAGCGACGTGCCGCCAATCACCACGGCCGCGATCGAGTTGAGCGTGTAGTCGTTGCCGATCTGGACCTTCGCTGCGCCCGAATAGGTGAGGAACGTCAGCATCAGACCCGCGATAGACGAGAGCAGGCCCGAGAGCGCGTAGGCGAGGATCTTGGCACGCGCGATGGGGACGCCCGACATGTAAGCCGCCTGCTCCGATGAGCCGATCGCGAAGGCCGCACGGCCGAGGATCGATCGCTTGTAGGGGATCCAGACGAAGAGCACGACACCCACCAGCACCATCACCGAAACCGGGATGTTGAAGTAGGAGCGCGTCATGATGTCGGCGAGCTCGAAGTTCACCGAGCCGCCGGGCTGCGGACGAAGCACTACTGCGAATCCGAAATAAACCGCGCTGGTCGCCAACGTGACGATGATGGGCTGCAACCGGCCGTAGACGACGATCAAGCCGTTGATGGTTCCGCAGAGGAGGCCCACCAGCAGCACGCCGACGATACCAATCGCCGTCATTAGCGGGTCGCCATTGACGATCACCGAAGCGAGACAGTTGGTGAGGAGGAAGATCATGCCCACCGACAGGTCGAGACCGCCCGTGAGGACAGGGATTGTCTGCGCCATCGCGATGAGCGCGAGCAGTGCGCCCTTGTTGGCGGCAGTGTTGATGATGTTGGCGGTGAGGCCGACTTCCTGCTTCCAGCCGTAGAGGCCGAACATCACCGCAAAGATAGCGATGGCAAGCAGGATGCCCCGCTGAGCGGAAACGAAATAGACGATCGACTGCCAGCGCCGGCGGCCGGGACCGGAGAGAGCCATATCTGTCATGCTTGTGCTCCCGCGATCGCCTGGACTGTGTGAGGTGCCGGAGTGCCCGGCGCGAGATTGAGCGCCGCAGCCACGAGGTTTTTCTCCGTTATCTCGGCGCCTTCGAGCGTGCGACCGATGCGACCGTCATACATCACCAGCACGCGGTCACAGCAGCCCACAAGCTCGTCATAGTCCGTCGAGTAGTAGATGATGGCCACGCCGGTCTCAGCGAGCCGCGCAAGGAGCTGGTAGAACTCCTGCTTGGTGCCGACGTCGATGCCGCGCGTGGGATCGTTGAGAAGGATGATCCGGGGCTTCGTCATGAGCCACTTGCCGATCACGACCTTCTGCTGATTGCCACCTGAGAGCGCCGCAACGGGCCCATCGACGCCATCCGCCTTGATCGAGAGCAGCTTGACGATCTCGTCGATCTCCTTGTCTTCGGCCGTCTTGTCGACAATGCCAAAGCGCGAGAATTGGCGCATGGCCGCGAAGGAGAGATTGGCGCGCACCGACATGGGCAGCATCAACCCTTCGTTCTTGCGATCTTCGGGGATCAGCGCCATCCCGATATCGGGAGACTTGGCCTGGCGTGGGCCCGAGAGCTTCACAGGCCTGCCGGCCACCTCGACCGAGCCGGTCATGCCAACAAGTGTGCCGAACAAAGCCAGCAGCAATTGCCGCTGCCCTTGGCCGTCGAGACCACCGAGCCCGACGACTTCGCCCGGACGCACTTCGAGGTCGATACCCTTCAGTTCGTTGCCCCAGGCAAGCCCGCTGGTCTTCAAAATAGGGGCGGCTTCCTTTGGCTTCGCGCCGCGATCTGGAAAAACGTTTTTGTACTCGCGGCCGATCATGAGCTCGACGATCGCGTCGTCACTCTTCGTGCCGGCCTTGAAAGATTCGACGAAGCGGCCATTGCGGAACACCGTACAATCGTCCGCAAGCTCTGCCACTTCGTGCATGCGGTGCGAGATGTAGATGATCGCGAGACCCTCGTCTCGTAGTTGCTTCAGCATTGCAAAAACGCGCGCTACGTCAGCCGCAGTGAGGGCCGATGTCGCCTCGTCGAGGATCAGAATCTTGGGATTGCGTGCCAGGGCCTTGGCGATCTCGACGATTTGACGCCGTGAGAGGGGCAGATCGCCCACCGGTGCTAGTGGGTGGATGTCGTCGCCGCCTACCCTTGCGAGCAATCGCTCCGCGAAACGGTATTGCTCCGCCGTGTCTATGAAGCCCATGCGCTTGGGGGGATTGGTAATTGCGATGTTGTCCGCGACCGTGAGGTCAGGCAACAGGGACAGCTCTTGGAAGATGCACGCGACACCTTCGCCATTCGCTGCATAAGGTGAGGCGAACTCGACACGTTTCCCGTCGATCTCGATGGTACCCGTGTCGGGCCTCACGACCCCCGACAAAATCTTGATCAGCGTGGACTTGCCTGCGCCGTTCTCGCCGAGGAGCGCGTGAATGCGCCCGCGACCCGCGGTGAACTGCACGTCCTGCAGTGCGCGCACGCCACCGTAGCTCTTGGAGATGCTCTCCATGCGCAGCAGCGGCACATTGCCATGAGCCATCGAAATTGTCCCCCATCAAGACAGAGCGCCACGGATGGGGATCCCACCCGTGGCGCTCCTCGGTCGTTTTCAGGATCAGTTGTTGTCGCCGGTCTGTCCGGCGATTTCCTCGTTCGTGAAGCCGATGTTGCAGGCCGGGAAGTTGTTCCCGGTGAACAGGCTGCCCGGCAGGTCCGGGAACACTTCCTCACCG
>DASZPY010000027.1:0-19985 GCA_035549855.1 Devosia sp. | reverse complement strand
CCGGACCTGGTCGATTTCCCGATCCCGGGCAATGACGACGCCGCCCGTGCCCTCGAGCTCTATTGCAGCCTCGTGAGCAAGGCCGCGATCGACGGCATCGCCCGCTCGGCCGCCGGCCGCGGCGCTGATCTCGGGGCGTCCGAAGCCGCGCCGGCAGAGCCGGCACTCGAAGAGGGCCAGGCCGCGGAGTAAATCCGCGACCGACTCCTACCCCTTCATAATCGTTTGATGTGGCGGCGCTATTTGGCCGCCGAAAGGTGATCGAAATGGCTATCAGTGCATTGCAGGTCAAAGAACTGCGTGAGTCGACCGGCGTCGGCATGATGGATTGCAAGAAGGCGCTCGAGGAGACCAATGGCGACATGGAAGCCGCGGTCGATTGGCTGCGCACCCGCGGTCTCGCTAAGGCCGCCAAGAAGGCCGGGCGCGTCGCCGCCGAGGGCCTTGTCGGCATTTCCATCGAGGGCAACAGGGCTGCCATCGTCGAGGTCAATTCCGAGACCGACTTCGTGGCACGCAACGAGCAGTTCCAGTCGATCGTCGGCAATGTCGCCAGGCTGGCCATCGAGGCCAATGGCGACGTCGAGAAGCTCAGCGCCATGCCCTATCCAGGGTCGGGCCGTTCCGTCTCGGCCGAGCTGACCGATGCGATCGCCAAGATCGGCGAGAACATGAATCTGCGACGCTCCGCGACCATCGAGGTCAGGGACGGGGTGGTGGGCTCATATGTCCACAACACCGTCAAGCCCGGCATGGGCAAGCTCGGCGTCCTGGTCGGGCTCGAGTCGACGGGTGATAAGGCGGTGCTGGCCGGTCTCGGCAAGCAGCTCGCCATGCACATCGCCAACACCAACCCGCTCTCGGTGTCGCCTGACGACATCGATCCGGCGGTGCTGGCCAAGGAGCGCGAGATTTTCGCCGAGCAGGCCAAGGAAAGCGGCAAGCCCGCCGAAGTCATCGCCAAGATGGTCGAGGGCAGGGTGCGCAAGTTCTTCGAGGAATCCACTCTCCTCGCGCAGACCTTCGTCATCGACGGCGAGAGCAAGGTGCAGGCCATCGTCGACAAGGCCGCCAAGGACGCCGGCGCGCCAATCAAGGTGACCAAATTCGTGCGCTACGCGCTGGGCGAGGGCATCGAAAAGGCCGAAACCGACTTCGCCGCCGAAGTCGCGGCGACCTCAGGCGTGCCACAGGCGGCCAACCAGCCCTGAAAACCGTGACGCCGGGCTGGCATCCAGCCCGGCGCTCCTCTATCTAGCGCTCACCGCCGCTTGAGGAATCGCCTCGCGGCTCCGAACCCGAGGAGCGCCTATGGCCAAATCCGCCTACAAACGGATCCTGCTCAAGGTCTCGGGCGAAGTGCTTGCCGGCGACCAATCCTTCGGCATCGAGCCCAAATTCCTCAATGCCATGGCCGATCAGGTCGTTGCCACGGCCAGGACGGGCGTGCAGATCGCCATCGTCATTGGCGCCGGCAACATCTTCCGCGGCATGGCGGTGGCCGCCGAGGGCACGGACCGGGTAACAGCCGATCTCATGGGTATGCTCGGCACCGTCATCAATTCGCTGGCGCTCTCCAACGCCATCACGCGCGGCGGCGTAAAGGCCAAGGTTTTCAGTGCCTTGACCATGCCGTCCGTGGCCGACAGCTTCACCGCGCGCGCCGCCAAGGCGGCCCTGGACGACGGCTTCGTCGTCGTCTGCGCCGGCGGCACCGGCAATCCGTTCTTCACCACCGACACCGCCGCGGCCCTCAAGGCCATCGAGCTCGATTGCGACGTGCTGCTCAAGGGCACCAAGGTCGATGGCGTCTATTCCGAGGACCCCAAGAAGAACCCCAAGGCCGCGCGCTACGAGACCATCAGCTACGATGAAGTCATCGCCCGCAATCTCAAGGTCATGGACACCGCCGCGTTCGCTCTTGCTAGGGATAACTCCTTGCCGATACTGGTTTATGCCCTCGATGACAAAGAAGGCCTGATGGGCGTTCTGAGCGGCAAGACGCGCTCGACGCGGGTCGGACCCGACAAGACTTAGGAGCCCGAAATGGCAGCCCCCACATTCTCGCTCGACGACATGAAATCGCGCATGCAGAAGTCCATCGCCTCGCTCAAGGACGAATTGGCGGGCCTCCGTACCGGCCGCGCCAGCGCCAGCCTGCTCGAGCCCGTCATGGTCGAAGCCTATGGCACCAAGATGCCGCTGCAGCAGGTGGCGACCATTACGGTGCCCGAAGCGCGCATGCTGCAGGTTTCGGTCTGGGACCGCTCGATGGCGCCGGCCGTCGACAAAGCGATCCGCAATTCCGGTCTCGGGCTCAATCCGGCGACCGAGGGCGCAACGATCCGCGTGCCGCTGCCCGAGCTGAACGAGGAGCGCCGCCGCGAATTGACCAAGGTCGCGCACAATTATGCCGAGCAGGCGCGGGTGGCGATCCGCCACATTCGCCGCGACGGCATGGATCTGCTCAAAAAGCTCGAGAAAGACGGCACCATCAGCCAGGACGACGGCCGAACCCAGTCCGACCTGGTGCAGAAGGCCACCGACGCCGCCGTCGCCGATGTAGATGCCGTTTTGTCCGCTAAGGAACAGGAAATCATGCAGGTGTAACCTGCACATTCTCGCCTAAGTGCGAACAGGCCACCCATGCCCACCGAACCCAAATTGCAGCCAAATCCCGCTCCGCGGCCAGGGCTGCGCATCCCTGCCCATATCGGCGTGATCATGGACGGCAACGGCCGCTGGGCGAAAGCGCGGGGCAAGCTGCGGACTGAGGGGCATGTCGCCGGCGTCAAGGCGCTCCGCCGTCTGGTCGAGAACTGCATCAATTACGGTGTCGGATATCTCACCGTTTTCAGCTTCTCGTCCGAGAACTGGAGCCGCCCGAAAGACGAGATCAGCTTCATTTTCGGGCTCCTGCGCCGCTTCGTCGCCTCCGACCTTGAAACCCTCCACCGCAACAATGTCCGTGTGAAGATCGTCGGGTCGCGGGACGGGCTGGATGACTCCCTGCGCCGCCTGATCGCCGAGGTCGAGACAACAACCGCGATGAACACCGGGCTCAAGCTCCAGGTCGCTTTCAACTATGGCGGGAAGGCCGAAATCGTCGCTGCCGTGCGCAAGATTGCCCAGCGCGTCGCGGACGGCAAACTCGCCCCCGGCGAGATCACCCAAGAAACCATCGACGCAGGCTTGTACACATCCGGAATCCCCGATCCGGACCTCGTCATCCGAACCAGTGGCGAGCAGCGTTTTTCCAACTTCCTGCTCTGGCAGAGCGCCTATTCCGAGCTCTACTTCGCCGAGGAAAACTGGCCGGATTTCAATGATCTAAGCTTCCTGCGCGCGCTCGAAGAGTACTCGAACCGCGACCGCCGCTTCGGAGGGGTCGAGGCGCAACAGCCGTGACCGAACCGCCTCCGTCTGCAGCACGTCCCCGCGCATCATGGGCAGATCTCGGCCCACGCCTGATCTCCGCTGCCATTCTGATCGCAGTGATTGCGACGGTGCTGCATTTCGGCGGCTATGTCTTTGCCGTCGCAACAGGAATTGTCTTTGGTCTGACCTATCGCGAATGGGAACAGATGGTAACCCTGAAGCCGATCGGTCCCTTCGGCGTCGGCCTTGCGGCTCTGGTCGCTCTCTCGGCCGCAGCTTTTCCTATGTTCGGCTGGGGCGGCACCGTCGGCCTGATCGTTCTTGCGGCGCTGGCGTCGATCGTGGTCGGACCGGTTGGGCTCGCCTATTGGCGCAGTGCCGGCCTGATTTTCCTAGGGGCAGTCATCATTGCCGTCCTGTCCATGCGTGGAATCGATGTTTCGGGTGTCACCGCCGGCTGGTTCTTGGGGCTGGTGATCGGCATGAACGATACGGGGGCGTACTTCACTGGCCGGGTGGTCGGCGGCGAGAAGCTTGCCCCGGACATTTCGCCGGCCAAGACCTGGTCGGGCGCAATCGGAGGCTGGGTGATCGGGACCGCCACGGGTGTCGTGTTCTGGATCATCTTCTCCGGCTCGCCTTGGTGGATTGGCCTTCTCCTGGCGGCCGCCATGGGGCTCATAGGGCAGATTGGCGACCTGAGCGAAAGTGCGATCAAGCGGCGTTTCCGGATCAAGGATTCCGGCGATATCATACCGGGTCACGGGGGCCTGATGGATCGGCTCGACAGCGTCACGTTCGGCGCGTTGTTCCTCTTCGCCGTCGGCTTTCTTCACGGTGGCTGGGGGCATATCGCCGCCGGTTTCTTGCGTTGGTAGCATGGCGGCACCACCTTCCGACCCAAATGTCACCGCACTCGGCGACTAACGATCTATCTTTCTGACTGGAGCGTCGAACTGTCCTTTCTCGGCCTGCCACTTCTTCTCGCCATTCCTGCCTTTGTCGTGGTCATCACCGCGATCGTGTTCGTTCATGAGATGGGCCACTATCTTGTCGCCCGATGGAACGGTGTCGCGATCCATACTTTTTCGCTCGGATTTGGCCCCGAGCTTTTTGGCATGACGGATCGGCGAGGGACGCGCTGGCGTCTTTCGGCTGTACCTCTCGGAGGCTATGTCCGCTTTGTCGGCGACATGAACGCAGCCAGCATGCCGGACGACGCGACGATAGCCGCGGCCGACCCGCAGACTGCCAAGACACTGTTCGTCAACAAGAATGTCTGGCAGCGAATTGCCGTAGTGGCGGCAGGACCAGCGGCCAATCTGGTCTTCACTTTCGTCATCTTGTACGCGCTGCTACTCGGCTACGGCCGATATACCCTTGAGCCGGTCATCAGCCAGGTTGTCGAAGGCGGCGTTGCTTACGAAGCAGGGTTGAAGGCAGGAGACGTCGTTGTCTCGGTCGACGGGTTCAACGTTCGGGGCTTCGAGGACTTCCAGCGCTTGATCGCGACAGCCCCCGGCCGCCAGGTGACGGTCGTCGTCGATCGGGACGGCCAGAACCTGACCTATATCTTGACGCCGCAGATCGCCGAGGAAGTTGACCGTTTCGGCAACGCTCATCGCGTTGGGCGGATCGGAGTGAGCCGGGACGTCGAGGACGGCGACATCGTGCTGTACCGTCCCGGCGCCGCCGAGGCAGTCGGCATGACTTTCGAGGAGATTCATTTCATCGTGGACCGAACTGCTGCGTTCCTCGGCGACTTCTTCGTCGGCCGTGGCGACGTCGAACAGCTTGGCGGTCCTATCAAGGTCGCGCGGGTTTCCGGAGAGGTCGCGACGCTCGGAGTTCTTGCCCTTGTGAACCTGGCGGCGCTGCTTTCCCTGAACATCGGAATATTCAACCTGCTGCCCATACCTGTCCTCGATGGGGGACACCTGCTGTACTACGTTCTCGAGGCCATTCGCGGTCGTCCGCTGAGTCCTCGGGCGCAGGAAATAGGGCATCGTCTGGGATTCGCGGTTGTGGGATCTTTGATGCTTTTTACCGTGTTCAATGACACGGTACTCGAGGTCCTGCGACGCCTCGCGTGAATCTTTGGTAACCCCTTGTTAACTTTGGTTTTCAGGGTGTTGCGGATTTACCCGCGATCCAACGTTTCGCTAACGCAAGGCGGGCTTCCAGCTTGCCCTTGGTTAAAAAACCAGTAAGTCTCCGGCCTGGAGTAGCTGGGGGAGCTGTGCATGGCGATTCCCCGGCCTTTCGTCTGAGAGGCATATAGAATCATGATCGACCCGACCAAGCTTTTGCGCGGTGCCGCCCTTGCACTTGCGCTGCTGTTCGCGACGCCGTTTGCCGGCGCAGAGCTTGGGTTCCTGGGGGTCTCGGCGGCGGAAGCCGCGGTCAGCAAGATTTCGATTTCGGGCAATACGACGGTCGACGACGCGACGATTGTCGATATTCTTACAGTTGGAATTGGTGACAATCCGACCAAGGCCCAACTCAACGCCTCAGCGGACGCTTTGTTAGGGTCGGGCCTTTTCAGTTCCGCCAGTGTGTCGCTTTCCGGTTCCACTCTGGTCGTAAAGGTCTCCGAAAACCAGATCGTCGGTTCAGTTCTCTTTGAAGGAAACTACCGGTTCACCGACGCGAATCTCGTTGCGATGGTCGATCTGGTCAACAAGGGCGTCATCACCGAAGCAGGCCTCGCTCAGGACGTAGCGAGCATCAAGAACGCCTATGTCGGGGCCGGCTATTCCAACGTGTCGGTGACGACCCGCCTCGAGCCGGTCGGCAACGGTCGCACGCGTGTGGTGTTCGTCGTCAATGAAGGCGTGCACGCGGGCGTCGTTGCGATCAACTTCACGGGCAACAACTCGGTCAACGCCTGGACGCTGAAGTCCATCCTGAAGACACACGAGACGCATTGGCTAAGCTGGCTTTTCCAGGATGACAGCTACACCCAGGAGCAACTCGACTACGACCGCGAACTCATTCGTCGATATTATGCGGATCATGGATTTCCGGATGCGCAGGTGACCTCTGCAGTCGCGGAGTACAATGCGGAACGTGCGGGCTATTTCGTTACTTTCACGATTATCGAAGGCGACCGCTACCAGTTCGGCAACATCGGCGTTGAGACCAGCATCGCCGGCCTGGACGCAAACAGTCTTACGTCGACGATCCGGACACACGAGGGCTATCAGTTCTCCGCCTTGGCGATGTCGCAGACCGCTGAAGACATGGCTGTTGAGGCCACGAACCAGGGTTTCCCCTTCGCCGATGTTCGACCGCGGGTTGATCGGGACCCGTCGACTGGCACGTTTGCCGTGACCTATCTCGTGGATGAGGGCGAGCGGCTCTATATCGACCGCATCAATATCACCGGCAATGACAAGACCCGCGACTTCGTTATCCGCCGCGAGCTTCCGTTTGCCGAAGGCGACCCGTTCAACCGTTCGCTGCTGGCCGTCGGCAAGTCGAGGATAGAGGCTCTCGGCTTCTTCTCATTGGTGGATGTAAGAGTCGAGAGCGCCGGGACGCCTGACAAGGTCAACATTAACATCAATGTCACTGAGCAGTCGACCGGCGACTATGGTGCAACGCTTGGCTGGGACAGCAAGCAGGGAGTCATCGGCGAACTGTCGTTAGAGGAGCGCAATTTCCTCGGCCGCGGCCAATATGCGAAAGTTTCTTTGGGAGCAAGCTTGACGGGCCGCACCTTCGATTTCGCCTTCACCGAACCCCATTTCGCAGGACTCGACCTATCTGCCGGCATCGACATCTATGCGCGCGCGCAGGACGAGACGGCGACCAGCCGATTTGGCACCACCTCTACGGGTGGGCAACTGCGTTTCGGCCTTCCTGTGACGCGTGACCTCCAAGCCACGCTGTTTACGGGCCTCGCCCAGACGGTGATTGATGACAACAATCCAACCGACTCTGCGCTCGTCACGGACCTCGATGTCTACAACAAGGTCTGGATTGGTTATGGCCTGACCTACAATGGTGTCGATAGCCAGCGGCACCCGACGCAAGGTCTCTACGCCACCCTGAACCAGAGCTATCTGTTCGGCGACCACAGCTACAACTACCTCAAAACCGAGGCCAAGGCGCGCTACTTCGTGCCGCTGATGGACACGGGCATTGTCGCGAGCGTGAAGGGTCAGGCGGGCATCATTAACGACTTCAGCGGTGCTGGCGTATCGCCACTCGAGACATTCACATATGGCTCGAGCCTCGTGCGTGGCTATATCCCGGGCCAGATGGGACCGCGTACTGCGGCCACGCAGGAGTATGTTGGCTACACTGCCTACGCTGGCGCGTCGGCGGAACTGACCTTCCCGCTGCCCGGCGTACCGGAGAGTTATGGTCTGAGCGCTGCGCTGTTTGGCGACGCCGCTGTTATCGCGGGGGCGGGAGCTAATCCGGGCTTGGATCCGGCTTCCCTTGGAACTGTGAAGACATCCATTGGAGCTTCAATCCTTTGGGATTCGCCGTTCGGGCCGCTGCGTGGAGACTTTGCCTATGTGCCGAACCCGGGAACCGATGGAACCCAATTCTTTGGTCTGACCCTGAATTCCTTGCTCTAGTCTATAGGGCGTGAAACAGTTCGGGGCTGCGGGAGCGATCTCGCGGCCCATTCAATTTCCGTGATCTTATGGTCGACACGCGCTTTCACTGCACGACAGGGCCTGCCTCGCTCGGGGCGCTCCTTGCAGCAGTCGGAGCCCCCGAGCTTTCCGATGTTCGCGCCAACCAGCACGTGATTTCAGGTGCCGATGAGCTGGCGACTGCCGGACCGGATTGCTTGGCCCTCGCCGCCCATACCGAGTACCTGGCGGCGCTTCGCGAGACGAGCGCGGGTGCCGTCATCGTATCGGAAAAGTTGCGATCGGAGGTGCCGCCCGGCACGATCGCAGTCGTCGCGCGCAATCCGCATCTCCTTTTCGCCGATATTCTGGATCGCCTTTATCCAGGAGACACTCGCGCGGTGATCGCGGCGTTCCTCGCGCCGAACGATACCTCGCTCGTGATCGAAGAAGACGTCAAAATCGGCGCTAACGTCGTCATTGGTCCAGACGTCGAGATTGGCCGCGGGACGGTGATTGGTCCAAATACAATCATTGGTGCTGGCGTAACCATCGGACGCAACTGCATTATTGCCAACAATTGCAGCATCGATTGCGCCTACCTGGGCAACCAAGTCGTTCTGCATCCCGGCGCACGGATCGGCGCCGAAGGATTTGGCTGGCTCGATCAGGGACGATCCAACAAAAAGATCCCGCAACTGGGTCGCGTGATCCTTCAGGACCGCGTCGAGATTGGAGCCAACACCTGCGTCGATCGGGGAGCGCTGGGCGATACCGTCGTCGGAGAGGGCTCCAAGATCGACAATCTCGTCCAGATAGGCCACAACGTTCGCCTGGGCCGTAATGTGCTGATCGCGGGTGGGACCACGATTGCGGGTTCGACAATCGTCGAAGATTCGGTGCTTTTCGGCGTCGCGAGCCTTACAACGGGGCACCTGACGGTGGGAGCTGGCACGGTCGTTCTGGCGCGCGCCGTGATAACCAAGGATACTCCGCCGCGTTCAGTCGTCGGCGGTTTTCCGGCACAGGATGTACATGCTTGGCGACGGGAGGTGGCGAGCCTCCGCCGCCTGAGTAAAGGGGGCAAGAATGGACGAGAAACCTGATCTGACCCCCGCCGATGGCAAGGAACTGACGTCGATCGAAATCGGAGGGATTCTGCAGCTCCTGCCACATCGCTATCCGTTCCTGATGATCGACAAAATCATCAATGTCGACGGCGACAACTCGGCGATCGGGATCAAGAACGTCACAGTCAATGAACCGATCTTCCAAGGGCATTTCCCAGGCAATCCCGTTTTCCCAGGCGTACTCATCATCGAGGGGATGGCGCAGACGGCAGGCGCCATTGCGATTGCAGCCGACAAGACCAGCGGCTTGCACACCGTCTATATGGTCACCATAGACAAGTGCAAATTCCGGCGGCCCGCGCGCCCCGGCGACGTGATCGAGTATCATATCCGGAAGATTCGGCGCCGCAGCGCCATGGGTTGGTACGAGGCGCGCGCCATGGTTGGCTCGACACTTATTGCGGAAGCGGAAGTCGGCGCCATGGTGATGGTCGAAGGCTCACATTGACAGTCGACATTCATCCGACGGCAATCGTCGAGGCCGGGGCCACGCTGGGCGACGGCGCAAAGATCGGCCCATTCTGCATTGTCGGCAGCGGCACGATTTTGGGCGATGGCGTCGAGCTTGTTTCGCACGCGATCGTCGTGGGCCTGACCAAACTAGGCGCGCGATCAAAAGTATTTCCCTTCGCGTCGATTGGCCATCGCCCGCAGGATCTGAAGTATGCGGGCGAGCCGTCCACGCTGGATATTGGCGCGAACGTGACGATCCGCGAGCACGTCACCATCAATCCCGGCACCCAGGGTGGCGGAATGGTAACGCGGATTGGTGATCGCTGCCTCATTATGATCGGCGTGCATGTCGGCCACGATTGCATCATCGGCAGCGATGTCATCCTCTCCAACAATGTGACGTTTGCCGGCCACTGCCGCGTAGACGATCACGTCGTGATGAGCGGCTATTCCGGCGCGACGCAGTATGTGCACATCGGAGCGCATGCCTTCGTTGCGGGGCTCACCAAGGTAGAAAAGGACGTGATCCCCTATGGGGCTGTTGTAGGCAACCCCGCCCAGCTCACTGGCTTGAACCTGGTCGGCCTCAAGCGGCGCGGCTTCGATCGCGAAGCGATTCACAAGCTACGCGCCGCTTATCGGATGATCTTCTCTTCTGAAGGCACGCTGCGGGAGCGGGTGGATGACGCCTCGGCGCTGTTTGCGGATGACGAACTGGTCCGGGATGTCGTGCAGTTCATCACCGACGCGAAGGATCGGCCGCTGACCTTTCCGCGCAACGGCCACGGCGACGAATAGTGACCCGTCACATAGCCCTGATTGCGGGCTCGGGTTCGCTGGTCCTCACCGTTATCACCGCCATCAGGAACCATGGCGATAGCCTCAGCGTCCTTGGGGTCGTGCCGCGTGACGATTTGGGAGCAGATGCGATCCACATTTCGGGTGCGCAAATTGAACCATTGCTCGCTGCGATTAGGAAGATCGGTCCAAGCCACGTGGCCATGGCAGGTGCCATACACATCTCAGATTCAGAGAGACGGGCATTAGCCGTCGCCGCGGGACAGCAGGATGCCACCCCCGTTGGCGACATGGCTCTTGGTGCGATTGCAGACAAGCTCAGGCAACTGACAGGGGCGGAACTTATCGATCTCGATCGGCTTGTACCGGAATTGATGGCGCCGGTCGGCCGCATCGCGGGACCTGCCCCAACCATTGAGCAGGAGAAGGTGGCTGCTTTCGCGTTCGAGCGCGCGCGCGCAGCTGGAAGTCTCGATCTCTTCCAGGCCTTGGTTGCGTCGGGCCGACGCCTGGTGGCCGCAGAGGATATCGGCGGTACCGATCTCTTGCTCGATCGAATACTGGCGTTTCGTGAGCGCGGCTTAGTCGGCACTGGCGTGGCGATGGCCTTGGCCAAGGTCAGTAAGCCGGGTCAGCCCGCATTTTTCGACTTGCCAGCCATCGGACCGGTCACCGTGACAAAGGCGGCTCGCGCTGGGATTGGGGCAATTGTCGTGGAGGCCGGCCGCACGCTTCTGCTTGAAAAGCCCGCGCTGGAGGCGGAAGCGTCTCAACTCGGCGTATCGGTATTCGGTCGAAAGGCCGATGGCTGAGCCAGTCCGCATATTCGTCGGCGCCGGGGAACTTTCCGGCGACCATCTCGGTGCCGACCTTGTCCGGCGTCTGCGACGCAGGGTCGGACTCGATCTGTCAGGGATCGGCGGGCCCGAACTCTCGGAGGAGGGGCTCCATTCGCTCTTTCCAATGAGCGACTTGGCGGTGATGGGCATCGTCGACGTTGCAGCACGCTTTCCGCTGCTCTGGTGGCGAGTGCGGCAGACCGTCAATTCCATCATGCACGGGAGGCCCGACGTCGTCGTGCTGATCGACTCCCAAGTCTTTTCGGCGACTGTGGCCAAGCGTGTTCGAAAGGCAGGGTATCGAGGCCCGGTACTCCTCTACGTCGCGCCTTCGGTCTGGGCGTTCCGGCCGCAGCGGGCGCGAATTATCCGGAACTACTTTGACGAAATCCTCGCGATCTATCATTTCGAACCCCAGATCCTGCGAGACCTCGGCGGTCCAACAACCACGTATGTCGGTCACCCGGCGCTCGAGCGCAGCGCGATCCGGCCGCGGGTGCCCGAACGTGGGCCGCTGCTTCTCTTGCCGGGCAGCCGCGCGGGTGAACTGCGCCGGCACCTGCCGCTGATGGCAGAGATCGCGAAGGCCTTTGTGGCGCATCCACGTGTTTCCGAGTTGGTCCTCCCGACGCCGACGTCCGAGTTGGCGCACGTCGAAGGTGTCACCTCGCGCTGGACCGCTCCAGTCCGAGTGGTTTCGGACACGGTCGCTAAGAAAGCGGCCTTTGCAGAGGCGATCGCCGCGGCAGCGACCGCAGGCACGGTGACACTCGAACTCGCATTGGCCGGCGTGCCGATGGCCGTCACCTATGTCAGTGATCGGCCGCAATACCGCCGGTGGTTGTCTATCGATCGGCCATTCACGGCACTGCCGAATATCCTCGCTCGCCGGCGGGTCGTGCCGGACGGCGTCGTCACGTCGGCGGACCCGAAAACGATGATCGCGGAAATCCGCCGGCTGCTCGAGGACCGTGCGACGGCATCAGAACAAGTCCGCCAATTTGTGGAATTGGCGAAGCTGATGTCCTCGAATGTGACTGATCCGGCCGAACGCGTTCTCGCGCACTTGCCTCAGCGCTTGCTCAGCGGAACGTAGTCGCGCGCAGGCGAGCCGTGATAGAGCTGGCGCGGGCGACCGATCTTTTTCTGCGGATCGGCGATCATCTCCTTCCACTGGGCGATCCAGCCCACCGTCCGGCTCAGCGCAAAGATTGCCGTAAACATCGACGTGGGGAAGCCGATCGCTTCGAGGATGATGCCCGAATAGAAGTCGACATTGGGATAGAGCTTGCGCTCGATGAAATAGCTGTCCGAAAGCGCGATCTTCTCGAGTTCCTGCGCGACCTGCAGGGTCGGGTTGTTCTCGACACCGAGCAGGGCCAGCACTTCCTTGGCGGTCTTCTGCATGACAGTCGCGCGTGGGTCGTAGTTCTTGTAGACGCGGTGGCCGAAGCCCATCAGGCGGAAGCCCGAGTTCTTGTCCTTGGCCTTTTCGACAAACTCCGGAATGCGGTCCGGCGTGCCGATTTCCTTGAGCATGTTGAGAGCGGCTTCATTGGCGCCACCATGCGCCGGTCCCCACAGACACGCGACGCCCGCCGCGATGCACGCGAACGGGTTGGCATCAGACGAGCCGGCGAGGCGCACCGTCGACGTGGACGCATTCTGCTCGTGGTCGGCATGGAGGGTGAAGATCAAATCCATCGCGCGCGCGATGACGGGATTGACGACGTATTCCTCTGCCGGGACCGAAAAGCACATGCGCAGGAAATTCGACGCATAGTCCAGGTCGTTGCGCGGATACACGAAAGGCTGACCAACCGAGTACTTGTAGGCGAGGGCCACAATCGTCGGAATCTTCGCGACCATTCGGATGGACGCGATCTCGCGTTGCTGGGGATCATTGATGTCGACGGAGTCGTGATAGAACGCCGCCATTGCGCCCACTACGCCACACACGATGGCCATCGGGTGGGCGTCCCGCCGGAACCCACGGAAGAAGAAGTGCATCTGCTCGTGCAGCATCGTGTGCATCGTAATGCGCTGGGTGAAATCCGCCAGCTGCGTCTTCGATGGCAACTCGCCATAAAGTAGCAGGTAGCAGACCTCGAGGTAGTTCGACTTCTCAGCCAGTTGCTCGATGGGGTAGCCGCGATACATGAGCTGCCCCTCGTCGCCGTCGATGTAGGTAATCGAGCTGTCGCAGGCGGCGGTCGACGTAAATCCCGGATCGTAGGTGAAAAGGCCCGTCTTTGCGTAGAGCGATCTTATGTCGATGACGTCGGGACCGACGGTTCCTTCAAGAATGGGGAACTCGAAGACCTGATCTCCGATGGTCAATTTGGCGACATTGTCGGGCATGTATCGCTCTCCTTATCGGCCGCCAGGAAGGAAAGAAAACGCGGCCTTGTGCGGTTCGGATGCTACGCTAACGGCCTACCCCTTTTATTGCACCCCCGCAATATATAGGGGAGCAAAGCTGACCTATTGCCCGGCAGCTTGGTCGCCGATCCGCGCGAGGCTTTCGGCCTTGCCGATAAGGACCATCACTTCGAAAATTCCCGGAGACACGGTCCTGCCGGTGAGAGCGGCGCGAAGGGGTTGCGCGACCTTGCCGAGCTTCAGGCCCCGCGCTTCGGCGAAAGTGCGCATGGCGCCGTCGATTGCGGTCGCCGACCAGTCGGGTAGCGCATCGAGCAGGGTGCGGGCTTCGCCCAGTAGCTTCCGGGTTTCGGGGGTCAACTGGGCAGCGGCGGCGTCATCGAGCTTGATCGGACGAACCGAGTAAATGAACTGGGCGAGGTCGATAAGCTCCAGAACAGTCTTTGCGCGTGGCTGCAGTTCGGGGAGCGCCGCGAGGGCAACGGCCTTGTTGGCAAGCAGACCGGCATAGTCTTCCGCACGGCCGACTTCCTTGGCCGTGTCAAGCATGACGTCGTAGAGAAAGTCCGCCTTGCTCTCGCGAATATAGTGCCCGTTTACGTTCTCGAGCTTGACGAAGTCGAAGCGCGCGGCGCCCTTGTTGAGCCCCTCCAGCGAGAACCACTCGACCATCTGTTCGACCGAAAACAGCTCGTCGTCCCCGTGGGACCATCCGAGCCGCGCCAGATAGTTGATCATCGCTGCAGGGAGGTAGCCCATCTGCCGATAGGCACCGACGCCAAGCGCTCCATGCCTCTTGCTGAGCTTGGCGCCATCCGGACCGTGGATCAGGGGAATATGCGCCATTTCTGGCACATCCCAACCCATACCATCATAGATAATGATCTGCCGCGCCGCGTTGGTAAGGTGATCGTCGCCGCGAATGATATGCGTGACTCCCATGTCGTGGTCGTCGACCACAACGGCGAGCATGTATGTCGGCGTTCCGTCCGAGCGAAGGATGATGAAGTCGTCGAGGTTCTCGGTTCTGAACACGACCTCGCCCTGGACGTGGTCGTGCACGATGATCTCGCCCGTCAGCGGGGCCTTGATGCGAATGACGGGCGCTACCCCCTTGGGCGCCTCGGCAGGATCGCGGTCGCGCCACATGCCGTTGTACCGCGGGGGCAGGCCCTTGGCGCGTGCCGTCTCACGCATCTCGGCCAGTTCCTCTGGAGAACAATAACAGTAGTATGCCTGTCCTCGAGCCAACAGCTCGTGCGCGACCTCCGCGTGACGCGATGCCCGCGAAAACTGAAGCGTCGGCTCGCCGTCCCAGGTGAGACCAAGCCATTTGAGCCCGTCATAAATCGCCTGCACGGCACTTTCCGTTGAACGCTCGCGATCCGTGTCCTCGATGCGCAGGAGGAAGAGTCCCTTGTGCTTCCGTGCGAAGGCCCATGAGAACAGGGCTGTGCGCGCTCCTCCGATGTGAAGGTAGCCGGTGGGAGAGGGAGCAAAACGGGTGACGACGGGCTTCAATCGAGGGCCTTGGGCTTGAATTGCGGGCTGTGTAGCATGGCTCCGGACGAGCGCAAGGGTGGGGGCCTAGCGTGGTGCAACTGGCTGAGTCAGGGGTCGAGGCGGGGCCGACAGGCACGGCTCCGCCCATGCCGGCGCGCCAGAAGAAGCGCCGCGAGCAACTCCTCGCCGTGCCGTTGTCCGCCAGTCTCGCCGGCGCCCTGGACGAGCGTCGCTTCTTCATCCTGCTACCCTTTTCGGCCATTGCAGGACTATGCGTGTCCGCCGCACTCCCCAGCGACCCGGCGCCATTATTGATCGCTGCCGGTTTTGGCGTGGTCCTGTGCGTCCTGATCGTGGCGAGGCGCTCGCTCATCCTGACCCGGACTGCCCTTCTGCTTGGCGCCGCCTGGGTCGGCTTCGCCCTCCTGCCGATCCACGGCGGCCTGTTCGGGACCGCTATGCTGTCGCGTCCTGCCTATGGCACCTATCAGGCGCGTGTGGACGCGATCCTGTCCGAGATGCCCAATGAAGCACGCGTGGTGCTCTCCGATATCCAGCCTTTGGGAACGGCGCGGCCCCTCCCGATCAGGCGCGCGCGCGTCATTGTCGCCAACGGTCCCGATCTTGCACCGGGGGACATCGTTTCCGGCCCGTTTCGCTTTTCGCCTGTGCCTGGCGCCGTGATCCCCGGCGGATTCGATACGCAGTTCCATGCTTATTTCGATGGGTTGGGAGCGTATGGAAACTCCACCCAGCCACCCACCGTCCTGGCACCGGGCAGTGAAACGCCCGAGCACATCATCGACTCGATCCGAAGGGGCATTGCCGCGCGGATCGACGCTGTTCTGCCTCAGCCTGCCGCCAGCATCGCGCGCGCGATCATCAATGGCGACCAGAGTACGATCCCGGACGCCGCTCGCGACACGATGGCCACCGCAGGCATCGCGCATGTGCTCTCTGTCTCGGGCTTGCACCTGACCATCGTCGCCGGCGGCGTATTTGCAGCGCTCCGCATGTTGCTCGCGGCTTCTGCGACGATCTCGCGCAGGATTCCGGTGAAGCGCGTCGCCGCCTTCGCGGGCATCGTCGCGGCGGCGGGATATTTCGCCATTTCGGGCGGCAACGTCGCCGCGTTCCGCTCGACCCTTATGATCGTGCTCGTCTTCGGCGCAGTCCTGGTGGGGCGGCGCGCCCTGACGATGCGCAACGTTGCGCTTGCGGCCATCGTCGTGGTGGCCACCGATCCGGCAAGCGTCTTCCGGCCAAGCTTCCAACTGAGCTTTGCAGCCGTGGCGGCTCTCGTCGGAACCTATGAAAGCCTGAGGCGTGAAGGCGAACGGGAGAGTGGATGGTTTCCGAGCATCTGGGGCTATTTCACAGGCATTACCGTCACGAGTCTTGTAGCGGGTGCCGCAACATTGCTGTTCTCCGTCTATCATTTTCAGCAGACATCTCCGCTCGGCGTTCTCGGCAACCTTGCGACACTTCCGCTGGTGGGCTTCATCATGATGCCTGCGGCGCTGCTCTCCGTTCTCGCCATGCCGTTTGGCATCGAGGCGCCGTTTCTCAACGCCATGGGCTGGTCGATCGATCGCATGCTCGATATGGCTGCGATCGTCGCCGTCTGGAGCGAACATTTGCGCGCCAGTCCGCTGCTGACGCCAACCGTACTCGTGATCGGCCTCGCTGCGCTGTGCTGGTTCTGTTTCTTCCGCGATCGCTGGCGCTTGCTAGGCCCGATTGCGGCAATTCCGCTGGTGCTGCTTTTTGCGCTCGACAAGCCGCCGGATGTGCTGATTGCCGATACGACGCAGGCAATTGCCATCCGGGGTCCAGCCGGGCTCGAACTCGTCGCCGGCAAGTCCAAGAGCTTCGCCCTCGACGTCTGGCGCGAGACCTATGCGGAACCGATCGACCGCGCGGCGGATGTGAAATGCGATTCCATTGCCTGTATCGGGACAAGCAATGCCGGCTTCACCTATGCCATTATCGCGGACCCGGCGGGGTTCGCCGAAGAGTGCGGGCAGCGGGATTTGATCATCACCCGGCGTCCGGCGCCCCAGTATTGCGCTTCCGGGGCGGTGGTCGATGCCGCCGATCTCGCCGCCAACGGTATCCACTGGCTGCGCTGGACGGGCGACGGCTTCGAGATCCGCACGGCCATCACCAATCTCGATCGGGCCTGGCGCATCAAGCCCTGAACAAATTCTCCGGCAGACCGGGAACGTCGACGTCTATCGCGAAGACGCCACCGGATTCCGGCGCGGCAGCGAGCTGTGCGGGAGTAAGGTTCTCGCGCGCAGTGGTGATGTAGAGCGTCCGGAGATCGGGGCCGCCAAAGGCGGGGCAGCTGGGCTGCGGGACGGGAACTTCAATTACGCGGTCCACCTTGCCGTCAGGCGCGAAGCGGATCACGCAACTTCCACCCCAGCGCGCATTCCAGACATAACCCTTGGAGTCGACGGCCGCGCCGTCCGGCCCGCCCGGATGATCCGGACCGACGAAGTCCCGCCACGGCCCGTTCGGCAGGCCTGTCGCGGGATCGAGGCTTACTTGCCGGATCGTACGCGCGGCGGTGTCCGCGAAATAGGCGATGGCTCCGTCGGGTGAGAAGCAGGTGCTGTTGGGAATGTTGATGTCGCCGAGCAGCTTGGTCACCTGGCCGTCGCGGATCTGGTAGAGCGAGCCCGACTTGATCCGGCCGGGCTCCTTGAGTCCCATCGTGCCGATCCAGAACCCACCGGCCGGATTGACGCGCCCGTCATTGCTGCGCGTCGCGGCATTGGGCGGGTCGATGGGCGACATGAGCTCGCGCGTATCGGTCGAGAGCTCGAGCCGATAGAGGCCGGCTGAGGATGCGATCGCCAGGTGATCGGCGTCGATGACGCCCGCTGCGCTCACCGGCGCATCGAACAAGAAGCGATCGACCATGATCCCGTTCGCGGTCGCCGAGAACAAGGTCTTGTTGATGATGTCGAACCAGAAGAGCCGGTCGAGAAGGGGGTGCCAGAACACGCCTTCGCCCAGCTCGCACTTGCTGTCGATGAAGAGTTCGGCCGTCGCTGTCGGAGTCATAGTGAAAGTCCCTCGTCATAGGAAGCCACCGCGGCGCGGGCGCGGGTCGCGATCTCGCCGAGCGTCATGCCCGGCTTGAACACATAGGTGCCGAGCCCGAAGCCGGTGCAGCCGGCGTCGAAATAGTCGCGGAAATTGTCGGGGTTGGCGCCCCCCACGGCGTAGAGCGGTATGTCCCTGGGCAGAACGGCCTTGAGCGCCTTTATCCCCTTGGGACCCAGCACCTCCGCCGGAAAGGCCTTGAGGCCGGTCGCGCCCGAGCGGATGGCGCGGAAAGCCTCGCTGGGCGTGAAGAAGCCCGGATAGGATTCCATGCCGAGCTCCCGCGTGTGCCGGATCACGTCTTCATTCGTATCGGGCGACACGACAAACGTCCCGCCCGCCGCTTTCACCTGATCGACTTCTGCAGCCGACAGGACAGTGCCCGCGCCGATCATGGCGCGGCCTGCGAAAGCCCTGGCTGCGCTGCCGATGGATTTGAATGGCTCGGGCGAGTTGAGCGGCACCTCGATCATCGTGATGCCCGCATCGACGAGCGCTGTGCACACATTGATCGCTTCGGGCGGCGTCACGCCGCGCAGGATTGCGATGATCTGCCGGTGTTGCATCGTCAGGTCCTTACCATTCCATGCGCGGCCGTGAGGCCGGCCAATGTCGCATCAGTTGCGTCGATGGCTTCGCTTTCGATGCCGATGCGTCCGAGCGCGGCACCGTAGAGACGGCAGAGGCGGGCTGACCCGATCAGCGGGACCTTGCTGCCGCCGAGCCACCTCTTGTGGCCGGCGACTTCGGCGCCGACCAGCAGGCCGGACAGGAAGCCTGAACACCAGTCCGGCCCCTTCCCGGAGAGAAGCGCGGCGGCACGCGTGCGAAAGATCAGGCCGGTCACTAGTTCCGGCTCCGCAAGCCCCGCATCCAGACCGGCGGCGACCCCGGCCTCGGTTTCCGTTCCGTTGATCTCGCCGGCCAAGGAGTGGCGCAGCACGGAGTGCTTCGACAGTACATCGTAGAGTTCGCCCGTCATGGCGCTCTGGAAACGGATGATCCGTCCAGCGGCGATCTCGACCCATTTGGAATGGGTGCCGGGGTGGATCGCGACGCCCTCGAAACCGGGCCTGAGGCGCAGCAGCCCAAGCAATTGCGTTTCTTCGCCGCGCATGACGTCTTCAGCTCCCAGACGGCGTTGCGCTACCCCGGGGAGGATGCGGCCGCGGAGCGTTCCGGCGCTGACCTCCACGCCCCTGCCGATAAGCGCCGCAAGGTCGGCGGGCGTGTCGACATAGGGCGCCTCGACCCAGCCTTGCCTGGCGCCGGCCATGCCGCAGATCACTATGTCGAGGGTGTTGGCGCTGGCGCCGAGCTTCGGAGTCACGAGGTCGAGCAGGGCAGGGGCGAACTCCTCGCGTTGCAGCTTGCCCATGCCGCGGTCGGATTCGGCGGCAAAGACCGGTCGGTCATTGCCGTCCATGCCCCACAGCCGCAGATTGGAGGTTCCCCAGTCGACGGCGATCCATTTGGCCTGCTCAGACAAACCCGCCCCGCATCGTCCCAAAACGCGGCGCGACCCTAGTGCATGACGCGCGCGGCGGGGAGGGGAGAATTGAAGTAGGCCCATGGCTTTCCCGCGTTTTGCCCGAGCGAAAGCCCCCACCGGCCAATGCCGGCGATAAGGTGGTCCAGTTGCACCCATTGGGTGGGCGCGTGCGAGGCGGGACGAAGCGTCCAGCCGGTAGTCCGGCAAGGTAAGGGACTCCTCGTCCCGCCTCGCGGCCGGGGTTTTGGGCAGGAACAAAGGATAAGCCGGCCTCTTGACCGCGGATGCGCACCGGCTCAGC
>DASZPY010000026.1:0-22433 GCA_035549855.1 Devosia sp. | reverse complement strand
AAATGCACCGGCAGGCCGAATTTTTTGGCGATGGCCACCAGAATGCCGCCCCGCGCCGTGCCGTCGAGCTTGGTCATCACCAGCCCCGTGACTCCGGCGCGACGCCCAAAGATTTCGACCTGATTGAGCGCATTCTGTCCAGTCGTGGCGTCGAGCGTGAGCAGCGTGGCATGCGGCGCGGTCGCATCGACCTTCTTGATCACGCGGATGATCTTTTCGAGCTCGCCCATCAGTTCGTCGCGGTTCTGCAGCCGCCCCGCCGTATCGATGATGAGGACGTCGCTGCCTTCGGCCGTCGCCCGCGTCACCGCCTCGAAGGCGAGGCCCGAGGCGTCCGAGCCCGCCGGCTTGGTTACCACCGGCGCGCCGGTCCGCTGGCCCCACACTTCGAGCTGTTCGATCGCGGCGGCGCGGAACGTATCGCCCGCCGCCAGCATCACCGATTTGCCCTCGGCCTTGAGCAGCGAAGCCAGCTTGCCGATGGTCGTGGTCTTGCCCGAGCCATTGACCCCGACCATCAGGATGACGAAGGGCCGATGCGCCGGGTCGATCACCAGCGGCTGTGCCACCGGCACCAGCACCTTGGTGACCTCGCCTGACAGAAGTTCACGGACGTCTCCGCCCGAAATGTCGCGGTCGAACCGATCGCGCCGGAGCGCCTCGGTGACGGCGAACGCCATGTCGAGCCCGAAATCGGCCTGGATCAGCACATCCTCGAGCTCATCCAGCATCGCCTGGTCGAGCCGCTTCTTGGTGAAGATGGACGCGATGCCGCCGCTGAGTTGGTCCGACGACCGTTTGAGCCCGGAGGCGAGCCGCTGGAACCAGCTCGGCCGTATCTGCCCAGCCGCTGGCGGGCTGGCCTCGGGCGGGCCCGGAGGCGGCTCATGCCCTGGGGTTTCTGCGCCGAACAGCCGCTTGAACAGCCCTGGCTTCTGCTCCGCCATCACGCCGCATCCCTCAGCGCTTCGCCAACAAGGCCGGCGTCGTTCGTGCCCGTCACCCGGACCGGAACCAGTTCGCCGGCGGCGTGGCCCGGAACAACGATCGGCACGAACTGCTCCGTCCGCCCCATCCCGTCCCGCTCGACCAGCACCATTTCGACAGCACCCAGCCGGCTTTCACATAGCTTGTTATACTGACTAGCCCCGGCGGCGCGCAATTTCGCCGCCCGCGCCTTCGCGATGGCCCGCGGCACCTGCGGCATACGTGCAGCCGGCGTGCCGGACCGGGGCGAATAAGGAAAGATGTGAAGGTGGGTGAGCTCGGCCTCGGAGACGATTGAGAGGGAGCTTTCGAACATCGCATCGGTCTCCGTGGGAAAGCCCGCAATGACGTCGGCGCCGAAAACCATGTCCGGCCGAAGCCGCCGCACCCGCGCCACGAACTCCAGCGTATCGGCCCGCAAATGACGCCTTTTCATCCGCTTCAAAATCAGATCGTCGCCCGATTGCAGGCTCAGATGCAAATGCGGCATCAGCCGCCGGTCAGATCCTATGGCATCATACAATGCCTCGTCCGCCTCAATCGAGTCGATCGACGAAATCCTGAGGCGCGGCAAATCCGGAACATGCCGCAGGATCGCCTGAACGAGCTTGCCCAGCGACGGCTGCCCCGGCAGATCGCCGCCATAACTCGTTATGTCAACGCCGGTCAGGACGACCTCGCGATAGCCGTTTCCGACCAGTTTCTTGAGTTGTTCGACCACCGCGCCCATCGCCACTGACCGCGACCGGCCGCGTCCATAGGGGATGATGCAGAAGGTGCAGCGATGGTCGCAGCCATTCTGCACCTGGACGAAAGCGCGCGTTCGCCCGTCCAGCCCCTCGATCAGATGCCCCGCCGTCTCGCGGACCGCGGCAATGTCGTTGACCTGCACCTTGTCGTTGAGCGGCACGCCGAAGGCGAAGCGCTTGTAGCTCTCGGCCTTCATCTTGTCGGCGTTGCCGATGACGAGGTCGACTTCCGCCATCTCGCCGAAGCTGCGCGCTTCCGTCTGGGCAGCGCAGCCGGTGACGATGATCTGCCGGCCCGGATCGTCGCGCTTGGCGGCCCGGATCGCCTGCTTCGCCTGGCGCACCGCCTCGGCCGTCACCGCGCAGGTGTTGACGATGAGCGCGTTCGAAAGCCCGCTTTTTTCGGCCTCCGCCCGCATCACCTCGGATTCATAGGTATTGAGCCGACAGCCGAAGGTGAGCGTCTCGACGCTCATCAGGCGACCTGCTTGTCGCGCGACCAGATACCGGTCTTGGGATCGAAGGCCCCGGAGAACTCGAATTCGGCCGGCCCCGTCAGCATGACGTGGTTGTTGGCCAGCCACTCGACCGTCAGGTCGCCGCCCGGCAGCGTCACAATCGCCTTGCGATCCGTCCGCTTGGTACGGACGGCCGAAACCAGCGCCGCGCAGGCCGCGGTGCCGCAGGCCCGGGTCAGCCCCGCACCCCGCTCCCAGGTCCTGAGGATGATGTGCATCGGCGACACCACCTGAGCGATCGAGATATTGGCGCGCTCGGGGAAGATCGGATGATTCTCGAGCAGTGGCCCGAAGCGGTCGAGCGCATAGCTCTCTACCGGCTCATCGACCCAGAAGATCGCATGCGGATTGCCCATCGACGCCACCGACGGGGTATGGAGCACCGGCGCGTCGATCGGCCCGATCTGCAGCTCGATCCCGGTCGTATCGTAGAATTCCTCGGCCAGCGGGATCTGTTCCCAGCCGAAGCGGGGCTCCCCCATATCGACCGAAATCGTCCCGTCCGCATGCTCCTCGGCGGTCAGGATTCCGGCCAGCGTCTCGAACACATAGGCCTTCCGCCCGGTTTCCGCGCTCAGCGCCTGCACCACGCAGCGCATGCCATTGCCGCAGGCCTCGGCCAGCGAGCCGTCGGAATTGAGGATTTCGATGTAGTTGGCGGTGCCGGGCGTCCGCGGATCGTGGATGGCCATGACCTGGTCGAACTTGGTCGCCGGATCGACATTGAGGACGATCGCCGCCGCCGGGGCCACCCGGTCGGCGCGGCCGCGCATGTCGGCAACGATGATCTCGTTGCCCAGCCCGTTCATCTTGAGGAAAGGCGCGTCGCCCATCGGTCTGGTCCTTCGATGGCGGGTATATGGCGGACAAAGCGGCAAAAAACCAGTGCCGCCGCCGCGTCCGGCCCGATCCGCGGCAGTTTACGGATTAAGCCTACCACTTAACCAGCCGCAAAGCCGTGAGCGGACGCCCCGCGCGCGATGCCCTATCTCGTTGCCAGACCGGGCCACCGGGCATCTCAAGCGGGAGTTGCTGCATGTCTATCCTCACCAACTGGCAGAGCCATCACCAGAAGCTCTTCGGCGAGCATTCGCTGCAGCTGAACCATTCGCTGGCGGCGTCGGAGCTCTTCACCGACGACGCGCTGGCACGGCTGATCGAACTCAGCCCGCGCGAAAAGTACCACGTCAATTACAGCCAGAAGACGCCGGGCAATCCGCCCAAGCGCCGCGAAGGCGAGATCCGCGATCTGAGCGGCACCGAAGTCCTCGACGTCGTGCGCAACGGCAACATCTGGATCAACCTCACCGCCCCCGCCGATGTCGACCCGCGCTACGGCGCGCTGCTCGATGCGATCTATGACGAGTTCGAAGACCGCGTCCCGGGCTTTGAAAGCTACAAGCGCAAGCTCACCATCCTCATCTCCTCGCCCAACGTCTCGGTGAAGTATCACTCCGACGTCCCCGGCCAGTCGCTCTGGCAGGTGCGGGGCGAGAAGAAGCTCTACGTCTATCCCGCCAAGGCCCCGTTCATTTCGCAGCCGGCGCTCGAAAAACTGATCCTCGGCCAGCTCCGCGAAACCGACATGCCCTATGAGCCCTGGTTCGACGAATACGCCGAGATCCATGAGTTGACGCCGGGCCAGATGATCCACTGGCCGCTCAACGGGCCACATCGCGTCGTCAACGGCAACATGCTCAATGTCAGCTTCACCACCGAGCACTGGACCGACTCGCTGCGCAAATCCTACGCGGTGAACTACGCCAACGGCATCATCCGCTCGCGCACCGGCGCCGATCATCTGAGCCAGCAGACCACGGGCCTCAGCTATTATTCCAAGCTCGCGCTGGCAGCGGCGGTAAAGTTCACGCCGCTCAATCCGCAGAAGCAGAAGGTCTACAAGGTCGATTTCACCGTCGATCCGCGCGCCCCCGAAGGCGTCCGAGATATCGAGGGCTACGCCTTCGTCAAATGACCAGTCTCGATTTGGGCCTTGCCGGCCCGATCAGCGCTGCCCACGACCGTCCCGCTTCGCTTGCCAGCGAGGCGGGCGCCATCACGACACGGGACGGCCTTGAGGCCATCGCCGAGGAGTGGCTCGCCCTCGAACGCTCCGCTTCCGGTGTAACACTGTTCCAGTCGCTTGGCTGGACGCGCGCCGTTTTCGACTTCGAGGCCGCCCGCAACAATCCAGAGTTTGCACCGGCCGTCGCGACGTTACGCGAACGCGGCCGCCTCGTCGCACTCCTACCGCTCGAACGCATCCGCGGCCGCCTGCGCTCGGCGCTGATGCCGCTGGGCGGCGCCTTCCCCCAATATGCCGATTTCCTCGTCGATCCCGCTGTGGACGCGCGGCAGGCGCTGGCACGGCTGCTCAAGGCCGCAGCGAAAGCCCAGCCCGCCGACATGGTCACCTTCCTCAAGGTTCGCGCCGGCAGCAACCTCTCACGCGCGCTTCCGCGCCAGACGGTCACGACCGGCTCGCCTGAAGGCGCACCCTATGTCGATCTCGCCGCGCATCCCGATTTCGAGACCTACTTCAAGACGCTGAAGCCCAAGACGCGCAAGAACATGCGCAATGCCCGCAACCGCCTCGAGCGCGAGGGCACGCTGACCCATCAAATCGCCGCCAGTCGCGACGAGACGCTGGGCGTCATCGCGCGCACGCTGTCCGGCCGCGCCGGCCGCCTGCGCGACCAGGGTCTGACCTCGCGCGCCTTCACCGATCCCGATTTTGCGACCTTCTGCGCGAGCCTCGCGGACCGTCCCGGCATCGACCTGCTCGCCATGTCGCTCCGCCACAATGACGAGCCGATCGCCGAGCAATGGGGCTTCGTCCATCAGGGCCGCTACTACGCCTTCATCGCGAGC
Organism: Devosia sp.; assembly: GCA_035549855.1. GTDB lineage: Bacteria > Pseudomonadota > Alphaproteobacteria > Rhizobiales > Devosiaceae > Devosia_A. Next base: position 17,308 of record DASZPY010000026.1, on the reverse strand, counting down.
CGCGACTTCGAGCAATCCGACGAAAGCCCCGGCAAGCTGCACCTCAAGGAAGTGATCGAGACCTGCTACGCGCGCGGCCTCGCCACCGCCGACCTGCTGGTCCCTACCATGCCTTACAAGCTCACCTGGGCTTCCGGCGTGACCGCCGTCACGGACCGCGCAATACCGCTAACCCTCAGGGGCCGCATCGGAATCGCGCTCTGGGACCAGCGACTTCGCCCCTGGGCCAAGCGGCTGGTCCTGTCCCTCCCCAAGGGTCTCCGCGGCCTGCTGATGAAAGCCGTCGGCCGGGCCTGAGCCTTCTTTCATTGACTGGAATTGTATTGCAGACGGCCCGGATTCGCGGTTCAGTCCCGCTTTCTGGGCCCCTATCGTCTTTTGCCCGTCATTTTGGGGAATGCGAGCATGAACGAGACCATGACCAAGAATCTGCTCGAGCTGACGCTCGGGAGCGCGATCAAGGACAAGCAGACCACCACCCTGCAGACCGGCGTAATGGATCCGCCAATGCCCGAGGGCATGCACTACCGGGCGGCCCGCCCGATCCATGACGCGCGCGGGCATCTGATCGAAATCTTCGATACCCGCTGGGACTTCCATAACGAGCCTTACCCGCAGAGCTATCTATCGACGCTGCGTCCCGGCGTGGTGAAGGGCTGGGCCCTGCACAAGCTGCACGAGGACCGCTACTTCGTGGTCGCGGGCGAGCTCGAACTGGTGACCTTCGATCCGCGGCCGGAGTCCAAGACCTACGGCCTGCTGTCCCGTGTGATGCTGACGGGTGACCAACCTCGCATCATCAACATCCCGCGTTTCGTCTGGCACGCCGATCACAATGTCGGCACGACCGACGCTGTCATCATCAATCTTCCCACGGCGCCGTTCGATCACGCCAATCCCGACAAATATCGGCTTCCCATCGACACGCCCCTCATTCCGCATCGCTTCGACGGAGCCACGGGAGGCTGGTGAACGCGCCGCGCTTCACGGTCTTGATGCCGACCCACTACCGGCCGGACGTCATCGGTTTCGCCATCCGTTCGGTGCTGGCCCAGACAGACCCTGATTTCGAGCTCCTCGTGGTCGGCGATGGAGCAATTGCCGGCACGGCCGAGATCGTGTTCGGCTTCGGCGACCCCCGCATTCGCTGGTTCGACCTGCCGAAAGGGCCGGCCTTCGGCTACGCCAACCGCAACATCGCCCTCAGGGAGTCGCGCGGCGAGCTCATGGCCTACGCGGCCGACGACGATCTGATGTTCCCCGATCATCTCGAGCGGCTGGGGGCGGCTTTCGCCGATTCCTCCGTTCAATGGGCCTATGCCCCTGCCTTCTGGGTCTCGTCCGACGGGATCGCCGGACCTGACCTGACTAATCTCGAACTCGCCGACGAGCGCGACTACTTCACCCGCACGACGAACACGATCGTGGGCGGCTCGACGGTCTATCGCGCCGAGGCGTTCCCGAGCCGCGCCGCTTTCCCCGAGCATGTGCAGCAGGCGGCGGACTGGCACATGATGAAGACCCTCCTGGCCGCGCACGGGCCCGGCGCCATGCGCCGGCTTGATGAGCCCACTCTCATGCACTTCGTGGCCGGACGAAAAACGCGGCGAGACTCCCGTTTCGATCTCCTCGCCGGCTATCTCGATATCGCAGACCGCGTGGACTGGTGGCCGCGGGCCTTGCACCCCGCCATTCCGCCCGGCGCCACGCCGCAATCGGTTTATGCAGACATTCTCGCCACCCCGGGCGGCTCTGCACAACTGCGGGCCGCAGCACGGCTTGTCGTGTCACGCGCGGCCCTCGACTGGCTGTCGCCCCGGGTGATGCCCTCTGCCGGCGCCAACCGGCATTGGCGGCGGTCCGGGCTTGCCATGCTGTCGCCCCTCAAGAACATGGCCCGGCGGGCCTATCATGCCCTCCGGCGCTGATTTCCTTGACTCCCGCGGCTTTGCCCCCTATTCACCGCGCACTTCGCTCAGGCCTGACCTGAACCGCCGACCGGGACCCGCAAAGGTCTAAAGAGATCCCGGAGGCAAACATCCCGCAGCGCGATGCGCCCCGGGGTGTGTTTGGCGTTTGCGTCTGAGGCAACCATATCCGGGTCTCACCGCCCGGAAGGAAACGGAATGTTCGAGAGCCTAAGCGACCGCCTTGGCAAAATCTTCAACGGCCTCACCGGCCGTGGGGCGCTGAGCGCCGCCGATGTCGACGCGGCGCTGCGCGAAGTGCGCCGGGCGCTGCTCGAGGCCGACGTGTCGCTCGAAGTGGTCAAGGCTTTCATCGAGCAGGTGCGCGACCGCGCCGTCGGCGCCGAAGTCACCAAATCCGTCACGCCCGGCCAGCAGGTCGTCAAGATCGTCCATGACGAGCTGGTGCGCGTCCTCGGCGAAACGCCGGCCCCGCTCGATTTCAACGCCACCCCGCCCGTCGCCATCCTCATGGTCGGCCTGCAGGGCTCGGGCAAGACCACCACCACCGCCAAGATCGCCAAGCGCCTCAGCGAGAAGCAGGGCAAGAAGGTCCTCCTCGCGTCTCTCGATACGCGCCGCCCGGCTGCTATGGAACAGCTCCGCGTCCTCGGCGAGCAGATTGGTGTCGCGACGCTGCCGATCGTCACCAGCGAGACACCGGTACAGATCGCCCGCCGCGCGCTCAATGAAGGCCGGCTCGGCGGCTATGACGTGCTGATGCTCGATACCGCGGGCCGCACCCATATCGACGAAGAGCTGATGGCCGAGACCGCCGAGATCAAGGCGGTGACCAATCCCCACGAGATCCTCCTCGTCGCCGACGCCCTCACCGGCCAGGACGCGGTCAACCTCGCACGTTCCTTCGACCAGCGCGTCGATCTCACCGGCATTGTGCTGACCCGTATCGACGGCGACGGCCGCGGCGGTGCGGCGCTTTCGATGCGCGCCGCAACGGGAAAGCCGATCAAGCTCATCGCCACCGGCGAAAAGCTCGACGCGCTAGAAGACTTTCGCCCGCAATCGATCGCCGACCGCATGCTCGGCATGGGCGACATCGTCAGCCTCGTCGAGAAGGCCGCCGAGACCATCAAGGCCGAAGACGCAGCCAAGATGGCCAAGAAACTCAAGAAGGGCGTCTTCGATCTCGAGGACTTGCGCGGCCAGCTGCAGCAGATGAAGAAAATGGGCGGCATGGGCGCGCTGATGGGCCTGATGCCCGGCATGGGCCAGCTCAAGAAAGCCATGGCCGGCGCCAATCTCGACGACAAGGTTCTCGACCGCCAGATCGCGGTCATCAATTCGATGACCAGGGCCGAGCGCGCCAATCCCGATTTGCTCAATGCCAAGCGCCGCATCCGCATCGCCAATGGCTCGGGCACCCGGGTCGAGGACGTCAACAAGCTGATGAAGCAGCACCGCCAGATGGCGGACATGATGAAGAAGGTCAGCAAGGGTGGCCCCGGCGCCCTCGCCGGCATGTTCGGCGGCAAGATGGGCTCAATGATGCCCGGTCTCGGCCAGATGCCCGACCCATCCAAGATGGACTCGGCTCAGCTTGAGCAAATGGCGCGCCAGATGGGCATCGACCCCGCAACGCTCACCGGCGGCGCACCCGCGCCCAGGCAACTTTCCGACAAGCTGCCGACCGATGTCGGCCAGCTTTTGAAATCCGGATCGGGCATGCCCGGTCTTGGCGGTTCGCGCTTCCCAGGTCTGCCCGGCCTCGGCGGCTTCGTGCCGAAAAAGAAGTAAAACCTAATTCTAGAGAAACCTCAAAGGAACACCGAATGGCCCTGAAACTTCGTCTCGCCCGCGCCGGCACCACCAAGCGCCCCTTCTATCATGTCGTCGTCGCCGACGTGCGCTCGCCCCGCGACGGCCGCTTTATCGAAAAGCTCGGCACCTACGATCCACGCCTCTCCGATGAGAGCAAGCGCGTCGTGCTCGTCACCGAGCGCATCCAGCATTGGCTGAGCGTGGGCGCCCTGCCCACCGACCGCGTGTTGCGCTTCCTCGACAAGGCCGGCGTCCTCAAGCGCGCCCCGCGCAACAATCCTGAGCGCGCAAAGCCGGGCAAGAAGGCGACCGAGCGCGTTGAGGCCCGCACCAAGGCGGAGGCCGACAAGGCCGCAGCCGCTTCTGCACCGGCCGAAGCGCCGGCCGCGGAGTAACATGGCGGCGGACACGCCACGCCGACTGTTGATGGGCCGCATCGGTGCGGCCCATGGCGTGCGTGGCGAAGTCCGCATCCAGTCCTTCACCGAAGAGCCTCTGGCCCTCGCCTCCTATGGCCCGCTCTCGACCGACCGGCCTGGCCTGACCATCGAGATCGAAACGGCGCGCGCCACGACCAACATGCTGGTGGCGCGCCTCAAGGGCGTCGCCGACCGTACGGCTGCCGAAAAGCTCAACGGCGTCGAACTCTATGTCGATCGCGACCGCCTGCCGCCGCCGTCCGACGAAGACGATTTCTACCACGCCGATCTCATCGGCCTCGAGGCGAGGCTCGCCGACGGCACCGTGCTGGGCAAGGTCACAGCCATCCCGAACTTCGGCGCGTCCGACCTCATCGAAGTGACCGACGCCCGCACCGGCGACACGTTCCTCTATCCCTTCACCCGCGCCGTCGTGCCGGAAATCCACATCGATTCCGGCTACCTCATCATCGAGGTGCCGCTTGATGCCGAACCCGGCGACGAGGAGCCCGATTGAGCTTCGCCGCCGACATCGTCACGCTCTTTCCCGAGCTGTTCCCCGGTCCGCTCGGCGCTTCGGTGATTGGCCGCGGCGCGGCGGACGGATTGTGGTCGCTGCACCTGACCCAGCTTCGCGATTTCACCACCGACAAACACCATTCCGTGGACGATACCCCCGCGGGCGGCGGCGCCGGCATGGTGCTGAAGCCCGACGTGCTGGCCGCCGCCATCGATCACGTTTCGCACCAGAACGATCCGCGCCCGCGCCTCCTGATGTCACCGCGCGGCAAGCCGCTGACCCAGGCCCGCGCCCGCGCGCTCGCGGCCGGACCGGGTGTCGTCATCGTCTGCGGCCGCTTCGAGGGCGTCGATGAGCGCGTCATCGAAGCGCGCAATCTCGAGGAGATCTCGATCGGCGACTACGTGCTGGCCGGCGGCGAGGTCGCGGCGATGGTGCTGCTCGAGGCGGTGGTACGGCTGATCCCCGGTGTGCTCGGCGGCGAGCTCAGCCACGCCGATGAAAGCTTCGAGAACGGCGTTCTGGAGTACCCACAATATACGCGACCGCAGACCTTTGAGGGCCGCGACATCCCCGCTTTGCTCACCGGCGGCGACCACGGCAAGGTCGAGAAATGGCGGCGCGAGGAGAGCCTGAAGCTCACGCGTTCGCGCCGCCCCGATCTGCTGAAATAGGGACTACATTCCCTCCATCGATTCCATCCCGCTTATGTCGCCCATGTCGTGATCCATCGGCGCCGGCGTTGCCCCGGTACCGTCTGGCGGCGCGTTCTGCGCAAAGCCACCGACATTGAGCTCGATCGGCAAATCCCCGCTTTTCTCGAAATGCAGCACCATCTGCACGCAGGCGCCCTCGACAAAGGGCTGGTCCATACCGGTGAGCATCAGATGAAAGCCCTTGGGCTCGAGGGCGACGCTTCCGCCCGGCGGTATCGGCAGTCCGCCTTCGACCGGCGCCATCTCCATGACGCCATTGTTCATCGACATCGAATGAACGGCGATCTCCGCCGCCGCCTCGCTCGTCGCGCCCAGCAGCGTGTCGGATTCAGTGCCGGTATTGGTGAGCGTCAGATACGCGCCCGCCGCCTTCGCGCCCGGAGGCGTTGCGCGCAGATAGGCGCCCGAAACCGTGACGGGCCCCGTACTGAAGCTCTGGCCGGTGGCGCAGCCTTCGGGGACCAGCCCACCCTGGGCCAGGGCAGGCACCGACAGGATCGCGAATATGGTCGCCGCGAGCGCGACGCGTCTGGTTTGGGTCATGATGCGGCTCCTCCTGGCCCGCCTGTACACCACCGGCGCCCGTGCCAGCATGCGGCAAATGCGTCCGCGCCGCATTGATTCCGCGCCGGACTTTTGACAGGAATGGGACGGGAAGCTGAAAGGACAAAAATGCGCCTATTCCTGAGCCTGCTGTTCATCGCCATCCCGACCGCTGCCTTCGCCCATACGGGCCACGGCGACACCTCCGGCTTCCTCCACGGCTTCATGCATCCCATCGGCGGGCTTGACCACGTTCTTGCGATGGTCGCGGTCGGCGTCTTCGCCGCCGTTCTCGGCGGCCGGGCCCTGTTCCTTGTCCCGCTCAGCTTCGTCGGCATGATGGCCGTCGGCTTCCTCCTCGGCGCGAATGGCGTCGAAATGCCCTTCGTCGAATTGGGCATTGCCCTGTCCTCGATCGTGATCGGCGGCGTCGCCGCGCTCGGCCGGCCCATGCCGGTCGCCGCCGCCACAGCCCTGGTCGGCGTCTTCGCCATCTTCCACGGCCACGCGCATGGCGTCGAAATGCCGGCCGATGCGGGTGGCCTCGAATATGCCGCCGGCTTCATGGCGGCGACTGCCTTGCTCCACGCCGCGGGCATTGCCGGCGCAATCCTCGCCGCGCGGTTCGTCGGCAAATATGGCAGGACCGTCGGCCGGATCGCGGGCGGCGCCTTTGCGCTGGGCGGCATCGGCCTCCTCGCCGGCTGGCTCTGAGGGTTGACGGCCCGGGCGAGGCTGGACTCCTCGCCCGATCTCCTCTATAGGCCCGCTCGCTGCGGCTTTGCCGCCGCCAATAACACCCTGGAGTGCGTCCAGGAAAAGTGGAGACCGGTTTTCCGGTTCGGACGCACGACCACTAGAAGACTACCTCCGTGCAACCAAGACCGGGCGGTTGGGGTCACACCCAGCGAAACGCCCCATTGAAAAGATCAGAACGGATCGCTGAAATGTCTGCAAACATCATCGCGGCGCTCGAGGCCGAGCAGCTCGCCGCCCTCGCCGCTAAATCCGCCCATCCCGATTTCACCCATGGCGATACCGTCAAGGTCTGGGTGAAGGTTCGCGAAGGCGAAAAAGAGCGCCTCCAGGCCTATGAGGGCGTCGTCATCGCGCGCTCCGGTTCGGGCCTCAACGAGAACTTCACCGTCCGCAAGATTTCCTACGGCGAAGGCGTCGAACGCGTCTTCCCGGTGCTCTCACCCAATATCGACCGGGTCGAAGTCCTGAAGCGCGGCAAGGTCCGCCGCGCCAAGCTCTATTATCTGCGCGATCGTCGCGGCAAATCGGCCCGCATTTTCGAATCGACCAATGCGCGCACCAAGAAGATCGAAGCCGATGAGCGCGAGGCCGCTCTCGAAGCCAAGAATGCACGCGAGGCCGAGCGCGCCGCCGCTGCCGAGGCGCTGGCCAAGGAACTTGCCGAGAAGGACGCCGCCGAGGCGGCTGCCGCGCCCAAGACCGAATAAGTCTTTAGGCTTGAGATTTTCGAAAACCCGGTCCCTCATGGGCCGGGTTTTTGTTTGAGCCGGGGAACCAGATGGCGGACGCGAAGAGCCGCGCCGAAACCGCCGCGAGCCTGCGCGCCGAAGCGCACGAGCTACTGACCAGCTCGGGACTCTTCGAGCTCCTGCAGCGGCGCTTCGGCGACCCTTCCGTCACCGGCAGCGCCAGCTACGATCTCATGGTCTGGCGCGACATCGATATCCATCTGCCCATCGAGGCGACGCGCTGGCCCGAATGGATGGCTTTCGGCGGCGAACTCGCGGCGCATTTCGAATCGGTCGGCCTCGGCTTTCACAAGGCCACCTACATCAACGACTATGTCGATCCCCATCCGCTCGGCGCCGGCCTCTATTGGGGCCTCGAATTCAAGGATTTCTCCGGCAACCGCTGGAAGGTCGACATCTGGGGTTGGGACCCCTTCGACTACGCCGTGCGGCAGGCCCGCGACTTTACGCTCAAGACCGATCTCGGCGCCTGCGACCGCGACCTGATCCTCCGCCTCAAATCAGAGGCGCGGGCCCGCGACAACTACTATGGCGTCAAGGTGAGCAGCTGGGACATCTACCAGTTCGCCATCAAGCGGGCCGGCGACAGCCTCGGCGCGCTCGAAGCCTGGAAGGCCAGGACCGCGACTTAATCGACCACCGCCTTCAGCAGATCCGGCCGCAGCGCTCGCGGCAGCAGCGCGCGCAGATGGTCGCGAACGCGGAAGTCATATGCCCAACTTCCATCGGCGATGTGCTTTTCGATCACGTGCCGAAGCCGCTGGCGGCGCTCATATTCCGCCGCGAGTTTTCCATCGAGCAGCAACTCGTAATCCTTCCGCCAGTGCGAACCAACCGCGCCACCGAAGCGCGGATTGGCGGCATAGGCGGAGCCGCCATTGCGGATCTTGCGCTCGTAATGCGTATAGCCGCGATCGGGGAAGTGCATCACGCGGATCGGCCGGGCATGCGCCATCGGCCCGACGAGTGGCCCGTCGGCCGAGTGATTGCCCTGCCGCACCCTCGCATTGCGATCGGCCCGATGCGCGACCTTCCACACATGCGGGCTGTCCGGCCCATAATAGGGCCGCGTCTCCATCAGCACCGCCCTGTCCGGCCATTTGCCGGTGAGGTTCGGATCGATCCAGTGATGGTCGGGATTGAGCACAAGCAGCCCCAGCCCGGGGTCGATCGCGCCAAGCAGCTCCTTGAGTCCGCGTCCGCCATTGTCGGCGGGCCAGAGGAACTCATCGGCATCCGCATTGATCACCCAACTCGCGCCTCTCGCCGCGGCATGACGCGCCATGCGCGTGACCCATCGTCCCTGCTCATAGGTGTGACTGGGCTCGTGCCAAAGCTCCAGCAGGCCCAGATCGCGATAAGCCTCTAGGACTTCGACGGTGCCATCCACCGAGCCATTGTCGGTCGCGATGATGAAATCCACACCCGATGCCAGCGCATGTTCGATCGTCGCCGCCACGATGTCGGCTTCGTCGCGCACCAGCAGCGTCATGCCGATCCGCATCGGCAGCCCGGCATGATGGGTGCGGGCAAGCGGGCCGCGTATCGCGCGGATCGTGTCGAGATAGCGCGATCTCAGCTGCCGTCCCGCATCCGCCAGTCGGCGCGCGGCCTGAAATGCCATCGCCACAGATCGCCCTGCTCAGCCCCCGCGACATCGGTTACAATGCGCCCGGCGCAAAGCCAAGCCACCAGCGAGCGGGGATCAGGCCATGCCCTCCTACATCTGCACCACCTGCGGCACCGGCTATGCCGAAACCGACGCCCCGCGCGAGACCTGCCTGATCTGCGCCGACGACCGGCAATATGTGAGCGCCGCCGGCCAGGCCTGGACCACGCTCGAACAATTGAGCGTCAAGCACGTCAACGAGCTGCGTGACCTCGAGCCCGGACTCATCGGCATCGGGTCCAAACCGCAGATTGCCATCGGCCAGCGCGCCCTCGCCATCGCCCGGCCGAACGGCGGCGTGCTCTGGGACTGCACGCCGCTCATTACGGACGACGCCATCGCCGCGCTCAAGGCCAAGGGCGGCATCAAGGCGATCGCGATCTCGCACCCGCATTTCTACACCACCATGGTCGATTGGAGCCGCGCGCTGGGCGGCGTGCCGATCTGGCTGCACGAGGACAATCGCGACTGGGTCATGCGGCCCGACCCCGCGATTCAGTTCTGGAGCGGCGAATCCAAGAGCCTCGACGACGGCATCACCCTCGTCCGCACCGGCGGCCATTTCCCTGGCTCGACCGTCCTGCACTGGGCCGAAGGCGCCGGCGGCAAGGGCGTGCTGATGACCGGCGACTCCATCATGGTCGTTCCCGACACCCGCTGGGTGAGCTTCATGTATTCCTATCCCAACCTCATCCCGCTCAACGCCCGCGCGGTGGAGCGCATCGTCAAATCCGTGCGCGCCTATCCCTTCGACCGCATCTATGCCGGCTGGTGGGACCGGGTTCTCGACCGCAATGCCAAATCCGCCCTGCAACGCAGCGCCGAACGCTATATCGCCGCCATCCGCTGAAAATATATCTTGAGACTATCTTGCAGCCGCGCCGCCGACAGCGTATCTCCGTCCTATCGTAAGATATATCGGAGATGCATCATGCATCATGCAGACGACAATTTCGACCGTTTCGCCCGCAATCAGTGGCGGAAATTCGAATCCATGGCCCGCCGCGGCTGGGGTTGGGGCGGCTTTCGCGGCGGCCCGCATCATGGTCCGGGCGGCCATGGCGACTGGGGCAATTTCGGCGACAGCTTCCGCATCGGACGGATGATGGCTTCGGGCGACCTCCGCCTGATCGCCCTCTATTTCATCGAGCAGCAGCCCCGCCACGGCTACGATCTCATCAAGGCCATCGAGGACAAGACCGGCGGCATCTATGTACCGAGCCCGGGCGTCATCTATCCGGCCCTGACCTTTCTCGAAGAGGCCAATTACGTGACCTCGATCGCCGAGGGCAACAAGCGCCTCTACACCATCACGGACGAAGGCCGCGCCCATCTCAGCGACAACCGCCAGGCCGTCGAGACCACCCTCGATTATTTGAGCAAGATCGGCGAGAAGGCCAGCTACTTCCGCGATCGCTGGGCCGAGGCCGAGCGCCATTTCCGCGACGCCGGCACGACCCCGCCCGACCGCGACATGGACGGCGTGATCCCGGACATCAACGAGGCGCGCCGCAACCTCAAGGACGCGATCAAATCCGCGCGCAAGGCCGACCCTCAGACGCAGAAGCGCGTCGCGGAAATCCTCGCCCGTGCGGCCGAGGACGTCCGGCGCGAAACCAGCCGCGGCCCCGGCCCGGACGTCGACCTGTAACGCGAGGCGCGGCGGAGGCTCGGTCATGTGGTGGCATGCCGACCTAGCCAAGCCGCCGCAAAGGCGTAACACTCCCTCGGCGGATCACGTCGAGGGAGTGAGTGATGAATTATTCGGATCGCGACAGGATGCTGGGGATGGACCGGCCGATCAGCCGGCGCGACTTCCTCAACGGCGTGGCGCTGACGGTGACGGCGGCGGCGATGAGCGGCCTCCCACACCCGGCCCTCGGCGCAACTCCACCCTCTGATCCGGCTAGGCTCCCGGGCCTGCGCGGCCACTCCACCGACGCCATGAACATCATGCACGCCGTGCGCGACGGCGCGTTCTGGAACAACGCTCCACCGATCGAGCCGACTGGCGAAAGCTACGATCTCGTCGTGGTCGGCGGCGGTATCTCGGGCCTCACAGCCGCACTGCTCTACCGCCAGCAGAAGCCCAACGCAAAGATCCTCATCCTCGAAAATAATGACGATTTCGGCGGCCATGCGCGCCGCGACGAATTCACCTCATCCAGCGGCAAGCGGCTCATCGGCTATGGCGGCAGCCAGAGCCTAGAGGCGCCCTCGCGCTTCTCCGAGCTTGCCAAAAAAGTCATCGCGGATATCGGCATCGATCTTACGCGCTTCGAGGACGAATTTTACGATCAGGACTGGTGGGACGACCACGAGCTCAGCGACGCGCATTTCTTCCGCAAGGAGGATTGGGGCGTCGATGCGCTGGTGCTGGAAGGCGATAGCGCCGCCGACTGGGTGCCCGATACGCCGCTCAACGACACGGCCAAGGCCAATCTCATCGAGCTCATCGACTCCCCGCCCGACTACCTCGCCGGCAAGAGTCTCGAGGAGAAGCTGCAGATTCTGGCCCGGACCACTTATGCGGATTTCCTGACCGGCATTTGCAAATACGATCCCGAACTCGTGACCATGTACAGAAACGACACCGAAGAATATTTCGGCGTCGGCATTGAGGCGACGACCGCGCTCGATGCCTGGGCGCAGGGCTCGCCGGGCTTCGACGGCATGGAGCTGGGCGATCTGCCCTATAAGACCATGTCGCCCTCGGGCCGGCTCCTGCAGATCGCCGAGGACGACTACATCTACCATTTCCCCGACGGCAACGCCGGCGTCGCCCGCGCTCTCGTCCGCGCCCTCATCCCCGAGGCCCTGCCCGGCAGCTCGATGGAAGAGCTGGTGCTGAACAGCGTCGACTATGCCAGGCTCGATCGCGCCGATGCCCCAGTCCGCCTCCGGCTCCAGGCTTCGGTGGTACGCGTCAAGCACGAGGGCCAGCCGTCTTCGGCAACTTCCGTCACCCTCACCTATGTCGAGGACGGCAAGCTCAAGACCGTGAGCGGCAGCCATGTGGTGCTCGCCTGCTGGAACCGCATCATACCGCACATCACCGACGAGGTCGGGACCAAGCAGATCGAAGCCCTCAACGACCAGATCAAGGTGCCGCTGGTTTATGGCGTCGTGATGCTGCGCAACTGGGAGGCCTTCGACAAGCTCAAGATCGACGGCTTCTACGCACCCAACTGCTTCTGGCGCGGCGTGTGGACCGACGATCCGGTCTCGATCGGCGACTACAAATTCACCTCGGACCCCTCAGAGCCCATGCTCCTCCACATCTGGAGCATCCCGGTCCCCGGCGAGCCCGGAATGTCGGCCCGCGACCAGGCCACCGCCGGCCGCTACAAGCTTACCGAGCTCACCTTCGAGGACATGGAGCGCGAGATCCGCGATTTGCTCAACCGCGCCCTCAAGGACGGCGGCTTCGATGCCGCCCGCGACATCGAGGCGCTCACCATCAACCGCTGGAGCCACGGCTATGCCCTCGAATATATGCGGCCCTGGGACCAGTACTGGCCCGACGGCCCGCTGCCCATCGAGACGGCCCGCAAGGGCTGGGGCCGCGTCGCCATCGCCAATTCCGATTCGGGCGCCTATGCCTATGTCCACTCCGCCATCGACCAGGCCGGCCGCGCCGTGAACGAGCTCATCGGCGGCATCGAAGGCTTCGCCACCTTCCCCGGCCCCGAGCTCGCCCCAGACGAGCTGGTGAGCTGATCGGCTCGCGGCGGCAACGCGAACGAGGGCGAACCGTTTCGCCCTTTCGCCGACTCCCTTGCCCCGCCATTTCGGCATAGGCTGAAGTCAGCGAGGAGACCACAGTGAATCAAATGGCCCCTATCGGTGGAAACCGGAAGCAGGCGGCCGCCCGCATCAAGGCGCGGCTCGAAGCGACCATTCCGGCCAGGCGGATCATGACCGACACGCTGATGACCTATGCCTATGCGGGCGACGCCAGCCAGTACCGCCTCGTGCCCGAGCTTGTCGTCATCATCAATTCCGAGGACGATGTCCGCGCCGTCATCGCGGCCACGCGCGCCGAAGGCCTGCCGCTGACTTTCCGCGCCGCCGGCACCTCGCTCTCCGGCCAGTCCAATTCCGACGGCGTCCTTGCCGTTCTGGGCGACGGCTTCCGCAAGATACAGATCCTCGATCACGGCGATCGCATCACGCTCGGACCCGCCATCATCGTCGCCAACGCCAATCGTGCGCTTAAGCCCTTCAACCGCAAGCTCGGCCCCGATCCCGCCAGCCAGGCGACCTGCAAGATCGGCGGCGTCGTCAACAACAACTCGTCCGGCATGTGCTGCGGCGTCGCCTACAACACCTACCACACGCTGCAGCGCCTCCGCGTCATGCTGGTCGATGGCACCGTGCTCGATTCCGGCGATCCGGATTCGGTGGCGTCCTTCCGCAAATCGCATGCCGCTCTGCTCGATGCGCTGCACGCGCTGCATCACGAAGTCACGGCCAATTCCGAACTCGTTTCGCTCATCAAGAAGAAGTACGAGATCAAGAACACCGTCGGCTATTCGATCAACGCGCTCGTCGATTTCCACGATCCGATCGACATCCTCATCCATCTGATCGTCGGCTCCGAAGGCACGCTCGGCTTTGTTTCCGAGGTCACCTACAACACGATCCCCGAGCACCCCCACAAGGTGACGGGGCTGATCCCCTTCCCCGATCCCTACAGCGCCGCGCGCGCCATCTCGCGCCTCGCCAATGGCGGCGTGCAGTCGACCGAGGGCGTCACTGCCGCAGAATATATCGAGCGCCGCGCTCTCGCGACCGTCGAGCATCTGCCGGCGATCCAGCCCTTCGTGAAATTCCTCGGCCCCAACTCGCCGGTGATCCTCATCGACGTCACCGCGCCCGATGCGCTCACCCTCGCGCGCGAGCAGGCCGAGGCCGAAGCCATCCTCCGCGAAGAAGGCGCCACCGATCTCAACTTCTCCACCGACGAAGCCCGCAGCCAGGGCCTGTGGGACGTGCGCAAGGGTTTCTTCGCCTCGGGCGGCGCGACTCGGCCGAAGGGCACCGCCATGATGACCGAGGACGTGGCCGCCCCCATCGCGCGCCTCGCCGATTTCGTCATCGATATGCGCAAGCTCCTCGACGATCACGGCTACGAGGACGCCATCATCTTCGGCCACGCCCTCGCGGGAAATCTGCATTTCCAGATGGCCGACAACTTCATGGAAGAGGGCGCCGCCGAGAAGTTCGACCGCTTCTCGCGCGATCTGAGCGAGCTCGTCTCCGTCCGCTACAAGGGCAGCCTCAAGGCCGAACACGGCACCGGCCGCGCCATTGCGCCGTTCGTCGAGCGCGAATGGGGCAGCGCCGCCTACGCGATCATGAAGAAGATCAAGCCGCTCTTCGATCCCGAAAATCTGCTCAACCCCGGCGTGCTGATCACCGACAACCAGCAGGTGCACATCCAGAACCTGAAGAACCTGCCGCTCGCCGACGAGACCATCGACCTGTGCATCGAATGCGGCTTCTGCGAGCCCGCCTGCCCTAGCACCCAGCTCACGCTCTCGCCGCGCCAGCGCATCGTCGTCACCCGGGAGCGCGCACGCCTCCGCAGCACCGGCGAAGACCCCGCGCGCCTTGCCGCGCTCGAGAAAGACTTCGCCTATGCCGGCCTTGCGACCTGCGCTGCCGGTAATGTCTGCGCCGAACGCTGCCCCGTCGGCATCGAGACCGGCACGATGGTCATGGAGGAACGTGCCCGGCGCCGCACCGATCGCGAGCGCCGCACCGCGCACAGCGTCGCCGGCCATCTCGTCGCAACCGAGCGGGCCATGACCGGCGGCGTCGGCCTGCAGGCGCTGAGCCGCACCATCATCGGCAATGCCGCGACTGACGCCATCGCCGGCGGCATGCGGGCGCTGGTGAAGACCCCGCGCGTCTCGCACACCCTGCGTCCCGGACCGGGTGCGCCCGCCGCCCGCAAGGGCAGGCCCCTGCGCGACAACCCGAAGGAAACCGGCTTCCCGGTCCCCATCGCCACGCAATCGGCCAACCGCATCGTCTATTTCCCCGCCTGCCCGACCCGCATGTTCGGCGCGCCAAAAACCGAACACGATCTGCTGCCCACGCCCGACGCCATGCTGGCGCTCCTCGAACGCGCCGGCTTCGATGTCGTCGTCCCCGACGGCCTCACCGGCCAGTGCTGCGGCCAGCCTTTCGAGAGCAAGGGCTTTCCCGAAGAGGCCAAGCGCGTCGGCAACCGCCTCGTCGAGAAGCTCGCGCCGCACAATACACGCGTGCTGACTGACGCCTCGACCTGCGCCAAGCATCTGAAGAACCATCACGGCGAGATCGCCATCGCCGACAGCGCTGAGTTCCTCCTCGCCGAAATCCTGCCGAAACTGAAGATCACCGCGCCCCTGCCGGTCGTCGCCGTCCATCACAACTGCTCCGCGCAACGCCAGAAGGAGAAGGGTGCCATCGAGGCGCTCGCCAAGGCCTGTGCGACCAAGATTGCGGTGCTGAGCTCTTTCACCTGCTGCGGCTATGCCGGCGACAAGGGCATGTTCGTGCCCGAGCTCAACGAATGGGCGACGCGCTTCGTCAAAACCGACATCCCCGAGGGCTGCACGCTGGGCGTCTCGACCGTCTCGACCTGTGCGACGGGCCTCAGCGAACGGGCCGGCATCCCCTTCGTCTCGCTGGCGAGCCTGCTCGAGCGCGTCTCGCGGCCCTGATGCTCGACCCCGAGCCCGAGGACCGCACCGAGCCCTTCTGCCCCTACTACGGCACATGCGGCGGCTGCAGCCTGCAGCATCTCGGCCCAGACAGCTACGACGCGCATAAGCGCGCACTGGTCGAGGAGCCGCTGCGCCGCGCGCATGTTGCAGCCTCGCTGGCCGCCATCATTCCCGCCCATGGCGACGGACGCCGCCGCGCCACCCTCCACGCACGCGGACATGCCGCCGGCTACATGAAGGCCCGCAGCCACGAGCTCCTCGACATCGAAGCCTGCCCTATCCTCGTGCCGGCGCTGCAATCCTCCGCTCCCATCATCGCCCGCCAGATCGGCGCCACCATCGGCGATTGCGACGTGGCCCTCACCGCCACTGCGACGGGCCTCGACATCGCCATCAGGACCGAAAAGCGCGGCCTCAAGCGCGAGCGCCTGACTCTCCTCGCCCAGCGCCTCGATGCGGCCCGCATGACCCTCAATGGCGATCTTGTGCTCGAAGCGCGCCCGCCCACCATCCGCTCCGGCAAGGCCGACATCGCGCTGCCGCCCGCAAGTTTCCTCCAGGCCACGGCCCTCGCCGAAGAGACGCTGGCCTCGCTCGTGCTCACGGGACTCGGCAAGGCGAAGCACGTCGCCGATCTCTTCTGCGGCGTCGGCCCCTTCGCACTCCGCATCGCAGAGCGTGCCAGGGTCTTCGCCGTCGACGCCGACAAGCCCGCAATTGCTGCACTGCAGAACGCCGTTCGTCACACCCAGGGCCTGAAGCCGGTTCGCGCGATTGCCCGCGACCTCTTCCGCGAGCCGCTCTACACCGTCGAGCTCGACGATTTCGACGCCGTCATCTTCGATCCGCCCCGCGCCGGCGCCGAAGCGCAATCGCGCGAGCTGGCACGATCGAAGGTCAAGACCGTCATAGCCGTCTCATGCGAACCCAAAACCTTCGCCCGCGACGCCGCCATCCTCATCGCCGGCGGCTACCGCCTCGAGACGCTCACCCCCGTCGACCAGTTCGCCTGGTCGAACCACATCGAGCTGGTGGGCGTTTTCCGTCGATGAAACCTTCCACCGCTCATGCCGCCCTCGGCGATGCCTTCTACGACCGCGTCCGGCCTGCCCAATTCCCGGAGCTCACCCTCCGCTACCGCAACCAGCGCGCCGCGACTTCCATCGGTCTCGAGACTCTCACCGATCCCGAATGGATCGACCATTTCGGCCGCTTCAAGCCCATCCCCGGCAGCTTCGAAACCCCGCTCGCGCTCCGCTATCACGGCCACCAGTTCCAGACCTACAATCCGGACCTCGGCGATGGCCGCGGCTTCCTCTTCGCGCAATTGGAAGACGATCGCGGCCGCCTGCTCGATCTCGGCACCAAGGGCTCGGGCCGCACGCCATGGTCGCGCATGGGCGATGGCCGCCTCACCCTCAAGGGCGGCGTGCGCGAGGTGCTTGCAACCTCGATGCTCGAGGCCCTC
>DASZPY010000025.1:0-38105 GCA_035549855.1 Devosia sp. | reverse complement strand
GGACGCCCCGAGATCAGCGCCGCGGCCGGCGGCCGAGCGGGCGATGCCGTCGATCGCGGCCTTGCTCACGAGGCTGCAATAGAGCTCGAGGGCACGGGCGGCGTCGTCATTGCCCGGGATCGGGAAATCGACCAGGTCCGGGTTGGAATTGGAATCGATGATCGCGATCACCGGAATGCCGAGACGGCGGGCTTCCTTGATGGCGTTCTCTTCTTTGTTGGTATCGATCACGAACAAGAGGTTCGGCAGGCTGCCCATGTCCTTGATGCCGCCAAGGTCGCGATCGAGCCGTTCGCGTTCGCGATCGAGCAGGAGGCGTTCCTTCTTGGTCAGGCCTTCGGCTTCCGTCGACTCCAGCTCGCGGAGGCGCGAGATCGAGTTGGAGATGGTCTGCCAGTTGGTCAGCGTGCCGCCGAGCCAGCGAGAATTGACGTAATACTGTGCCGACTGGCGCGCAGCCTCGGCGACGACCGGGGCCGCCTGGCGCTTGGTGCCGACGAACAGCACGCGGCCGCCTTCGGCCACGGTGTCCGACACGAGCTGAAGCGCGCGGGACAGCATCGGCACGGTCTGGCCGAGATCGAGAATGTGGATGTCGTTGCGGACGCCGAAGATGAACCGCTCCATCTTGGGGTTCCAGCGATGCGACTGGTGGCCGAAATGGACGCCTGCTTCGAGCAGCTGACGCATGGAAAAATCGGGCAATGCCATGAAATGGCTCCTTTACCGGTTGTGCCTCGCCAAAGCCCTGTGGGCGTTTCCGCCACCGGATGGACACTCGAAAGTGGCCGGCTCTGGCTGTGAATTACGCAGGGGATTCCCGTGCGCGGCGCGGATATAGGGGGTTTGGGGCGGGGATGCAATGGGGGGCAGTCACCCGCATCCGCAGGATAGGCGAGGCAAGTCGCCTCGGGCATTTCCGCCTTGTTCCGTATGCCACGACAGCAGAGTGCTGACGAATTCTGCGATGGTCGAGGACCATTCACCCAGCCGGCTTAACTCTCCAGCAGCATTCGTCGCGTTCAATTGGACCTCCTGCGCGGAGATCTAACCGTGCATCGTGACCAGGCACTCGATGGGCTTCGGGCCATGGCCGCTCTGTGCGTGCTGGGAAGCCACGTCTGGTTGCCGGGCCTAGGAGGCGGGTTCATCGGTGTAGACGTATTTTTCGTGCTGAGCGGCTATCTGATCACGAGGCTACTGACCGACGAATTCGCCCAGCGCGCCAAGATCGACATAGTTGGCTTCTGGCTCCGACGGGCAGCCCGACTTCTACCCGCTCTCTTTCTGGTCCTTGTCGCGGTTGCCGTTCTTGGTCCCTACATTTTCCCCAAGGCGAATATTCCGGCCGAACTGGCATTCACCGGACTCTATGCGAGCAACTTCTCGCGGATCGCTTGGAATCAGCCGGTCCTCCTGAGGCAAACATGGTCGTTGGCCATCGAGATGCAATATTATCTCATATGGCCCGGTCTATTGGTCATGCTTCTTCGACATGCAGGGCGTCAAACGCTGGCAATCGCTGTTGGCGCATATGTCGGTCTGTCGCTCTGGCGCTGGTTCGTCTATTGGAATTTCGGATGGGTGTGGGCCTATTTTGCCTTCGATACGCACAGCACGGGCCTGCTGCTCGGCGGTATCGTGGCACTGGCCAAGTGGCAGCCCCAAAAGTTTACCGTCGAGTGGATGTCCATTCCGGCTCTCGTAACGCTTGCGTTCGCGGCGATAGTCTTTCCGTTCTACGTAGAACCTTCGAGTACGTGGGGAGGCACCGGAGTCGAAATCGCTGCTGCCGTGCTGATTGTTGGCATCACCAACGAAGGCAGTGCGACCAGATTTTTGGCTTGGCCACCACTGGCGCGGATCGGCCTATGGTCCTACGCCCTCTATCTATGGCACTACCCAATCGCAAAGTACGCCCGCGAGCATTTTGATACGCCTATCGCGCTCATCTTCACTCTCGGCTTAAGTCTGCCATTGGCAGCGCTCTCGTTCGAACTCTACGAGAAGCACATGACTAAGCTTCTGCGCTCCTATTTCCGCCGCGAAACAAAGGCCGCATCCGCGAAGACTGCCCCCTCAACAACGATCTTATGAGGAGCGGCCAAGTTGCTCGATTGAGACGCTCACTTTCTTCGCGACCCGACTGTTGGTTGCGATGCGCCTCGGGTTCGGCGCAAGCGGCTCCCACCCACCAGCCTTCGGCTGGTCCCCCCTCCCGACGAGCGGGAGGGAGAAGGCACCGCGACTTGCTTCGGCCGAGAGCGTTCACTAGATAGCCCGTGAGGCGACGCCCTCACCCCGATTGGGGTAGAAGTCCGGGACGGCCCGGCCCTTTCAGAGGAGGGCCATATGCCCTGGATTATTCTCATTGCAGCCGGCGGCCTCGAAGTGTTCTGGGCCTTCATGATGAAGCAGTCGGACGGGTTCACCCGGCTCTGGCCGAGCGTGGCGACGCTGGCCGGGATGGTGGCGAGCGTGGGGCTGCTGGCGGTCGCCATGCGCTCGCTGCCACTGGGGACGGCTTATACGATCTGGACCGGGATCGGCGCGGTGGGCGCGTTCGTCGTCGGGATTGCGGTGCTGGGCGAGCAGGCGAGCGTTTCGCGGGTGATTGCGGCGGGGCTGATCGTCACCGGGCTTGTGCTGATGAAGATGACCAGTCCGGAATAGATCGCGCAAGCGGCCGCCCCCTCCACCACGCTACGCGTGGTCCCCCTCCCCCGTACGCGCGAAGCGCTACGGGAGAGGAACGCCGACTGCTAGCTCAACCGTACGTCCACCACTCCGTCCAGCGCCTTGATGCCGCCGGCGAGGGCGGGGGAGAGCTGGAAGCTGCCTTTTAGGGCGATCTCGTATTCCTTCGCGCCGCTGTCGCGGATGACGATGAAGCTCACCTGCCCCTCGCCGCCCGGCTTCAGCTGGGCGCGGATGGGGACGAGGCATTTTTCGTCGCCGGCGAAGACGGTGAGCAGGCGGCCCGCCTTGCTGGCGGCATCCTCGAGCGGTTGGGCCGACATCAGGCGGAGGCTGACGCCGTCAGGACGCTCGTCGGCCTCGACATTGAGGATCACCGAGCGGTTGGGCTGAAGGATCTTGCCGAACTGCTCGACGGCTTCGGAGAAGCCGATGACTTCGTAGCTGCCGGAGGGGTCGCTGAGGGTCAGCGACAGCATCGGCGTGCCCTTCTTGGTGCGGCGGTCGTTGCGGGTGGCGATGGTGCCGGCGAGGCGGCCGGCGCTGCGGTCGCCCTCCTTTACCTCGCGCTCGAAGCGGGCATAGGGGATGACCTTGAGCCGCTCGAACAGGGACGAGAACTCGTCGAGCGGGTGGGCCGAGATGTGGAAGCCGATGGCGGAGCGTTCGCGCTCGAGCCGCTCGGCGAGGCTCCAGGCGGGCGCGTTGGCGGTGAGGCGGATCGGCTCGGGCGTGTCGGAAGCGAACATGTCCATGATGCCGTCGGACTGGTTGGACGTCGTGCGCTGGGCGGTGGCGATGATGGCATCGATGGCGGCGAAGGCCTGCTCGCGGCGCGGCACGAGGCTGTCGAAGGCGCCGGCGTTGACGAGAGTCTCGAGCGTGCGGCGGTTGATGATGCGGGGATCGACGCGGGTGGCGAAATCGGCGAGGTCCGCGAAGGGCTTGTTGCCGCGCGCTTCGACGATGTGCTCGGCAACGGCCTGGCCGACGCCCTTGATAGCGCCGATGGCGTAGAAGATCTTGCCGTTGCGCGCGGTGAACGCAGCGTCGGAGGTGTTGACGGAGGGCGCGACGATCTCGAGTCCGTGGCGCTTGGCGTCCTCGCGGAATTCGTTGAGCTTGTCGGTGTTGCCCATGTCGTAGGTCATGGACGCGGCGATGAACTCCTGCAGGAAGTGCGCCTTGAGGTAGGCCGTCTGGTAGGTGATGTAGGCGTAGGGCGCCGAGTGGGATTTGTTGAAGCCGTATTCGGCGAATTTGGCGCAGGCGTCGAAGATGGTGTTGGCGAGGCCCTTGGCGATACCCTTCTCTTCGGCGCCCTCGAGGAAGCGGTCGCGCTGCGCGGCCATCTCGGACTTGATCTTCTTGCCCATGGCGCGGCGGAGGAGATCGGCTTCGGCGAGGGTGTAGCCGGCGAGCGCACGGGCGATCTGCTGCACCTGCTCCTGATAGGTGATGACGCCATAGGTGGGCGCGAGGATGGGCTCGAGCAGCGGGTGGAGATATTCGACGTCCTCGCGCCCTGCCTTGCGGGCGCAGTAGGTCGGGATGTTGGCCATCGGGCCAGGACGGTAGAGCGCGACGAGCGCGATGAGATCCTCGAAGCGATCGGGCCGCATGTCGACGAGCGCACGCTTCATGCCGGGACTTTCCACCTGGAATACGCCGACCACGTCGCCATGGGTGAGCTTGTCGAAGGTGGGCGCGTCATCGATGGGGATGTCGGACAAGGCGAACGGCGTTCCATTCGCGTTGATCATCTTCACCGCGTTGTCGAGAACGGTGAGAGTCTTGAGGCCGAGGAAGTCGAATTTCACGAGGCCGGCCGGCTCGACCCATTTCAGCGAATACTGCGTCACCGGCATGTCGGAGCGCGGGTCGCGATACATGGGGACCAGCTCGGTGAGCGGGCGCTCGCCGATGACGATGCCGGCGGCGTGGGTGGAGGCGTGGCGGTAGAGGCCTTCGAGCTTCTGCGCGGTGGCGAGGAGGTCGGCCACCTGCTCGTCCTCGTCGCGCATGGCGCGGAGCTCGGGAGTCATCTCGAGCGCCTGGGCGAGCGTTACGGGGTTGGCGGGATTGGCCGGGATCATCTTGCTGATGCGGTCAACCTGGCCGTAGGGCATCTGCAAGACGCGGCCGACGTCGCGCACGACCGCCCTCGCCTGCAGCGTTCCGAAGGTGATGATCTGGGCGACCTGGGACTCGCCGTATTTCTCCTGGACGTAGCGGATGACCTCGCCGCGCCGGTCCTGGCAGAAATCGATGTCGAAGTCCGGCATCGACACGCGGTCGGGATTGAGGAAGCGCTCGAACAGCAGGTCGTAGCGGAGCGGATCGAGGTCGGTGATGGTCAGCGCATAGGCGACGAGCGAGCCGGCGCCGGAGCCGCGGCCGGGGCCGACGGGGATCTGCTGCGCCTTGGCCCACTGGATGAAGTCGGCGACGATGAGGAAGTAGCCCGGGTACTTCATCTTGATGATAACGCCGAGCTCGAATTCGAGACGTTCCTCGTAGGCCTCGCGGGTGAAGCCATCGGCGAGGCCGTTGGCAGCGAAGCGGCGTTCGAGGCCGGCACGCGCCTCGACGCGGAGGCGCTCGGCCTCGGCGGCCATGCCCTCTTCCTCGGTTTGGTCCGGTGCGGCCGCGAAGCGTGGCAGGATGGGGCCACGCGTCTTCGGCCGATAGCTCACGCGCTGGGCGATCTCGACGGAGTTGTCGAGCGCCTCGGGCAGGTCGGCGAAGAGCTTTCGCATTTCTTCGCGCGTCTTGAAGGAGTGCTCGGGGGTCAGCTTGCGCCGCTCGGTCTGCGCGACGACCGCCCCATCGGCGATGGCGAGGAGTGCGTCGTGGGCCTCGTAATCGGCGCGGCCGGAGAAGAACGGCTCGTTGGTCGCAACGAGCGGCACGCCGCGGCGATAGGCGTAGTCGATCAGGCGCGGCTCGTTGAGCTGTTCCTCTCGGCGGCCGTGGCGCTGCAGTTCGACGTAAAGCCGATCGCCAAAGAGTTCGCGCAGGGCTTCGAGGCGATGCTCGGCCTGGGCATCGAGGCCGGCGGCAAAGAAGGGATCGATGGCGCCCTCGGGACCGCCCGACAGGCAGATGATGCCGTCGAGGATATCGCGACTGAGCCAATCGAGCCGGGCTGCAGGCACGCCGTTGGCGCTTTCGAGATGCGCGCGGGAAACGAGGCGCGACAGGTTTGCGAAGCCGGCATCGGTCTGGGCGACCAGCACGACGCCGCCTTTGCCAAAACGACCGCGATCGTGGTTGCGCTCCTGCATGCGGTCCGACGGCGGCTCGAATTCGATCGCGAGTTCGCAGCCGAGCAGGGGCTGAATCCCCTTCCCCGCCGCCTTCTCAGAAAACTCAAGCGCCCCAAACAGATTGTTGGTGTCGGCGATGCCGAGCGCGGGCTGATGGTCGGCCTTGGCCAGTTCCAGCACGCCGGCGAGCTTCAGCGCTCCCTCGAGCAGGGAATAGGCGGAGTGAACATGCAGGTGGATGAAGCCGGGGGAATTCATTGGATGGTCCTAAGGCGGCGCGCGGAAACGGCCAACAGCGCCAGCCTTCAATCCACAGGCTCACACGAGTCGGCTGGCCATATCCATCCAAGTCAGCGTGGCGAGGGTGAAGCCGATGATCGAGACCAGAGTCATTGCGTCTTTCAGAAAACCGAGCATTGTTTAACTCCTGTGTTTGTGTTTCGTTCTTATATGTTCGGTTTTTGTTCTCGTCCAGAAACAAGCGTGTAACCGTGAATCCTTCGTTAAGGCCCGGCCTGCCCGTGCTTCGTCATGTTGCTCTGGTAGGTGAGGCGGAAATCAAAGGAGGACACCCATGACCAGCCGTCTCAACGCCTATCTGCACTTCAAGGACAATGCCCGGCAGGCAATGGAATTTTATAAAAGCGTGTTTGGCGGCGAGCTGACGCTCAGCACCTTCGGTGAGGTCGTGGGCTCGCAGGATCCGAAGGAAAAGGATCTCATCATGCACGCTCAGCTCGAGGCCCCGAATGCCTATTGGCTGATGGGGTCCGACACGCCCGCCCACATGGAGTTCAGGCCGGGCACGAACATCACACTGTCCCTCTCCGGCGACGACGAGAAGCTGCTCAAGGGCTATTGGGACAGGCTCGGCAAGGGAGCGACGATCAACCAGCCGCTCGAAAAGGCGCCGTGGGGCGACAGCTTCGGCATGCTGACCGATCAGTTCGGGATCGGCTGGCTGGTGAACATTTCCGGCGCCAAGCTCTAACGCTTCGCACGCTTGCGCGCGGCGCGCGCTTCAAGGCGCGCCTTCATGCGGGCTTCCGCTTCCGCCGAACCGTCGTGGAACGTGCCGAACCATTTGTCGAAGGGGAATACGCCGTCGGCGTAGTTCACCTCGAAATGCTTATGGTGAAGGTAATGGTCATAGCAGCCGGTGCCGAAAGCCTGCTCCTCGCCGACAACGACCTTGTCGAAGCCGACATGGCCCGGAGCCGGTGACATGCCCAGATGGACCAGCGTGTAGATGGCGTGGAGCGGGTGGCTCGGGATCACCCAATGGATGAGCACGTTCGTGAAGTAGATGAGATGCTCGACCGGATGCATCGCCAGTCCCGACCATGGGCCGGGATTGATGTTCTTGTGATGGATGCGATGGACGGCGCGGTAGAGCGGCGGCCAGTGGATCAGCCGGTGGCTCAGATAGAAGTGGAGTTCGCGAAACACCGGCACGAGGAACATCAGCACGACGAACCAGACCGGATTGTCGGCGTAATGCACCGTGGGGATCACGCCATTGGCGAAGGCCCAGAGGGTGACGGCTTCGTAGGCCGTCCAGATCGGGACGGCGCTGGCAAAGGTCCAGACCAGATTGTCGAGCGTCTGGTTGCGGAACATGAAGCTCGGACTGTCGGTCGCCGGCCACTTCACGTTGAACTTGAAGTTGGTGCCCTGCGCCCGCTGGACATAAAGGCGCAGATGGAAGGCGCCGAAGAAGACGAGGATGAGCGCGGCGTTACGCACTAAGATGAAAGCGATCCAGCCGGGCGCGAACGTCTTCACCGTCTCCATCGGGGGCGTGGCGTAGAGCCAGACCAGGATGGCAACGGCGGCGTAGAGCAGGTTCCACGGCCAGATGTAGCCGAAGACGAACCAGCGCAGCGCCTTGAGCGGCTGCAGCGGCCAGACGAAAACCGGGGGATAGCTCAGCGGCGTGTTGGGCTGCCATTCGCCGCGCCGGTCCCGCGTGCCAAAACGGCTGTCGTCCATTCCTGTGAGTCTCCTCGCCCGGAGGCTAGGCCGACCCGGAAAAGGGCGCAATTGCTGGAACCAATCGCCGGGCCGGACATTGGGCGGCGACAAGCGTCAATGGGTCGATACATGAAACTGAACTATCTCGCGGCACTTGGCGTGCCCCTCCTTCTTGCCGCCTGTTCCGGCGGCCCGCCTCCCGCAACGCCCGCCGACAGCTCGTCGGCTGCACCGCAGGCGGCCGCCGCGGCTCCCGCGAATAACGACAGCCTCGCGCCGCTGTTCGGGACATGGGCGGCCGATCTCGGCCAGTGCGGCCAGCAGACCGGACCGATCAAGATCAGCCAGACGCGGTTCGAGGGCGCCGAGAACGGGTGCGACATCACCGGCTATACCGACAATGGCGACGGCACCTTCACCGCAGCCCTCGCCTGCCAGTCGCAGGGCCAGACGGCCAATGAGAACATCAGGATGCGACCGATCTTCGCGCCGACTGGCGAAGGCATCGATCTGGTCTATGTCGACCGCGACAACCAGGCCTTCACGGTGCTGCGCTGCAAGGAGCCGAAGGCAGCGAACTAGGCCGCGCCACTGGACGGCTTTCGCCGGTCACGCCACCAGCGGCGCAGGCGGCTCAGCGCGCGTTGCCCACGCACGACCCAATTGGCAACCGGCCGGCGCATCGGCGGAATGTCGATGGCAAGGAGCAACAAGCCGAGCGGCAGCATCCAGATGCCGAGAACCGGCAGAAAGCTGAATACGCCGCCGAGGAGCAGCAGGATCGCGAGCGGAATGCGCAGCACCCGCGCATGCGGCTTGCGCACCCATTGCAGGAAGCCCCTGGCGGCGGGCACCTGCCGTTCAAGCCGATCGAACTGGCGCTCTAGGCGCGCGTCGGTTTCATCCATGCCCGCCATATGGTGGGAACCGGGGAAAGGCACAAGGCGTTGCCGCTCCAGACGAAATGGAGACGGTCATGGCCTGGATGGAACGGATCGCCGAAAGGGAAGCGCGGCGCCTCGGAGAGCGGGCCGGCGGCATTACGGCAAAGCAGCTCGATGCCCTGCAGAGGCAGGTCGCTGAATTGGGCGCGCAACTCGGGCATTCGGGCAGCGACGCGCGGGACGCAGGATATGAATTTGCGCGATCGGCGCGGCATATCGCCGGGAGCGCCGCGCAAGAATTCGGGCATCTGGCTCGGCACGAGGGCGCGGTGGTGGCACGCCAAGCGGCAAAGCAGGCGCTGCGCGCCGGTCGGGCGGTGAAGGCCGATCCGATGCCGGCGTTGGCGGCGCTGATCGGCGGCGCGATGATCGCCCGCCTGCTTGCACCGAGCCGCCGCAGCGCAACCCGATCTTAACACCAACCCGTCATCCTGCTCCGGCCCCGCGATGAGTAGCGTGTTCCGGAGCGGCAGTGTCTCGCGTTTTCTCCCTTATCGCCGCGCTCGCGGTGCTGGCGCCATCGCTCGCGGCCTGCGCGGTGATGTCGCCGTTCTCATTCCTCGGCCCGCGCGAATGCATGACGCGGGTGATGTATTTCGAGTCCAACCGCTCGAGCGCCGAAGGCATGCTGGCCGTCGGCACGGTGGTGATGAACCGGCTGCATTCGGGGAAATATCCGCGCTCGGTATGCGGCGTGGTGGGGCAGACCAACCAGTTCGCGCCGGGCGTGATGTGGAAGCCGATGCGCGAGGGTCGCAGCCTCAACCTCGCACGGAGCGTCGCCGATCGGGTGCTGGCGGGGCAGCGGCATCCCGGGGTCCGGAATGCCATGTTCTTTCACACGGCGGGCCTGCACTTCCCCTACACCAACATGCACTATGTCCTGGAGGCGGGCGGGCTCGCCTTTTACGAGAAGTGGTAGGGCCGCGATGAGCGGCAGCTAGAAGTCGCCGCCGGTGTCGAAACCGCCGCCGTCAAACCCACCACCGTCGAAGCCGCCGCTGTCGCCGCCATCGAAGCTGTTGTCATCGCCGGTGTCGCCGGAGTCGTTGGCAGCATCGGAGCCATTGTCCTGCGGCGTGTCGGCCGCATGGGCGGAGCCGGCGCCGAAGAGGCCACCGATCATGCTGCCAAGCAGCACGCCGCCGGCGACGCCGAGAGCGGTCTGGGCGGCACCGGCGAGGAAACCGCCGCTGCCATATCCATAGCCGCTGCCATAGCCCTGCTGCGGGCCGTCCCACGGACCACGTCGCGCGGTCTGGCGGCGCTGGCCGAGTTCGGCCTCAAGTTCTTCGATGCGGCGCTCGGCCTGGTTAAGGGCGTCCTGCTGCACGACGACAGTCTGCGCCAGATAGTAGGGCGCCGCGGGCTGGCGGGCGATCTTGTCGCGGATCAGGGCCTCGGCTTCGGCATCGCGCGGGCCGCCCTTGCGCTCGGCGTCGGCGAGGCGGTCGAACAGGCCGTCGATGGCCTCGCGGTCGTTGCGGGTCAGCATCGTGGTTCTCCTTTGGGAACGGGTGTTGACCCAAGGGATTTGGGAACGGATTGGCCGCCTGCAATAACCGATTTTGCGGCTTCGCCCATTGACATCGGGACGCGCCGTCACAACAGAGCTTCGCGCCCGGCCTACTGCTCGCTCGTCCAGGTGGGCAGCGGCTGTTTCATGAAGTTGACCTGGACGTAGGCGATCAAGTCCTTGAGCTGGTCCTTGCTGTAGGCCCCGGCCACCAGCACGCCAGTGGGGATCGGCCCGGGCTCGTCGCCATAGCAGCCGATCTCGGTATAGGCGCCCTTGAGCCAGGCGGGCATGCGCGTCTCGGGCAGGCCGCATTCGGTAATCATGAGCATGGTATCTGGATCGAGTACGGACTTGCGCAGGCTCGGGCCGGCCGGAAAGTCGGGACTGCGTCCACCCTGCCCGTTGGTGCCGTGGCAATTGTAGCAGGCCGCATCGCTCCACACCCTCTTGCCGGCGAGCAAGATCTCGTCCTGGGTGCGTGTATCGGGAACCGCAGTGTCGGCCGGGCTGCTGGAGGGCGCGGCACTGCTCGAAGGCGCGGCGCTGCTCGAAGTGTCCTGGCTGAAGACTGGGAGCGGCATGGCGACCGATAGTGCCAATATGCCCGCCAGAAGCGCCGTGCCGGCCAGTTCGAAACGAAAACGCATGGGCTTCCTTTGCAGAAAAGGGCGGCGGGGAGGCCCCGCCGCTCGTTGGTGTCGCCGGTATCAGGTTTCCGACACAGCCACGGTGGCAGCGATGTAGCCCTGAACGGTGGCGCGGCCAATGCCGTGCTGGACGCCGCCACCGCTAGCCTCGCCGCCCGCGAACAGGCCTGGAATGACCCTGCCCTCGAGATCGATGACCTGCGACTTGCCGTTGATGCGGAGCCCGCCATAAGAGTCGTTGACGGTCACCGGCATGATCGCGGCATAGAACGGGCCGGTCTCGATCTTGTGCAGGACCGGCTTGCCGAACTCGTCGTCTTTTCCGGCTTCCGCGGCAGCGTTGTACTTGGCCACCGTCTCTTCAAGATGGCTCAGGTGCATGTGCTGGTACTGGTTGCCGATGACCATGCGGGACAGTTCTGCAAGTGTGTCGGCCTTGAAGAAGTTCCCATCCGGCGGATCGGCGATATAGGGATGGCGCAGTTCCCATCCATTTTCGTCCACGGCCGCCTGGTCGAAGATCGCCCAGATCGGACCCGGTGTGTAGTCGGGACCGCGCGAGCCTTCATTCATGGCAAGCGCCGCAGCGTGCATACCGCTATAGGCGTAGGTATTGCGGACATGCTCGATGCTGGAGTTGTTCCAGTCCAGCGCCTTCCACGGCTTGGTGGTACCGGCCTGTCCCGGCGGATAGGTGGCGCCGAGGAGGGCTTCTGCCATCACCGAGCTTTCGTCGTAGAAGCGCTGGCCAACCTGATTGACCGCGATGATCCATTCCGGATCGACCACCACGCCTGCCGCGCGAACGAACAGGAACGCCGGATGGCCAGGGAATGTGGCGTCCCAGACGGAGTTGGTGCCGACCTTCATGTTCACGCGAGGTGAACCGAGGGAGTGGTCCTTGCCTTGATAGAGGCCCGCCAGGGCGGCGCCCACTTTCATGCCGGCAATGATACCGCTCGCATCTTCGTTCTTTTCTCCCATTACGGCGACGCTGTACTGGAACGATGGTTCACGCAGGCGGGGGTCGAACATCGTGCGGAAATTGACGTTGCCCATCCAGCCGCCGGTGCCGACGATTACCGCCTTGCGGGCGCGGACATTGATGACGGGAGCTTTCTCGTCGATGTTGCCGTTGCTCCACCAGCTTTCGAGCCGCTCGCCGGTTTGCGGGTTGTAGCGTGGCGAGTAGCTGGCGGTGACTCCGATCACGCGACCATCGTTGCCTTCGCGGATCATGGTATCCATGTGGCGGTTGACCATGAACTGCACGCCCTTCTTGCGGGCGCTGTACTCGAGCGGGCGGGCAACCGCCCAGCCGCCGAAGACATAGCCGGGCGCACCGAACGCGGTGGCGGACGGTGCGGGCGGCCAGTACATGGACACGAATGGCGAGCTCTTTTCGTTGTCGCCGTCGCCGGCGTCCTCGCGCGTGACGGTGCCGGCTTCGATATCGGTCTTGTCGGCGAGCTTCATGATGGCCCAGGGTGCGCGGGCCTTGCTCATACCGCTGCCGAGGTTTGAGCCGCTGACGCGTGACCAGCGCACATAGTTGTCGGACAGGAACCGGCGGACAACTGCCGCATGGTCGGCCCAGTTCCGCATGAGTTCGGGATCGTTGTAGCGATATTCGGTAACGCCGTTATCCGCCATTACCGACCAGTCGGTCATGTCCCTGAACAATGTCTCGACATCGTCGGTAACTTCTTCGGCCGGGAGCACTGGCGCGCCAAGGCCGAGACCTTCGGGGTCCGTGCCGAGACGATCGCGCTCCTGCACCCAGTCGCCGCCGCCCAGCGACACCCAGCCGCCGGAGTGGCCCATCTTGCCGCCAATGTCGTAATTCTGCTCGAGCACGATCACGGAGGCGCCGAGGTCGCGTGCACGCACCGCCGCGGTGAGCCCTACGCCACCGCCGCCAAGCACGACGACATCCGCTTCATAGTCCCATTTGATGTGGTCGCCGAACTCGGCCGCACTCGCAGTTCCGACGGTCCCCAGCGCCACTGCGCCAACGCCCGCAGCGGCGCCCTGCTTGAAGAATTCGCGCCGGCTCAGAGCAATCTTCTCGTCCGCCGCGTCCTTGTCCGGATCGTGTTTTTTGGCCATAGCCGTCCTTTCGGCGGAACGCTGGTTCCGCCGCTCCCGATTGTTCGGATTTCTGACTCTCCTCCCCGGCCCTTTCTCGCGGGTCTTGGGGCGCCGTCGCTTTGTACACTAGCATATATGTTAACGATGGCAAGTTTGCATGCATGCGTATCATCTTCACGCATGCGTGTGTTTTCCAGTGGTGGAACATTGGCCCGAGGTGGGGCATAAGCGGCCGGATTTTCGGGGGTGACTACATGGCGAGACGCACCAAACCAGAGCCAGCCCTTTCAGCGCGCGAAGAAATTCGTGCCCTCACGGACAAGGCCTATCGCGAGCATTCGGACTTGCTCTATCTGATGCACGAACTGTCGCGCCTGATCAGCACGCGCGCCGACAAGGATCTCGGCAAGGTGGGGCTCACGCATGCGCAATGGTGGGCACTGATGCACATCTTCGAGCATGAGGGTGCCACGCAGTCCGAACTGGCGGAGATCCTGCAGATGGGGCGTGCCGGAACGGGCACGCTGCTCGAACGGCTGGAAGCCAAGAAGTGGATCGAGCGGCGTCCCGATGCGGCCGACAACCGCGTGAGGCGCGTGTTCCTGCGGCATGAGGTGGTGCCGGTGTTCCGTCACATGACGGACGAGGGAAAAGCGCTGTTCCGGTCGCTGCTCGCCGGCCTGTCACCCTCGGAAGAAGCGCGCCTGCTCGCCGGCATTCGCAAGATCAAGGCCAATGCCGAGAAGTCGGCGCCGCGCTAGCCGGTAAAGTCACGCTTGCCCAGCGGGACGCCCGCGTGCCGCAGCAGATCGTATGCGGTGGTGACGTGGAAGTAGAAATTGGGCAGCGCATTCCTGAGCAGGTAGTCCTCGGCGCTCCACACGACGTTCTCGCCGTGGACGCGCAGCGGAATCATCTTGGATTCGAGCCCGTCGATCTGCTCGGAGCGAATGCCCTTCTGGTACTCGATACCGGTGGCGAGGCGGACTTTGACCTCGGCCCATGTGCGCTCGGTGTCGGGCCAGACGGGCGCCTCCTGCCCGCTTACCCGCGCCGAAAACAGCTTGGCACGATCGGTGGCGCTCTGAACCTGGAAATAGAGCGGGTGCATGTCCGGCGCGAGCCGCAGGCCGGCATAGTTGTCGGGGCTGAATTTCCGTTCGGCGGCATAGGCTTCCGACTTGGCGAAGATGGCCTGGAGATTCTCCAGCATGCGGATGAAGACGCCGACTGAGGCAGAATGGAGCGAGGTGGTCATGAACTGCCGACTTCCGTTTCTGAGCAAGGCGGCTGTGATGGCTCATCGGCACTGAATTGGCAATATCGTCTTTTGACGATGAAATGCCGCTTGGGCACACTCGCGGCACCTAAGCGGAGGCGAAGATGGCGGAAAGCAAAACCAAGCCGACAGAGGTATCCGTGGGGGAGTTCATCGCCCAAGTGGAGGACCCGCAGAAGCGCGCCGACAGCGCCGTCCTCATCGAAATGATGAAGAGGATCACCGGCGAGAAGCCGAAGATGTGGGGACCGTCGATCGTCGGCTTCGGGCGCTATCATTACAAATATGATAGCGGCCACGAGGGCGAGTCCTGTCTTGCCGCGTTCTCGCCGCGAAAGGCGGAATTCTCGATCTACCTATGGCCGCAAGCCGAAGCGTGGCGGGAAAAGCTGCTGGCGAGACTGGGCAGGCACCGGATGGGCAAGGGCTGCCTCTATGTGAAGCGGCTCGACGGCATCGACCTCAAGGTACTGGAGGAGCTGGTCCAGCGGTCCTACCAGGCGGCTCGCGAGCGCTATCCCGATTGATCGCGGGGAAACAAAGGGGCCACAGCCAGTTACCCGACTGTGGCCCTGGAGAACACCCGCCGCACTGTTGAGGGCTTGGGGGCTGCGGCAGACGCCTCGCGGTTCACCGGTGCATGGGTCGTTTGCAGAATTCCAGCGAACGTCCGATAGATGGACCTTGTGGGCGGCAAGAAAAGCCCTCCTCACCTATTGGTGATAATTCTGGCCCAGATTTCATCTGAGTTGCCCCGGCGGTCGCGAGCCCCTAAGAGAGCGGCGCAAAGCCGGTTTCCGGGGCGAGGCCGGCAGTGCAAGAGACTCACATGGACACCATTTCGCCGTCTCCGGCGGCCCAGCGCAGCTTTACCGACCCGAACGCGGCCTGGGCCTATGTGGCCGAGATCTACCACCGCAACACCAGCTTCGTGCGGGAACATCTGATCGGGCTCAGCCGCGGCATCGTGCCCAAGGGCCGCGTGCGCGCCTTCTATCCCGAGGTGCAAGTCACCTCGCGCAGCTATGGCAAGACGGATTCGACGCTCGCCTATGGGTATCTCCACACTCCCGGCGTGTACCGCACGACGATCACGGCGCCGGATCTGTTCAAGAATTATCTGCTGCAGCAGTTCTCCGTGATCCTCAAGAACCATGGCGGCGCGATCGAGGTGGGGGAGTCGACGACGCGGATCCCCATCCACTTCGCGCTCGGGCCAAACGATCGGCTCGACGGCGAGGCGATCAACACGCTGCCCATCCCATTGCGCGACCTGTTCGACGTGCCCGACCTGCAGGACACGGACGACGAGATCGCCAATGGTTCGTTCATCCCGCCCGTTGGCGGACCCTACCCGCTGGCCCACTTCACGGCGCCACGCGTCGACTATTCGCTCTATCGGCTGTCGCACTACACCGGCACGGACGCCGACCATTTCCAGAATTTCGTCATCTTCACGAACTACGCCTTCTATGTCGATGAGTTCTGCCGTATCGCGCTCGAGCACATGGCGAACGGACATCCGGACTATGACGAGTTCGTCGAGCCGGGCGGGCACATCACCCGCAATAAGCGGCTCGGCGGCGGCACTACCGGTGCGCGGGCGGGCCGCATTCCGCAGATGCCGGCCTATCACCTCAAGATGGCCGGCGCGCGCGGCATCACCTTCGTCAATATCGGCGTCGGGCCGTCCAACGCCAAAACCATCACCGACCATATCGCCGTATTGCGTCCGCATGCCTGGATCATGCTGGGGCACTGCGCTGGGCTCAGGAACTCTCAGGAGCTGGGCGACTATGTGCTGGCGCACGCCTATCTGCGCGAGGACCACGTGCTGGACGCAGACTTGCCGGTGACGGTGCCGATCCCGGCGCTGGCTGAGGTGCAGGTGGCGCTGGAGCAGGCGGTGGCGGACGTCACCCATCTCGAGGGCATCGAGACCAAGCAGATCATGCGCACGGGTACCGTGGCGACGTTCGACAACCGCAACTGGGAACTGCGCGACCAGAACGAGATCACGCGCCAACTGTCGCAGTCGCGCGCGGTGGCGCTCGACATGGAGTCGGCGACGATCGCGGCCAATGGTTTCCGCTTCCGGGTCCCCTACGGCACCCTGCTGTGCGTCTCGGACAAGCCGCTGCATGGCGAGCTCAAGCTGCCAGGTATGGCGTCCGACTTTTACCGCACGCAGGTGAACCGGCATTTGCTGATCGGGCTCAAGGCGATGGAGATCCTTCGGGCGCAGCCGCCCGAGAAGCTCCATTCGCGCAAGCTCCGCAGCTTCGCCGAAACGGCGTTCCAGTAGCGGTCACGTCTCAGCGGTGACCGCCTCGTTGGCCGCGATGGCGGCCATGTTGACGATGCCGCGGCTGGTGGTGGAGGGCGCGAGGATGTGCGCGGGCGCGCGCGGACCCATCAGGATCGGACCGACGGCAAGGCCGTTGGTCATTTCCTTGAGCAGCGTCATCGACAAATTGGCGGCTTCGAGGTTTGGGAAGATCAGGAGGTTCGCTTCGCCCTTGAGGACGGTGTCGGGGATGTAGCGCTCGCGCAGCTCCTCGTTGAGCGCGAGGTCGCCCTGCATCTCGCCTTCGACGATCAGGTCCGGCGCCCTGGCCTTCAGCTTGCGATAGACCTCGCGCATCTTGAAGGCGGTCTCGCCGTCGCGCGAACCGAAGTTCGAATAGCTCAGCAGCGCCGCCTTGGCCTCGATGTTGAAGCGCTTGAGGTGCTGGCGGGCCTGCAGTGCAATGGCGACAATCTCATCGGCGGTGGGATCGATATTGACGTAGGTGTCGGTGAGGAAAAAGGCGCCGCGCGGCATGATGAGCATGGAGAGCGCGGAGACGTCCTTGACCCCTTCCTGCATGCCGATAACCGAACGGATGTCGCGTACGTGCTTGATGAAGCGGCCCTGCAGGCCGCAGAGCATTGCATCCGCGTCGCCGCGCTTCACCGCGAGGGCGGCGATGGTCGTGGTGTTGGTGCGCACGATGGTGCGCGCGGTCTCTGGCGTGACGCCGGAGCGGCCGACCAGCGAGTGGAAAAGCGACACGTAATCGCGGTAGCGCGGATCGTCCTCGGGGTTCACGATCTCGATCGATTTGAGATCGAGGTTGAGGCCGAAGCGCCGGATACGGCTTTCGATCACCTGCGGACGGCCGATGAGGATGGGCACCGCAATGCGGTCTTCCATCAGCACCTGCACGGCGCGCAGCACGCGCTCCTCTTCGCCGTCGGCGAAGGCGACGCGCTTGCCCTGGCCCTGGGCGCGGTCGATTACCGGCTTCATGACGAGGCCGGAGCGGAAAACGAAGCGGTTGAGGCTGTCGTTGTAGGCGTCGAAATCCTTGATGGGCCGCTTGGCGACTCCGCTTTCCATGGCGGCGCGCGCCACTGCCGGCGCGATGCGCAGAATCAGGCGCTGGTCGAAAGGATTGGGAATGATGTGCTCGGGCCCATACACCGCCGGTGAGCCGGAGGGCGACACTTCGAGGCCTGGATCGTGGGCGAGGCGCGCGATGGCGTGCGCGGCGGCGAGCTTCATCTCTTCGTTGATGGTGGTGGCGCCGACGTCGAGAGCGCCGCGGAAGATGAAGGGAAAGCAGAGGACGTTGTTGACCTGGTTGGAATAGTCGGAGCGGCCGGTGCAAACCATGGCGTCGGGACGCGCGGCCTTGGCCTCTTCCGGCATGATCTCGGGAACCGGGTTGGCAAGGGCCAGGATCAGCGGATTTTTGGCCATCTTCTTGAGCATCTCGGGCTTGAGTGCTCCGGCGGCCGAAAGGCCGATGAAGATGTCGGCGCGATCGAAGACCTCGTCCAGCGTCGTGGCATCCGATTTCTGGCAGAATTTGCTGCGCCACTTGTCCTGCACGTCGGTGCGCTTGTGGGTGAGCAGGCCGTCCTTGTCGGCGACCCAGATGTTCTCGAGCCTGGCGCCGAGCAACAGCAGCATGTTGAGGCAGGCGATCGCGGCGGCTCCCGCGCCGGAGGTGCAGATCTTGGCCTTGGCGATGTCCTTCTTGGCGAGCTCGAGTCCATTGATGACGGCGGCGCCGACGATGATGGCGGTGCCATGCTGGTCGTCGTGGAAGACGGGAATGGGCATGCGGGCGCGCAGGCCTTCCTCGATCTCGAAGCATTCTGGGGCCTTGATGTCCTCAAGGTTGATGCCGCCGAAGGTCGGCCAGAGCGGAGTCACCACCTCGATGAACTTCTTGGGGTCGCGCTCCTCGATCTCGATGTCGAAGACATCGATGCCGGCGAATTTCTTGAAGAGGACTGCCTTGCCTTCCATGACCGGCTTGCTCGCCAGCGCGCCGATGGCGCCGAGGCCGAGCACCGCCGTGCCGTTGGAAATGACGCCGACCAGATTGCCGCGCGAAGTGAAGCGGGTCACCGCCTCGGGGTCTTCGGCGATCACCTCGCAGGGCGCGGCAACGCCGGGAGAATAGGCGAGCGCGAGGTCGCGCTGGTTGCCGAGCGGCTTGGTGGCCTGGATTTCCAGTTTGCCCGGCTTGGGGAACTCATGAAAATGCAGCGCGGCCTCGCGGCGCGCCTTTTGCTGGTCGGTGGTATCGGACATGGTCTCCCCGCCTCCTCGGAAGGGCTGCCTAGGACTATTCCGAAGGAATGAAAAGTCCAGCGTTCCGGGTTAGTTAGGCGGCGCTTGCCATGGCGCTCAGCGGAATGGCCTTGGGACGGCCGTTCAGGGCCCGCGCCAGCTCTTTGTAGGCCTCGACCTTGAGGGCGGGGGCAAACAGGAAGCCTTGCGCCATGACGACCCCCCTGCTCCGCAGATAAAGCGCCTGCGCCTCGGTCTCGACGCCCTCGGCAATGATCTCGGTGCCAAGGTCGCGGCACATGGCAATCAGCCCGTCCAGCACCGGAATGGTCTGGGTCTCGGGCTTGATCATGTCGACGAAGACGCGGTCGATCTTGATCACGTCAACGCCCAGCGTCTGCATATAGGCCAAATTGGAGTGGCCGGTGCCGACGTCGTCCATTGCAAGACGCACGCCAAGCGCATGCAGCGCCATGATCGTGCTGCCGGCCTGGATGGCATTCTCGAACGGTCGGCGCTCGGTGATTTCGAAGACGAGCTGGCGGAACGAGATCGGGGACCCGCCGAAGATGGCTTTCACGTCATCGACGATGGTGCCGTCCCGGAAATGGCCCTCGAACAGATTGATCGATATCTTGAGATCCGGCATGTCGACGCACAGTTCCGCCAGATCGTTGCGGACCTGTTGCATCAGGCTCAACGTCATCGGAATAGCGAGGCCGGTGACCTCGGCATATTCGATGAAGGCGCCGGGCGGCACGACCTCGCCGTTCTTCTTCTCCCACCGGCAGAGCACCTCGCAGCCGGCAAGTGCGCCCGTCTTGAGGTTGATGACCGGCTGGTAATAGGGCTTGATCTCACCAGCGGTGATGGCGCGTTCGAGATCGAAGGCGGGCACCTGCGAGCGGCGCACATATTGCAGCGCCATCACGAGGAATGCGCCGCAGGTGAGGCAGGCGATCAGGGTGAAGCTCGCGTCGAGATCGGCATAATCGGCCCGCAGCATGGCGAAAGGCACAGCGGCTTCGGCGCGGATCGGCAGTTCGCCGGCAAAGGCTTCGGCAGTGACGAACTCGGTGCCACCGCGGTTCTCGAAGGGCGCCGCGTCGCCGGCAGTGACGATAGGCGCGCCGTTGGTCAGCGAGACCCGGACCATAGAGGTTGGCTTGAGGCCGTCGAGCAGGGAATCCGCTTCACCCGGAAAGACCGGCACGAAGACCGACACCAGCCGCTGCGTGCCGAAGGCCTGGGTAAGCTTGAGAGCGGGCAGCTTCATGCGGCCCAGCGACACGACGGTCAGAGTCTCGGTCTGCCCCGGGATGGAGAGGCTGTCGGACAGCTTGGCATAGGTGACCTCGGCGCCGAAGGCGTCGCAGTACTGGACGCCATCCGCGTTCTCCACCAGCACCTGCTTCACATAAAGGCTCGACTCCATCGCCGCATGGACATTGGCGATGAAGGTTGGGGTGCAGAGCGAGGGGCTGTCGGCGAGGATTTTGCGCAGGGACGCGATCGCGTCATAGGCCGAGGTCTGGATGCGGTCGGCGCGGCTCTCTATGGCCTGCTGCAGGTTCGCGCGCTCTTTCACGCGCGCGTAGTTGTCGAGCAGCCAGTCGACGCCCATGACCGGTACGAAAGCGAGGATCGCCGCGAGCAGCGTCAGGATATGCGAGTATCTCGACTTCACGTTCTGTGAGCCCGAATCCCCAAGGGTATGTCCAGCCTTAGGGAGCGGCTGTTAAGCGGCGGTTAATTTGCGTTAACCGGCCGGTGGAGAACGCTAGTTCGGCAGGTTGAGCCTCAGATGGAGCTCACGGAGCTGCTTGGCGGTGGCCGGCAGTGGCGCGCCCATCAGCAGATCCTGGGCCTGCTGGTTCATGGGGAACAGGGTGATTTCGCGCAGATTCTCGGCGCCGCAGAGCAGCATGACGACGCGGTCGATACCGAAGGCCGCCCCGCCATGCGGAGGCGCTCCGTACTGGAAGGCGCGGTAGAGGCCGCCGAACTGCTCCTCGACTTCGGTTCGCGACTTGCCGGTGATCTCGAAGGCCACGACCATGGTCTCGGGTTCCTGGTTGCGGATGGAGCCAGACGCGATCTCGAAGCCGTTGCAGACGGCGTCGTACTGGAAGGCCTTGATGGTGAGAGGATCCTGGGACTTAAGGGCTGCGAGGCCACCCTGCGGCATGGAGAAGGGATTGTGCGCGAAGTCCACGCGCTTTTCCTCTTCGCTCCATTCGTAGAACGGGAAGTCGACGATCCAGCAGCAGGCGAAGCGGTCCTTGTCGACGAGGCTCAGCTCGGTGCCGATGCGCGTGCGGGCATCGCCGGCGAAGCGGTACATCTTGTCGGGACGGCCGAGAACGAAGAACACGGAGTCGCCTTCGCCAAGGCCGAGCTGCTGGCGGATGGCCTCGGTGCGTTCGGGGCCGATATTCTTGGCTACGGGACCGGCGCCTTCGAGCGCCTCGCCCTCCTTGCGCCAGAAGATGTAAGCGAGGCCCGGCTGCCCTTCGGACTGCGCCCAGCCGTTCATGCGGTCGCAGAAGGCGCGGCTGCCACCGCTCTTTGCAGGGATGGCCCAGACTTCGGTCTTGTCATCGCTGGCGATCTGGCCGGCGAAGACCTTGAAGCCGGAGCCGGCGAAATGCGGCGTCACCGCCTGCATCTCTATGGGGTTGCGCAGGTCGGGCTTGTCCGAACCATATTTGCGGATGGCGGTGTCGTAGGGGATGCGCGGCCAGTCGCTGTTGACGGGCTTGCCCTCGCCGAATTCCTCGAAGAGCCCGGTGATGACGGGCTGCATGGTTTCCCAAACGTCTTCCTGCGTGACGAAGCTCATTTCGAGGTCGAGCTGGTAGAACTCGCCCGGCAGACGATCGGCGCGCGGGTCCTCGTCGCGGAAACACGGCGCGATCTGGAAATAGCGGTCGAAGCCCGCGACCATCAGCAACTGCTTATACTGCTGCGGAGCCTGCGGCAGGGCGAAGAACTTGCCGGCGTGGATGCGGCTCGGCACGAGGAAGTCGCGCGCGCCTTCGGGCGACGAGGCGGTTAGGATCGGCGTCGAGTATTCGGCAAAGCCCGCTCCGGTCATGCGCTGGCGCATCGAAGCGATGATCTTGCTGCGCTTGACGAGATTGGCGTGGAGCGTCTCACGGCGGAGGTCGAGGAAGCGATAGCGGAGACGGATGTCCTCGGGATAGTCGGGCTCGCCGAACACCGGAAGCGGCAATTCCTTCGCCTCGCCAAGGACTTCGAGCTCGCGGATGAAGACTTCTATTGCGCCGGTCGGTTGCTTGACATTGACTGTCTCAGGCGTGCGCGCCTTCACCTCGCCATCGACGCGGATGACCCACTCCGAGCGCACGGTTTCCGCCAGCTTGAACGCGGCGGAATCGGGGTCGATCACCAGCTGCGTCATGCCGTAATGGTCGCGCAGGTCGATAAAGAGCAGCCCGCCATGGTCGCGGACGCGGTGGACCCAGCCGGACAGCCGCACATTATTGCCGACGTCGCCAACAGTCAGGGCGGCGCAGGTATGGGTGCGGTAGCGGTGCATTTGAGGCAATTCCTTCGGGGGATTCGAGCCGTTTTGGCGGCCGGAAAAGCGCATCAAAGCCCCGGAATGTCAAGTTTTCGGCCGATGCCGGGCCTTGTGCCAAATCGGTTCTGGTTTGGCTCGCACTCCCCTGCTATCAGCATTTGCCCTGTGTCCTGGTGTCCCGGGACCGCCAGTTCGAGTTGAAGACCGCAGATGGAGCTTATTGTTGCGACCGGCGAGCTCGCCGCTTTCTGCAAGCGTGCCGCCCATTTCGATTTCGTCACCGTCGACACCGAGTTCCTTCGCGAGACGACGTACTGGCCCAAGCTCTGCCTGCTGCAGGCGGCAACGCCCGACGAGGCGGTGCTCATCGATCCCCTAGCGGACGGACTGAGCCTGCAGCCCTTTTTCGAACTCCTTGCCAATTCCAAGATCGTCAAGGTGTTCCACGCGGCGCGGCAGGACATCGAAATCTTCGTCAAGCTCACCGGCAAGGTGCCGCAGAACATTTTCGATACGCAGGTGGCTGCGTCGGTGTGCGGCTTCGGTGACAGCGTGTCCTACGACAATCTCGTGCGCTCGGTGACCGGGGTCGAGCTCGACAAATCCTCGCGCTTCACCGACTGGTCGCACCGTCCACTAACGGAGAAGCAGCGCACCTATGCGCTGGCCGACGTCACGCATCTGCGCGACATCTACATCAAGCTGCTGGAGCAGATTACCGCGACCCACCGCTGGGACTGGGTAGAAGACGAGCTCGACGTCCTCAGGTCCGTCGACACCTACGTGATGCAGCCGGAAAATGCCTGGGAGCGCTTCAAGACCAAGCTCAACAAGCCGCGGGACCTCGCGGCTTTGAAGTTGCTCGCGGCCTGGCGCGAGCGGCGCGCGCAGGACTCCGACCAACCGCGCAGCCGCGTGCTGAAGGACGATGCGCTGATTGAGCTGGCCATGCAGCGGCCGGTGACGCCCGAAGGCTTCGAGAAGCTGCGCGCCGTGCAGCGCGGCTATGGACGCTCATCGGCGGCGGCCGAAATCATCGCCCTCAACAAGCAGGTCGAGGCGATGGACAAGAAGGAGCTGCCGCCGGCGGCGGAGCGCTATCGCGGCCCCTCCCCCAAGGGGGCGGTGGGCGATCTGGTCCGCGTGCTGCTCAAGGCAGTAAGTGAAGAGCACGGCGTCGCGGCGCGCATCGTGGCGACGTCGGACGAGATCGATGCGCTGGTGCTCGACGACATGGCTGATGTGCCCGCGCTCAAGGGCTGGCGCCGCAAGCTGTTCGGCGAGAAGGCCCTGGCCATCAAGCACGGCAAGATCGGCCTCGCCGCGACGCGCAAGGGCGTGGTCGAAATTCCGATCGAGAAGTAGACTCAGCCGGCGACGATTTCGGCTTTCTTGATGCCGGCAACGCCCGTGAGTTGGTCCAGCCGGCTCGCCAGATGCTCGCCCGACAGGAATGCCAGGTCGTTGGGCAGATGCAGCTGCAGCGTGCCGCCTTCGAGCACGAAATGCGTGCGGGGCAGGATGCCGGGCATGGCCGCCGACATCGGATAGGCCACCCGGAAGGCGGCACCGAGGAGACGGGCCTTCATGTTCGCGGCAGGGCCGGCGAGATTGAGCAGAGGCTGGCTGATGCTCTTGTGCTTGAGCCCCATGTAGCGGACGGCAAGCGCTTCCGCGAGGAAGGCGCGGCCGGGGTGATCGATGCCCGCCAGCGAGCCATAGGCGACGAGATCGACGCTCTGTTCGCCGCGATAATCCGGATGACCGCGCCAGCCGATGTCGGAGAGGTAGCAGGTCACGCGCCGGAGCCGCGCCTCTTCGGGCGTCTCCTTGACGCCGATCGCCTCGAGGAAGCCAGCCGTGAACTCGATCAGGTCTTCGGCATGGGCCGGGGAGCGCGAGCGGAGGACCGAGATTTCCTCGGCCCCCTGCAGCAGAGGATCGGCGGCACGCTCCTCCTCGGACAGCAGGCCGTAAAGGTAGCCCTCGCGTACACCGAGGGCGGAGAACACAGCGGTCTTGAACTTGCCGATGCGCAGCACCTCGGAGAGCACGACAGCCCCGTAGGGCACGAGATCGCGCCGCGACGAGCTGACGCTGTCATTGCCCGGCATTGGGCGGTCGGCGCCCACGGCTTCGACGATATCGTCGCAGAAGGCGATGAGATCGCTGGCCTTGGTGATGTAGTGCTGCACCATGTGAAGCGGATAGTTGCGCAGGACCTGGTGCATCTTGGCGAGAGAGCGCCAGGTTCCGCCGATCACGCCGAACTGACCGCCCTCGGCCGCCTTGATCAGCTTGGACTTGCCGAGACGTTCCCGCGCAATCTGGCGGGCCTTGCCGAGCGAACGATTGGAATCGTCCTGCAGCCGGATGACACCGAGCCCGAAGGTCTCGCCCACCGCTTCCTTGCCGGCAGCCATCGCCGAAAGCTCGAGGCTGCCGCCGCCGAGATCGCCGACGACGCCGGCAAAGTCAGGGATGCCGGCGATGACGCCCAGCGCGGCAAAATGAGCTTCCTGCTCGCCACTCAGCACCTGGACGGGAGCGCCCATGATGTCTTCGACGGCATCGACAAATGCCTTGGAGTTCGAGGCGTCGCGCACGGCGGAGGTTGCCAGGACATGGACCTTGCCGACCTTCATCAGGCGCGTGACCAGCGCAAAACGCTGGATGGCCGTCAGGGCGCGATCGATATTCTCATAGGCCATGCGGCCGGTCTGGGCGACGCCGCGGCCGAGAGCGCAGGCGGATTTCTCATTGTAGAGGGGCGTCAGGGAGCGTGCGTGGCGCTCATAGACGACCAGGCGGACCGAGTTCGAGCCGATGTCGAGCACGGCAACGGGACGGGCCCCCTTGATGCGCCCTTGCGCCTCGGGGTCGGCGTCCTGGCCCCAATACTGGTTCAATCGTCGGTCTCGTCGTTCTCGCGCTTGAGCGCGCTGCCGCGGCCGGAGAGGCTGGCGTTCGTCATGAAGTAATTATGCGCGTTGACCGGCTCTTCGCCTTCCGCGAGGCGGACCCGGTGGGAACTGCCGTCCGGCAGCACTTCCCAGCTTTGCTGATTGTCTTTCAGGTAGGTCACCAGCATGCGGTCGAGGATCTGCTTATGCACGGTCTTGTTGACGATGGGAACCATGACCTCGACGCGCCAGTCCAGGTTGCGCTGCATCAGGTCGGCCGAGGAAATATAGACCTTTGCCTTGCGGGAGGG
Source organism: Devosia sp. (assembly GCA_035549855.1). Taxonomy (GTDB): domain Bacteria; phylum Pseudomonadota; class Alphaproteobacteria; order Rhizobiales; family Devosiaceae; genus Devosia_A. The sequence continues at coordinate 12,357 of DASZPY010000025.1, read as the reverse complement.
CATCGGCTCGCCCTGCCCGAAGCAGAAGATGCGCGAATGCTCGAGGAAGCGGCCGACGACGGATTTCACCCGGATATTTTCGGAAAAGCCCGGAATTCCGGGCCGGAGGCAGCAGATGCCGCGGACGATGAGCTCGATCTTTACGCCTTTCTGGGAGGCGTCGTACAGCGCATCGATGATTTCCGGGTCTACCAGCGCATTCATCTTGAGCCAGATATTGGCGGGCTCGCCGCGTTCCGCGTGGCGAACTTCGCGGGCGATGTGCTCGAGCAAGGTCGAACGCAGATTGACCGGTGAAGCCGCAATGGCCTCAAGCTCGGTGGGACGGGCATAGCCGGTGATGAAATTGAACACGCGGGCGACATCGCGGGTGATCGACGTGTCGGTCGTGAAGTAGCTGAGATCGGTGTAAATCTTGGCCGTGATCGGGTGGTAGTTGCCCGTCCCCAGATGGCAGTAGCTGACCAGCTTGCCCTGCTCGCGCCGCACCACCTGACTCATCTTGGCGTGCGTCTTCAGCTCGATGAAGCCGAACACCACCTGCGCGCCGGCGCGTTCGAGGTCGCGGGCCCAGCGGATATTCGCTTCTTCGTCGAAGCGGGCCTTGAGCTCGACCAACGCGGTGACCGACTTGCCGCTTTCGGCGGCCAGCACCAGCGCCTTGACGATGGGGCTGTCGCGCGAGGTGCGGTAGAGGGTTTGCTTGATGGCGACCACGTCCGGATCGCGCGCCGCCTGCATCAGGAACTGGGCGACGACGTCGAAACTTTCGAACGGATGATGGACCAGCAGGTCCTTGGCCTTGATGGCAGCGAAGATGTCCCCGTTGTAGTCGCGCACGCGCTCGGGATAACGGGGTATGTAGGGTTGGAACTTGAGGTCCGGACGGTCGATCTCGCAGATCTTGGCGGCATCAGCAAGGCCGAGGAAGCCTTCCACCTCGAAGGTGTCGGCGGGTGTGGCGCCGAGCCGGTCGGAAATCTGGTGCCGAAGGGCGCGGGGCATCTTCTTTTCGATTTCGAGACGGATCACCTGACCGCGGCGGCGCTGGCGCAGGGCGGATTCAAACTCGACCACCAGATCGGCGGCCTCGTCGTCGATTTCGATTTCGCTATCGCGGATGACGCGGAAGGCTCCCGATCCTGCCACTTCGTAGCCCGGAAACATGCGGTGGATGAACATGTTGATGAGCGTGTCGATGGTGACGACCTCAATCCGCCCTTCCGTCACCAGCGCCGGCGGCAGCGGGATGAATCGGTCGAGGTTGGAGGGCACGCGCACCAGCGCCGTCAGCGTCTGCGTCGAGCCGCCCCGGCTCAGCTCGAAGGCGAGCGTGAAGCCGAGATTGGGGATGAAGGGGAACGGATGCGCTGGGTCGACGGCGATGGGGGTGAGGACCGGAAAGATTTCGTCGCGGAACAAACGCTGGAGGTACTTGACCTGGTCCGCCGTGAGGTCGTCGGCCTCGTGGATCACGACGTTCTGCGCGTAGAGTTCCTCGCGCAGGGTCTGCCAGTGGTCCTGCTGCTCGAGATGCAGGTGCTGGGCGAGCGTCGCGATCTCTTCGAGTTGCTCGGCAGGTGTCAGGCCGTCGGCGCTCTGCTTGGTGATACCGGCCTTGAGCTGGCCCTTAAGACCGGCGACGCGGACCATGAAGAATTCGTCGAGATTGTTGGCCGAGATCGACACGAACCGCATGCGCTCAAGCAGCGGGTGGTTGGTGTTCCCCGCCTCCTCGAGAACGCGCATGTTGAACTGCAGCCAGCTGACCTCGCGGTTGACGAAGCGCGCGGGGCTCGAACGCAGGGCCTCGGTGTCCGGGTTCGTCGCGCCTTCGGCGCGGATTTCCGCCAGTTCATTCATCCTCGTCGCCTTCCAGGTCGAGCTCGAGCTGCGTGTCACCGCGCTCGGCGAGAGCTTCCGCCGCCAACCCCCGTGTTATGGCGATCCCGCGCGCCAGCGCCATGCGGTCGAGCATGTCCGCCAGGACAACGGCTTCCTCGGGAGAGCGCTCCATGCGCGAGACCAGAAAGCCGATGACCCTGGGGTCGACGGCCACCTGCCGGTCAGCGAACAGCTTCACGAACATCTGCGACAATTGGATGTCATCGCTCAAAGCGAGTGTGAACAGGGACGCGAGTCGCGCCCGGGATTTCAAATCATCGGTCTGAAACGGCCAGTTTGCAACGGATTCCCGGGCTGTCATCAGCACCGGGCGCTGGTCTCGCATCGACTGGTTAAGGAGATGGAACAGCGCCTCCTCGGCATAGCCGCCGCGGTCGACGTCCTCGATCACGAGGGGCGCATTGCCCCCTGAGCGTGCGAGGTCTTCGAGGTCGGAGGGCTTTGGGGCCTCCGCCCCGGCGCGCATGGCCCAGATGCCCGCGAGGTGCGACTTGCCGGATTTGGGCGGGCCGATGATGAGCGTCAGCGGCCCGGGCCAATCGGGGAAGGCGTGGACATGGGCGAAGGCCAGGCGGTTGCCCTCGCCTTCGATGAAGTCGGCCTCGCTGAGCGAAGGGTCGTGCGCATAGTCGAAGGGCAATTGCCCCCGGGGCAGGCGCCCCGATGTGCCATTGGTCATTCAGGGGCCGCGGCTTTCGACTTTCGTGTCCGGCGCGGTGCGGCAGCTTCCGCCGCAGCGGGGCTCGCGGGCTTGGGGCCCCGGTCCGTGCCCTGGTAGAGCGTGCTCTCGCGGTACCGCTTGACCGCGTAGCGCGTGAGGACCGCCGAGATGGCGGCCAGCGGCACGGCGAGCAGCAGTCCCACGAAGCCGAAGAGGAACGCGAAGGCAAAGAGCGAGAACATCAGCCAGACCGGGTTGATGTTGATGCTCTGGCCGACCAGTTTGGGGTACAGCACGTTGCCCTCTAGGAACTGGCCGACGATGAAGACGGCCAGCACGAGGACGACGGGAACCCAGTTGGGCGCGAACTGAACCACGGCAATCCCGATCGACAGCACAAAGCCGGTAATGAAGCCGAGGAAGGGCACAAAACTCAGCAGGCCGATCATCAGCCCGATGACCAGGCCGAAATTGAGTCCGACCAGCGAGAGCGCCGTCGCGTAGAAGATGCAGTCGACGAGGATGACGCCGCCCTGCCCGCGTACGACGCCCGCCATGGCGCGGTCGATCTGGTCGAGCACGGTGCGGATCTCCCGCCGGTGCTCGCGCGGCAGGAGGTCATCGAGGCCCCGCCCCATCGCTTCCCAGTCGAGCAGCAGGTAGAAGGCGACAACCGGCGTGATGATGATGACCGCGATGGTGTTGAGCACCGTGAGGCTCGACTGGGCGAGCTGGGTGGCGATGCCGACGACGAATTCGACGCCGGTTCCGAGCATCTGCGCCAGGGCCGTCTCGACCTGGGCGGCGCGCTCCGGCCCGAGCCATTCGCTGAGTTGCGGCGCCATGGTCTCGATCAGCGTCTGCAGATCGCCGACATAGCCCGGCAGCCGCAGCACGAGGCCGGCGATCTGCTGGATGATCAGCGGCATGACGGCCACGAGGATGCCGGCAATGATCGCGACGACCGCCAGCAGCACGATGGCGGTGGCCCAGCCGCGCCGGACACCCCAGCGCTGCAGCTGCTTGACCAGCGGGTTGAGGACGTAGGCGAGCGCGATGCCGATGACGAACGGCAGGAGGATCGGCCGCAGCAGCCAGATCGCGAAAATGACGACGACGGTGAAGCCGACCCAGACCAGGACTTGATTTCTGAGACTCATTTGCCCTCTGGGCGCCCTTGCGTGATCGGGGTCGAGCGGCTATCAGCGCGGACGGTTTTCAGCCCCTTCCGGGAGCCCGAAGCAGGCCATGTCCGACGCGCAAAACCTGCCATCAAACGGGCTTTCTTACAAGCATGCCGGGGTGGACATCGACGCCGGCAACGCGCTGGTCGAGGCGATCAAGCCCGCGGTCCGCTCGACGCGCCGGGCGGGAGCCGATGCCGAGATCGGCGGCTTCGGCGGGCTGTTCGACCTCAAGGCCGCGGGATTTGTCGATCCGGTGCTGGTCGCGGCCAATGACGGCGTCGGCACCAAGCTGAAGATCGCGATCGACACCGGCAGCCACTCGACCATCGGCATCGACCTCGTGGCCATGTGCGTCAACGACATCGTGGTGCAGGGCGCCGAGCCGCTGTTCTTCCTCGATTATTTCGCGACGGGACGACTCGACGTCGCGACGGGCACAGCTATCGTCGAAGGCATCGCGGAGGGCTGCCGCATCGCCGGCTGCGCGCTGATCGGCGGTGAGACGGCGGAAATGCCCGGCATGTACCACGACAAGGATTACGACCTCGCCGGCTTCGCCGTGGGCGCGGCGGAGCGCGGCACGCTGCTGCCGCGCGGCGATGTCGCGCCGGGCGATGCGCTGGTGGCGATCGCCTCGTCGGGCGTTCATTCCAACGGTTTCTCGCTGGTGCGCAGGATCGTCGAAATCTCGGGCATCGATTGGTACCTGCCGGCGCCCTTCGACGAGGCGCGAACGCTGTCGGGCGCCCTGCTTGCGCCTACCCGCATCTACGTGAAGCCGATCCTGTCGGCGCTCAATGCCGGCATCGGCATCAAGGCGATGGCGCATATCACCGGCGGCGGCTTCATCGACAACATCCCGCGCGTCCTGCCCGATGATATTGCGGCCCATATCGAACTGGGCAAGATCGCGGTCCCCAAGGTCTTCGGCTGGCTTGCCCGCGTCGGCGGTATGTCCGAGCGCGAGATGCTGCGCACCTTCAACTGCGGCGTCGGCATGCTGTGCGCCATCGCACCCGAGGAGGCCGAGGCGCTCGTCGCCCACCTCATCGCGCAGGGCGAGAAGGCAGCGATCGTCGGCCATCTCACGGCGCGCGACGACGACGCGGTGACCTTCGACGGCAAACTCGCCCTGTGAAGAAGCGGGTCGCGATCCTGATCTCCGGGCGCGGCTCCAATATGAGCGCGCTCATCGAAGCCGCGAAGGCCGAGGACTATCCGGCCGAGATCGTCGGCGTGTTTTCGAACAAGCCGGAAGCGGCGGGTCTTGCCATCGCGCAGCGCGAAGGCGTTCCCGTGGCTGCGATCTCGCATCGCGGCTTCACGGACCGGGCGCATTTCGAAACGGCCATGACGGAGGTGCTCGACGGCTGGGCGCCGGATATCGTCTGCCTCGCTGGGTTCATGCGGCTGCTGACGCCCGAATTCACGCGGCGCTGGGAGGGGCGGCTCATCAACATCCATCCCTCGCTTCTGCCGTTGCACAAGGGGCTCGACACGCATGAGCAGGCCCTGGCCGATGGGGTGGCCGAACATGGCTGCACTGTGCATTTCGTGACGGCAGACATGGACGAAGGCCCGGTCATCCTGCAGCGGCGGGTGCCGGTGCTCCCCGGGGACACGGCTGAAAGCCTCGCCGCGCGGGTGCTGGTGGAGGAACACAAGGCCTATCCGGAGGCGCTGGCGCTGGTGGCGCGCGGCCGCGCCCAATTCGCGCGGTGATGGCTGCCATCACGCGATTTGATCGGCCCCATCGTCAAAATCGGTTCGACGCGACTCCGGGCGGGGCATAGAACCCCGCGCAAACGGAGATTGTCATGCCGCTTCGCTACTGGGCGCTGATCATCGGGCTCGGCGCCGTCTGGGGCTGCTCGTTCCTGTTCAACGCGGTCCTGATCCGCGAAATCAGCCCGCTCTGGGTCTCGGCCGGCCGGGTGACGGTCGGGGCGCTGATCTGCTGGGTCTATGTGCTCGCGATGCGGAAGCCATTTCCCAGCGATCCCAAGGTCTATGCGCAGCTCGTCGCGCTGGGCATTCTCAACTACGCCATCCCTTTTGCGCTGTTCCCCTATGCGGAGGAGCATGTCGCGAGCTCCATCATCGGGGTGGTCAACGGCATGACGCCGATGACGACGGTGATCGTCTCCCAGCTCTGGCCGGGCGGCGAGAAGGCGACCTGGAACAAGGTCGCGGGCGTCGTCATCGGGTTTGCCGGCGCGGTGCTGCTCGCCTCACCCTCCTTCGGCTCGGGTTCGGCGGAAATCGTTGCATTGCTGGCAGCTCTGGCGGCCACGCTCTGCTATGCGCTGACGCTCAACTATGCGCGGCGGTTCAAATCCATCGACTCCGCGGCGGTGGCGACGAGTTCGCTGACCGCGGCAGCCATCCTGATGGTACCGATTGCGCTCTTTTTCAGCGGCACGCCGGTGATCACGCGGATCGAGACCTGGGGGGCGCTGTTCGGCATCGGCGTGTTCTCGACGAGCTTCAGCTTCCTGCTGGTCTATTGGCTGCTGCCACGGGTGGGCGCGACGAACCTCTCGCTCAACACCTTCATCACGCCGATCTCGGCGATCCTGCTGGGCGTGCTGGTGCTGCACGAAAGTTTCGCGCCGGTGCAGATCGTGGGCATCGCCGTGATCTTCCTTGGCCTCGTCGTAATCGACGGGCGGCTGGTGAGGGGGCTGCGGCGCGCGCCGGCCTAGGTCTGCGCCCTTAGCAGGGGCGTGCCTTCAGAGCCCCAGCTTCCTTTTCAGAATCTCGTTAAGCGCCTGCGGGTTGGCCTTGCCGCCGGAGGCTTTCATGGCCTGGCCGACGAACCAGCCGATGAGGGTCGGCTTGGCCTGCACCTTGGCGACCTGATCGGGATTGGCGGCGATGATCTCGTCCACCACCTTCTCGATGGCGCCGAGATCGGTCACCTGCTTCATGCCGCGCCGCTCGACGATTTCGGCGGGATCACCCTCGGGCTCCTCGGCGATGATCACCTGCAGCAGGTCCTTCGCGATCTTTGAGGAGATCGTCCCGGCAGCCACGAGGTCGACGATGCCCGCGATCTGTGACGGCTGGATGTGAGTCTCCCAGGCGCTCAGTCCCTGGCTGTTGGCATAGGCTGCGATATCGCCCGTGACGAGGTTGGCCACGGCCTTGCCGTCGCGCTTGCTGCCGCCATGAGCGACGGCCGCCTCGTAATAGTCGGCGGTTTCGCGCTCGAGCGTGAGGACCATCGCGTCGTACGGCGTGAGGCCGTAGGCGGAGATGAAACGGGCCTGCTTGTCGTCGGGCAGCTCGGGCAGGTTTTTCGCGAGGTCGTCGATGAAGGCCTGATCGAATTCGAGCGGCAGCAGGTCGGGATCCGGGAAATAGCGGTAGTCATGCGCCTCTTCCTTGGAGCGCATCGAACGCGTCTCGCCGGTCTTGGGATCGTAGAGACGGGTCTCCTGGTCGATGGTGCCGCCATCCTCGATGATGTCGATCTGGCGACGCGCTTCGAACTCGATCGCCTGTCCGGCGAAGCGGATGGAGTTGACGTTCTTGATCTCGCAGCGCGTTCCGAATTCGCCGCCGGGCTTGCGGACGGAGACATTGACATCGGCCCGCATAGAACCCTGTTCCATATTGCCGTCGCAGGTGCCGAGATAGCGGAGAATGGTGCGCAGCTTGCTCAGGTACGCCTTCGCCTCGTCGGCTGAACGCAGATCGGGTTTGGAGACGATCTCCATCAGTGCAACGCCGGAACGGTTGAGATCGACGAAGCTCATATTCGGATGCTGGTCGTGCAGCGACTTGCCGGCGTCCTGCTCGAGATGCAGGCGCTCGATGCCGATCTCGATCGGCGCGCCCTCGCCCATATCGAGGAGCACCTTGCCCTCGCCGACGATGGGGTCCTTGTATTGGCTGATCTGATAGCCCTGCGGCAAATCCGGATAGAAGTAGTTCTTGCGATCGAAGATCGAGCGCTTGTTGATCGCGGCCTTGAGGCCGAGCCCGGTGCGGACCGCCTGCTTGACGCATTCCTCGTTGATAACCGGCAGCATGCCGGGCATCGCGGCATCGACGAAGCTGACATTGGAATTGGGCGGCGAGCCGAAGGCGGTCGAGGAGCCCGAGAACAGCTTGCTCTCGGAGGTCACCTGGGCATGGACCTCCATGCCGATGATGACCTCCCAGTCGCCGGTCTGGCCCTTGATGAAGCTCTTGGGGTTGGGGGTACGCGTGTCAATGATGGACATTATTACTCGATATCGCTGATGGGGCCGCGCCAGGGATGAAGCTGCTTTTCGAGCCGCACGCCCATATGGGGATCGCGGCCCGGCTGGCCTTCCTGCTTCAGCGCGAGGATGGAATAGCCGAGATGCTGGTAGAAGTTCACGGCGCGGACATTATCGGCGAGCGTGTCGAGGTGAATGTGGTCGGCGCCTTCGAGCTCGAGGATCGACTCCATGCGGCGCAGCAGCGCCGTGCCGACGCCCTGGTTCTGCAGCAGCGGCGTCACGAACAGGAATGGGATGTAAGACCTGCCCCGCGCGCGCTGGCACCAGCCCACCGCAACCTCATTGACTTCCGCCACGATGATGCGGTCGAGCCCATCGCGCACGGCCGCCGCGAGGCGATGCTTCTCGGCACTGCGCGACGCGGCCGGACCATTGAGGAACGGCAGCAGGTCCCGCTCCCACGCGATGAAGGCGATATCCGCCAGCGTTTCGATCTCGCTGGGGATGGCTTTCCGGATCACGAGGTTGAGGGACATAGGACCGATCACTTGCTGCCGCGGCGCGCGACGATGATGCCCTTTTCGTAATTTACATTCCAGTCGATAAGCGTCTTCCAGATCAACTCCGCCTGATCTTCGTCGAGGCCGAGTTCTTCGGCGCGCTTGCGCTGCTTGCCGATGATCGTCGCAATGCGCGCGGGATCATAGGCTTCGTGCGGATCGGTCTTGATCTCGGCCATACGCGTTACGTAGCGGTGACGTTCCGCGAACAGCGACAACAGCGCCTGATCGATGCGATCGAGTTCGGCGCGGACATCGTCCTTGGTCGTGCATTCGGCTGGCGGCTTGGTCACTGCAATTGGTCCCTGTGATGAGGACCCTGGTTTGCACATGACGCGCCGCCTTTTCAACCGTGACTGATGTTCAAGGCGATGCCAGGCGCCGGCTTGCCGAAACCTCGGCGACGGGCGTAGCGTTCAGCGACCAGCTAACCCGCTGATATTAGGAGGATTCTCGTCATGTTTCGTCTCTGGCTACCGGCCCTTGCCGGTCTTGCATTGCTCGCGAGTCCCGCCGCCGCCCAAGAGGTTTCCGTAGAGTACGGCCTGCATGTCTCGATCCTCGGCGGCTGCCATGATTGCCACACGGTCGGCTACAATGAGAGCGCAGGCAAGATCGATCCCAATGTCGCGCTGATGGGCAATCCGGTGGGTTTTGCCGGCCCCTGGGGCACGACCTTCGCCAAGAATTTGCGCCTGACCGTCGAGAACATGAGCGAAGACGACTGGGTCAATTTCAGCGACACCTTCCAGACCGCGCCGCCCATGCCCTGGTACAACGTCCATGAGATGACCGACGTCGAGGCGCGCTCGCTCTATCAGTACATCAAGTCTCTGCCCGGTGGGCTGGGCGAACAGGCACCGCCGGCGCAGCCGCCCGCCTGACGCTTGATTTTCGCTGCAGCGGGACTATTCATCCGGCATTCAGCAGCCGCGCTCTAGTGCGACCCGCCCGGAGTACGAAGCATGACTAGCATTGTGGAGACCTGCTAGGGCCTCATCCGTTTTCGGATGAGGTCATTGGGAAAGATGCCGCCCAGCGCGATGCGGGCGGACTCTCGTGCTTACGCATCCCGGACTCCACTCCAATGGATATTTCACGAGAAGAACAGCGCGTGCTGCACGTGCTGGCGCAGGGCGGCGTCATCGAGCCGTTCAAGGACAAACGCGGCCGCATCGAGAAGGTCGCCTGCATCAACCGCGATGGCTTCATGCTGCCTTTCATGGACATGCTTTTGTTCAAGAAGCTGAAGCGGCGGCACACCATCGCCTCGCAGGGCGGCGGGCCGTACCGCATCACGCGGCGCGGACTGGAACTGGTGCGCAGCGAATTCGACAATCGTTGACGCAGAACGCGGAGGCGGGCAACTGTGGCAGATGCCCGCCTTTTCCGCCGCCATCTTCGATTTCGACGGGACGCTGGCCGACAGCTTCGCCTGGTTCATCGCATCGCTGGACCAGACGGCGGATCATTTTGGCATCAAGCGGGTCGATCCGACCCAGATCGAATCCCTGCGCGACCTGTCGAGCCGAGAGGCGCTGATCCGTCTCGGTGTGCCGTTCTGGAAGCTGCCGCAGATGGCGATCTATCTGCGCAATCTGTTCTACGAGGGCATCGACACCATCGCGCCCTTCGCGGGAGCGACCGAGATGCTGGCGGCGCTTCACGCGGCGAGCGTCAAGCTCGCGGTGGTGAGCTCGAACGCGGAGATCAATGTGCGCCACGTGCTCGGCGAGGCCGCCGGGCTCATCGGCGTTTACGCCTGCGGCTCGTCGCTCTGGGGCAAGGCCGAGAAGTTCGGCCGTGTGCTGCGTCTATTGGGCGAGGCCCCTGCCTGCGCGATCGCGATCGGCGACGAGATCCGCGACATTGAGGCGGCGCGGCAGGCAGGGCTAGCAGCGGGCGTGGTGAGCTTCGGCTACAATTCACGTCGCGCTCTTGAGGGAGCCGCGCCCGACCGGCTGTTCGACAGCTATGACGAGCTGGTCACGGCTGTTGCCGGCTAGTGTTTCGTAACGCCGCTCAGGGCCTGGGCGATGACTTCCCATTCGGCCTTGACGCTGGGGGCGGAGCGCTTCTTGCCAGCGCGGCGGTACCAGTAGTCGGCATTGCCCATGTCGGCTTCGATCCAGTGCAACAGGGCATGGACCCAGTCGAACTCCATCGTGCCCTCCATGGCCTGCACGATCACATGTGCCTCTTCCCATTCGGGGCCGACGCGGAACTCGCCCTTGCGGATCCACCACAGGGCCTGGAGCGGCTTGCTCATGTCCTTGGGAACGTCGCGCCAGTCGGCGGTCGAGAAGATGTCTTCGGCCATGCTCACCACCATCTGTCGGGCGAGAAGTCGATGCCGGCGGAGCGTTCGATGACGCGGCCGGCAGCGAACAGGGTTTCCTCGTCGAAGGGCTTGCCGATGAGCTGGAGGCCGAGCGGCAGGCCGGACTGATCCTTGCCGGCGGGAACGGCGATGCCCGGCAGGCCCGCCATGTTGACCGTCACCGTGAACACGTCGTTGAGGTACATCTTCACGGGGTCGGCCTGCATGTCCTCGTCACCGACGCCGAAGGCGGCGCTGGGTGTCGCCGGCGTCAGGATTGCGTCAACGCCATCGGCGAAGACCTGTTCGAAGTCGCGCTTGATAAGCGTGCGGACCTTCTGCGCCTGGACATAGTAGGCGTCGTAATAGCCCGCGCTCAGCACATAGGTGCCGATCATCAGGCGGCGGCGGACCTCGGCGCCAAAGCCCTTGGCGCGGGTCAGCTCGTACATATCGGTGATGTCCTTGCCGGTGACCCTGAGGCCATACTTCACGCCATCGTAGCGGGCGAGGTTGGACGAGGCTTCGGCCGGAGCGACGATGTAATAGGCGGGCAGCGCGTATTTCGTGTGCGGCAACGAGATGTCCTTGATCGTCGCACCTTCCGACTTCAGCCAGTGGACGCCGCGCTGCCAGAGCGCTTCGATCTCCTCGGGCATGCCATCCATACGGTATTCTTTGGGAATGCCGATGGTGAGGCCCCTCACGCCGCGCTCAACGGCGGCGGCGAAGTCAGGAACGGCGATATCGACGCTGGTAGAGTCCTTGGGGTCGAAGCCGGACATCGAGGTCATCATGAGGGCAGCGTCCTCGACAGTGCGCGCGATCGGCCCGGCCTGATCGAGGGACGAGGCGAACGCGACGATGCCCCAGCGCGAGCAGCGGCCGTAAGTCGGCTTGATGCCGACGGTCCCGGTAAACGCGGCGGGCTGGCGAATGGAGCCACCGGTGTCCGTCGCGGTCGCCCCGGCGCAAAGCCATGCGCTCACTGCTGCTGCCGAACCGCCCGACGAGCCGCCCGGCACGAGCTGGGCGTTGGTACGGCTCGACCGCCAAGGGTTCACCACCGGGCCGTAATAGGACGTTTCGTTTGACGAGCCCATGGCGAACTCATCCATGTTGAGCTTGCCCAGCATGACCGCGCCATCGCGCCAGAGGTTGGAGGTCACGGTGGATTCGTATTCGGGCTTGAAACCATCGAGGATATGGCTGGCGGCCTGTGTGTGAACGCCCTTGGTCGCGAACAAATCCTTGATGCCGAGGGGGATGCCCTCGAGCGGCCCGCCCTCGCCCGCGGCGAGTTTGGCGTCGGATGCCTTCGCCATCGTCTTTGCCTGATCGGCCGTTACCGCAACGAAGGCGTTCAGCTTCGGATTGGCCGCCTCGATCGCGCCGAGATAGGCGCCGGAGAGCTCCGTCGAGGAAATCTCCCTGGCGCGCAAGGCCTTGCGGGCGGCGGCAAGCGTCAGCTTGGTGAGTTCGGTCAAGTCGGGCTCGGGGGCGTTGATTG
>DASZPY010000024.1:0-13781 GCA_035549855.1 Devosia sp. | reverse complement strand
CTCGCGATTGTCCTGATTGTGCACCACCGCCTCGACCCGCCCCAGCCGCGCCGCGAACCGCGCGCGTTCCGGCGTGCCGGCTGCGTGCGCGCCATAGGCATATTGCCCCCAGTTGAGGAACGCGTCGGCGAGGTTCCCCTTTGTCTCCCAACGTCCGCTGTCGATCAGCGCCTGAAGGCCCGCGCCATACGCGCCCGGCTTCGATCCGAACACGCGATGCCCCACCTGCATCGCCGCTTCGTCCTGCGCTACCCCCGCCTTCATCGCCGCCAGCGCCTCGCTGCGCATCTGCGCCGCGATCGGGTTGTCGTCCTCGGGCTCGTCCAGCGCCCCGATCGCGCGCACCGCCCGGTCGAACAGCGCGATCTGCTGCGGGAAGGCATCGCGGAAGAGGCCCGATATCCTGAGCGTCACGTCGACGCGTGGCCGCCCCAGCCTGGCGAGCGGAATGATCTCATAGCCGCCGAGCCGCAGCGAAGCTGGGTCCCACACCGGCCTGGCGCCGATAAACGCCAGCGCCTGCGCGATGTCGTCGCCGCCCGTCCGCATATTCGCGGTGCCCCACACGCTCATCGCCAGCGATCTGAGATGCACGCCGTGATCCTGGAAATGCCGCAGGAGAACATTCTCCGCCGATCTGCGTCCGAGCTCCCACGCCGTCGGCGTCGGCACCGCGCGATTGTCCACGCTGTAGAAATTCCGCCCCGTCGGCAGCACATCGAGCCGCCCGCGCGACGGTGCCCCGCTTGGTCCCGGCATCACGAACTTGCCATCGAGTCCGTCCAGCAGCGCCTTGATCTCGCTTGGTCCGGACGCGCGCAGCCGCGGCCGGATTACGTCCGCCACCTGCCGCATCACCGCCGCAGATGCCGGTCCCGGGGCGGGGGCCTTGCCCTCCACCAGTCCCACCGCCAATTCTTCGAGCTGCTCGACCACATCTCCGATGGTCCGCGCCGGCTTCGCCGCAGAAACAGGCGGGCCTGTCCAGGCCTCACCCAACTCCGCCGTGAGCGGATCAATCCCGAGCTTCAGATCATCCGCCAGCGCGCGAATGATCGACTGATCCTCCGCCCGCTCGCCCCGTGGCGCCCGCGCTAGCGCCACCAGCAGATCGCGCTCCAGCCGTCCCTCCGGCGACACGCCGAACACATGCAACCCATCGCGGATCTGCGCCTCCTTGAGGTCGCAGAGGAACGCATCTATCCGCTTCAGCGACTCCGTTTCGTCCGCCACCAGCCCGACATCACGATCGAGCCGCGCATCCCGCGTGAAATCGAGGATGCGCTTCCGCAATCCCGCCAGCCGCCGCCGGTCCATGCCGCTCGCGGCATAATACTCGTCCAGCAGCGCCTCGAGTTCCTTCAGCGGCCCATAGCTCTCGGCACGCGTCAGCGGCGGCACCAGATGGTCGACGATCACCGCCCCCGTCCGCCGCTTCGCCTGCGTGCCTTCGCCGGGATCGTTGACGATGAACGGATAAAGATGGGGCAGCTCCCCCCACAGCGCCGCCGGATAACTCGCCGCATCCAGCGCATTCGCCTTGCCCGGCAGCCACTCCAGCGATCCATGCTTGCCATTGTGGATCACCGCATGCGCCCCGAACTCATGCCGCATCCATAGATACGCCGCGACATAGCCATGCGGCGGCACCAGATCCGGATCGTGATACGCCGCCGCCGCGTCGCGGTCATACCCCCGCGCCGGCTGCAGCATCACCGCCACATTGCCGAACATCACAACCGGCAGATGGAACATCCCGTCCCGAACGAACCGATCATCTTCCGGCCCGCCCCACCGCGCCGTGACGTCACGCCGCACCTTCTCGGGCAACGCCGCGAACAGCTCCCGATAGCGCGCCACCGAAAACGCAACGCCACCCTCCCGTTCCGGCTGCGCATTCGTCGGCCCCGACTGTAGGAGTTCGACTAGCGCATTACCATCAGTCAGCGCTCCCTCCCCCTCGTGGGGAGGGGAGACCGGCGAAGCCGGTGGGTGGGGGGACGCCGCTTGCGCCGGCCCAACGCGATATCCACTGTCGCCAAGGTGCCGAAGAATGCGCACCGTCGACTCCGGCGCGTCATACCCGACTCCGTTCGCCAGCCGTCCATCGCGGATCGGATAATTCGCCAGCACGATCGCCACCTTGCGCTCGCGCCGCGCCCTCGCCCGCAGCCGCGTCCAGTTCCTCGCCAGCCCAATCGCCCGCGCGATGCCCGCAGCATCCGGCGCATAGGCGGACAGCGGACACTCCGTCGCCGCGTGCCACACGGCCTCTTCCTTGTGCCCGACAAGTATCCCGCCGATCCGCCCATCGAGCTCGGGTAGCACGACCTGCATCGCAAGGTCCTTGCCCGTCAGCCCCTGCATATCCGCCGCCCATTGCGCCGCCGGCCGTCCGCCCTGCACGAGCTGGATTACCGGCGCATCGACTCCCGCGAACGGATTGAGCTTCTCATCGAGCCCATCGAGCCCTAGCGCAAACCCCGTAAGATTGAGGATCGCACTTGGCGGATGCGCCGCGAGCGCCGCCTGTACGAAGCGCACACAGGCCGCCTCCTTCAGCGTCGAGACCAGCAGCGGCACGGGATGCAGGCCCTGCCGCGCAGTCTCGGCGATCAGCGCCTCCACAGTCGCGGTGCCACCGCCCTCCAACGCGGCGCGATAGAAGAGCAGCGGCACGTTCGGCCGGTCGCCGCCTGGCACCGCATCCACAATGCCCCGCTCCGGCAACCAATATCCAAAGCGCGGGAAGGGCCGTATCTCCCCTCCCCCTTGCGGGGAGGGGCCGGGGGACGTGGCCGCCTGCGCGAGCTCGCGCATCAGCGCCAATAACCCGTCCGCATTCTCCGGCCCGCCCGCGACAAACAGCCCGTGCAGCCGCGACCACATCTCCGCTGATATCGTAGAACGCCGTTGCAGGATCGGGTCAGGGATCGCGTCACCGGGCAGGAACGCAATTTTGACGCCCTGCGCACCCAGCGCCTCGAACTGCTCCACCCCATACGTCCAGTATGCCGCGCCCCCGAGCAGCCGAAAGACGACAATGCGCGCATGCCGCACGGTCTTGTCGACCCACAGATCGACCGACATATTGTGCGCAAGCCGCAGCAGATTGGCGAGCCGCACATCCTTCGCGCCCGCGCGGTCCACTGCTCCCGCAATCAGCGCCAATTCGCTGTCCGCCGCGCTAGCGAATACGATCGCTCCGGGCGATTGCCCGAGATCGATCGCCTCGCCCTCCTGCTGCAATGCACCCGCTTGCGCGGTGAGCAGATGCATCACGCCGCTTCCCGCGCCGCCCCCATGAGGCTCGCACTGATCGCGTCGCGGTCGAGCGGCGATTCCCCGATCACCACAAGCGCCGTCTCGCGCCGCTCGCCAGCCCTCCACGGCCGGTCGAACCACGCATTGACGCGCGGCCCCACAGCCTGAATGGCGAGCCGCGCATCCGAGCCGGGCAGGGTCGCCCAGCCCTTCAGCCGCAGTACATCATGCGCGCGGATCGTGGCCTCGATCGTCGCCAGCAGCGCCTCGCGCCCGATACCGTCGGGCAGCGTCACCGAGAAGGAGTCGAAATCGTCGTGCTCGTGCCCTTCACCGCCATGCTCGAGTTCATGCGCACTGTCGCGTCCGCGTAGATTGTCCTCGCTCGCGAGTCCCAGTCCCAGCAGCGCCGCCACATCGACATGACCGTTCGCCGCGCGGATCATCCCCGTCCCCGGCCGCATCTCCGCCCTGAGCTTCCGCTCCACATCGGCAAGCGCTTCGCCCGCTATGAGGTCCGTCTTGTTGATCACCAGCAGATCGGCGGCCACGAGCTGATCCTTGAACAGCTCGCCCAGCGGCGTCGCGTGGTCGAGCATTTCGTCGGCCGCGCGCTGCCGCGCCACTGCCTGCTCGTCCGCGGCAAAGCGACCCTCGCTCAGCGCCGCGGCGTCCACCACAGTCACCACGCCGTCCACCGTCACCTGTGCCTTGATCTCGGGCCAGTTGAAAGCCCGGATCAGCGGCTGCGGCAAAGCGAGTCCGCTCGTCTCGATGATGATGTGGTCGGGGCGCTCGTCGCGCCCCAACATAGCTTCCATGGCCGGGATGAAATCCTCGCCCACGGTGCAGCAGATACAGCCGTTCGAGAGCTCGATCATGTCCTCTTCGCGGCATGTCTCCTCGCCGCATGCCGCCAGCACTTCCTTGTCGACGCCGAGATCGCCGAACTCGTTGATGATGAGCGCGATCCGCTTGCCCTTGGCATGGCCGAGCAGATGCCGGATCAGCGTCGTCTTTCCCGCACCGAGAAAGCCCGTGATGACCGTGACCGGGATCTTGCTCATGCCGCCACCATTGCGCCGGCACGCCGCCCCAGCCTTTCGACCGTCCAGCCATAAAGCGATCCAACCGCGATCCAGAACGCCGCTCCAACCGCGAGCGTCGATGCCGCGAACTCCGTCGCCAGATGGGCCGGCACCCCGCTTTCATGCTCACCCGTGAGCTGCGGCGCGCCGATCACATGCGGCAGCAGGATCAGCACGATGCCGACCGCCACCGCCGGCCATGAGCGGAAGCGCACGATCCCGAAGATCGCCGTCGCCGTCGCCAGCGCGCATCCCCACCACCAGACCTGCCGTGCGAACAGGTCTGCCGCCGGCATCCCCGGCAACTCGGGCGCCAGTCCGAACGCCGGAGCCAGCTGGAATACCACGAACCCGGCCAGTCCCCACACCACCCCATTGCGCGGCGTGACCTCGATGCCGCTCAGCACGGACACCGCCGCCAGCAGCAGCGCAAAGCCCACGGCCGCAAGCAGATCGGCCCCGACCGTATAGCTGATGCGCTCCACGCCATCCTGCGGCGCCCACGCGTCCTCGTCATGCTCATGCGCGGCCGCGCCCGCTTCATGCTCATGCGCCACCGGCTCTTCCGGCGCCGCGTTTTCATACACCTCGGCTTCGAGGATCAACGGCGCCACGCGCCATTGCTGCAGCGCGGCCATGCCCGCACCGGCGATCAATCCGGCAAAAAGCGCCGCGAAGAAAATCCGCTGAAACAGTCTCATGATGTCTCTCTCGTCTGGTGATGATGCCCGCTGCGCAGCCGCCTGGCCCGCAGTCGGGCAGGGGTTCAGTGGCAGGGGAAGCCGAGCGAATGCCGCGTATCGTGCGCGCCGTTGTGGATGCGCATGTCCGAGGCAAAGCCGATCCCGCCGATCAGCACCAGCCCGAGGAACAGGGCGAGGCCGCCGGCAATGAGCCGCTGCGAGAGAGAAAGGGACGAAACGGCCGAGGCCGCTGCATTGGTATTCATGTGACACCCTCCGTGTGCACGGTGAAGAATGGGCTCTGCGCCCTTATGAGCGGGGTCGCGTTTCGAACCGGAAAAGTAGAAGCCCACTTTTCCTGAAACGCTCCCGCATGCACTGGCAGGTCTCCTGGCTCGCGGGTCGCTGCGCGTTCCGGCCTTCCCGGCTTTCGCCAGTGGCATGTCGGAATGCGCTCGCCGCTTACAGTTGCGGGGGCAGCCACGGTTTTGGTCCCTGATGGGTACGCCGCACCGTGTTCCCTTTTGATCCCCTTGCGTCATCGGCTCGGGGAACCAGCACCCTCTAGAATTGGCACAGGCTTCCAGCTTAAGCAATCGGGCTTCCTCAGATTCGAGCCCCCGATGCCATTGCTGTCGCCTGCCGTCGCGCCGATCCTCCTGCTGATCGGCTCCAACCTCTTCATGACCACCGCCTGGTATGGCCATCTGAAGTTTCCATCCGCGCCCATGTGGGCGGCGGTCATGGCGAGCTGGGCCATCGCGCTGGTCGAATACTGGCTGGCGGTGCCGGCCAACCGTATCGGTTACGGCACCTATTCGGCAGCCGAGCTCAAGACCATCCAGGAGGTGATCTCGCTCACCGTGTTCGCCGGCTTTGCCGTATTCGTCCTCGGCGAGAAGCTCACCTGGAACCACGGCGTCGGCTTCGCGCTGATCGGGCTCGGCGCGTTCTTCATCTTCAAAGGACCGCTCAAATAGCGGCCCGCCAACCGCGTCCGCTACACGCCCTTGATCATGCAGGCCAAAGCCAGGATCACGAAGGCAATGGTCATCAGCCAGAAGGATGGGATCACCGCCACCGCGGCGATGAAGTAGGACAGCACGGCGATGATCGCGATCACCACCGCGATGATGAAGAAAAGCACGCGCGGTGCGTTGAGTGTCATGGTCGAACCCCCTCGCGCATCAGTGCGCGGAACGGGAGTCTAGACGGCCCGCGCCTTGCGCCGATAGGCGTCAGCCCCTTCTATCAACATCAATGATCTTCCTCATCATGGGCATGATCGTGGTCTTCAGGGCCATGCTCGTGCCCCTTATGCTCCCGCTCATGCTGCCATTCGGCCCAGCTATGCCTCAGGATCTGATACGAGCTCGACAGGAACAGCGCCGCCATGACTCCGGCGACGACCAAATCCGGCGCGCCGGAGTTGAGCACCGCGACGAAGCCGGCAGCCACCATCACCGCAACATTGCCGATGGCATCGTTGCGCGAGCACAGCCACACCGAGCGGATATTGGCGTCGCCGTCCTTGTAGGCCATCAGCAGGTAGACCGAGAGCAGATTGGCGGCCAGCGCCGCAAAGCCGATCGCTCCCATCACTTCGGCCGTCGGGATGCCGAACACGAAGAACTGGTAGAGCGTCGTCGCCGCGATCCATACGCCCATCGCGAACAGGCTGACCCCCTTGAGCAGCGCCGCCCCCGTCCGCACCAGTTGCGGCCGCCCGATGGCCCAGAAGCTCAGGGCATAAGTGATCCCGTCGGCGAAGAAATCGAGCGCATCGGCCTTCAGCGCCTGCGAGCCGCTGAGTTGCCCAGCCGTCATCTCGACCACGAACATGCCGATATTGATTGCCGTCACGGCGATCAGCCGGCGCTTGTAGTCGTCATTCATCCCATCGAAAGTATGGGCGTGGTCGTGTCCGGCGCTCATCCGAAACCCTATGATTCTCGGTCCCGGCACACTATGTAATTGCTCTAGCGACTAGAGGTTCAACCCCCATCCTCACCTGTGCGCAGCACGGGGGAGGGGGGCCAGTCGAAGGCTGGTGGAGGGGGCGGCCACATATTCGGAGTTGACTGACCATGCGCGATTATTCGATCGGCGATCTCGCCACCGACAGCGGCGTCAAGATTCCTACCATCCGCTATTACGAATCCGTGGGTCTGCTCCCGCCGCCACCGCGAACCGAGGGCAATCAGCGCCGCTACGACGGCGCTGCCCGCGACCGCCTGCGCTTCATCGCCCATGCCCGCGCCATGGGCTTTCCCATGCCGAGCCTCAAGGCGATGCTCCGCATAGCCGGCCACAAGGACGCGCCTTGCGACGATATCGATGACCTCGTCCGCGGCCGTCTGATTGAAGTCGACGAGCGCATCTCCCGCCTCACAGCGCTCCGCGCCGAACTGAACGCCATGCTCGAAAGTCGCCACCACGGCACCGTTGGCGAATGCCGGGTCATGGAAGTTCTCAGCGACCACCACGAGTGTACCCACGAGCACTGAGGGCGCAGTCGGCGCTCCTCTCCCGTAGCGTATGCGTACGGGGGAGGGGGACCATGCGAAGCATGGTGGAGGGGGCGGCCACACGCACGGCAGTTGAGGCCGATAGCTGTGTCACTCGGTCGGATGCTTTCGATCCTCCGGCGGAATCACGACCTCCGGTACCGAAATTGCGTGCACGAGTTCTCCCTCTATTCGCGCCTCTGTGTCTGCAACCGCACCCTCCGGCGCCAGCAGCCGCAGCCGCGGCCCGATCATCCCCACGATCTGGCCATCGACGATCCATGGACGTCGTGCCTGCTCCACCAGCGCAACCGTCAGCGCCAGCACCATGCGGCCCCGCATGGCGAGCCTCTAACTTCGGCTCAGGAAGTCCTTGTAGGCCCAGCCGGTCCGTCCTTTCGGATCGGTGATCTTGAGCCAGCCCTTCTGGTTCTCGAGCACGGTGACGCTCGTGCCTCCCGCCAGCGCGAACAGCGCCCCGTTGGATTTGCCCGGGCCCGAGCGCACCGTTACGCCCTGGCCGAGAACTTTTGCCGTATCGGCCGGCGGCGGCGCCACATCCGTTGCCGTCGCCACCGCGACGTCGGTCGCTTCCGGCACCGTCAGGGCCTCGACGGCCTGCGCGTCGAACGATTCGCCATAGGCCCAGCCATCGCGGTCGTCGCCATCCGTAATGTGCAGCCAGCCCTTGGAGGTCTCGCTCACTGTCACGCTCGCGCCCGCCTCGAGCACGAACACGCGGCCACTCGACTTGCCCGGCCCGGAACGCACATTGACGCTTTCGGTCGCGATCAGCGTGTTGGGATCGCTCGCGATCTCGGGCACGGTCACAACCGGGTCGGCACTCGCCACCGTCAGCGGTTCGCTGCTCGCGACCGGCTCAGCCTCGGCCACCACCTCGGGGGCCAGCGGCGCCGGCGCCGCGATGCTGTCCGGCAACGTGCCGGAAGGCGAAACCGCCAGCGTCTGCACGATACGCTTCGCCGGAACTTTGCCCAGTTCGGGAGTCAGCGCGTCGAATGTCGCGGTCACCAGATCCTTGGGCGGCGTCGCCTTTTGCGGCGTCGACCAGGGCGCGGTGACCAGTGCCGGTTTAGTGGTTCCCGTCGCGGCATCTGCGAATTGCCGCGGCATGAAGAAGGTCACGGCCGTGACCAGCATCAGGAACGTCATGATGATGATTGAAGCCCTGAACAAAGGGCTGTCGCGCCAAAATAGCGGGTTGTCGCGCCAAAGCGCGAGGCGAAGTTGGGCCAACACTCGATACTCCCCTGGCCTGGCCGGTTCTCGCCAGAACGACCGGTTCGCCCCCTCACCGTCGGTAAGACCTTAGGCCTGAAATGGACTCAAATGAGGCGGCAGCCTGAACGGGAACATTTGTGTTCGATGTCGTGGAAAATTCGCGCCAGGGGAATCGCGGCGGGCCAGAGGCGGCCGCTAGACGACGACGATCCCCGTATGCTTGGCCTTTTCCTCGGGCTCGACATGGATGGTGATCTGCACATCCTCGACGCCCTCGCGCAGCTTGGCTTCGATCTGATCGCAGATCTGATGCGCCGTCTCGACGCTCATGCTGCCGGCCACCACGAGGTGGAACTCGATGAAGGTCATCTTGCCCGCCTGCCGCGTTCGGATGTCGTGTGCCTCGATCGCGCCCTCGGCATTGGCCGCGATGATCTCGCGGATCAGCGCGAGCTTCTTGGGATCGACCGCCACATCCATAAGCCCGATCACGCTCTCCCGGATCAGCCGCCAGCCCGACCAGAGAATCGTGATGCCCACCAGCGCCGCGAGAATCGCATCGAGCTTGGCGTAGCCCGTCGCGACCGCGAGCAGCACGCCGATCAACACGCCAAGCGTCGAGATCACATCCGTCGCGAGATGCCGTCCATCGGCACTGAGCGAAGGCGAGCGCTCCTTCGCGCCGGTTCTGAGCAGGAACCACGCCCAGACGGCGTTCAGCACCGTGGCCGCGACGCTGACCCCGAGCCCCACCGGATCCGCCTTGAAGCTGTGTTCCGTCGTGAATCCGCGCCAGGCCTCGGCAAAGATCGCCAGCGCCGCGAGGCCAATGAACACCCCGATGATCACCGCCGAGAAATACTCGGCCTTGTGATAGCCATAGGGCAGAGCTGCATCCGCCGGCCGCGCGGCCAGCGTGACGGCGCCCAGCGCAACCCCTGCCGTGACCACATTGACCACGCTCTCGAGCGCGTCCGAATAAAGTGCGATCGACCCGGTGAGCCACGCCGCCAGCGCCTTGAGCGCCAGCACGGCTAGGCCCACGGCGAGCGAGCCGAGGGCAATGCGCGTGGTAAGAGGCAGGGCCATGGCCACCTGACGCTTGTGGGATTCGAAACTGGAAGATTGTCGCCGACGCGGCTTAGCCGCCCCGCAACATCGGGGCAAGCCCTTGTCTCCGCGAATGATTTTCAGGTGCATTGGCGACAGCCTCAAGCCGTTGATTGACCATCAGGATCGCCCCGCCTAAACCGGTGCATGGCAGCATCCTGGTGACGGGATGAAACACATGTCCGGTGCGGCCGACCCAAATCGGGGGCCAAGCCCGGAGCTGCGGAGTGAGATGAGCGAGCTTCCTTTATTGCCGCCGGGCACCGGCGTGATGCTGTGCGGCCATGGCAGCCGCAACCAGCTCGCCGTCGGTGAGTTTGCCGTACTGGCCGACGAGCTCAAGGCGCGGCTTCCCGGCGTCCCCGTCGAATATGGCTATCTCGAATTCGCCAACCCCGTGATTCATCTCGGCCTTGATCGGCTGCGTGAGCAGGGTGCGCGCCACGTCCTCGCGGCTCCCGGCATGCTCTTCGCCGCCGGGCACGCCAAGAACGACATTCCAGCCGTGCTCAAGACCTATGAGGCGGCGCATCCGGGTTTCCGCATCACCTATGGCCGCGAGCTCGGCGTCGATCTCAGGATGCTGCGCGCCGCCGGCGACCGCATCGAGGAAGGGCTGAAGACATCGCCCCGTCAGATCTCGCGCGAGGAGACCCTGCTGCTCGTCGTCGGCCGTGGCGCCTCCGATCCCGACGCCAATTCCAACGTCGCGAAAGTCATGCGCATGCTGTGGGAAGGCATGGGCTTCGGCTGGGGCGAGATCGCCTATTCCGGCGTCACCTTTCCGCTTGTAACCCCGGCACTCGATCACGCCGTCAGGCTCGGGTACCGCCGCATCGTAGTCTTCCCCTACTTCTTGTTCACTGGCGTACTGGTGAAGCGCATCTACGATGCGGCCGAAGCCGCACAGCGAAAATATCCCAATGTCGAGATCCTGAACGCGCCCTATCTCGCCGATCATCCGCTGGTCATCGACACCCTGCTCGATCGCATCCGCGAGATGCTCATCGGCCAGAACCTCATGAACTGCGCCATGTGCAAATATCGCGAGCAGGTCCTCGGCTTCGAGGCCGAAGTGGGGCTGAAGCAGGAAAGCCATCATCATCACGTCGAGGGCATTGGCGGCGGCCTCGAGAACTGCCCCTGCGGCGGCGATTGCGACAGCTCCTGCCGCGACGAAGCCTTCTGCAAAAAGCACGGCCTCCCCTGGACGCCCCTCCACAATCACGATCATGACCACGACGCGCTGCATCGCCTCGGCATCGCGCACGATCACGGCGGCGACCACCACCATCATCCTTATCCCCACGCGCAACACCCGCTCGGACCGGTGACGCTGCCGCGCATCCAGGGCAAGCTCGCCCGCGAGGAGCGTGGCAAATGATCGATTATCTCCGCGATCCGGAAGCCATCTACGCGCAGAGCTTCAAGACCATCCGCGCCGAAGCCGATCTCAGCGGACTCGATCCGGTCCTGCACGACGTCGCGATCCGCATGATCCACGCCTCCGGCCTCATCGACCTGCCGCAGCATCTGCGCGCCAGCGAGGATGCCGTCGAGAAGATCGAATTCGCCCTCGTCGAAAAGGCAATCATCTTCTGCGACTGCGAAATGGTGCGCGCCGGGATCTCGCATCGCCACCTCCACGGCAACGAGCTCATAGTCACGCTCAACAAACCCACCGTGCCCGAGCTTGCAAAGCGGCTCGGCACCACGCGCTCCGCTGCAGCGGTCGAGCTGTGGAAGCCGCGCCTTTCCGGCGCCATCGTCGTCATCGGCAATGCGCCGACGGCGCTGTTTCATCTGCTTGAGCTGCTCGACGCCGGTGCCCCCAGGCCCGCCGCGATCATCGCGACTCCCGTTGGCTTCGTCGGCGCCGAGGAGGCCAAGGCCGAGCTCGCGCTCGACATCCGCGATGTGCCTTTCATCACCGTACTCGGCCGCCGCGGCGGCTCCGCCATGGCCAGCGCGGCGCTCAATGCCATCGCCCGGAACATCGCGGCATGACCGAATGGCTCGACATTATCGGCGTCGGCGAAGGCGGGGTCGATGCCCTTGCCCCGCAGCTGCGCCGGCTCGTCACCACCGCCGGTACCGTGCTCGGTCCCGAACGCCTGGTGGCGAACCTCCGCAACGGCACGAAATGGAAGCCTACGCTCGAGGCCATGCTCGAGCAGGTGAAGCACTACCGCGATACCTCCACCGTCATCCTCGCATCGGGCGATCCGCTGTGGTTCGGCATCGGTTCCACGCTGGTGCCGCATCTTGAGCCGGGCGAATACCGCCTCTATCCCGGTCCGTCCTCGTTCCAGCTCGCCGCGTCGCGCCTGCGCTGGCCGCTGCAGCATTTGACCACGATCTCGCTTCACGCCCGCCCGCCCGAGCTCATCCATCCGCATGTCACGCCCGGCAACCGCATCCTGGCGCTGACCACCGACGAGACGACGGCTCCACATGTCGCGCGCCTCCTCGTCGAGCGCAGCTATGGGCGGTCGGTCCTGACTGTCCTCGAAAATCTCGGCAGCCCCGATGAAAAGGTGAGCGGCGCCACTGCGGAAGGTTTCGCGCTACAGCCCGGGCCGTTCTATGTCCTCGCCATCGACTGCATCGCTGATGCCGGTGCGCCGCTCTTCGGCCTGATCGGCCTCTCCGATGATGCCTTCGTCAATGATGGCCAGTTGACCAAGCGTGAAGTCCGCGCCGCAACCCTGGCCAGGCTCGCCCCCTATCCCGGCGCCTTGCTCTGGGATGTCGGCGCTGGCTGCGGCTCCATCGCCATCGAATGGATGCGCGCTGCGCGCGATGCCAAAGCCATCGCCTTTGAGCGTGAGGGCGAGCGGCTGCAGATGATTGCGGTCAATGCCGACCGGCTCGGCGTTCCCGGCATCCGCATCGAGAACGGCGAAGCCCCCGACAGTCTCCTCGGCATGCCCGTGCCCGACGCGATCTTCCTCGGCGGAGACGTCGCCAACGAGACGCTGTTCCATGCCTGCTGGGACGCGCTGCGCGGTGGCGGCCGCTTCGTCGCCAACGCCGTGACCGTCGAGGGCGAGCAGGCCCTCTACGAACGCCACGCCCGCCTCGGCGGCGAGCTGAGCCGCATCGAAGTCTCAAGCCTCGATATGGTCGGCACGCATCGCGTCTTGCGGCCGCGCATGGCCGTGACGCAGTGGAGCGTCACCAAGCCGGGGATCGCGAAATGAGCGGCCGCCTCAGTCTCGTCGGCGTCGGTCCGGGCGATCCCGAACTGCTGACCCTCAAGGCCGCGCGCATCATCGGGGCGGCCGATGTGGTCGCCTACCCCTCGACCGGCGAGGAGTCTGCGCTCGCCTTCGAGATCGCGCGCGGACATGTCTCGGCGACCGCGACCCTGATGCCTGTTCCCATCCCGATGACCGCCGAACGCGGGCCGGCACAGGCCGCCTACGACGCTGCGGCAGAAACCCTGCGCGGTCACGTCGATTTCGGCCGCGACGTCGTCTGGCTCTGCGAGGGTGATCCGCTCTTCTACGGCTCCGCCATGTACCTGCTCGCCCGCCTCGCGGGCAAAATCGCGCTCGACATCGTGCCCGGCGTCACCTCGCTCACCGCCGCTGCCGCTGCGATCGCCCGGCCTCTCGCGGCCCGCAACGAAACGTTGAAGATTTTGCCCGCCCCGCTCGACGACGCGGCGCTGCGCCGTGAGCTCGAAGCCGCGCCGTCCGTCGCCCTCATCAAGATCGGCAAGCACTTCGACCGTATCCGCACGCTGCTCGAGGAAACCGGCCACGCCGTAAATGCGATCGTCGTGGAGCATGCGACCACGCCGCGCCAGCGCATCACGCCTCTCCGCGATTTCGCGCATGACGAGCGCCCTTACTTCTCGACCATCCTCTGCTATCGCGGGG
>DASZPY010000023.1:0-49521 GCA_035549855.1 Devosia sp. | reverse complement strand
CTCGTGCCGGGCCTCTGCGACGGGCACATGCATGTCGAGAGCGGCATGCTGACGGTCACCGAATTCTGCCGCGCGGTGATCCCGCACGGCACGACCACCATGTTCATCGATCCGCACGAGATCGCCAATGTGCTCGGCCTGCCGGGCGTCAGGCTGATGCATGACGAGGCGGCAGCGATGCCGACCAATGTGTTCGTCCAGATGCCGAGCTGCGTTCCGGCCGCGCCGGGCCTCGAGACTCCGGGCGCCTCGATCGACGAGAACGATGTCGCCGAAGCCATGAGCTGGCCCAACATCATCGGGCTCGGGGAGATGATGAACTTTCCCGGCGTCGCGGCGAACGATCCCAAGATGCTGGCCGAGATCGCCGTCACGCAGCGCGCCGGCAAGACCGTGGGCGGTCATTATGCGGCGCTCGACCTGGGCAGACCGTTTTACGGCTATGTCGCAGGCGGACCCGCCGATGATCACGAAGGCACCCGTCTCGAGGATCCGATCGCCCGGGTACGTCGCGGCATGCGGGCCATGCTGCGCTTCGGCTCGGCCTGGTACGATGTCGCGCCGCAGGTCAAGGCGATCACCGAGCTCGGGCTCGATCCGCGCAATTTCATCCTGTGCACGGACGACCGGTTTGCGACCACGCTGGTCAAGGAAGGCCATATCGATCACGTGGTGCGCTACGCCATCGCGCAGGGGCTGAAGCCGATTACGGCGATCCAGATGGCCTCGCTCAACACGGCGCTGCATTTCGGGCTCGAGCGCGAGCTCGGCTCGATCACGCCGGGGCGCCGCGCCGACGTCGTCATCAGCTCCGATCTTGTCGAGTTGCCGATCGAGGTGGTGATCGCGCGCGGAACACTCATTGCGGAAGCCGGGGCCCTGACCGATGACATCGCGCCCTATCCCTATCCGGATTTCGTGCGCAACACCGTCAAAGTGGGCCGCACCATCAGCGCCAAGGATTTCGAGATCGCCGCGCCGGCAGGCAGGAACTCGGTGACTGCGCGGGTCATCGGCATGATCGAGAACAAGACCAACACGCGTGCGCTGGAACGCACCCTCGCGGTCGAGGACGGGCTGGTGCAGCCGGATCGGACGCAGGACGTTGCCCAGCTCGCCGTCATCAATCGCCACCACGCGAACGGCAAGGTCAGCAACGGATTCGTGTCCGGCTTCACCTACGCCACCGATTGCGGCGTCGCCGCCACCGTCGCGCATGACAGCCACCACATGGTGGTCATCGGCACCAATCGCGACGACATGGCGCTCGCCGCCAACCGCCTGCAGGAAGTGGGCGGCGGCTTCGTCGTCTTCTCGAAGGGCAAGGAATTGGCGCTGGTCGAACTGCCCATCGCCGGCATGATGTCGAGCGAACGCGCCGAGATCGTCGCGCAGAAGGCCGAGGCCGTGCGTGTGGCGATGGTGCAGTGCGGCTGCACCATGCACAACGCGCTCATCCAGCACATGTTCGTGGCGCTGCCGGTGATCCCGGAACTGCGGCTCACCGATCTGGGCCTGGTCGACGTCACCAAATTCGGCTTCGTTGATCTCTTCATGTGATCCCGCCGGCCGGCGCGGGTCCCAGTTCGAGCCTCCGCGCCGGCCATCCCGTCATTTGCCCTTGTAGCCGCGGCCCAGGGCGGCGCGGCGCTTGATGTCGCCGCGCGGGATGCCCGCGTCACGCAGGATCCAGTCGGACTGCGCGCTCAGTTCACGCACCGTGTCGCGATAGGCGCGCCATGAGCCGAAACGGGCTTTCAGCCGGTCAAACATGATCGGTCTCCTTCATGCCATCAGGATTGCAATGCCACTTGGCCGCACTGGGAGCTGGAGGCGTCCGTGGTGTGGAAGATTTGCGCCTTGTCCGGTGTTTTTGCTACAACCAGCTGCGCTACTGGCTTTGCAGAAATGAAATGAGCATAGACTGGAACGATCTGAAACTGTTTCTGGACGTGGCGCGGCTGGGAGGCCTCAGTGCCGCGACAGGCACCACGAAACTGAGCGCGGCGACGCTTGGCCGCCGCGTCGCGGCGCTCGAACGGCAGGTGGGCGAGCCGCTCTTCCACCGCGCGCATACGGGCTACACCCTCACCCGTGCCGGGGAGGAATTGCTGCGGCGCGCCGAGGAGGTGGAGGGCGCCATGCTGTCGCTGACCCGCTGGCGCGACGGCGAGATCGGCGACCGGGTCGTTCGCGTCTCGGCCGGGACGTGGACGACCGATTTCATTGCGCGCCACATCGGCGAGGTCTGGGACGCGGCCGATCCTTTCCGCATCGAATTCGTCACCGCCTATGCCAAGGTCGATATCGGCCGGCGCAATGCCGATATCGGCGTGCGCAGCGCACGGCCCACGGAGACCAATCTTGCTGGACGGCAGGTCGGCCGTGTCGCGCATGCGCTCTATGCGGGGCGGCAGCTCATCAATGGAGTCAAGGCGGGGCTGTTCGTCGGCGTCACCGGCGAAGCCGCCGACGTGCAATCGGCCCGCTGGCTGATGGCGCATCACGGCGATCGCGTCGCTTTGCGCGGCAATGACGCGCATTCCGTAAGGGAGCTCGTCGCCGCCTGTGCCGGGATCGCGGTCCTGCCCTGCTTTGCGGGCGATAGCGACGAACGGCTGGTGCGCATCCAGGGCCAGGCGATCGCTGAGCTCGAGACAGAGCAATGGCTGGTGACGCACCATGACGAGCGGCACAGCCGCGAGGTGCGCACCGTGGCCGATCGCCTGGCGGCGCTGTTCCGGACGCATGGACCGCTATTCCGCGGCGAAGTGGGCAATCCGCCTTAACGCATTCTTCAGCGCCCCGGCGGAGAAGGTGAGACAGGACTGCCGGAAGGTCGGAACCCATGAATGCAGCGGCTTTCGTGGTGGGCCCACAGGATGGGGCCGCTTACTCGCTGACAACGCTGGCGCAGAATGCCGGGCTCGACCCGGTGCTGCCCTATCGCAGCCTCGCCAAGGCGGAAGCCCAGATGCAGCAGACGCCGCTGGTGTTCTTCCTCTGCACCGCCGTGCCGGATCTGCAATCGCTGAAGCCGATGGCGGACGCCATCCGATTCTCGCCGGCTCTGAAGCTGAGATTTTCGCCGATCATCTATTTCGCGCGCAGCCCCTCGCTCGAAGAGATCAAGGGCTGCATCAATATGGGCTTCGACGATGTGATTGCCCTGCCCTTCGGCATCCGCCAGTTGCAGGAGCGGATCGCGCGGCAGGTCGGAACGCCACAAATCTACTACGAGACCTCGACCTATTTCGGTCCCGATCGGCGCAACCGGCTCGAAACGGACGGTACCGACCCCCGCCGCGGTACGGGCGGACATTTTCGGCGCATCGAGATTATCCGCACGCCCGACCGCGGGGCAGAGGTGCTGAACGACGAGCTGCAGGTCGTAGTCTAGGCCCGATTTTCGGGTTTCCACTTTTTGGGCCGATGCACTAGGTTCCGGCTCTCGAATCCAGAGTCGATCCAGCCATGAAATTCGGCCTCGCGCTGCCGCCCGAACACAAGGTGTTCGGTGCCTTTGCCGTGTATTCGTTCGCGATGGGAAACATCTTCCCGCGCTTCGCCGACATAAGGCACGCCATGGGCGTCGAGGAAGGCGCGTTCGGCTTCGGGCTGATCGGCGCGCCGGTCGGCACGCTGATCTCGCTGACCTTCGGGCCGCCACTGCTCGAAAGGATCGGCTATCGCCGCGCCATCCTCATTCTCATCCCGCTGCTGTCGGTCTGCTACGCGCTGGCCGGCTTCGCGCCCAATCCGATCGCTTTCTTCGTCCTGCTGATTCCGGTGGGTCTCGTCATCGGCGGCATCGAAACCATCCTCAATCTCGAGGCGGATCGGACCGAGCACCTGGTGGGGCGCCGCATCATGAACCGTGCGCATGCCTTCTGGAGTCTCGGCTTCTTCAGCGCGGGACTCGTAGGCGGAGGCATCGCGCAGCTCGGGATCAGCCCGCAGGTGCATCTGCTCGCCATGATTCCGATCATCGCCATCGGGACAATGCTGATCCTCGGCCAGTTCGATCCGGCACCCGCACGCGCCGGCACGCATGCCGACACGCCGAAATTCGCAACGCCCAATGGCGGAATCCTCGCGCTGGTTGCCGTCACGCTCGCCGCCATGGCGATGGAGGGCGGCTATATGGACTGGTCGGTGATCTATATGCGCAACATCTTCGACTCGCTGCCCTTCATTGCCGCGCTGGCGGTGACGCTCGGCGCGGGCGCGCAAGCGCTGACCCGCTTCTTTGCCGATGGCATCGTCGAGCGCTATTCACCGACATCGGTTGCGCGCGTGCTGCTCGGCATCATGGCAGTCGGGATCGTGCTGGTGTTCTTCTCGCGAGCCGAATGGGTCTCGCTGCTGGGCTTCGCGCTGCTCGGCGTCGGTTCGTCCGCGATATTTCCGCTGGCGATGTCGGCGGCGGCGCAGCGCACCGACCGGCCCGCGGCCGTCAATGTCGCCGCGCTGGCGCAGACCTCGTTCGTGACGTTCCTCCTGGCGCCGCCATTGCTGGGATTCATCGCCCAGCATTGGGGCATCGCGTGGTCGTTCGGCATCGGCATGCCATTGGTCGTCCTGAGCTTTATTTTCGCCGGAGCATTGGGCAGCAAGCCGGTGCCACACGGAGTCGAGTGATGCGGATACAGCCGCAGCACCGGGTCTATGCCTGCTTCTTCCTGTTCGCCTTCGCGCTCGGCGCGCTGCTCGGCCGCCTGCCGGATGTGCAGGCGCACCTGCAGCTCGACAAGGCGCAGCTCGGCCTGACCCTCATCGCCATGGCGCTCGGCTCACTGGTTTCGCTGACGCTGTCGAGCCCGCTGATCGCGCGGATGGGCGCGCGCCTCACGGCCTTCCTCACGGTCATCGGGACCGCCGCGTGCTACGCGCTGATCCCCTGGCTG
Source organism: Devosia sp. (assembly GCA_035549855.1). Classification (GTDB taxonomy): domain Bacteria; phylum Pseudomonadota; class Alphaproteobacteria; order Rhizobiales; family Devosiaceae; genus Devosia_A. The sequence continues at coordinate 44,614 of DASZPY010000023.1, read as the reverse complement.
CCGACGGCGTGGATGGTCTTTGCCGCATTGTTCGTCGCCGGCGTGCTGGCGGGAATGCTCGAGATCAATCTCAACCTCGAGGCCGACCGCATCGAGGCGCAGCTCGGCCGGCGCGTGATGAATCGCGCGCATGGCATGTGGAGCCTCGGCTTCTTCGTGACGGCACTGATCGCGGCCGGCGTGCGCCAGGCGGGTGTCCCGGTGGTGACGCATACGGGTGTCGCCTTCGCGATCGTGGTGATTGCCAGTGTCATCCTGCTGCCCGGCATGCGCAATGCACCGGCGCGGCCGGACAGCATGGAGCACGAGGCCGGGACGCACCGGATCGCGCTGCCCAATCTCGGGCTCCTGCCGCTCTGCGTGATCGCGGTGGCCGCCTTCCTCATCGAAGGCACGGGTGTCGACTGGTCGGTGATCTATATGCAGGACGTGTTCGCTGTGGCGCCCTTCATCGGCGGGCTGAGCCTCACGGTGTTCACCGCCCTCATGGCCATCGGGCGGCTGTTCGCCGATCCGGTGGTCGACCGGTTCGGACCGCGCGCCGTCGCGACGACGATGCTCGCCATCGCGGCGACCGGAAGCCTGCTCATCGGCCTTGCGCCCCATCCCTATGCCGCCATTGCCGGCTTCGGCATGATCGGGCTGGGCTGCAGCTGCGTCTATCCGCTGACGGTTTCGGCGGCGGCGCAGCGCACCGACCGCCCCGCCGCCGTCAATGTCGCAGCGCTGGCGCAGGTCTCGTTCGTGGTGTTCTTCCTCGGGCCGCCCCTCCTCGGCTTCGTCGCCGAGCATCTGGGCATCCGCTTCTCATATCTGCTGGTGCTGCCGGTGATCCTTGCCGGGCTGCTGCTTACCGGCACGCTCGAACGGCGCCGGGCCGCACAGGCGACGGCAGGCGCCGATGCCTGAGCTGCCGCAGATCGTCGATCTGAGGCAGTCGCCTACGGCGCTGAGGACGCAGCGCGGGGTGATGCGGTTCCTGCGCTCCGTCCATGATTTCTGCTGCTTCGCCGAAGTGCCGCTGGCCAACGGCCGGCGCGCCGATGTGCTGGGCGTCGGCCCCAAAGGCGAAATCTGGATCGTCGAAATCAAGTCGAGCGTGATCGACTACCGCGTCGACGGCAAATGGCCCGACTACAAGGACTATTGTGACCGCTTCTATTTCGCAAAGCCGCCCGAGCTCGATGCCCAAATCTTCCCCGAAAGCGAGGGGCTGATCGTCGCCGATGCGCATGGCGCGGAGATATTGCGGCCCGCGCTGGACTTCGCGCTCCCGCCGGCGCGGCGGCGAGCGATGATGCTCAAGCTCGTGCGGCTCGGGGCCGACCGGGTGCACCAGCTGATGGACCCTTACGAACCGCAGCCCTGATCATTCGCCGCTCGGCTCGGCATGGATCACCGTTCCAGTCGCCGCGACCGGCGTGATCGGCGTTGCCACCGGGATTACCGGCGCGACGCCAAGCTCGTCCTTGAGCCCGGCCATGATCCGCAGCCGCTCTGCATCGGACGGCGCCGATTGCAGGCGGTGACTCAGATCGATGATGAAGCTTGCATAGGCGTTGTGCCAGTCGGCATTGATCTGGTTGAGGTCGAGGCGGCGCGCCGTCGGAGCCTGCACGCGACCGGCGCCACCGGCGCGAAGCTCCACGGCATCATCGAGCAGCGGCAAGATCACCTGGTCGCCCGCGACGCCGCTGTCGAGCAGGGCCTTGCGCAATGCCTGGCGTTCTTCGTCCTCACCATGGGTGAGGAAGATCGCGCCATGCGCCGGCAACCGCCCCCGGATCCACGCCATCAGCTCGGAATGATCGGCATGGGCCGAGTAATTGCCCATCGACCGGATGCGGGCCCGCACCGGCACCACTTCGCCGTGGATGCGCACGTCCCGCGCGCCGGAGAGAATGATCTGGCCCAGCGTGCCCGGGGCCTGATAGCCCACGAACAGCACCGTCGCATTGGCGCGCGGCAGATTGTTGCGCAGATGATGCTTGATGCGCCCGGCGTCCGCCATGCCCGAAGCTGACATGATGATGGCGCCGCCCTTGATCTGGTTGATCGCCTTGCTCTCGTCCACCGCCTCGACGATGCGGAAGCGCGGATCGTTGAACAGCTCGCTGGCGCTCAGATCGACATCGTCGAACATGCCGGCATATTTCTTGTAGACGGCGGTGACCTTGCTCGCGAGCGGGCTGTCGAGAAAGACCAGGCTCGGTGAGATCTCGTTCGATTTGATCAGCACGCCGATGTCATGCAGCAGCTCCTGGCTGCGCTCCACGGCAAAGGCCGGGATGACGAGATTGCCGCCCCGCTTCAGCGCGTCGTTGATCTCGGTCTTCAGGGCCTCGCGGCGCTGGTCCAGCGTGTAATCGGCGCGTTCGCGCCCGCCATAGGTCGATTCCGACAGGATGTAGTCAAAGCCGGCCGGTGCATCCGGCGATTTGTAGAACACCTTTTCATCGGGGCCGATATCGCCCGAGAACAGCACGGTGATCTTCTTGCCGGCATCCTCGATTTCGACTTCCACCGAGGCCGAACCCAGGATGTGGCCGGCATTCCAGTAGCGCGCCCTGACGCCGGGACCGGGCTCGATCCACTGCTCGTAGTCAGTGGTCTGCCGGTGCTTCAGAGTCTCGGTGGCGTCTTGCATCATATAGAGCGGCTCGGCCGGTGCGTCGCCGCGGCGGCCGCGCTTGCGGCTTTCCTGTTCGGCCTCGCTTTCCTGAATGCCCGCTGCGTCGGGCAGCAGATATTCGAGCAGGCCAGAAGTGGGCGCCGTCATCCAGATGGGCTTGCGATAGCCCTGCTTGCTGAGTTTGGGCAAGAGGCCCGCGTGGTCGATATGCGCATGCGTCAACAGGACGAAGTCGATACCCCGGGCGTCGAAGGGGAACGGCTTGTAGTTGAGGTCGCGGACCGTCTTGTTGCCCTGGAACATGCCGCAATCTACGAGGAACTGCCCTTTGTCGTGGACGATGCGGTAGCAGGAGCCGGTCACGGTGCCGGATGCGCCGTGGAAATGGAGCGTGACGGTCATAGGAACCTCGTCGAGTGAATCCCCGCCTTCGCGGGGATGACGCTTCGCGTCATTTGGGCGCGCGCTTGGCGAGGATGCGCTGCAGGGTGCGCCGGTGCATGTTGAGCCGGCGCGCGGTCTCGGAGACGTTGCGGTCGCAGAGCTCGTAAACCCGCTGGATGTGCTCCCAGCGCACGCGATCGGCCGACATCGGATTTTCGGGTGGAGCGGGCGGCGCTTCGCCGGTCGCGAGAAGCGCGTTGATCACGTCGTCGGCGTCGGCGGGCTTGCTGAGATAGTCGACGGCGCCCAGCTTCACGGCCGTCACGGCGGTCGCGATATTGCCGTAGCCGGTAAGGACCACGGCGCGCGCGTCGGGGCGCCGCTTGTGCAGCGCATCGACGACGTCGAGGCCGTTGCCGTCTTCGAGGCGGAGGTCGACAACGGCATAGGCGGGCGGCTCGGCGGCAATAGCGCTGAGGCCGCCGGCCACGGTGTCGGCGCTGCGCACGGCAAAGCCGCGCTTTTCCATCGCCCGTTCCAGCCGGGTGAGGAAAGCCTTGTCGTCGTCAACGAGAAGCAGGCTGCGATCGGCCGCGAGAAGGTCTTCGACGGTGCTCATACTGCCCACCATTTAGGCAATCGCACGCGAAACGTCAAAGTTGCCGGCCTCGATGTCCTTGCGAGACCATGCAATCCGGACGCGGGCATGGCCCTCAGGGTCTGCATTGGCAAAGGACAGCCTTGCGCCGGTGCGTTCGAGCAGCGTTTTCGCGATGAAGATGCCGAGGCCGAGGCCGCCCGGCTGGTCGGAGCCGTCCTGCGTCCGCGCGCGGGTCGTGAGATAGGGTTCGCCCAGCCGGGCGAGCAGGTCCTCGCGGAAACCGGGACCATCGTCGGTAATGGTGACGCCGAGCGAAGTGCGGTCCCAGAAGGCCTCGATGGCTACCGAACGCTTTGCAAACTGCGTGGCATTTTCGATGAGGTTGCCGAGCCCGTAGAGCAGCCCGACATTGCGCGGCAGGACCGGTTCGGGATCGCTGCCGCCCTGGGTGGCGATGGTGATCGTCTTGCCGAGACCCTCGAGAGGCTTGGCGACTTCGGCAAGGATTTCGCCGAGCGGCAAGGCGGCGAAGGGATCGCCGGAACCGGCGCGCAGATTCCTCAGCTTGCCGAGGATGGCGCGGCAGCGCGCCGATTGCGCGATGATCAGCTCGACATCGTCGGCGAGCGGGCCGGGCGGAATGTCGGCGCGCATCTCCTTGGCCGCAAGCGCGATGGTGGAGAGGGGCGTCCCCAGCTCATGCGCCGCGGCGGCGGCCAGGCCATCGAGGGCGCTCAGCTGCTCGTGGCGCGAGAGGGCGAGTTCGGTTGCCGTCAGCGCGTCGGCGAGCTGGCGCGCTTCATGCGCGACGCGGTTGGTATAGGCCGTGACGAAGACGACGCCGCAGATCAGGCTTACCCAGATGCCGATCACATAGACGCGGTCGAAGACGATGCGCTGATTGGGGTCCCAGGGCAGCGGCAGATGGAACATTGCAATGGCCGATGCGATCGCAATCGCGAGCGCGGCGAGGATCATGGTGGACCGTTGCGGCAGCGTCGTCGCCGAAACCGAGACGGGTGCGAGAAGGAGGAGCGAGAAGGGATTGTGAAGCCCGCCGGTCAGCGCCAGCAATCCGCCGAGCTGCAGCAGGTCGTAGGCAAGCTGGATGGTCGCCGTGAGCGCCGAGGGGCGGCTCGCATTGCCGAGGCGGACCAGCAAAGCGAGGTTGACGACGACCGACAGCGCGATGAGCGCGAGGCATTCGGCCAGCGGCAGCGGAAAGCCGAGGCCGAACTCGACGAAGAGCACGCCGATGGCCTGGCCGGCGATAGCCAGCCAGCGCAACCCGACCAGTGTCGCGAGCCGCAGCGGCTGTCGGTTGCCCGGGAGCAGCGGGCGCAACTCACTATCCAGCGCCATTTTCGACCGCTTTTTTCGCCATCAGGGCCCTGCCATGGGGACCTCCGCCCGCCATTTCAAGTGCAATATTGCGTGAGTCACTTTCTTGATCGGGCGAACAACGGGGCCACATCGGGAGTGTTCGTGACTGGGAGAAAGCAATGAACACCGCGATAATCAAACCGCAATGGGGCCCCTTGACCATCGCCCTGATGGTTTTGGGGTTCATTCTCTGGTGGCCGCTGGGCCTCGCCATGCTCGCCTATATTCTCTGGGGCGAGCGCTTTGGCGGCTCGGCCGAGAAAGCCGAGGCGTGGATGAGTAAGTCCCGCGCCTGGTGCAATGAACAGAGCCATCGCCACCACGGCAGCTATGGCAATTGGGGCCGTTCGAGCGGCAATGCCGCTTTCGACGACTACCGGGCCGAGCAACTGAAGCGGCTCGACGAGGAGCGCAAGCGACTCGACGAGGAGATCCGTGAATTCCACGAGTATATGCGGAACCTGCACAAGGCCCGCGACCGCGAGGAATTCGACCGCTTCATGAACCAGCGCGGCAGCAATCGTCCCAATTGGGGCGGGAGCGGGTCGGAGAGCCACTAAGTCTCGAATACGACTTACGGTTCAAGACTTTAGCCGTTTGCAAGGCGTTCTCCCACGGGAGGACGCCGTTTTTTGTGCCCATTCCGTATTGGCGGAGTCGGCGATTCCCCTTAGCCTTTCCATATGGTCCCCTTGTTGCAGAAGCGCTGGCCGCCGGCCGTCGACGTGAATATCGACGGCAAGAGCGTTGCGGTCCAGGTGCGCGTTTCCAAGCGGGCGCAGAGCTACAGGCTGACCGTGCCGCACGGCGCGGGGCCGGTGCTGACCGTGCCCCGCTATGGACGCTGGACCGAGGCAAATGCATTCCTTCAGCGCCAGCTCGAATGGCTGCAGGGACATCTCGAGACATCGGTGAAGCCGGTTGCCTTCGTGCGCGGCGCCATCGTCCCCTTGCGCGGGGTCGACCATCGGCTCGTGCCCACGGGCCGGGTGCGCGGGGTCGTCGAGGTGGGCGAGCATGAGGGTGAGCTTGCCCTGCTCGTCCCCGGCGCTCCCGAACACCGGGCAAGGCGGCTGATCGACTGGCTGAAAATCGAAGCGGAGCACGATCTGGCCAAGCGCGTGGCCGTCCATGCCAGGCGGCTCAAGGTCAATGTCACCGCGATCGCCATGCGGTCGCAGTCGACCCGCTGGGGCTCGTGCTCATCGAGCGGAAAGCTCAATTTCAACTGGCGGCTGGTGATCGCGCCGCCCTTCGTGCTCGATTATGTGGCGGCGCACGAGGTTTCGCATCTGGTCGAGATGAACCACTCCGACCGCTTCTGGCGCGTGGTCGAACGGACCCTGCCAGATATGGAACGCGGCCGCGAATGGCTGCGCATGTATGGGCGCGAACTGATGGTCTACGGGCTCGAGGCCTGATCGGGCCTTCTGCGCGTCCTAGCCGCCGCCGAACAATCCACTCAAGATGTCGACGATGGTCTTGGTCGAGCGTCGCGGCGTCTCTTCCATGGGCTCGAGGCCCTCAAGGCTGGGCGCAGCAGTGAAGGCGCCCGGCAGATCGGTGATCGGCAGGCCCTCATGCGCCTTGGTCATGAAATCGGACCAGATCTGGGTCGGGATCGAGCCCCCCGACAGCGAGGTCGGCGTGTCGTCGTCATTGCCGAGCCAGATGCCGGTGACCATGCGCGCGGTGTAGCCGACGAACAACGCGTCGCGCGCTTTCTGCGACGTGCCGGTCTTGCCGGCGATGGGCCAGCCATTGAGGTGGGCCTTCTTGCCGGTGCCGATTTCGAGCGCGGTGGTGAGCATGTCGTTCATCTCGCCCACAATTTGCGGCGCGACCACGGGTCCCGGGCCGGCCGGGATGGCGTCGTAGAGCACCTTGCCCTTGGCGGTCTCGATGCGGGTGATGACGTTGGCGATAACGCCGTTGCCGCCATTGGCGAAGGGCGCGTAGGCTGCGGTCAGCTCGAGCAATGAGACTTCCTGCGTGCCGAGTGCGATGGAGGGCACCGCCATCAGCGGCGAGGAAATGCCCATGCGCTGGGCGGCCTCGACGACCTTGTCCGGGCCGACATTGACGGCGAGCTGGGCGGCGACGGAATTGCGCGAATAGGCGAGCGCCTGGCGCAGCGTGATCTCGCCCATATATTTGCCATCGGCATTTTCGGGGGCCCAGCCATTGATGTTGATGGGCGCGTCGTCGGCCAGGGTGTCGGGCGTGTAGCCCTTCTCCATGGCGGCCATATAGACGAAGGGCTTGAAGGTCGATCCGGCCTGGCGCCGCGACGTGACTGCGCGGTTGTACTGGCTTTGCTGGTAATCGGCACCGCCGACCACGGCGCGCACCGCGCCGTCGACGTCGAGCGCGACCAGCGCGCCCTGGCTGAAGCCGGCTTTGGGCCCTTGCTCGGTTACTGCTTCCTTGATGAGGAATTCGGCCTGTTTCTGCAGGTCCCAGTTGATGGTGGTGTAGACGACGACGTCTTCCTTGATGTCCCCGACATAGGAGGTCATCAAGCTCTCGACCCAGTCGGCGACATAGGATTCGGCGCCGGCGACCTTGGTGCGAATCTTCTGATCCGGGTCGATTGCGGCGGCCTTGGCTTCCTTGTCGCTGATATAGCCCTCGTCGGCCATTTCCTTAAGGACGATGCGGGCGCGGGCGGCGGCGCCTTCGGGATTGGTCTTGGGATTGTTGCGCGAGGGCGCCTGCACCGTGCCGGCGAGGATCGCGGCCTCGCCGAGCGAGAGGTTGCGGGCGGATTTGCCGAAATAGGTCTGCGCGGCAGCCTCGATGCCCGTGGCGTTGTTGCCGAAAAAGACACGGTTCAGATAGAGCTCGAGGATCTCGTCCTTGGTATAGGTGCGCTCGAGATTGAGGGCGAGCAGGGCTTCCTGCACCTTGCGCTCCAGCGTCTGGTCGGGCGTGAGGAAGAGATTCTTGGCAAGCTGCTGGGTCAGCGTCGAGGCGCCGCGCGTGATGTGTCCGGCGCGGATCGATTCGAGCGCGACGGCCCCCAGGCCCCAGATGTCGACGCCGAAGTGCTGGTAGAACCTTTTGTCCTCAATAGCCACGAACGCGGCCGGCACATATTGCGGTAAGTCCCTGAGCGATATGGCTTCCCCCCGCGTCTTGCCACGGTTGGAGATCAGCTGCCCATCAGCCGCGACGATGCGGATGTTGGCCGGGCGCTCGGGCACGGCCCAGGCGCTTTGCGGCGGCATCTGCATATAGAAATAGACGACGATAGCAGCCAGCGCGATGCCGCCCCAGATGCCGAGGACGAAGAGCCAATAGGCAAGGCCCCACAGGATGCGGCCGAAGGTGATCGGCTGGCGTTCGCCGCGCGAACGCGGCTTTTTGGCTTTGGGGGGACGCCCGCGCTTGGGAGGCTCGTCATCGTCATAGACGGGACCGCCGAAGCCAGGCTCGACGCGCTCGCCCTTGACGGGCTTGCGTTTGGCGGCGGCGGGCGTCTTGCCGCGGGCCTTGGTCTTCGCCGCGACGGAGCCGATGCGGTCGTCGGGCGAGACGTGGAAATCCATGAACAGAGCCCCGGCGTTCTTCTTGCGCATGCGACCGGTCGACTCCAGCTGGCCGAAGCCGGGGGATCATAGCCCATCATGCGCTTCGTGCTTGTCGAAACTAAATGTGGCCGGTTTATGTGGGCTTAAGCGTGCTTTTCGGGGTTGTGGCGCGGGAAGCACAGATGCACGAGACCGCAGAAGCCATTGAGACTCCACGCGGACCCAAGCGCGCCCGACTTCTAGACGTCGAGATTGGCCACCGCCAGGGCGTTGTCTTGGATGAAGTCGCGGCGGGGTTCGACCAGATCGCCCATCAGCTCGGAGAAGAGACGGTCGTGATCGTCGCTCTCCTTGATCTCGACCTTGAGCAGCGTCCGGACATTGGGATCGAGCGTGGTTTCCCAGAGCTGCTCGGCGTTCATTTCGCCCAGACCCTTGTAGCGCTGCAGAGTCACACCTTTGCGGCCAGCGGCGGCGACACTGTCGTAGAGCGAGGCGGGACCATGGATTTCGGAAGTCAAATCCTTGCGCGCAAGCGTTGCGACGCCCCGGAAGGTTTCAGCCAGCGGTTCGATCATCTGGCGGAGCTTGCGCGCATCGGCGCTGGCGAGCAGCGCCGCGTCGAATTCGTGGCGTTCGGTGACGCCGCGCACGGTGCGCGAGAAGACGAGGCCGCCCTGCCCGTCCGGCTCGGCGCGCCAGCCGCGCTCGACTTCGTCAGAGACACGGTCGAGGCGACGCGCCACGCGCATCGCGATTTCGCTCACGCGCGCCGGATCCGCCACGGCATCCGGATCGAGGCCGCCGACGATCACCGCCTGCTCGAGAATGGAGCGGCTGTAGCGGCTGTTGAAGGTCGAGAGCTGGTGGACGATGTCGCGCGATTGCCGCACGATGTCGCGCAGATCCTCGCCGCTATGCACGGCACCGCCCACCTCGGTGAACGTTGCGTCCGCAACGCCGCCTTCGACCAGATAGTCTTCGAGGGCGCGCTCATTCTTCAGATATTGCTCGGACGAGCCGCGCTTGACCTTATAAAGCGGCGGCTGCGCGATGTAGACGTGGCCGCGGTCGATCAGCTCGCGCATCTGGCGGTAGAAGAACGTCAAGAGCAGCGTTCTAATGTGCGCGCCGTCAACATCGGCGTCGGTCATGATGATGATCTTGTGGTAGCGCAGCTTGTCGGCGTTGAACTCTTCGCGGCCGATGGAGGTGCCGAGCGCCATCACAAGATTGCCGATCTGCTCGGAGCCCAGCATTCGATCGAAGCGGGCGCGCTCGACATTGAGTATCTTGCCACGGAGCGGCAGCACGGCCTGCGTGAAGCGGTCGCGGCCCTGCGATGCGGTACCACCGGCGGAGTCGCCTTCGACGAGAAAGATTTCGGACTTGGCCGGGTCCTTCTCCGAGCAATCCTTGAGCTTGCCGGCGAGATAGTTGACGTCGAGCGCCGATTTGCGCCGCGTCAGCTCACGCGCCTTGCGCGCAGCTTCACGGGCCGCGGCGGCTTCAGCGACCTTGCCGACGACGATTCGCGCTTCCTGCGGATGCTCCTCGAACCACTGCGCCAGTTTTTCGTTGACGATGTTTTCGACGACCGGGCGGACTTCGGAGGAGACCAGCTTGTCCTTGGTTTGCGACGAAAACTTTGGGTCCGGCACCTTGACTGAGAGCACGCAGGTGAGGCCCTCGCGCGAGTCTTCGCCCGAGAGCGTGACCTTCTCGCGCTTCAATATGCCAGAGGTCTCGGCGTAGCTTGCGACCTGGCGGGTGAGAGCGCCGCGGAAGCCGGCGAGATGCGTCCCGCCATCGCGCTGCGGGATGTTGTTGGTGAAGCAGAGGACGTTCTCGTGGTAGGAATCGTTCCACCACATGGCGACTTCGACGGTGATGCCATCCTTTTCCTCGATCAGGTAGATCGGCGTTCCAATCAGCGCAGTCTTGGCGCTATCGAGATAGCGCACGAAGGCTTCGAGCCCGCCCTCGTAGTGCAACTCGACCTCGACCTTCTCTGGATGACGCGAGTCGCGCAGGATGATGCGGACGCCGGAATTGAGGAAGGCGAGCTCGCGCAGGCGGTGTTCGAGTGTTTTGAAGTCGAACTCCACCATGGTGAAGGTCCTGGGGGACGGCAGGAACGTCGTCTCGGTGCCGGAACGGCCCTCATAGGTGCCCTTGGCGTTGGACGGCACATAGGAGCCCGTGACGGCAAGAGGCGCGTCTGGTTCGCCGTCCGTGAAGCTCATTTCGTGGATCTTGCCGTTGCGGCGTACACTGACGCGGAGCCAGGTCGAGAGCGCGTTGACGACGGAGACGCCGACGCCGTGCAGGCCGCCCGAGACCTTGTAGGAATTCTGGTCGAACTTGCCGCCCGCATGGAGCTGGGTCATCACCACTTCGGTGGTCGAGACGCCCTCGGTGGGGTGGATGTCGGTCGGGATGCCGCGGCCATTGTCGTTGACGGTGCAGGAGCCGTCGGCGTTCAGCTCGACCGTGATGAGATCGGCGTGGCCGGCGAGCGCTTCGTCGATCGAATTGTCGACGACCTCATAGACCATGTGGTGCAGGCCCGAGCCGTCGTCGGTGTCGCCGATATACATTCCGGGGCGCTTGCGCACCGCATCGAGGCCCTTCAGGACCTTGATGGAATCGGCGCCGTAATCGGACGGGTCGGGGGCGGTTTCTGGGAGGGACAAAAGGGCTCCGAATCAGCGTGGAAACGCCGCGAAATTGGTTTAGCGGAATAAGGGGATTTCTGCCCTAAAGAAATGGCGATTTCTGGCCGGATTTCAAGGGATTTGACCGGTATTGTCAGAGTGCGAAAGCCGGGTCGTAGGGGCTCTGCGGATTGACGTCGTATTCGACCATTTTCATGCAGGACTGGGCAGCCGAATGCTGGGTGCCAGCATGCCAGGGGCCGGGGTGCAGAACGGCGTTTTCGACGTCTCGGATTTTGAGGCATTTCCACTCGCCGGGTGGAGCGACGGGGCCGGAACTGGTGCGGCCGGCGAACTGGAAGACCAGGGATTTTTCCTCGAGGCCGGTGCGTCCGAGCAGGATGGGGCAGAGCTCGCGCCGGTAGCCCTGATAGGTGCAGATGATCTGCTGCCGCTGGCGCATGGCCTTGAGGAAAAGGTTGTAAGTTTCACTCGGCATCGAGGCGGCCGTCGCGGACGGTGACGCGCTGGGCGCGGGAGCCGAGCGCTTCGAACAGCATGGGGTCGGTGCCGGTGAGGAAGCACTGGGTCTCGAGGGCGTCGAGCGCAGCGAAGAGAGCGGCGCGGCGGCCGGGATCGAGATGGGCGGCGATCTCGTCGAGAAGGAGGAAGGGCGGAATCGAGGTCATGCGGCGGACGAGGCGGGCATGGGCGAGGATGAGGCCGACCAGCAGGGCTTTCTGCTCGCCGGTAGAGCCGAGCGCGGCCGGCATCTGCTTCTGTGCATAGACGACTTCGAGATCGAGGCGGTGCGGACCGAAGGTCGTGCGGCCCGCGGCGCGGTCCTGCGCGCGCAGGGCGGCCCAGCGGGATTTGAGCTCGGTCTCGAGCGCGGACGAGGAGATGGGCTCGGCGCCGTCTTCGAGCAGCGGCGTGAGCGACAGGCGGGCGGCGGGGAAGGTCTCGTCGCCCAAGCTCTCGGCGATCAGCGCCTCGAGATGAACGATGCAGTCGATGCGGGCGAAATGGAGGGCGGCAGCGTGGGCCGCCATTTCGGTTTCCAGCCCACCGAGCCAGAGCGGGTCGGCATTCTCCTCGAGCAGGCGGTTGCGCTGGCGCATGGCGTCGTCATAGGCAGCGACGGTGGCGCTGTGGCCGGGGATGAGCGTGGTTACCAGCCGGTCGAGGAAGCGGCGGCGGTCGGAGGCGGGGCCGGCGAAGAGGCCGTCCATCGCCGGGGTGAGCCAGAGGATTCGGAGATAGTCGCTCATCGCTTCGACGGCGCGGGCATTGGCGCCGTTGATGCGGACCCGGCGCGCGCCATCGCCGGTGGACGCGCCGGTGCCGATGTCGGCCGGGCCGTCCGGCGTCTCGATCGTTGCGGCCACGGCCCAGGGGAGATCGGAGCGCTGATTGCCCAGCATCTCGAAGGCGGCGCGGCGGAGGCCACGGCCGGGCGCAAGAAGCGAGACGGCTTCGAGGAGGTTGGTCTTGCCAGCGCCATTGGGGCCGGTGAGCACGAGATGGCGGCCGTCGAGATCGAGCGCCGCGGATTCGTAATTGCGGAAGGCGGTGAGGCGGAGGCGCGAGATGTAGCGGGCGGGCATGTCCGTGCTTAGCACAATCCGGCAATGCGTGTGGTCGCCCTTGGATCAGTGCAAGCGGCCGCCCCCTCCACCGGCTTCGCCGGCCCCCTCCCCCGTACGCTTCGCTACGCGAGAGGATGAAGGGGTCACACCCGCATCGGCATCAGGACGTAGAGGGCCTTGGCGTCGCCGTCTTCTTTGACGAGCGTGGGGGAGCCGGAATCGTTGAAGAGGAAGATCGCGTTGTCTGAGCGGATCTGGCCGACGATGTCGAGGAGGTAACGCGCGTTGAAGCCGATCTCAAAGCTTTCGGGCTCGAAGGCGACGGCGATCTCTTCGGTCGCGGTGCCGTGGTCGGGGTTGGTCACCGAGAGCTCGAGATTGCCGTCCTTGACGGCGAGCTTGACGGCCTTGCCGCCGCGCTCGGAGGCGATGGTCGAGACGCGGTCGACGGCGGTGGCGAAGCTGGCGCGATCGACGCTCAGCTCCTTGTCGTTGTTCTTGGGCGTCACGCGCTCGTAATCGGGGAAGGTGCCCTCGATGAGCTTGGACAGGAGCACGACGCCGTCGATGGTGAACCGGATCTTGGTGTCCGACACTTCGATGCCGACATCGCCCTCCGCGCCATCGAGCAGCTTCTGCACCTCGGCGACTGTCTTTTTGGGAATGATGATGCCTGGCATCTCCTTGGCACCTGCCGGCGCGTCGGTTTCGGCGCGTGCCATGCGATGCCCGTCGGTGGCCACGGCGCGCAGGATCTGCTGCTTGCCCGAAGTCAGTGTGTGCACATAGATACCATTGAGGTAATAGCGTGTCTCCTCATTGGAGATGGCGAACTGGGTGCGCTCGATGAGCTCCCGTAGTGTTGCGGCGGGCAATGAGAATTCGTGCGTGAAGCTGCCCGATTTGAGATCGGGAAAGCTGTCGGGGCTCAGACAGCCCAGATTGAAGCGCGAACGGCCCGAAGTGATGAGCATCTGCTCGCCGCCTTCGGTCTCGAGCTTGACCTCGGACCCGTCGGCGAGCTTGCGCACGATCTCGTAAAGGGTGTGGGCGGGGACGGTCGTGGTGCCAGCTGTTGCGACCATCGCGGGGACGGATTCGGTGACCTCGATGTCGAGGTCCGTCGCCCGCAGTTCGAGCTTGCCGTCGGCGGCCTTCATCAGAACGTTGGCGAGGATCGGATAGGTGTTGCGGCGCTCCACCACGCGATGGACGTGGCCCAGCGAACGGAGCAGAGCATTGCGCTCGAGAGTAACCTTCATAACACGCTTCCCCGACGGCGTTCCGGGCTGGCCGGATGACAAAAAACCCCGGTTTTCCGGGGCTTGGACAATGGCAATTTCCGCTCGCGAACGCAAGCCAAGGGTCGCCCCCAAGCGACCCTTTCACCAGACTATGCCGGCATCTCCCGCTAGTGCAGGCCGAGCCGGTTGAGTGCCCGTTCGGCCGACACGAGACGGCGCTCGCGCTCGCGGGACTTGTAGGCCACGCGGGCGATCATGTTCTGCCATTCCGCGGTAATTGCTGGCCCCTCGATATCGGGGTCAATCGGCTCGGCTGACGGCAGCCGTTTCAATGCCTTACGCACACGCACAAGCAAACGCGGTACCACAACGCACCTCCAACGCGACGCAACTGAGGTTTCAACACGCAGCGCCGGCCAATCCGGCTTTACTCGATAGGGGCGACTGGCCCGGCCGGCAGGAACGCGCCGGATAATCTCGCGCAACGCAGCGGGCATGCCCGCCACCGCTCACTCTTCGAGCATGCGCTTCAGCAACTCGATCTCCTGGGTGAGATCGGCATCATCCTTCATCATCTGCTCGACCTTGCGGACCGAGTGCAAAACAGTGGTGTGGTCTCGTCCACCGAACCGGCGCCCGATCTCGGGCAGTGAACGAGAGGTCAGCGACTTGGCGAGATACATCGCGATCTGACGCGGCCGCACGACATCGCGCGAGCGGCGCGAGGAGAGCAGCTCGTTGCGCGGCACCTTGTAGTGGCGTGACACGATGCGGAGGATATCCTCGATGCGGACACGGCGCGCCTCGCGGGCGCGGACGAGATCGGCCAGGGTGCGCTCGGCGAGCGCGACGCTGATGGGCTCCTGCGTCAGCTGGTTGGCGGCAACGAGGCGGTTGACGGCGCCATCGAGGTCGCGGCCATGGCTAATCACGACGCGGGCGATGTAGTCGAGCACCGGGCCGGGGAAGTGGACGCCGAAGCGCTGGCTCGCCTGATCGGCACGACGGGCGATGATGTTGCGCCGCAGATCCATGTCGAAACCGGTGATGGGAACGACGAGGCCGCCGCTCAGCCTCGAGCGCACCCGTTCATCGAGCATGTCGAGGTCGCGGGGCGGAGCGTCGCCGGCCACCACCACCTGCTTGGCGCCCGTGAGCAGGGTACCGAGCGTGTGGCCGAATTCGGTGGCCGACTTGCCCTGGAGGAACTGCATGTCGTCGATGAGGAGGAGATCGACCCGCCGGAGCCAGTCCTTGAGCGCGATGGCCGACTGGCGCTGCACGGCGGTGATGAAGTGATACATGAAGTGGTCGGCGGTTAGATAGACGATATGCCGTCCGGGTTCGGCCGCGCCCGCTGCCCAGGCGATGGCATTGAGCAAATGGGACTTGCCCAGGCCTACCGTCGAATGGATGTAGACCGGGTTGAAGCTCACCGTGTTGTTAAGCGCGGCGCTCGCGACCTGCTTGGCGACGCCCAAGGCGATCTCGTTGGAGGCGCCCGCGATGAAGGTGTCGAAGGTCATCTTGGGGTCGAGCGCCGAGCCCGAAAGAGCGTCGCCGCGCGGCGCCTGGGCATCACGCTGCGGCTTGGCCGCGGCCGGCACCGCCTCGATTTCGGGTTCGGCAAGGATTTCAGGCGGCGGGTTCAGCCGCTGGCGGGGCTGCCCGGTGACACGCACCGTGAAGTGCAGCCGGGCAATTGCCGGGTCCTCGGCCTTGAAGGCCTCGAGGATGCGTTCCGCATAGTTGGATTGGATCCATGAGCTCAGGAAGCGGGTCGGGACCGAGAGGTGGACGATATCGTCCAGATGCTCTTCGAGCTCGATGCGGGCAAACCAGGAGTTGAAGACGTCTTCGCCGACTGCTGCCTTGAGGCGGGCCTTTACCCGATTGAAAAGTTCTCGTTCGTCTTTGCCGATACCATCGCCATCATCCCCCCCGAGCACCTTCAATTGCACCCCTGCCGCCATATCTGAAATTCCCTGCACCGTGCCGGGATCCTTTGATGGACCCTCGGAAATTGCCGTCGCGCCCGCCTCTTCGAAAGACAGACAATCTTCCCCCGCCGCGAAGAACGCCGCGGCTGGATTTACTGGTACTGACAGGACACCGGCGACTAGTCGTCCGGGTTCGCGAGTATTGTGTTACGCCAACTCAGGACGATCTTGTCCGCACTCAAATGCCGCACTTCGAAATGGATTGCCGTCAATTGCGGGAGACGTCGCTCTTCGCACGCCCCGACTTACGCGACTGCCCCCATTACGCCCGCCGACTAAACAACCGGGTCTTGGTGCCCGGCCTTTTCAATCGACAAAGGCATCTTAGGCGGGCGCATTTTGGGCCGCAACCGACTCTTTTTCCGAATCGGGGCTTGACAGGAATTGGCCTCGCAAGAGGCGAAAAACTCTTTCCACCGGAGCTTTCGCGGCGGTGCAAAGCAAGCGTCTGTGACTCAACGATGAATCTGCAAGAATCCAGTTCTAGTCAGATGAGGGCCAAAGCGGAGCGGGGAAAAAATTCGTTTCGACGAGTCTGCAGCGATGCGCGCAAAGCCTTGTGCGACAAGGGCTAAGTGGGATGTACCTCGCCTGTAATAAAACTGCCACAGTACGACGCGCCGCGCGGCCCCGAAAACAACAAGGGCTCCGCGATGGGAGCCCTCATGCGCATTGCTCTGCCGTAGAGGATCAGGCCTTGAGAGCCTTCACCCGATTGTTGAGGCGTGAAACTTTGCGCGCGGCGACATTGGCGTGGACGATGCCCTTCTGCGCCGAGCGCGCGATCTCGGGTTCGGCTGCCTTGAGCGCGGCGACAGCGGCGGCATGATCGCCACCGGCGATGGCTTCCTCGACCTTGCGGACATAGGTGCGCATGCGCGAGCGGCGCGACTTGTTGACTTCGGTACGCGCGGCGATCTTGCGGGTCGCCTTTTTCGCGGAAGCGGTATTGGCCATGCGGATCCTCTTGTCCGGCACTGATCGGAGCGATGTCCGACGATGCCGAAGATGAAATGAAAATCGGCGGCACGGGGCCGCCAAAGCTGGGCGGTGTATAGGGGGGAAGGACCAGGGCGTCAACCGGAATCCCGGAGTTAACGGCCCAATCAGGGCTTCTGGCAGGTCGGACAATAGAAGGTGGAGCGACCGGACTGGACGATACGCTTGATGGTGCCGGGGCAGCCGGGGGTGTGGCAGGGCTTGCCCTCGCGGTCGTAGACGTCGAAACGGTGCTGGAAATAGCCGGAATTGCCGTCGGCCGCCCGGAAATCGCGGAGGGTCGAGCCGCCGGCAGCGATGGCCTCGTTGAGGACGTCGCGGACGCCCTGGGCGAGAAGCTCCAGCCGGGGCGAAGGCCGACCCTCCTTGGTGACCAGCCTGCCGGCCTTGGTGGTGGGACGGATATGGGCGCGCCAGAGCGCCTCGCTGACGTAGATATTGCCGAGGCCGGCCACGACTCGCTGGTCGAGCAGCGCCGCCTTCATGGGCGCGGACTTGCCCTTGAAGCGGACCGCCATCTCCTCGGCATTGAATCCGTTGCCGAGCGGCTCGGGCCCGAGGCCCTCGAGGAAGGGCGAGTCTTCCTCGCGGGCGAAGATATCCATGAAGCCGAAGCGCCGGGCGTCCGAATAGATCAGCGTGAGCGGGCCGCGCTTCGGGTGTACGAGGCGGATGACGACGTGGTCGTGCTTGATGTCCTCGCCGGGTTCGTAATAGCGCGAGGGCTCCTTGAATTTGCCCTCGGCGAAGCGGAAGGCGCCCGTCATGCCCAGATGAGCGAGCCAGATCTTGCCGCTCGAGAGGCGGAAGAGGAGGTATTTGGCCCGCCGGGTGACCGAGACGATGGTCTGGCCCTCCAGCGCCTTCACGAAGCCGCGGGGGAAGGCGAAGCGGAGATCCTTGCGGTTGAGGGTGACCTGGTCGATGCGGGCGCCTTCAACATAGGGGGCGAGGCCGCGAACCACGGTTTCGACTTCGGGCAGCTCAGGCATGATCAAAGACCCTTAATGCTGCGCCCCTATGCTCAATTCCAAGCGCCCGCCGCCTCCTATATAGGGAGCGGCAAAAGCGACAAAGGCTGACACATGGCGGAAACCACCCATTTCGGCGAGCGCGTCGTCAGGCTCGAGGACAAGCAGGGGCTTGTCGACAAGGTGTTCCACGACGTGGCCTCGCGCTACGATCTGATGAACGACCTCATGAGCGGGGGCGTGCACCGGCTGTGGAAGGACGCCATGGTCGCCCGGCTCGGTCCGCCCAAGACGGGCACCATGACCTATCGGGTTCTCGACATGGCGGGCGGCACCGGCGACATCGCGCAGCGCATCCTCGATGCGTCGGCGGGCTATGCCGAAGTGACCGTCAGCGACATCAATGCCGACATGCTGGCGGTGGGGCGCGAGCGGGCCAAGAACTGGCGCTTCGGCAGCCAGGCGCAGTTCGTCGAGGCCAATGCCGAGCAGCTGCCCTTCGAGGACGAGAGCTTCGACGCCTATACGATCGCCTTCGGCATCCGCAATGTGCCGCGGATCGAGCTGGCGCTGAGTGAGGCTTTCCGCGTGCTGAAGCGGGGCGGCCGGTTCCTCTGCCTCGAATTCTCGGAGGTCGATGTGCCGGTGCTCGACCGCGTCTACAAGGAATGGAGCGACCGGGCCATTCCGCCGATCGGGCGGGTGGTGACGGGCGATGCGCAACCCTACCAGTACCTGGTCGAGTCGATCCGCAAGTTTCCCAAGCCTGCGCGCTTCACGGCGATGATCGAGAAGGCGGGATTCAAGCGGGTGACGCACACAGCCATGAGCGGCAACATCGCGGCGCTGCATGGCGCGTGGAAGCTCTAACGCATGGGGCTGGGCGCTTATCTGAGGCTGGCACGCGCGGGGTTCGTCCTCGCACGAGAGGGTGCTCTCAGTGTCGTCGACAATGAAGCGCTGCCGCCGGTGATGCGCGCCGGCGTGCGGTTCGGGCGGCTGTTCGAACGCCGCTCCGTCCGCACCGTCGGGCCGCAGGAGCGGCTACGCGCGGCGCTGACGCGGCTCGGGCCGACCTATGTGAAGATCGGCCAGACGCTGGCGACCCGGCCCGATATCGTCGGGCCCGAGATGGCCGCCAATCTGGCGGCGCTGCAGGACCGGATGGAGCCGTTCGATCCAAAGCTAGTGCCCGGACTGCTGGAGGCTGCGCTGCATGAGAAGGCACGGGCCATCACTAAAATTTCGCCGCCGATCGCTGCTGCCTCCATTGCGCAGGTGCATCGCGCGGTGGTCGTGAACAACGGGACGCGCCGCGACGTGGCGGTGAAGATCCTACGGCCGCACATCAAGGAGCGGTTCCGGGCCGATCTCGACAGCCAGTATGCCGCGGCGCGCTTCATCGAATGGGCGTCGAAGCCAATGCGGCGGCTGCGGCCGGTCGATGTGGTGCGTACGCTCGACCGCTCGGCGCGGCTAGAGCTCGATCTCAGGCTCGAGGCAGCATCGATCTCCGAGATGGCCGGCAACATCAAGGACGATACAGGCTTCATCATTCCCGAGATCGTGTGGGACCAGACGGCAGAGTCGGTGCTCACCACGAGCTGGGTCGAAGGCATTCCGATCCGCGACCATGCAGCGATTGATGCTGCCGGTCTCGACCGCAAATCGCTGGCGAAGATCCTGCTGCAGTCGTTCCTCACGCATGCGATCCGGGACGGGTTCTTCCATGCGGATCTACACCAGGGGAACCTGTTCGCCGATCCCGAGACCGGCAGCATCGTCGCGGTCGATTTCGGCATCATGGGGCGGATCACGCCGCGCGAGCGCCGCTTCCTTGCCGACATCCTCTATGGCTTCATCACGCGCAACTACCGGCTGATCGCGGAGCGGCATTTCGAGATCGGCTATGTGCCGGCGCATCAATCGGTAGACGATTTCGCGCTGGCGCTGCGCTCGATCGGCGAGCCGCTGCATGGGCGAACGGTCAACGACATTTCGATGGCCAAGGTGCTCGGCCAGCTCTTTGCGACGACCGAACTGTTCGAGATGAAGACGCGGCCCGAGCTGGTGCTGCTGCAGAAGTCGATGGTGCTGGTCGAGGGGGTGGCGCGCGAACTCGATCCGGAACTCGATATCTGGACGATCTCGGAGCCGGTGCTGGGCGATTTCGTGCGGCGGGCGGCGGGGCCGATCGGCAAGCTCGAGGATGTGCGCGACAATCTGGGCGTCGCCGTGGAGACCGTGCGCAAACTGCCGGGCCTCGTGACGCGGGCAGAGGCGGCCCTCGACGACTACGACGCCGACAAGAACTCGCCGCAGCGGCGGTTCAACCGCTTCATGCTGGTGGGCGGGTTCTGGCTGCTGGTCATCATCGCGATCGTGCTGGTGGTGCGCGGATGGCGCTGACCATCGGCCTCAAATGGCTGCCGCATGGCGCCGGGCTCGACCTGCCGCGGCAGCGTTCGACGGGCGCAGCCGGGATGGATCTGGTGGCGGCGGTCGGTGCGGACGAAACGCTGACGATTGCACCGGGCAAGCGGGCAACGATCCCCTGCGGATTCCAGATGGCGCTGCCGGAGGGCTTTGAAGCGCAGGTGCGTCCTCGCTCGGGGCTGGCCGCCAGGCATGGCGTCACGGTCCTCAATGCCCCCGGAACCATCGACGCGGATTATCGCGGCGAGGTGATGGTGATCCTCATCAATCACGGCGAGCAGAATTTCGACATCAAGCGGGGCGACCGTATCGCGCAGATGGTGGTGGCGCCGGTTTCGGCCGCGCGGTTCGAACAGAGGGAGGAACTCGATGCGACGATCCGTGGTGATGGCGGCTTCGGCTCGACTGGCCGCTAGCCTCATCGGCCTGTTGCTCCTGGCCATGCCGGCGCTGGCGGGCGACCGGGCGCTGATCGACTTCCTCGGTTATTCCGACGACGGCAAATATTTCGCCTTCGAGGAGTATGGTGTGCAGGACGGGTCGGGCTTTGCCTATTCCAGCATCTATGTGGTCGATCTCGTGGCCGACAAATGGATGTATGGCTCGCCCTTTCATGCGCAGGCGACGGAAGAGGCGTGGGACAGACCGCTCGCCGATGTTCGCGCCGAAGCCATGGGCAAGGCCGCGGACAAGCTGAAAGAAGTGGGGATCGGACGGCCGGCGGAGATCCTTGTGCTGCTCGGGGACGGCGTGCCCGATGCGGACGGCAAGGTGATGATGTGGCGGCATCCGCTCTGTTGCGGGCCGGGGCAGACCGAGGACACCGATTTCAAACTGACGCTGGAGACGCTCCCGGCCAAGAGCGGCGATGGCTGCGAGACAAGCTATGCCGAGGGCATGAGCGTCGTCGGCTATGCGCTGACGGTGAGCTATGCGGATGAGAGCAAGGAGCTGCATCGCGACGGGGCGGTGCTGCCCAAGTCGCGCGGCTGCACGCTTGATTATCGACTCTATGCGGTGCTGCGGCCGTTCGAGGAGAGCTTCCATCGCGTCGCGATCGTGTCGTCCTATCCGTTCGGATTCGAGGGGCCGGACCGACGCTTCCTCGCCGTGCCGATCGACTGATGGCCGGATTCTCGCCCGACGAGACGCGGCGCTACGCCCGGCACCTGGTGCTCAAGGATCTGGGTGGAGCCGGGCAGCAGAAGCTCAAGGCCGCGCGTGTGATGGTGGTGGGCGCTGGTGGGCTGGGGAGCCCGGCCATTGCCTATCTCGCCGCGGCGGGAGTCGGAACGATCGGGGTGATCGACAACGATGCCGTGGCGCTCAGCAATCTGCAGCGACAGGTGATTCATCGCACCTTGGATGTCGGGCGGGGCAAGGCGGAGAGCGCGAAGGCGTTCGTTGCCGGATTGAACCCGGATGTGCTGGTGGATGTCGTGGCGCAGCGGCTGACTGGCGAGAATGCACAAGAGCTTCTGGTCGGATATAATGTCGTTCTAGATGGTAGCGACAATTTCGAGACGCGGCGTGAGGTTGCCAAGGCGTCGGAAGCGCTGCACATCCCGCTGGTGGCCGGGGCGGTGTCGACGCTGGATGGGCAGGTGACAGTGTTCGCGCCTGACGGGCCGCAATTCGGCGATCTCTATCCCGATGCGCTGGACGAAGCGGAGCTGCCGAGTTGCGAAATGGTCGGCGTGCTCGGGCCCGTGACCGGCGTCATCGGTACGCTGATGGCGATGGAGGCGATCAAGCTGATCGCGGGCGTGGGCGACCCGCTGGTGGGGCGACTGCTGGTCTACGATGGACGCGGGGCGCGATTCAGCGAGATAGCCTACTGAAGCGCTAGATCAAATCCGGGTGGCGGAATACCAATGTCGCGTTGGTGCCGCCAAATCCAAAACTATTGGAGAGCGCGACACCTACGTCGACATTGTCCTTGCGCTCCCGAAGGATCGGCATGTCGGCGAAGGCGGGATCCAGCGTTTCTATGTTGGCACTTTCGCACAGGAAGCGGTTTTGCATCATCAGGATGCAGTAGATCGATTCCTGGACGCCGGTGGCGCCGAGGGAGTGGCCGGTGAGCGATTTGGTGGCCGAGATGGGCGGGCATCTGTCGGCGCCGAAAACCAGCCGCAGGGCGTCGATCTCCTTGGCGTCGCCGATGGGCGTCGAGGTCGCGTGCGGATTGATGTAGTCGACCTTCTCCTTCACGGTCGACAAAGCGAGCTGCATGCAGCGGGCGGCGCCTTCGCCTGAGGGGGCGACCATGTCGTAGCCGTCGGAGGTGGCGCCATAGCCGACGATCTCGGCGAGGATTTTCGCGCCACGGGCTTTGGCGTGCTCGAGTTCTTCGAGCACCAGCACGCCCGCGCCGCCGGCGATGACGAAGCCGTCGCGGGCGGTGTCATAAGCGCGCGAGGCCTTTGCGGGCGTGGCGTTGAAATCGGTCGACATGGCGCCCATGGCGTCGAACAGCATGGACAGCGTCCAGTCGAGATCCTCGTGGCCGCCGGCAAAGACGATGTCCTGCTTGCCCATCTGGATCTGCTCATAGCCATTGCCGATGCAGTGCTTGCTGGTCGCGCAGGCCGAAGTGATGGAATAGTTGACGCCCTTGATGCCGAAGGGCGTGGCAAGGGTCGCCGAAGCGGTAGAGCTCATGGCCTTGGGCACGGCGAGCGGGCCGATGCGCCTGGGGCCCTTGTCGCGGGTGATGTCGGCTGCCTCGACCACGGTGCGCGTCGAGGCGCCACCCGAGCCCATGACGATGCCGGTCATGGGGTTCTGGACGTCTTTTTCCTCGAGGCCGGCATCCTCGATCGCCTGTCGCATGGCGATGTAGTTCCAGGCCGCGCCCTTGCCCATGAAGCGGGTGGTGCGGCGGTCGAGCACCTCGAAGGGATCGAGCTTTGGCGCCCCGTGCACCTGGCAGCGGAAATTGAGGTCGGCATATTCCCGGGCGAAGACGATGCCGGGCGTGGCATTGCGCAGGCTCTCCAGCACCTCGGACGTGTTGTTGCCGATCGAGGACACGATCCCCATACCGGTGACGACGACTCGTCTCATGCTCAGTGCTGACCCTCCCAGGCCGGTTGAAACTAGCGTGCGCCCATCTCGGTGAACAGGCCGACGCGCAAATCCCTAGCTTCGTAGATAAGCTTGCCGTCGGCCTTCACATAGCCCTCGGCAATGCCCAAAGCGACGCGCGAGCGGACGACGCGCTTGATGTCGATGCCATATTCCACGAGCTTGACGTCATTGGTCACCTGGCCGGTGAATTTAATGTCGCCGCCGCCCAGCGCCCGGCCGCGACCGGGCGAGCCGCCCCAGCCGAGGAAGAAACCGGTCATCTGCCAGAGGGCATCGAGGCCAAGGCAGCCCGGCATCACCGGGTCGCCTTCAAAATGGCATTTGAAGAACCACAGCTCCGGATTGACGTCGAGCTCGGCCCGGACCTGGCCGCGATGATGGCTGCCGGTGTGGTCGTCGATATGGGTGATGCGGTCGAACATGAGCATCGGCGGCAGCGGCAACTGGGCGTTGCCGGGGCCGAACAGCTCGCCGCGCCCACAGGCGAGGAGTTCGTCATAGGCATAGGCGTTCTGGCGTTCCGCCATGGGAAGGGAGTGCTCCGCTCGAATTGCGGGGACGTGTAGAGAGGCGGGCGAAGGGGGTCAAGCGAGGCGCCTTAACGATACCCAGTCGAGGCCATGGCCCGCGACATCCTCGCCGCTTGTGCGAAAATCGGCCGAAAGTTATAAGTTACCCTGATTAGTCAGGGTTTTCCGCGCCGCATGCCGCAAGACCGCATTTTCAGCCGTGCCGTCCCCTCGCGCCGCCCGTGCCTGACGGCGGTGCTGCGCATGGCTGGCCTAAGGCCGACCCGGCAGCGCGTGGCGCTGGCGGAAATCCTGTTCGGCGGCGCCCACCGGCATGTAAGTGCAGAGGAATTGCTGGCCGAGGCGAACGCCGCCAAGGTCAATGTCTCGCTGGCCACGATCTACAACACGCTGCACCAGTTCCGGACGTCCGGCCTCTTGCGTGAAGTCGCGGTGGATGCGTCGCGCAGCTATTTCGACACCGACACCTCCGACCACCACCATTTCTATATCGAGGACGAGCAGCGGGTGGTGGACATCCCGGCCTCGGCCATCGTGATCCAGAACCTGCCCGAGCCGCCCAAGGGCATGTCGGTGACGCATGTCGATGTGGTGGTGCGGGTGAAGAAAGATCTGGCGGTTTAACCGCACTCAGACCGTGACAGCGAGGGACGACGAAGACGCTGAACTCGTTGCGATCGCCAATGCGAGGATGGCGGACCACGAGGGTTCCGAACGGCTTCCTGCCGAAGTCTCACGGCTGCTGCTGAGCGGGGCGAGCCTGCTCAAAGTATTGCGCGCCTGGCGTGGGGTGGGGCAGGTCAACCTTGCCGCCGATATTGGGGCGTCGCAGGGCTTTATTTCCGATCTCGAGAATGGGCGCCGTACGATGACTGCCGATGTCGGCAAGCGGATAGCGAAAGCGCTCGACATTCCGCGGAGCTGGCTCGGCTAGAGGTCAGTCGAACCGCTCGCCCCGATAGACGCCCCAGAGGTCGGTTTCGGGCAGATAGCCGGAATAGACGGCCGGACGGCCGCCCTCGGGGTGATCGGTGGCGCTGACAGCGCACCAGCCGCCGTCGCAGCTCGAGATCTTCACCGGGAATCCCGGGGTGAGCCAGGCGCTCATCCCGGCATCCTCGGATGCCGCGACCTTGAGCGGGACCGGGGCGGCGAGCCAGGTGCCGACATAGCCGGCGCGGCTGCCGGTCAGCATGTTCTGGTGGACCCAGCCCTCGGAGCCGTCGACGTCGCGGATCTTCCGCCAGGTGTCGAATTCCTGGATGATTTCGACCGGAGTGCCGGCGACCTTGTAGACCCAGGCGACGTCGTATTTCGTGCCGGGGCCGACGCGGACGTTAATGGGCGTCGAGCGGGTGGTGACGAAGCGGGGAAGCGGCAGGCCGCTGGGATTTTCGGCGGCGAGGACGACGGCTGGCGCCAGCGCGGCAAGAACCAGAACGAGGATGCGGAAGGGCTTGAGCACGCTCATGAACGCAACATGACTTGGAAGAGGGGCGCGGATTTTCTATCGTTAGCCGCGAGACCTTAATGGTCATTGAAAGGCGTGAGGCTTGTCGCTGATCCGGCCAAAAATCCTGGTGACGCGGCGGCTGCCCAAAGCTGTCGAAACGCGCATGACGGCGCTGTTCGAGACGAAGCTCAACGAGACCGACGAAGCGCTTTCCGCCGAGCAGCTGATCGGCGGACTCGACGGGTGCGACGTGCTGGTGTCCTCGATCACGGACCGGCTCGATGCGGAGCTGATCGGCCGGATGCCGGAGAGCGTCAAGCTCATCGCGCAGTTCGGCAATGGCTTCGACAATATCGATATCGAGGCCGCCTATGCGGCAGGGCTGACGGTAACCAATACGCCCTCGGTGCTGACAGAGGACACCGCCGACATGGCCACCATGCTGATGCTGGCGCTGCCGCGGCGGCTGGTCGAAGGCGCCGAGGTGCTGCCGCGCGAGGGCAGCTGGCCTGGCTGGTCGCCCACCTGGATGCTGGGAAGGCGGCTGCGCGGCAAGGCGCTGGGCATCGTGGGCATGGGCCGGATCGGCAGCGCGGTGGCGGCGCGGGCCAGGACCTTCGGGCTCGCGATCCACTATTTCTCGCGCAACCGGCGGCCGCCGCAGCTCGAGGAAAAGCTCGAGGCACAGTTTCATCCGGTCCTCGACGAGATGATCGGGCAGGTCGACATATTGTCGCTGCATACGCCGCTGACCAAGGACACGGCGCATATCCTCAATCGCGGACGGATCGGGCTGATGCGGCAGGATGCGTTCGTGGTCAATGTCTCGCGTCCGGAGTTGATCGAGGAGCCGGCGCTGATCGACGCCATCGAGGCGGGTCATCTGAGCGGGGCGGCGCTCGACGTGTTCGAGAACCGCAACGGCATCGATCGGCGCCTGCTCGAACTGGCGCGGCAGCACCGGATCGTCCTCACCGCGCATATGGCCTCGGCGACGCTGGAGGCACGGCTCGAAATGGGCGAGACGGTGATCGTCAATATCCGCGCCTTCGTCGACGGCCACCAGCCGCCGCACCGCGTCTTGCCGGAGACGCGGGCACGGGCGTGAATGTGGCAACCCGATCACATTGCGGCACGAACATGTCCAAAGACGTTGTCGTTATGGCCGATTCAGCGCAGAGTCTCCGTATTCCTTCGGGGGAATTGCCATGAAGACCATCGCTGCTCTTGCGTTTGCCTCTGCCCTCGCGCTTAGCACCGGCGCGGCGATCGCCGCCGACGCGCCCTCGGACGACTTCATGGGCGATGGCGTTGTCACCGATGATAGCGGCTTCGACTGGGACGGGTTCTTCATTACCGTCTACGGGGCCTATGCTTTCGGTTTCATCGACCCCGCTACCGGCGAGGGCATTTCGCTGGGCGTCAACATGACGTCAGACAATATTCTCTATGGCGTGACCGTGACCGCCGGCACCTTCCAGGGCGGACAGCTGGATGGCCAGTTCATCTCTCAGGGCGTGGTCCGTCTTGGCGTCCTCGCCACCGACAATGTCGTTCTGTATGGTCTCGCCGGACTTGGTTGGGAGACCTATCACGACGCCTACTACATACCCACGGGCCTGGGTGTCGAGTTCGGCGTGACCGACAATATAAGCTTGCGCCTGCAGTATCAGGCCAATTACGTGCCGCCCGAGAATGATTGGGCCAGTTCGCTGTCGGCGGGTCTTTCCTGGTACTTCTGACCGCCGCGCCAATCGGAGTTCGAAGCCCCGCTCCGGCGGGGCTTTTACTTTCAGCGCGAGGGGTCGGCCAGCCGCTTTTCGATGAAGCTGCGCTCGGCCCGCTGCGTCGTCAGCGCAAGTGCGCGCTCATAGGCGAGCCGCGCTTCACCGTTGCGGTCCATGCGGCGCAATAGATCGGCGCGGGCCGCGTGCGCGAAGCGGTAGCCGGCCAGCGGGCCTTCCGCGAGCGGATCGATGAGGGCGAGGCCGGCTTCGGGGCCGTCGCGCATGGCGATGGCAACGGCGCGGTTGA
The DNA here is from genome assembly GCA_035549855.1 of Devosia sp. Lineage (GTDB taxonomy): Bacteria > Pseudomonadota > Alphaproteobacteria > Rhizobiales > Devosiaceae > Devosia_A. The sequence goes on along the minus strand of DASZPY010000023.1, from coordinate 17,075 downwards.
GCTCGACGATCGGCGAGGGATCGGCGACACGCAGCAGATCGTAGAGCGACACGATGCGGGGCCAGTTGGTGTCGCTCGACTCGCGCGCGGCGGCGTGGGTCGCGGCGATCAAGGCCTGGATGGTATAGGCGCCGACCGGCGGGCGGGCGAAGGCGAGCTCGGCCAGCGCGGTGCCTTCGGCGATGAGGTCGCGATCCCAGAAGGCACGGTCCTGATCCTCGAGGAGGACGATGTTGCCATACGCGTCTTCGCGGGTGCGGGCACGGGACTGGTGCAGCAGGAAGAGGGCCAGCAGCCCGTCTACATCGGGAGCGGGGTGAAGCTCCTTGAGGAGACGCGCGAGGCGAATGGCTTCGCCGCAAAGGGCGTGGCGGATCAAGGCGTCACCGCGGCTCGCGGCATAGCCCTCATTGAAGATGAGATAGAGCACGTGCAGCACTGCATCGAGCCGCTCGGCGCGTTCGGCGGGCGGCGGCACCTCATAGGCCAGGCCGCTGTCGCGGAGCCGGTTCTTGGCGCGGACGATGCGCTGCGCGATCGCGGCGGGCGTCGCGAGAAAGGCCGACGCGATCTCCTCGGTGGTGAGGCCGCCGACCTCACGCAAAGTGAGCGCGATCTGCGCATCGGGCGTGAGCAGCGGATGGCAGCAGACGAAGACCAGACGCAGCGTGTCGTCGGCGATCTCTTCGGGCTCGGCCTGCACATTGTCCTCGCTGTCGAGCGTCCGGGCATAGTCGCCGCTGAGCTCGGCGAAGCGGCGGCGGCGCCGGAGCTGGTCGATCATCCGGAAGCGGCCGGCGGAGACGAGCCAGGCGCGGGGATTGGCGGGCACGCCCTCAGCCGGCCACTGCCGCGAGGCGGCGAGGAAGGCCTCGTGCAGCGCCTCCTCGGCCAGATCGAAACTGCCGAGCAGGCGGATGAGGCTCGCCAGCACCCTGCCCCGCTCGGCGCGGTAGATGGCTTCGAGATCAATCACGCGCCCGGATCCGGAATCCGATAGACGGGGCGAACCTCGATGGTGCCGAGCTCGGCGAGCGGGATGCCGGCGGCGAGGCGCAGCGCCTCGTTCATGTCGCGGGCCTCGATGAGGATGAAACCGGCCATCTGCTCCTTGGTCTCGATATAGGGGCCGTCGGTGGTGGCGACCTGGCCGTCGCGGACGCGGACCAGCACGGCGCTCTCGCCACCCTCAATCGCCTCGGCGATGACGTAGTGGCCCTTGGCCTCCAGCTCCTTGTCGTAGCCGGCCGAGCGGCGGTCGAAAATCTTCCGCTCCGCGGCGGGCATGGCGTCGAGCAAAGACGGGTCGAAATGCACCAGGCAGATGTAGCGCATGGGTTTCTCCATTGTCGGGTGCAACTGGTCGCATGCCGGGCAGCCGGATCGACATGGGGTCCACGAATTTTCGCGAGCCGCAAGGGTCGGCGCAATTCGAGCGAATTTGCAGCGTCGGCGGAAGGCAGGCCGCAACCAGCCGGCTTCACCTTCGCCTAAGACCATTTCCGGATCGGCATGCTGCGATCCGGTGGGTTCCGGCATAATGGCACGTTACCTCAAACCTCGCGGGGCGCGAGACCAATGACGGCCCTGGATGAATTGGCGCATGAAATCGTGCCGCAGGCTCAGCCGCGCGGCCGGCGCCTGCTGCCGCCGGCGGTCATCCTGCTGGTCTTTGCGATGGTGGCGATCGCGGTGGGCGGGTTCGCCTTCATCGGCACGCAGCAGCAGCAATTGGTGGCGCTGCGCGACCATAGCGGGCAATTGCGCACGGCGCTACAGACGCTGACGGCAACCGATGCGGCGGCGGCACATTTCGCGGCGGGCGACAACACCGCCCTCACCGGCTATTTCCGGGCGCTGGACGATCTGCGCTCGCAGCGCGATTCGACGCTCGATACGCTGCCGCCGATACGCGGCGCGGCGGCGAGCGAGACGGTCGATCTGCTGCTCAAGAGCTGGAGCGATGCGGCGGCGCTGGCCATCGGCGGCGATGCGGCGGGCGCGCAGACGCTGCTCAACGAGCGCGGCACGCCGAACCTGGTCGGGGCCATCGCGACCGCGGCCAATATCGCGCTCAACGAGACCGAGCGGCAGTTCGAGGCCACCGACAGCCGCACGACCGTGACGACGCTGGTGGTGCTGGTGCTGCAGGTGCTGAGCGGCGCGCTGGCGATGAGCGGCATGTTCTACGCCTTCCGCATCAGCGCGCGCGAAGCCGATGGCCGCAGCGCGGCGCTGAGGAGCGCAGACACATCGCGCGAACAGGTGTCGCGGCTGTTCGAGATGGCCGATGTGCTGCAGAGCGCGACCGACTACACCGACGCCAATGCGGTGCTGAAGGCGACGGCGTCCGATCTGGTCCCGGGATTTTCGGGCGCGCTCTATGTGTTCAACAATTCGCGCGACCGGCTGGTGCTGTCGACGAGCTGGGCGCAGCTCAGCGACGAGACGCTGCCCGAAACGATCACGCCGGACCATTGCTGGGCGCTGAAGCGCGGCAAGGCGCATATGAACCAGCCGGCCGGCAGCAAGCTGTGCTGCGACCATCACCATGGGCCCGAGACGGTGCTCGAGCTGCCGATGATCGCGCGTGGTGAGATCATGGGGCTGTTCCAGTTGTTCGCGACGGGCCCGGATGCGGTGGCGCGGCTCGAGGCGGTGGCGGGGCTTGCCAATGCACTGGCCGACGGCATGAGCCTGGCGCTCGCCAATATGGCGCTGCGCGAGAAGCTCCGGAACCAGGCGCTGCGCGATCCGCTGACCGGGCTCTACAACCGCCGCTACATGGAAGACACGCTGAGCCGCTTCGTGCGGCTGGCGGAACGCGAGCATCGCGAGGTGTCGATCGCGATGGTCGATCTCGATCACTTCAAGCGGCTCAATGACGAGCACGGCCATGCCTTCGGCGACACGGTGCTGCGCGACTCGGCGCTGACGCTGCTGGGCGGGCTGCGCGAGACGGACGTGGTCTGCCGTTATGGCGGCGAAGAGCTGGTGGTGATCCTGCCCGACTGCAATCTCGACCGCGCGGTGGACAAGGCCGAGCTGCTGCGCTCGCGGATCGAGGCACTGAGCCAGACGCATGGCGCCCATATCACCGCCTCGTTCGGCGTGGCCTCGGTGCCCTATACGTCGGACAGCGTGCAGGACCTGCTGGCAGCGGCGGACGCGGCGCTCTACCGGGCCAAGCAGAACGGCAGGAACCAGGTGGTCGCGGCCGCGACACGGCCGTTCCAGATGGAACGGCTCGAGGACCAGATCGAACCCGAGCTGCCAGTGCCGGTGCTGCACGCGGCGGAATAGTCCGCTCCGGTCAGGGGCGCAGAGCCTCGGCAGCGCCAATGATCCTGTCGAGCATGGGCTCGCTGTCGCGGCTGAAGGGCGTGCCGGCCTCGCGCCGCTTGTTGAAGTGGCGCATGGATTCGCTGAGGATCTTGTCGAGATCGGTCTCGCAGCGGAAATCGCCGACGATCTTCTTGATCTTGGTATTGTCAAAGAGCGCCGTCCAGGCCTTGTCGCCGAGCAGCGGGCCGGCCCAGGCGGGCTCGAACTTCAGGATGGTTTCGGTCGCGACGTGGACGAGCCTGGGCGTGACGCCGAGGGCGCGGCCGATGGCGGTGTAGATGTTGTCCCAGGTGAAGGCGGCATCGCCGGTGATGTGGAAGTCTTCATAAAGCGCGCGCTTCCTGCCGAAGAGCTTGACGAAGGGCTTGGCGAAATCCTCGGAGCGGGTGAGCGTCCAAGGCGTATTGCCGTCACCGGCGACCAGGATCGGCTTGCCCTCGAGCATGCGGTGGGCGACGACGTCGCCCTCGTTGAGCAGGCTGGGCAGGCCGGTGCGCACCGTGTGCGAGGGACGCACATTGGTCCATGGCAGCTTCTTTGCCGCCTTCATCAGCGCTTCGCATTTGATCTTGTTCTGGCTGTAGGGCCAGTAGGGATTGTTGGCCGGGGTCTTCTCGGTGATGACGTAGTCGGCAATAGTGTGCTGATAGACCGAGGCCGAGGAGATGAAGATGTACTGGCCGGTCTTGCCCGAGAAGGTCTTGATGTCCTGCTGCATCTGATCGGGCGTGAAGACCATGAACTGGGCGACGACGTCCCAATCCTTCTTGCCGAGTTTGGCGTAGGTCTTGGCATCCTTCATGTCGCCATTGATGATGGTGACGCCCTTGGGCAAGGGCTCCTCGCGCTGGCCGCGATTGAACACGGTGACCTTGTGGCCCGCCTTGAGTGCGAGCTTGACGCAAGGCAGCGAGATCTGACCGGTACCGCCGACAAACAGAACATCGAGTGACATGATGGGCGCCTCCCTTTTCCGGGAAGGTGGCGCGGCCGCCTTGAACTGGCAAGACGGATCAGGGGATTTCGGGAATCGCCGAAAGGACGAAGGCGGTGACCTCGTCGATGGGCATTTCGCAGGGCTTCAGCGCTGGGCCGCCCGTGCCGGGCCGATAGATGTTGAGACTGATGCGGTCGGCGCCGCCAAGTTCCTCGGCGAAGAGCTTCATCGAACGGCCATCGGCATGGACCGAACGTGAAACGCCATAACGGCGGCTGTCATAAAGCGCCGTGAAATAACCGAGCGGAAAGGTGGAAAGGCGGGCCCAGATGGCCAAGGGAGAGGCATCGGCCGCCATCAGAGCGCCGGCACGTTCAGGAGCGGCTGCTGAGCGCGCAGTTGCTGCTCGATCTCGATCTGCAGGGCCTGGAGGTCGGCCTGGACCTTCGCCTCGCGGGCCTTGCTGGCGGCCAACTCAGCCAGCTCCTGCTGCTGGCAGAGCATCAGCGCCTGCTGGTTCTGGACGAAGTGCGTCGACACATCGTCGGGCAGAGACGGGCAGAACGCGAAGGCCGGGGCGGCGGCCAGGGCGAGAATTGTGGCGAGGCCGAGCGAGCGCATGACCATCAGCTAGGGCAGGCAACGCGGCGGGGAAAGGGACAAACAGATCACAATACGGTGCTCCTGGAGCGGGCCTGTCTTGACTTAGGTCACAGATTCCGTCGTTCCGGACGGCAATTTACCTCATCGGGTGCCGGTGGAGGTGAAAAGCGTAGGCTGCTCGCAATTGCGATCGCCATGGGCTTGGGGAACCCCGGTGCTGACGGCGCCGACCACATGGCCCGGCTGGCCTTCACCCAGAAGGTCGACGGCCAGTGGGATCTCTACACTTCCGCGCTCGACGGGACTGATCGGCAGCGTGTGACCAATGATCCACAGCGGGAAGTAAGTCCTCTATGGTCTCCCGGCGGCGATGTGCTGGCGTTCTCGTACGCTGCGTCAAACGCACCACTCGGCTGGGCCGAAACCGAAGGACTCTTCATTCTCAGTGCCGGCGGAAAGGGGCCGACGCAGATTGCGACAGGCGTTGTCGAGGAGCCGGCCTTCAGCAGCGACGGCACCCTGATTTCCTACACGGGAGCAGAGCGGGACAGCTTCTTCTGCGGTCTTAAGGTCCCGACAATCCGAGTCGTCGCCAGTAACAGCGGAAATTCTCTGATGGAGATGCCGGGCGCATTTCCCGTCTGGATTCCGGGACAACAACAGCTTGTGTTTCTTAGTGCCGCCGATATGTCGGACAGCAATGCGCAACCTGCGATCGCAGACATAAGGACCGGCGAGATCACCCCGCTCGCACCGCAACTGGGCTTTCCATTCACGGCATCTCCTGACGGACGGCACCTCTACTGGATTATGCGCGACGCCTCGGAGAAGAACGACGACGATACACTCGTCGAGACCGGCACGGACGGCTTGGCGTCGCAAAATCTGTCGGCCCTGCCCGGCGGCTTCTTCAATTACTTCCTGACATCCTATGCCGGCTGCAGCACCCCGCGCGAGCCGATACGATCATGGTCGGCCGACGGCACGAGACTGATAATCTGGCGCAATCCAGAAAGTCTGAGGGCGCGGCACTCCAACGAAATCAACACCGACCTCGCACAAATGGAACTTGCGATACTCGATATCGGCACACCCGGCGCGGCATGGAGGGTGATACCCTATCGGAACCTTCTGTCGGACAATCCCGCGTCGATGCGTCCCACAAGCGACACGATGTTCGGAATCGAGAATGCCGTATGGCTGCCCGATGGAGAAAGCATCATCTACTCGGTCGCTGGGGGACCGCGATGGTTCCCATTCGCGTATGCGTTCGAGACGGGCAAGCGCACGGCCCTCTTCCCCGATATTCCGAGTGACCAGTTCGCGTTCGTCGCCTGTTGCGGGCACTAGACATGAAAAGGCCCAGGATCGCTCCCGGGCCTTGAACATGTGGAACGGCGTTCGCCCTATTCGGCCGGTTCGGCCGCGGCTTCGGCTTTGGGCTTTTCCTTGCCGGTCTCCTGGTCGACGACCTTCATTGAGAGGCGGACCTTGCCGCGCTCGTCGAAGCCGAGCAGCTTGACCCAGACCTTGTCGCCTTCCTTGACGACGTCGGTGGTCTTCTGCACGCGCTGGTCGGCGAGCTGGCTGATGTGGACGAGGCCGTCGCGGCTGCCGAAGAAGTTGACGAAGGCGCCGAAATCGGCGGTCTTGACAACCGTGCCCTGGTAGATCGCGTTGAGCTCGGGCTCGTCAGTGATCGACTTGATCCACTTGACGGCGGCTTCGATCTGCTTGCCGTCGGAGGACGCGATCTTGATTGTGCCGTCATCCTCGATGTTGATCTTGGCGCCGGTCTTTTCGACGATCTCGCGGATCACCTTGCCGCCGGTGCCGATCACTTCGCGGATCTTGTCGGTCGGGATCTTCATGGTCTCGATGCGCGGGGCAAACTCGCCCACCTCGCCGCGGGAGGCCGAGATGGCCTTGGCCATTTCACCCAGGATGTGCTCGCGGCCGCCTTTGGCCTGGCCGAGGGCGACCTTCATGATCTCCTCGGTGATGCCGGCGATCTTGATGTCCATCTGGAGCGAGGTTACGCCATCGGCGGTGCCCGCAACCTTGAAGTCCATATCGCCGAGGTGATCCTCGTCGCCGAGGATGTCGGAGAGCACGGCGAAGCGGTCGCCCTCGAGGATGAGGCCCATGGCGATGCCCGCCACCGGCTTCTTCATCGGCACGCCCGCATCCATCAGCGCCAGCGAGGTGCCGCAGACGGTCGCCATCGAGGACGAGCCGTTGGATTCGGTGATCTCGGAGACGATTCGGATGGTGTAGGGGAACTCCTCCGCCTTGGGGCGGATGGGGTTGATGGCGCGCCAGGCGAGCTTGCCGTGGCCGATCTCGCGGCGGCCGGGCGAGCCCATGCGGCCGGCTTCACCGACCGAATAGGGCGGGAAGTTGTAGTGGAGCAGGAAGTTCTGCTTCTGCGTGCCCTCGAGCGAATCGATGAACTGCTCGTCGTCGCCGGTGCCCAGCGTCGCGACCACGAGAGCCTGCGTCTCGCCGCGGGTGAAGAGCGCCGAGCCGTGCGTGCGCGGCAGGACGCCAACTTCGGCGACGATCGGGCGGACGGTCTTCAGATCGCGGCCATCGATGCGGTGGCCGGTATCGAGGATGTTCCAGCGGACGATCTTGGCCTGGAGGTTGTGGACGACTTCGCCCAGCGCCTCGGCATTGACCGTGCCGGCCTCGATGCGGGCGGCGAAAGCGGCCTTCACCTTGGCATTGGCGGCATCGACCGCGGCGTAGCGGCTCTGCTTGTCGGTGATCTGGTAGGCGGCGCGCAGATCGGCTTCGGCGATCTGCAGCACATCCTTTTCGAGATCGGAATAATCCGGCGGAGTGAAATCGCGCGGGTCCTTGGCGGCCAGCTCGGCCAGCTTGATGATGGCGTCGATGACCTTCCTCGAGGCGGCGTGGCCGAACATGACGGCGCCGAGCATCACTTCCTCGCTCAGCTCCTGGGCTTCGGACTCAACCATCAGCACGGCATCGGCGGTGCCGGCCATGACGAGATCGAGCTTTGAATCGGCGCGGCGGTCGACGGCGAGGTTGAGGACGTATTCGCCATCAACGTAACCGACGCGGGCGGCGCCGATCGGGCCCATGAAGGGCACGCCCGAGATGGTCAGCGCAGCAGAGGCGGCGACCATCGAGAGCACGTCGGGATTGTTCTCCATGTCGTGCTGGAGGACGGTGACGATGACCTGGGTCTCGTTCTTGTAGCCATCAGGGAAGAGCGGGCGGATCGGCCGGTCGATGAGGCGCGAGACCAGGGTCTCGTTCTCCGTGGGGCGGCCTTCGCGCTTGAAATAGCCGCCCGGAATCTTGCCGGCGGCGAAGTATTTTTCCTGGTAGTTGACGGTCAGGGGGAAGAAGTCCTGGCCCGGCTTGGGGGATTTTGCGCTGACGACGGTGGCGAGGACCACGGTCTCGCCCAGGGTCGCGAGCACGGCGCCGTCGGCCTGGCGGGCGATCTTGCCCGTTTCGAGGGTGAGCGGCTGGCCGCCCCAGTTGAGCTCGACTTTGTGATGATCGAAGTTGATCGGCATTTATAGAACGTCTTTCCATTTTGCGGATGAGCGGGAACGCGGGGCGTAGTCACCCGCGAACTCATCCGGTGTGCCAGCCGGGCTCCGCACCCCATGTGCTGAGCCGGCCCAAAATCGGCACGGGTTCCGCCCGGCAACCTGAGATGTCACCCTCAGGGCAGAACATGGACAAGACGATGAGAGGCTCAGTGTCGCGCAACCAAGCCGCTTATGATCTCGCCATGCTCTGCGTAGATTTGCGCCGGTCTACGCTCAGTGGCTCCGACCACGAGGCGTACCTCATGATCGCGTTCGTGTCGCGAGGCCTAGCGGCGGATGCCGAGGCTCTCGATCAGTTTCTTGTAGCGCGCATCGTCGATCTTCTTGACGTAGTCGAGAAGCGAGCGGCGTGTCTGCACCAGCTTGAGCAGGCCGCGGCGGGAATGATGATCCTTGCTGTGGCCCTTGAAGTGCTCGGTGAGGTTGGTGATGCGTTCCGAGAGGATCGCGACCTGCACCTCGGGCGAGCCGGTATCGCCCTTCTTGGTGGCATATTCGGCAATGAGCGCAGCCTTGCGCTCGGGCGTAATCGACATCGGACAGATCCTTTCAATAGGAGGATTGGGGACGCCCAGCGCCGGGATGTCGTCCAGAGCGGGCCGCGAAATCCGGCCATGCGGCACGGATTGGCGGGCATATAGGGGAAAGATGGCAAAAAGGCCAGTGTTTTCCCCCAACACCTCTACTGCGCGGCTTTCTGGGCCTCTTCGGGTCCCCGCGAAGGGTCGATGGACGCTGCAGGGATGACGAAATGCCATTCGATGCCGTCCGGATGGACGGTCCGCTCGACCTGGGCCCCGAGCGAGCGGCCGACCATGGATTCGAGCACGGTGGTGCCGAACCCCTTGCGATCCGTGGGTTTTGTGGGGTTCTGCACGGTCTCGCGCCAGGTGAGATCGAGACTTTCGGCATCGCGGGACCAGGAGACGTCGAGCCGGCCGTCCTCGCGGCGGAAAGCCCCGTATTTGACCGCGTTGGTCGCGAGCTCGTGGGCCGCCATGCCGAGAATCTGAGCCGACTGGTTGTTGAGACGGACGGGCGGGCCTTCGAGGCTCACCCGGCCGGAATCGACGGGGCTCAGCGGATCGATCTGGCTGGCGACGAGCTCGCGAAGGTCGACGCCGACAACGCCATTGGCGAGGAGCAGATCGGTGGAGCGGGCGAGGCCGAAAATGCGCTTTTCGAAGTTCTGGACGAATTCGGGGACGGAATCGGCACCGCGGGCGGTCTGCTTGGCCATGGCGGCGATGACCGTCATTTGATTCTTTGAGCGATGCGCCAGCTCGCGCATCAGGAAGCGGACTTCGGTCTCGGCCTGCTGGCGGCGCTTGCTGGCGTCCTCGATGGCGGTGGAGATCGAGGCGATTTCCGAAATCGGATAGTCGCGGGCGGAGACGGGCTGGCCGGTGCCGAGCCGCTTGGCCTCGGCCTCGAGGCCGCGCACGGAGCTGCCGATCTGCAGCGTCACCCAATAGACGATCAGCACCACGACGGCGGCGAGCAGCAGCCCACCCACCGCCAGCGACCAGACCGCATCCATCAGAGGCCGGGCGATGACGCTTTGCGGCGCCCAGGCGATCAGGGTCCAGCCTGTGAGGAAGGACTGGCGGATGGCGGCGCGGTAGGTGTTGCCATCGGAGCGGATGGTGACGAGGCCCGGTGAGGTGGTGAGTTGACCGACATCGGCGAGCGCGAAATGCTCGCCGCCTTCGCCCGCGCCATCCGAGGCCGCGATGACGATGCCTTCGGCATCGACCATGGCGACGTTCCATCCGTCGGGCAGCTTGTCGGACAGGAGCGCCGTCTCAAGCGCGGTCGCGTCGCGCGAGATGCCGAGGATCAGCGGCGCGAGCACGCCGGTGGAAACGGGAAGCAGGACGTTGAAGACCTGGCGCTTGGAGACCGTGCCGATAACGAGGCCGGAAACGACGACATCGCCGGTGTCCAAAGCCTTCTGGGCGCTCGGGATGTCGTTGGCGAGCTGCGGCGGATCTCCGAATTCGCCGCGGGTGGAGAGGATCGAATAGAAATTGCGGTCGAGGATATAGACATAGGTTTCGCTGCCGGCGAGCGCAGTCCGCACCTGATCGTAGAAGGCCCGCAGATCACCTCTTTGCAGCGTCGGCGTTGTTGCCAGAACCTTGAGGGTCGAGATGTTGGCTGTGACCTCGCGATCCACGGCCTGCATGATGGAGCGGGCGGAGCCGGTGATCAGGGCCTCGACGACCTTTTCCTGCGCTTCGTTGTTGCGCTGCAGGAGGATAGCCGAGAATGTGAAGGCCGGAACCAGGGCCACAAGCGCCAGTACGAAGAGATAGACCGCGATCGGACGCGGCCGCGGCTTGGGGACGGGTGCTGTCGTCAAGGCCATGGGGAATCCACGATGTTCACGCCATGTTCGTTCAGTTGAGAACGCGCCCCGGCCTGAACTGGCCGGACACAACGCTCCCCAGGGCCAAAACGTTGCCTTCCAGGCTAGCCCAGGCTTCCGGAAGACTGACAGGCGCATCCCTGCCGCGCAACAGCACCGGATTGCCGTTGCGGATCAGGGCCGCCTCGTCGGGCGTGAGGCGGATTTCGGGAATGCGGCGCAGGGCGGCGGAGGCCGGGAGCAGCAGGGCCTCGCGGTCCGTGGCAGCTTCGAGGGTCTCGAGCGTAACGGCTCCGGCCTCGCCGAAATCGCCGACCGCTAAGCGGCGGAGGGTGCCCACATGGCCGCGCGACCCCAGGGCCTCGGCAAGGTCGCGGGCGATGGCGCGCACATAGGTACCCGCGCCGCACTGCATGTCGAAGGTGGAGCGTTCGGCGCCGTGGTCGATGAGGGTGAGCGTCTCGACATGGACAGGGCGGGCGGCCATCTCCACCGCCTCGCCGGCGCGGGCGCGGGCATAAGCGCGCTCGCCATCGATCTTGATGGCGGAGTAAGCGGGCGGGCGCTGCAGGATATCGCCGGTGAAGCGGGGCAGCGCAGCGGTGATATCCTCGGCGGACGGGCGAACATCGGATGTCGCGACGATTTCGCCCTCGGTATCGTCGGTGTTGGTGGCACTGCCCCAGACGAGGGTGAAGCGATAGCGCTTGTGTCCGTCCTGAATGAAAGGCACGGTCTTGGTGGCTTCGCCCAGTGCGATGGGGAGGATGCCCGTCGCCAGCGGATCGAGCGTGCCGGCATGGCCGGCCTTCATGGCATTGTAGAGCCAGCGGACCTTGCCGACCGCCTGCGCCGAACTCATGCCGGCGGGCTTGTCGAGAATGAGCCAGCCGGTGATGGGGCGCTTGGGTTGCTTGGACATGGTGTTTGTGGCCGCCCCTCCACCGCCTTCGGCGGTCCCCCTCCCCCGTACGCTTCGCTACGGGAGAGGATGCCGACTGCTAGTCCGAATTCTTTTCGTCTTCATCGTCGTCCGGATGCAAATCGCGCTGCACGCGGTCCGATTTCAGCAGCGCATCGATGCGGCCGAACTCTTCGAAGGTCTCGTCGACGAGGAAGCGAATCTCGGGGGCGAATTTGAGATCGAGCTCGGGCGCGATGCGGCCGCGGATGAAGCGCTGGTGGCGGTTGAGCGCCGCCGCGATCTCGGCTGCATGCTCGCCGCCGAGCGGCATGACATAGGCGGTCGCGAGGCGCAGGTCGGGCGACATGCGCACTTCGGGTACGGTGACGGTGACGCCCTCGAGCTCGGGATCCTCGATTTCGGCGCGCGCGAACAGGCTCGCCAGCGCGTGGCGCACGAGTTCGCCGACGCGCAGCATGCGCTGCGAGGGACCGGACGGCTTGCCGTGACGGGTATGGCTCATGAGGCGGGACTTAGGCCTTCATCCTCCCCCCGGTCAACCGCGGGGGCGACTATGGAGGCGCCGGCGAGGCGCGCCACCAGCGCATCGAAGCTGTCCTCTTCGGGAAAAGCGTGGCGCGGCAGGATGACGAGATCGTCGCCGCGGCCGAGGAAGAGATGGGTTTGCGTCACGACGGGCGTGCCCGCTTCGGCAAAGCTCAACACCCGGGGAATGCCGAGGCCAGAGACATCGAGGCGATCGGCATGTTCCTCGATGGTGACGTCATGGGGTTGGCGCAGCCGGCGGCGGGCACGGCGCATCTGGCCGATGGTCTGAACGATCATGGCGAGCACGTAGAGGATGGCGAAGGACAAGCCAGCGAGTGCCCAGAAGCCGAGGTCCCGATATGTGCCGGTCCAGTTGTCGGGTGCGAAATAGAGGCCGGCGCCGGCGAGCGCGGCGGCGAGGAGGAAGAGGATGATGGCGCGAAGGGTGGGGCGGCTGGCCAGGCGCTCATAAGCGAGCGCATCGGCGCGGGTGAGCGTGAAGGTGATGGTGTGGAGCGGGTCGGGCATGGCGGGGAGGATAGTATGGCGCCCGCTGCAATCGCTAGATCAACCGAGTGGCACCCCAGCGAAGGCTGGGACCCATGGCTGGCCTCGCTCAAGGTGCGACTTGGGTCCCTGCTTTCGCAGGGATGACACTTGGGGTGGAATGCGTGCTCAGCGCAAGCGGCCGCCCCCTCCACCATGCTTCGCATGGTCCCCCTCCCCCGTGCTGCGCACAGGGGAGGATGCAGGAGCCGCGATTTCAGCGGTAGCCGGCGGCCTGCAGCTCGAAGAGTTCGGCGTAGTGGCCGCGTAGCGCCATCAGCTCGTGATGCGTGCCGTTTTCCAGCACCTTGCCCTCGTCGAGGACGACGATGCGATCGGCCATGCGGACGGTGGAGAAGCGGTGGGAGATGAGGAGCGCAGTGGCGCTTTCGCTCAGCGATTTGAAGCGGGCGAAGACCTCGGCCTCGGCGCGGGCGTCGAGGGCGGCGGTGGGCTCGTCGAGGATGATGATGGAGGCCTCGCGCATATAGGCCCGGGCGATGGCGAGCTTCTGCCATTCGCCGCCCGAAAGGTCCTGGCCGCCGACGAACTGCTTGCCGAGCTGCTGCTCGTACTGGCCGGGGAGCTTTTCGATCACCTCATTGGCGAGGGATTGCTGGGCGGAGCGCGTGATGCGCGGCAGATCCGCCAGCTCCTCGATGCGGCCGACGCCGATATTGTCGCGCGCGGTGAAGGAGTAGCGCAGGAAATCCTGGAAGATGACGCCGATATGCTGGCGGAGATCGGCGGAGGAGAAATCGCGGATATCGATGCCGTCGATCGTAATGCGGCCTTCCTCGGCTTCGTAGAGCCGGGTCATCAGCTTGACGATGGTGGTCTTGCCGGCGCCGTTCTCGCCCACGAGCGCGACGGTTTCGCCGGCATTGATGGCGAGGTTGAAGTTGCGGATGACGAAGCGCTCGGAACCGGGATAGCGGAAGCCGACATTGTCGAAGACGATCCCCTGGCGCAGCGGCACCGGGAAGGGCTTGGGATGGGCCGGATCGGTGATGGTCGGCTTGATGTCGAAGAAGGAATAGAGGTCGTCGAGATAGAGCGCCTGGCCGGCGATGTAGGTGAAGCCGATCAGGATCTGCTGGAAATAGCCGTTGAGCTGCTGGAACGAGCCCGAGAGGAACGCCAAATCGCCGATGGTGAATTCGCCATTGACGGTGCGCCAGACGACATAGGCGTAGGCGCCATAATAGGCGAGGGTCGAGATGGTGCCGAGCAGCGCGCCGAGCGCATTGCGCTGGATGGTGAGCTTGCGGTTCTCGAGGTAGATGCCGTCGGCAAGCGATTTGAAGCGGCCCACGAGATAATCGCCGAGGCCGAAGAGCTTGACCTCCTTGGCGCTGTCGGCGCTGGCGCCGATCTGGCGCAGATATTCCATCTGCCGCCGCTCGGGCGAGCGCTCATGGTTGAGCCAGTAGGCGAGGCGGTTGAAGCGGAACTCGCCCCACACGGCGGGGAGGATGGCGACGGCCATCAGGAGGATCAGCAGCGGCGCATAGACGAGGAGGCCGATGGCCAGCGCGATCGCAGTGATGACCATCTGCACCTGGCCGAAGACCTGGCTGAGCACGGTGGAGCGCGAGGCGGCCTGGCGGCGGGCGCGCTCGAGCTTGTCCTGATAGGAGGATTCCTCGAAATGCATGAGGTCGAGCGCGGCCGCATGGCGCATGAGGTCGATGCTGACGCGATTGGAATGGAGTTCTCCCTGCAGCGCGTCGAGCACGGCGATACCGCGCTGCAGGAGGTCGCGGCCGAAGACGAGGGCGAACTCGCCGATGAGATAGAGGCCGAGCGTGTTGAGCCGGCTGGATGCGAGCCAGTCGCCGGTGAGCGGGCCGAGCCCGGTCTGGCGTACGACTTCATCGATGATGAATTTGGTGAAGAGCAGCGCGATGGGCGGCTGCAGGGCGACGAAGAGGCGCAGCACGATGCTGCCGAGCATCAGGCCGGGGCTGGATTGCCACATCTCGCGGAACAGCCGGCCGAGATTGCGCAGCGTCTTCAGGCGCTGGCCTTTCTCGAAGGGCAAGACGTCGGGGATTTTCGAGGGGCGCAATCAAAACTCGCAAAGCAAATCGCCCGGGATTGGAGCCCCGGGCGACCTAATGTAGGTGCGATTTCGGCGGTTTTACAGGGTGCGCGTGACCTGTTCGACGCGGAAGCATTCGATGACGTCACCGGCGCGGATGTCTTCATAGGCTTCGAAGGCCATGCCGCATTCCTGGCCGGCGGGGACGTCCTTGACCTCGTCCTTGAAGCGCTTGAGCGTCTTGAGCTTGCCTTCGTGGATCACGACGTTGTCGCGCAGGAGGCGCACGCCGGCGCCGCGTTCGACGATGCCTTCGGTGACGCGGCAGCCCGCGACCTTGCCGACCTTGGAAATGTTGAACACTTCGAGGATTTCGGCGTAGCCGATGAAGGTCTCGCGGCGCTCGGGCTTCAGCAGACCCGACATGGCGGCTTTCACATCGTCCACGAGGTCGTAGATGATGTTGTAATAGCGGATCTCGATGCCGTCGCGGGTGGCAAGGTCCTGCGCCTGCTTGTTGGCGCGGACGTTGAAGCCGATGATGATGGCCTTACTGGCCGAGGCCAGCGTCACGTCGGATTCGGTGATGGCGCCCACGCCCGACATCAGGATCTGGGCCGAGACCTCTTCGGTCGAGAGCTTGTTGAGCGAGGCGACGATGGCCTCGACCGAGCCCTGCACGTCGCCCTTGATGATGAGCGGGAATTTGCTGACGCCCGCGACCTTGAGCTGGTTCATCATCTGCTCGAGGCTGGTGGCGCCGCCGACAGAGGATTTCTCGCGCAGCTGGCGCTGGCGGTAGCCGGTGATCTCGCGGGCACGGGCCTCGGTCTCGACGACCGAGAAGCGGTCGCCGGCACTGGGCACGCCGGTGAAGCCGAGCACTTCGACGGGCGTCGAGGGACCGGCGTCCTTGACCTGCTCGCCCTTGTCGTCGATGAGCGCGCGGACGCGGGCGAATTCGGTGCCGGCGACGACGATGTCGCCGACCCTGAGCGTGCCGCGCTGCACCAGCACCGTGGCCACGGCGCCGCGGCCGCGGTCGAGCTTGGCTTCGATGACGAGGCCTTCGGCGCGGCCGTCGCGCGGCACCTGCAGCTCGAGCACTTCGGCCTGCAGCAGGATGGTCTCGAGGAGCTTATCGAGGCCGGTCTTCTTGAGGGCGGAGACTTCGACGTCGAGCGTTTCGCCGCCCATGGATTCGACCTGCACATCGTGCTGCAGCAATTCGGTGCGCACGCGCAGCGGATTGGCCGAGGGCTTATCCATCTTGTTGATGGCGACGATTATCGGAACGCCGGCGGCCTTCGCGTGGCGGATCGACTCGATGGTCTGCGGCATGATGCCGTCATCGGCGGCGACGACGAGCACGGCGATGTCCGTCGCCTGGGCGCCGCGGGCGCGCATGGCGGTGAAGGCTTCGTGGCCGGGCGTATCGAGGAAGGTGATCTTCTGGCCTTTGATCTCGACCTGATAGGCGCCGATATGCTGGGTGATGCCGCCGGCTTCGCCCGCCACGACATTGGTCTCGCGGATGGCATCGAGCAGCGAGGTCTTGCCGTGGTCGACATGGCCCATGATGGTCACGACGGGCGCGCGCTGCGTCAAATCCTCGGCCTTGTCGTCGGAGGGCACATCGAACAGGCCCGACTCGACGTCGGCTTCGGAGACACGCTTGACGGTGTGGCCGAGCTCGGTGGCGATCAGCTCGGCGGTGTCGGCGTCGAGGATGTCGTTGATGGTCGCCATGCGGTCCATGCCCATCAGCATCTTGATGACGGTGACGGAGCGCTCGGACATGCGGTTGGCGAGTTCCTGCACGGTGATCGCGTCGGGAATGGTCACTTCGCGCATTAGCTTGGGCGCGGCCTGCTGGTTGCGGCCCATCTTCTTGTCGCGGCGGCGGCGCATGGCCGCCAGCGAGGGACCGCGGTCGCGATCGGATTCGGTGGTGGCGGTCGAAACCGTCAGGCGGGCGCGGGCGAAGGCGTTCTCATCGCCGGCACGGCGCGTGGGACGCTCGGGCACCGCGCGGGTGCCGGGGCCGCGGCGGGCGGATTCGGGATCATTGACCAGCGAGGGGCGGCCACCGGCGGGCGGCACGCTGCGAGTGCGGCGGCCATCGGCTTCGGAGGGCGGCGCCGGCGGCGGCATGTTGGGAATGGGCGAGGGTCCGCCGGGGC
>DASZPY010000022.1:0-20297 GCA_035549855.1 Devosia sp. | reverse complement strand
GGCCGAGGACCTCACCGAATATCTCCACGAGCAGGGCGTGCGCGTCCGCTACATGCACTCCGACGTCGAGACGCTGGAGCGCATCGAGATCATCCGCGACCTCCGCCTCGGCGCCTTCGACGTGCTGGTCGGCATCAACCTCCTCCGCGAGGGCCTCGACATTCCGGAATGCGCGCTGGTCGCCATCCTCGACGCCGACAAGGAAGGCTTCCTCCGTTCGGAGACCTCGCTGATCCAGACCATCGGCCGCGCCGCCCGCAACGTCGACGGCAAGGTCATCCTCTACGCCGACCACGAAACCGGCAGCATGGCCCGCGCCCTCGCCGAAACCAACCGCCGCCGCGAAAAGCAGCTCGCCTACAACGCTGAGCACGGCATCACGCCGCAAAGCGTGAAATCCAACATCAAGGAGATCGTCGACTCCGTCTACGAGCGTGACCATGTCACCGTGTCGATCGGCAAAGACAAGTCCGGCAAGGAACAGCTCCAGCTCGGCGCAAATCTGGCGGCCGTCATCAAGGACATGGAAAAGCAGATGCGCGAGGCCGCGACGAATTTGGAATTCGAAAAGGCGGCGCGGCTCAGGGATGAAATCCGGAGGCTTCGCGAAATGGAATTGGATGTCCTCGACGCGGGCGGCACCGACTAAGCCGGATTTCACCGCGAAGCGGCGAGAACCTGTCCTCGGGCTTGACCCGGGGATCAAGCGGCTGCGCGAGATGGAGCTGGATGTGTTGGATGCGGGAACGGACGAGTGATGCCCTGACCTGGAATTTGACTAGGTGGCGACATAGCTTGAAACGAGCCGTTCGTCTGACTGCTAACCCGGACTTTGACGCCTTCCGGCGCGCCCGCCAATTCCAACGACAGCAAACGAGCTCTAGCTAGAAGTTCGATCGCTTAAAAGCTCGTCTAGGGTGCTTGCTCGCTGCTTGGATCGCCCGCGCACCTTCCGAAGTGCTCGGTCCAAAGTAATGGCCAGCGCACGTTGTCGCACAACGTCAGCTTCAATCAGTCTTTTGATGGCCGCTCGCTCCGAAATCATAGAAACCAAGTCCTTTATTTCCGCAACGTATATGTGTTCTTCGTCGGTCTGAAATTCGCACCGGCCCGACACCAATTCTAGTGCAGAAAAGGCTGGCATGCCGCGAGCCTTCCAGCCTGCCACCTTCGCCAATTTTGTTACGAACTTCCGCACCTCTGCTCCACTACCAAGAGTTATGCCCGGATCGTCCCACTGAACCCCTCGTCCTTCCGGGAGAAAAGACAACCCTCTCTTAATGAAATCAACAAATCCGGAAGAATAGAAGAACTCGGACATCGCGCCCGAAGCGCCTCCGCTGGTTCGCGCCTGAAATACGAGCATAGTTGGATCTAGAAGCTGAACCAGATCCCCAAATTCCATTCGCGGAGTCAGAAACGTCCTCATATTGCTTGAGTATCTCTCGGACATCGGAACGAGATAACTCTCCTCGACCAAATCGCTATTCATGTCATAAGACATAGCAAAGACGCTATCTTCGGACGAAAGCGGTATCCGCCCGGCCAGTTGAACAAACGACGCCGCAAGATGCCCGGTGAGGGCGTCCGCGCTGAAATACTCTTGAAAACTTCTATGTGTAAAGCTAAGTCGATTTCCCTCCTCATACATCAGATTTACAGATTCACAGACCTCAGAAAGAAACAACACTTCGTCAATGACGATGTTTGCGCGTTTGGCAGCCTGACTAAACTCTTCGAGTACATCTTTTCGGCTGAAGATGAAGTCTCTTTTCAGATACGACGAGAGGCAGAACAAGGAAAAAACCTTGCAGAAATCGTCTTCGCTCAGACCGGATTTCCTCGGTCGGCGGAACGTTTCCTTTCCGGCGTCGTGAAGTGTGTACAATGTTTGGAATGCGTATCTATAGAATATGTGAACTTTTTCGGGGATGTCAGCAAATTGATCATAAGTTATAAGCATCATTAGTGCGAGTAATGGGGTAGATAGGAAACTCTCATACTTAGAATACTTCTTGCCTAGAACCTCCGTCAGAAACTTTGATTTGACTTTCTTCTCGAACGGAGCGAGTTTAATTACCTCTTCAATCTGACCTTTGTTGAACGGCTTCGCCTGAAAAACTCGAAAGGCCTCCCAACTTCCAAAGCGGGGGTCGCTCCGACCCGTCACCAGCATGCCGCACTTTGAATGCACGTATGCCAACTCCAGTATCTGCTTCTCTAGACTCGGTCGTATTTCGTCGGAAACTTCATCGAACGCGTCGAATAGAAATATGAATCGTCCCGCTCGCAATAATGTTTCGAATTGACTCGTGGTCAAAGGGTGCCCGCTTGGCGTTAAGAGCCCTCGAAGGTAGGTGATTAGATTTGGGGCTTTGAACTCGTTCAGGCGACGCAATTCCACAAAGACTGGGATTCTTCCGGCCGATTCTGCAAAAATGGCCAGCCAAACATACTTTAGCAGCATGGTTTTGCCGATGCCGCCCAGGCCTTGCACTACGACACGATGGTTGTCCCTAACGAGTTGAGCGATACCATCATCATTTATGTCTTTGTCGCCTATGGAATAGTACCCTTTGACGTAGACGTCAGTTAGACGATGCAATTGATTGCGATCGATGATGATTTTTACTGTGTTGCACTTCTTGTAAGTCGAAGAGAAATAGTCCTCAAAGTCTTTGAGGTGTGGCAGTAGGTGAGTTCGAAGAAGTTGGTTCGCCCCTGAAACGAGATTCTTCACATAGTCGGCAGCGAGACCTGCGGCCGCGGTAGCAAAAGCCGCTTCTGTTGCTTGATCAGGCATTGTGGCCCCCGTTAGAGCCGCCATCTAAGTAAGTTACGGCAGGTTGGGCAAGTCAGCTGTGATGTTCGCTGGACTTTTGCATTAGTCTCCAAGCCTCAGCAACTTCTGCACTCGCACCACCTCGCCGGCCGCCTAATGACGAGGTGCCCGCATTCCCCCGCTGACGGGGGATGTAGCTTCAAATGCTGATAGTGCTGCGTCCGGCACCGGCGCGGCAAAACGCGCCGCTCCGCAATCGTCTTCCATGCCGCCTTTGCCATCGCCTACACGATGGCCCTCGCGCAAGTCTGGTCGCCGCCGATCGCGAATAATCTCGCGCTGCGCATCCTGATGGTGATCCCTCCTCGCCTTCGGCCGCGGTCGCCCCGCGCCCTGAGGCCATTCCCCGCAATTCTCCCCTCACCATTCATCCCCGCTTCATCCGGCCGCGCCCACCCTCCCGCCATCGCTCAACCGATGGAGTCCACAATGCGCATCCGTCTCGTTTTGCTCACCCTGCTGATGGCCCTCGGCGCCGCCTCGCCGTCTTTCGCCGAGATCACGCGCACCATGTGCGCCCACCTCGACCAGCTCACCCTCGTCAATCTGTGCATCGACAATGGTGGCGTTCCCGGCTGGGAGAAGGTCAGCCGCACCTATTGGTGCACCAAGGAGAACTGCGACAACAATGGCGGCGGCTGCACCATCATGTGCGACCTCAAGGAGTGCAAGGCCACCACGCCCGACCGCATCCTCTACACCACCATCCTCGGCATCCTGCGCGCCGATCTCGTCAAGACCTTCGACGGCCCCGACACCAGCACCGACAGCCTGGTCAGCGGCGGCACCGGCAAGCCTGTCAACATCATCAACTGACCGCCGCGCCCGCCGCGACGGGAATTCCGGCGCAGGCAGTCGGCATCCTCTCCCGCAGCGGGTGGAGGGGGCGGCCGCTTGCGCGAAGCCTCCCTTTTCTCGCAATGCGGCGTGAGATCGAGCACCTGTGCGCCCGCACCCACAGCCCGCCCGCTCCCCGCGCTACTGCTTCATCCGCCGCCGGATCCCCTCCAGCATCGCCTCCACGCCGTCCAGCGCCTTCTCCACATCGGCGACGCGGCTGTGGCCGGCGACACGCCGGGGCGCATCCACCAGCGCCTCGATCAGCGCCACCCGCGCCTGCTGCACCTCATGGGCGATGGTCGTGCAGCGCGCCAGCATGGCCTCGCCTTCCACCGCGCTGTACTGGCGTTCCACCAGCGCCCAGAACCGCGCCAGATCCTCCTGCCAGGACGAAAACCGCGCCAGCGTCCCCTCTATGGCGCGCCGCGCCTCGGCATTGCTTCTGTCCCCCTGCCGGCGGCGGGGCGTTTCGAGATTCTGCATCAGACGCCTCCGACCAGAACCGGCAGCAGGATCGCCGCCGCGCAGAGCCCCATCACGATGACGGCGCCCCAAAACCACTTGACGTTCGACATGGAACCTCCGCGCCGATTGGTGCTCCCCGGCGCCGGTGCGCCGCGGCCGAATCCCAATTCATTGCGCAGGAGACGCCCGAAGAACGATTTCCAATGCCGATAGCAAATCGGCAGCCGCCTCGGTCTAAGCGCAGGCTAGTCCCGTTCGCGCGCTATTGCACCGAGGCTCGGCCTGCCGGTCCCGAAAACCTCCAACAAAACGGCTGCAACCTGCTGCGAGGCCACCGAACTTTATTTTTTGCCGGCCCCCTCGTCAGGCCGCCGCGGCAACCGCCGGCCTCGCCCCGCGTTTCGCTCCGTCAGGAGGAAGCGCCATGTCCACCCGCATCAACCACCCCACCGCGCCCGCCAATCCGCCGCAGCATATGGAGACCTATGAGCGGGTGCCCGCCGGGCTCCCCCTGCGCAACGCCCACCGCCGCACCGGCGCCGGCACCGCTCCGCCCGGGCTCGATGTCGCCGATCCGCATCCGCCCGACGAGGGCCATCCCGAGCGCGAATTCCGGCCCGGCGGTGCCAACCCGCCCTCCGACGTGCCCATCGGCAGTGACGAGATCGGGCCCAATCCGGCCCGCCACACGGGCACGCCCCCGCCCCGCCCCCACAATGCCGGCAGCGGGCCCAAATAGATGTCGCGCCCCGATTCCGAATATGTCCTGGCGCTCCGCGCCTTCCGCGACCGGCTGGTCGATGCCCGCCGCGCCGCCGCCATCACCTCCAATCTCGACGAGGCGCTGCGCCGCTTCACCGAGATCGAGACCGCCATCGGCCTCGTCGACCGGGCCATCGAGAACGAGATGGATCTGACCCCGCTCCCCAGCGTCGACGACCCCACCAAGGTCCCGCCGCCGCTCTGACGGTGTTTGCCGGCGCCCCGGAGCCGGATAAGCTTGGCCGAGGGGAACTGCTTATGGACACCATCGCCTTTCTCAATTCGCGCCCGCTGATCGGCATGATTCACCTCCCGGCCCTGCCGGGCGCGCCCAGGAGCACGCTCAGCCTCGACCAGCTCGTCGAGTTCGCCGTCAACGAGGCCGCCATCCTCGAACGGGCCGGACTTGACGGCGCAATCGTCGAAAATGTCGGCGACGCGCCCTTTTTTAAGCTGCACATTCCGCCGCAAACCATTGCCGCCATGGCCATCATCACCCGAGAAGTCCGCCAATCCACCCGCCTCAAACTCGGCGTCAACGTCCTGCGCAATGCGGGTGAGGAGGCCATGGCGATCGCCAGCATCGCGGAAGCCGATTTTATCCGGCTCAATGTCGTCATCGGGGCCTACGTCACTGACCAGGGCATCATCGAGGGGGCGGCTGCGGAGCTCGCCCGCTTCCGCACCTCCCTTCGCCACGACGTCGCGCTGATGGGCGATGTTCACGTCAAGCACGCCTATCCGCTCTTCGACGTGCCGATCGAGGATGCCGCCGCTGATCTTGCCGAGCGCGGCGGCGCCGATGCGGTCATCGTGTCCGGCGCGCGCTCGCCTGCGCCGCCGAGCTTCGAGCGGGTCAAGGCCGTGAAGGACGCCATCGACAAGCCCGTCTTCATCGGGTCCGGCGTCGGTCTCGCCAATCTGCGTGACTACGCCCAGCGCTCCGATGGCGTTCTCATCGGCGAGGTCGATTTCAAGATCGGCCGGGTCTGGGGCGGCGCGAGCGACGAAGCCGCCTATGCCGAGGCCGTGCGGCTCTATCGCAGTTGAACCTTACGGCACTTTCATTTGGCTCACGCGTTGCTGGCGGTATGGTGCGCTTGCGAGGCGCACGGAAAGGCCAACATCATGTCGCTCAAGCATATCCTTCTCGCCGCGGCACTCGCCGCACCCTTCGTGACAACTGCGGTTCCGGCGTCGGCCGCCACCGTCGAGGTCAAGGCGCTCAGCGCCGCGCCTGTCTATCGCTGGCATAGCCGGGATTCGCGCATCGTCGGCAAGATCACCAAAGGCGAGTTCTACACCATCGACTACTGCACCCCGCCCGACTCTGACTGGTGCCGCGTCATCGGCGACGATTTCCGTGGCTGGGTCAGGGGCTACCAGCTGGCCAACGGTGCCAAGAAGGCTTTCGTTACCCCGTTCCGGTTCGGTGGCGGCAGCCTGTTCATGAAGCCACTTTGACTAAAATTGCAGTCTAAACGGAACGGTCAGCTTCCATTCATGGAGCCGATCCTAGCTTTCGGGACAAGGCAGTCAGCTGCCTCCTGAAAAGAAAGGAATTCGGAAATGACTTTCTCCCTCGTCAAGACCGCCGCCATCGCCGCCACTCTCGTTGTGGCTTCCGTCTCGGCCGCTTCCGCCGCCACTTGGGCCTATGTGGACCAGGACTCCAAGGTTCGCCTCAATCACTACAACGGCTCGCCCACCGTCGGCTGGGTCGATGAAGGTGACGTCGTGAAGGTGATCAACCATTGGGGCAACTGGTACCGCATCGATCCGCCCGGCCCGAACAATGCCGGCTGGGTGCGCAGCTACGTGCTCGACTTCGATTATGAAGACGATCCGAGCAAGCCGGGCGTCCAGTTCTGCTTCTACAACGGCTTCGCCAAGGTCTGCCTGAACTCGTAATACCCGCCGTCACCGGGCGATCTACGATGACGTCGGTCCGCAAGGGCCGGCGTCTTGCGTTGTGCCGCCGCCCGGCCTACCTCTCCGGCAACGGAGGATCTCATGGCCGATAAAGGCCCCAAGCCCTACATCAAGCTGGCCGGAACGTTGGTGACCCTGGGCGCCGGCATCTTCATGGTAGAGCGCTACGGCCTTTCGGAAATGGGCAGCAACGGCCGATTCCATGTCGATGCCAATCTGCTCTCGATTCTGGTGATCGTTCCCGTGGTGCTCGTCGCAGCGGGTGCCATCGTCTTCATGTACGGCAAGATGCGCCGCCTGTAGCCCCGAGCGTCGCCAGCGAAAGTGAATTTCGGTTTCGCGCTTCAGCCACGCGACAAGCGCGACACCGCTACTCGACCCTCAACCTCTCGACATCGATGCCCTTTTCCAGCATCGGCGCCACCATCTGCCTGCCGAGAAATTCGTTCACGCCGTACAGGACCAGCGCCCCGACCAGGAGCGCGATGCCGAAGCCCCGCGTCCCCTCCTCGGTCGCCACAAGGATCGCAGCAATCAGCGCCACCAGCACGCCGCCGAACAGCAGATACATCCGCCGGTCGCGCATCACCTTAAGGTTGTAGGCGCTCGACAGCAGCAGGTCCCTGAGCTCGGTGTCGCTCATCGCCGCCAGCTCGCGATTGCTGCCCTCGCGTCGGATCGTCTCCATATAGGCCTCGACGCGCCGCTCGGTGATGGCCTGCTTCTGCGCCGCAATCCGCCCGCGCATGAAGTAACTCACCACCGTGCCGATCAGCAGCAAGACCAGCGCAAACTCGACCAGAACCTGCATCGGACCCTCCTGTGCATCGGCAACACGTGCCCACGGCCATCCGGCATTTCAAGAGCCGCGCTATTCTTTTCCGGGCAGGCTCGGCTCCGCCTTGGCCGGGAAGCCCCTGATGCGCTCGCGCGCCATCACCACAAGCCCCGCCCCCACGATCACCGCCGCACCAAGCAGCGAGACTGGATCGATCAGATCGTGGAACACCACATAACTGAACACGATGCTCCAGGGCAGCGAGGTGTAGTTGAACGGCTGCAGCACGCTCGCCGGCGCCATCGAGAGCGCGACGATCATCATGCCGTGCCCCACAACCCCAGTGAGCATGATATAGCCGACCAGCAGCGCAGAGGTCAGATCGAGCGGCTGCCAGAAAAAGATGCCCACCGCCGAGCTCATAACCAGCCCGACAATGCCGACATACACCATGCTGGTGGTGTTGGAGTCCGTCTGCGACACCCGCCGCGTCAACACGATATAGAGTCCGTAGCAGGCACCCGATCCCACGGCGAACAATACGCCCCAGCTCAGCGGCACTCCGCCCGGGCGCACGATGACCAGTGCACCGAGAAATCCCACGATCACCGCGCTGATCCGGAAGATTCCCACCTTCTCGCCCAGGAACGGCACCGCGAACAGCGTCACCAGCAGCGGATAGACGAGCGTGATCGACTGCACCGCCGCCAGCGGCACGGTCGACAGCGCGATCACATACATCCAGATGTCGCCGACGAGCAGAGCACCGCGCGCGACCTGCATCACGGGCTGCCGCGACTTCAGCGCATCACGCAATCCGCCCGCTCGCCAGGCGAGGATCAGCGAGAACGCCGCGAAGGCCCAGAACCGCATCATCGTCATCTGGAACGGCGATACGGACTGCACCAGGAATTTGCTGGTCGCGTCCTGCGTCGAGAAGATCAGGATCGCCGCGAGCGCCAGCAGAATTCCCCGCCCCACATTATCCTGCCGGGGACTGGCCACAGCGTCACTCATTTGGATGATCCGACTGGTAGCCGGGCCGTGCTCAGCCGGCCCGGCGTCTGCGCAGCGCCGTCAGGAGGCGCTGCTTGGGCTCGCCATATTCTTGATAAGCCCCACGATGGCGGCGAGAATGCCGCCACCCACTACGCCTGTCACAGCCTGGCCGACATAGGCCGCGCCACCGCCGGCCACCATGCCTGCAAGCCCGGGGATCATTCCGGCAAGCCAGGTGCCCGCCCATCCGCCGATCAGACCCACGATGGCGTCGACCGTCGGATTGATGCTGACATTTCTTGCCACTCGGCCGGTGCCATATCCGCCGACCGCGCCCCCGATGAGTTGTATGATTAGTCCAACCCAATCCATAGCTATGCTCCTTCCCAATGCGGGTCGCCCCGCCTTCGCAGCCTGAGTCTATGCCCATGATCCGGCATGTGAAAGCCTTGTGGCCGCCTCTTCCCCCGCCAATCCCCGGCCGCCTCTTCCGGTCCCCGCGGCAAAACCCTATCTTGGTAAGCCCATGACAAGCCCATCGAATCGCCTGCCTGCCTCCGGCAGGGCTGCTGCCCTTGTTACCGGTGCCGCCGACCGCATCGGCGCCGACATCGCTCGCGCCCTCGCCCGGGCCGGTTATGGAGTGGTGATTCACCACCGGGGGCGTGCCGAGCAAGCGAAGGATCTTACTGCCGAGATCGCCGCCGCCGGCGGGCACGCGGCGCTCGTCAAGTCCGACCTCGCCATCCGCCGCCAGCGCGCCGCGCTCATGGCCCGCGCCGGCAAATTCTTTGGCCCGCTTACCGTGCTCGTCAACAACGCCTCATCCTTCGAGCCGGACTCGGTGATTGATCTCGATGAGACACTGTGGGACCGCCATCTCGCCATTCATGCCGAGGCGCCGGCCTTCCTCGCCCGCGATTTCGCCGCGCAGCTCCCGGCGGGCGCCACAGGCAACATCGTCAACATCATCGACGAGCGCGTGCTGAAGCTCACGCCCAACTACTTCAGTTATACCTTGAGCAAGTCCCTGCTCTGGACCATGACGGAGACCATGGCCCAGTCTCTCGCCCCCCGCATCCGCGTCAACGCCATCGGTCCCGGCCCGACCCTGCGCGAAGTAGGCCAGTCCGAATCCGCCTTCCGCAGATCGCAAGCGGCCTCGCCGCTCGGCATCGGAGCATCGCCCTCCGATGTCACCGACGCACTCCTCTATCTGCTCGACGCAAAGACCGTCACCGGCCAGATGATCGCCGTCGATGGCGGCCGCCACCTCGATTTCCCCGACAAGCGCGGACCGACGCCGCGCCGCGTGAAATGAGCGAGGATCCGCAGAGCGGCGCCGACATCATCCGCGCCTTCGTCAAGACCCTGCCCTCCGCGCCGGGCGTCTATCGCATGCTCGATGAAGCCGGCGAGGTCATGTATGTCGGCAAGGCCCGCAGCCTCAAGGCGCGCGTCACCAACTACACGCGGCCCGAAGGCCTCGAGGTCCGCCTGCAGCGCATGATCGCGGCGACGCGCTCGATGGAGTTCGTTCGCACCGAAACCGAGGCCGAGGCGCTCCTGCTCGAGGCCAATCTTATCAAGCGGCTGAAACCGCGTTTCAACGTCCTGCTTCGTGACGACAAGAGCTTCCCTTATATCCTCATCTCCACCGAGCACGAGGCGCCGGAGCTGATGAAGCACCGCGGTGTGCGGCGCCGGAAGGGCCACTATTTCGGCCCCTTCGCCTCGGCCCTCGCGGTCAAGCGCACCATCACCTCGCTGCAGAAGGCGTTCCTCCTCCGCACCTGCTCGGACTCCTTCTACAAGGCCCGCACCCGTCCCTGCATGCTGCACCAAATCAAGCGCTGCTCCGCCCCCTGCACCGGCGAAATATCGATCGAGGCCTATGGTGAGCTCGTCGAGGAGGCTCGTCAGTTCCTCTCCGGCCGCTCGCAATCCGTGCAGGATCATCTGCAGCGGGACATGAACACAGCCGCCGAAGCGCTCGACTTCGAACGCGCAGCGCTGCTGCGGGATCGCCTCTCCGCCCTGGCCCTCGTCCAGAGCCAGTCCGACAATGCCGCCCGCGCCGTCGAGGAGGCCGACGTGTTCGCCATCGCGCACGAGGCCGGCCAGTTCTGCGTGCAGGTCTTCTTCTACCGGGCGCACCAGAACTGGGGCAATTATGCCTATCGCCCCAAGGCCGACCAGAGCTTCAGCGACGCCGATGTGCTCGAAGCCTTCCTGGGCCAGTTCTACGAAGACCGCACGCCGCCGAAGCTGGTCCTTCTAAGCCACGAGCCCGTCGACCGCGCCGTGCTCGAAGAGGCCCTCACCTCCCGGCTCGGCTCGCGCGTCTATGTCGAGACTCCGCAGCGCGGCGAGAAGCGTGAGTTGGTCACGCATGCCCTCAACAATGCACGCGAAGCGCTGGGCCGACAGCTCGCCGAAGGCGCGACGCAGAAGCAGCTGCTTGAAGGTGTCGCCGAGCTCTTCGGGCTCGACGAACCGCCCCGCCGCATCGAGGTCTATGACAATTCGCACATCTCGGGCACCAACGCCGTCGGCGCGATGATCGTCTCCGGCGAGGAAGGCCTCAGCAAGAAGCACTACCGCACCTTCAACATCCGCTCGACCGACATCACGCCCGGCGACGATTTCGGCATGATGCGCGAAGTCCTGACGCGCCGCTTCTCGCGCCTCGCCGGCGAAAGCGATCCCGACGCCGAGGATGAAAACACCGGCATGCCCGACTGGCCCGATGTCGTCTTCATCGATGGCGGCCAGGGTCAGCTCAACGCCGTGCGCGAGGTCATAGCCAAACTCGAGCTGCCGCGTGAGGTCACCTTCATCGGCATCGCCAAGGGCGAGGAACGTGATGCCGGCCGCGAGAAATTCTTCATGGAAGGCCGCGAGGCTTTCATGCTGCCCCACCGCGACCCGGTACTCTATTTCGTGCAGCGCCTGCGCGACGAAGCCCATCGCTTCGCCATCGGCACCCATCGTGCCCGGCGCAAGAAGGACATTGTCAAGAACCCGCTCGACGAGATCGACGGCATCGGTCCCACGCGCAAGCGCGCTTTGCTGCAGCATTTCGGCTCAGCCAAGGCGGTCTCGCGCGCTTCCCTCGCCGATTTGGCCGCGATCCCCGGCATTTCGAATGCCATGGCTCAACTGGTTTACGATCACTTCAACCGCAGCGAATGACTGCGGGCTTGCTCATTCGGCAGGCACGGCCTCGCTCGCCGCAGCGGCGCTCCGACCGCTGCTTCCGAACCACGATGCAATGGCCGCTCCGACATAAAGCGCCAGCGAGATCGAGAACGCTATCTTGATCCCGACCATGAACGGCCCGCTCAGCAGGTCCGGGAAGAAATGCGGTCCCGTGATTGTCGCCACATGCTCCGGCGACAGCGCCGCAAGTGCGCCGGCCGGGATCAGTTCTCCCATTGGATTGTAGCCGAGGAAGGCCGCAAACAGGCTCGCCA
The DNA here is from genome assembly GCA_035549855.1 of Devosia sp. GTDB lineage: Bacteria > Pseudomonadota > Alphaproteobacteria > Rhizobiales > Devosiaceae > Devosia_A. Next base: position 8,203 of record DASZPY010000022.1, on the reverse strand, counting down.
CCGGGGGCGCCGACGCGACGGCATGCGCGATTCCCAGCGGCAGGCCCTCGGCCAGCAGCCGCGACTCCATCGCCGCTGGCAGGCTGATCGCGAGACCGATGATCATCAGCGTAAAGAACACGCCGATCGAGAGCACCTGCCCGGCATTCATTGCCGTCGCGCGGATACCCGAGGCCTGCCCGCGCTCGGCCGCCGGCACCGCATTCATCGTCTGCGTGCCGTTGGGCGCCGAGAACAGTCCTGAGCCGACGCCGTTGAGGAACAACAGCCCCGCGAAAATCCAGTAGCTGAAATCCGCCTTGAGCAGCATCAGTCCGAGGAACGTCGCCGCGCCGAGCAGCATGCCGCCCGCCGCGAAGCGCCTCGGGCCATAGTGATCGCTGAGCCAGCCTGAAACAGGCCCGATCAGCAGCACGCCGATCGTCAGCGGCAGCATGAAGATGCCCGCCCAAAGCGGAGTCGATTCGAATGAATAGCCGTGCAGCGGCAACCAGATGCCCTGCAGCCAGACGATCAGCATGAACTGCAGCCCGCCCCGCCCGATGCTGCCGAGCAGCGTCGCCAGCACACCGGTCGTGAAGGGCCGGATCCGGAACAGCCTGAGATCGATCATCGGCGCTGCGGCGCGGGTCTCGACGAACACGAACGCGATCAGGAAGGCCAGCCCGATCCCCATTTCCAGCAGCACCTTCGGGCTGCCCCAGGCCATGAGGTCCGTTCCATAGGGCTGGATGCCGTCATTGATGCCGACCAGCACCAGCACGAGCCCGATGGCGAAGGTGATGTTCCCCCACCAGTCGAGCCGGCCCGGCTTGCGCACGCCACTGTCCTTGAGACTGAGATAGGCCCAGATCGTCCCCACCACGCCCACCGGCACATTGATCCAGAAGATCAGCCGCCAGTCGATATCGGCGAGCAGTCCGCCCAGAACCAGGCCGAGGAACTGCCCGGCGATGGCCGCCATGATGTTGATGCCCAGCGCCAGCCCACGCTGCTTGGGGGGAAACACGTCGATCAGGATCGCAGTCGACGTCGCGGTCAGCATGGCGCCTCCCACGCCCTGCACCACCCGCATGCCGACAAGGAACCATGCCGCGCTTTCGCCCGTGGGCATGAAGCTCAGCACCACCGAGGCGAGGGTAAAGATGAGGAAGCCGAGATTGTAGATGCGTGCGCGCCCGAACATGTCGCCAAGCCGCCCGAAGCTGACCACCAGCACCGACGTCACGACCATGTAGCCCATGATCGTCCAGAGCAGGATGTTGGTGTTTCCCGGGTCAAGCGGCTTGAGGCCGATGCCTCGAAAGATCGCCGGCAGGCTGATCAGCACGATGGAGGCATTGATTGTTGCGGCCAGCATGCCGAGCGTCGTGTTGCTCAGCACCATCCACTTGTGGTTCTTCATTTCTATCGTCATGGAAATGTCCGGAGCGACCATCGGCCCTTGAATCGTCAGCATACGTATAATTAGGATGCTAACTAATGGCAAATGACGAAGATGCATATCTGCTGCGCGACCTGACGCGGGATCTGCTGTTGGCCGGCCGCCAATGGCGGAAAATGGGGCGCATGGCTGCGGCCCGGCACGGCGTCTCCGAGGCGGCGTCTGCCCCGCTCCTCTGGATCGACCGGCTTGGCGGCAATGTCCGCCAGAATGCGCTCGCCGCCGCCGTCGGCATCGAAGGCGCCTCACTGGTTCGCCTTCTCGACGAATTGCAGAAATCGGGCCTGATCACCCGCGCGGCCGATCCCGGTGACCGTCGCGCCAACACCGTCACCCTTACCGCCGCTGGCCGGAAGGCCGTCCGGGCGGTCAATGCGAGCCTGGCGCGGCTCCGCAGCGAGGTCTTCGCCATGACCTCCAGGGCCGACGCCGCTGCCGCCTTGCGTGTATTTCGTGCCATCGCCACGGCTGCCGGCGACAATTCCAGCGAGACCGTGGACAGCGGCCGCGGAACGAAGTAAAGCTCTCGGCCATGAACCTCGTCCGCGCCACCTACTTCTATTGGTACTTTAGCAACGGAAGCCGCTGGCAGCCGGAGGGGCGCGTTTGACCTGAGAAATCGAACAAGCAGAATTCCCGAAAGCCGCCAGAGACTGGCGGCTTTTTTGTCGCCGGTCTTCCCAACAACGCATGCCCCCGAAAAGTGGCCTTCCGGTTTTCGGATCAGGTCATGCGAAGAAAGACAGGACCGCAAAATGCTGAAATCGACCGACAACCTCCGCATCAAGGAACTTCGCGAGCTCCGATCGCCCGCCGAGGTCACGCACGAATTCCCGCGCACCGATGCCGCCACGCGTACCGTGCTCGCTGCCCGTCACGCGGTGCACAACATTCTCCACGGCGCCGATGACCGCCTCGTCGTCGTCGTCGGGCCCTGCTCCATCCACGATCCCGCGGCTGCGCTCGACTACGCCCGCCGTCTCGTTGCCCTGCGCGAACGTCTCGGTGACCGGCTTGAACTCGTCATGCGGGTCTATTTCGAAAAGCCGCGCACCACCGTCGGCTGGAAGGGCCTCATCAACGACCCCGATCTTGACGGCAGCTTCAGGATCGACAACGGCCTGCCCCTCGCCCGCTCGCTACTGCTCGAGATCAACAATCTCGGCCTTCCCGCCGGCTGTGAATTCCTCGACATGACGACCCCGCAATACTTCGCCGACCTCGTTGCCTGGGGCGCCATTGGCGCGCGCACCACCGAAAGCCAGGTGCACCGCGAACTCGCCTCCGGCCTCTCCTGCCCGGTGGGCTTCAAGAACGGTACCGACGGCAACATCCGCATCGCACTCGACGCCGTGAAGTCTGCCTCCCAGCCCCACCACTTTCTGGCCGTCACCAAGGATGGCCGTTCCGCTATCGCCACGACCACCGGCAATGACGACTGCCACATCATCCTGCGCGGCGGCAAAGTCCCCAACTTCGGCACCGAGAGCGTCGAAGCCGCTGCCGCCGACTCCCTCAGATCCGGCATCCGCCCGGCCTTGATGATCGACGCCTCGCATGCCAATTCGTCCAAGGACCCTGCGAACCAGCCGCTCGTCCTCGCGGACGTGGGAGCGCAAATCGCCGGCGGCGATACCCGCATCGTCGGCGTCATGATCGAAAGCAACCTCGTCGCCGGCCGCCAGGATCTCGTCCCCGGCAGGCCGCTCACCTACGGCCAGTCCATCACCGATGGCTGCATCGGCTGGGACACCACCGTCGACACCCTAGAGCAATTGGCTGAGGCAGTCGCCACCCGCCGCGCCCGGGCTCAGCAGGTGGCCTGAACGCGCACTCAGTCGAAGCGATTCGCCGCCGGCGGATCGCTCGCCGGAAACGACTCGTCCGACGCCTCGTCGGCCGGCGTCCATTTGCGCCTGAGCTTAGTGCGCATGCCCTCGAGACCGGCCGGCCGCACTTGCACTTCGGCGTTCACGGGACCGGACTTCTTGCCGTCCTTGAAGGCCGGAGCCCTGGCGGGCGGCTTGGCTGGCTTCGGATTCTGCGCATTCATGGGCATCGCCCTCCGCTTGCTCTCACCAACCCGCGCCGCCGCGTCCGGTTCCGCTTGACCCCGCCCGCACGTCACCTATGTTCCGCCCATGCAGATCCCGCGCGAACTCACCACGCTGCCCAACCAGCTGACCCTTCTGCGCATCGCCGCTATTCCGGTCATCTGCCTGCTTATCGCCATCGGCTGGGATTGGCTGCGCTGGATCGCGCTCCTCCTCTATGTGCTGGCCGCCATCACCGACTGGCTGGACGGCTTCCTTGCCCGCCGCATGAATCTCGGCTCCGATCTCGGCCGCATGCTCGATCCCATCGCCGACAAGCTGCTCGTCGGCGCCCTTCTGCTGACCTTCGCCTGGACCCGCGATTTCTCCGCCTGGGAGCTTCCCGCCGCCATTGCCATCCTGATGCGCGAAATCTTCGTCTCCGGGCTGCGCGAATATCTCGGCAACCGCTCGGTCACCGTGCCCGTCACCTTCCTCGCCAAATGGAAAACGACGTTCCAGCTCGTCGCGCTCTTCTTCGTGATCGTCGATGGCCTCTTGCCCAGCTTCGGCTTCATCTCCGGCGGCCTGCTCTGGATCGCTGCGCTCCTCACCGTCTGGACCGGCTGGCAATATCTCGTCTCCACCTGGCCACATTTCGGCAGCCCCCCGCCCCCGCCTGTTCCTCCGGTCCCATGAAGATCCTCTATTTCGCATTGTTCCGCGAGCGGCTCGGCCGCGGCGAGGAGGAGGTCACGCCTCCCGCCTCCGTCGCGACGGTACGCGACCTGATCTTCTGGCTGCGCAGTCGCGACCCGGCTGCCGATGCCGTGTTCGAGAAGGAAAGCCTGATCCGCGCCGCCATCGATGCGCGCCTCGCCAAACTCGACTCCCCCATCGCTGGAGCCTCCGTGGTCGCCCTCCTGCCGCCTATGACCGGAGGCTGATCGTGTCGCGCGAAATAGTGGATGCCGGTTTTTCGTTCAGCGACACGACAACCATCCGCATCCAAACCGCAGCCTTCGATCCCGGCGCCGAGACCAACGCCTTCATCGCTGCGCATCCGGGTGCCGGCGCCACCGTCACCTTCACCGGCCTTGTCCGATCCACACCCGACGCGCCGGTCGAAACCCTCACGCTCGAATGCTACCCCGATCTCGCGGCGAACGAGATCACGCGCCTCGCCACCGAGGCCACTGCCCGCTTCGGCCTGAGTGGAACCACGATCATTCATCGCTACGGCACGCTGCGTCCCGCCGAACCCATCGTCCAGGTGATGACCGCCGCGCCCCACCGCGCCGCAGCCTTCGCCGCCGCGGAGTTCCTCATGGACTATCTGAAAACCGACGCCCCGTTCTGGAAGCAGGAGGCTAGTGCCACGGGGACCCATTGGGTCCAGTCCCGCTCCGAAGACGAAGCCGCCAAGACCCGCTGGCAAAAATGACGACCCCGCCCTTCTCGCTTGTCGGCATCGACCACATCGTCTTCATCGTCGATGACCTGACCCGCGCCGTCGATTGGTACTCCCGCGTCCTCGGCTGCCAGCCCGGTTACTCCTATCCGGCCCTCGGCATGGAACAGCTCTGGTGCGGCGCGGCACTCATCGTCCTCTGGGACACGACCCATCCCGGCGCGGCCAATGCGATCCCGCCCGTCGGCGGTGGCCGTAATGTCGATCACGTCTGCATCGCGCTTTCGCCCTATGACCAGGATGCGATGCTCGCCCATCTCGCTGCCCATGACGTCCCCGTCGAGCGGATCGCCTTTCATGGCGGCGCCCGCGGCATGGGCAATTCGATCTATGTGCTCGACCCCTGGAACAACAAGCTCGAGCTCAAGGGACCGGCCGTCTATCCCGACGGCCGCACGAACCCCTAAGCCTCACCCTCCGCGCCGAAACAGCGTCAGGCTGTGGACCGCCTTGCTCTGCTGGCGGTCGAACGAACGCTGCTTCGCCTCGCAGTCACGATCCGTCTTCTTCAGCAGCGCCCGAATGTCGAGGTTGAGCGTCGAACACTGCGCCGTCTTCATCTGCCGCGCCCGGGCGGCGAAGGCCTTGCCGCAGTCGATAAAGCTCGCGCGATGATGTTCCTCATGCCGCTTGGCAAAACCCGCAAAGCCGTTGAACGCCGATCGCGCGCTCGGCGTAAGCCGTTCGGGATTGGCCGAGCGCGGCAGCGTCATCCTGAAATCGATCTCGAGATCGAGCCTCTCCACCACACACTGCCCATGCGCGCTGATGGTCTTGAGCCTGAGATTGTAGCGATGCTTGAGGTTCGCATAGGCGTCGCCATGATCGCCCTTGAATGGGTGCTGGCGCATATAGCGTACGATCGTCTTCTCGGTGGTGCCACCGACGCTGTAGTAGCGATACTGCGTGTCCGAGACCATCGCGGCGCCCACCGGCAGAACCAGCGCCATCACGGCAATCGCGCACAGCGCAATCCGGCGGACCAACCAGGTCCGCAGCAACTCCCCGTTCAAGATGATCCGCCCCGGAACGTCCTTGAATTCTGTCTGAGCATCCGGCATTTGCGCTTGAGCCGCAAGCCGCGAGCGCAAGGTGTTGAACGAGACTGGACACCACCGTCGCCGGCCGGCGAGTCTTGGCACATGGGGAACCATCATGGATGATACCGACCGCAAGCATCTCGCCCGTTGTGTCGAGCTCGCCCAGCAGGCTTTCGCGACCGACAACGATCCCTTCGGTTCCGTCCTGGTGTCGGGCTCGGGCGAAGTCCTGTTCGAGGATCACAATCACACGGCTGGCGGCGACGAGACTCGTCATCCCGAGTTCGAGATCGCGCGCTGGGCCGCCGAACACATGACTCCGGCTGAGCGCGCGAAGGCCACCGTCTATACGTCCGGCGAACACTGCCCCATGTGCGCTGCCGCGCATGGCTGGGTCGGCCTCGGCCGCATCGTCTATGCCGGCTCGTCAGCCCAGCTCGCGCAGTGGCTGGGCGAAGTCGGTGCGCCATTGCCGCCGGTCAACACGCTGCCCATTGCCGCCATACTGCCGAATCCCGTAGTTGAAGGCCCCGAACCCTCCCTGAGTGCGCGCCTTCGCAGTCTGCATCAGCGGCGGGCCGCCGTGAAAAAGGCCCGGGCCAGCACCCGCTGACAATCTCGTGAGCACGCTTACGCTGGCATGGGTGCCGGTTTCGTGCTCCGCTTGCCTGCAAGAAGAATGGAGGTCCCGATCATGGGCGAACGCATCATCCTCACTGCCGGCGACGGCTTCGAGTTCAATGCCTATCGGGCTCGGCCCGAGGGCAAGGCGCGTGGCGGGGTTGTGGTCATCCAGGAAGTGTGGGGCATCAATTCATGGGTGCGGTCCGTTGCCGACCGCTTTGCCCGCCATGGCTTCCTCGCTATCGCACCTGCTGTCTTCGACCGCGTCAAGTTCGGCTTCGAGAGTGAGGACTATGCCGCCGGAAGCGCCTACTCCACCATGGCTGAGCAGATGAAGTCATTCAGCCTGGAGAACGCACTGCGCGATGTTGAAGCGACCGTGAAATCCGCCTCGGAGGCCGGCAAGGTCGGCATTACCGGCTATTGCTTCGGCGGCGCCATGACATGGCGTTCGGCACATGCTGGCCTCGGCCTCACCGCCGCCTCCGGCTATTACGGCGGCGGCATTCCCAATTACATCGAACTCGATCCCAAGATCCCGCTCGAAATGCACTATGGCGAGCAGGACACCGGTATCCCGCTCGAGCAAATCGAGTCTCTGCGCAAGCGTCACCCGAACGTCGATGTCTATCTCTATGCGGCCGGACATGGCTTCTGCAATTCGGACCGGCCCGAGCGCTTCGACGAAGCTGCCTGCACCAAGGCTTCGGCACGCACCCTTGCCTTCTTCCACAAGCATCTCGGCTAGTGGGAGAACTAGAACGACATCTTAGCTATATGTGGGATGCGGTCGCCGAAGCGTGCGCCGCGCCAATGTCGCTGCGCAAGGCCCGCCTTGCCATCGCGCTTGTCGATTCCTATGCGGACCGCCTATACGCCGCTCATCCAGCCAGAGCCGAAGACATCCTTATCTTTCGGGCCCAACTGTCCGCCACGAGCCCTCCCCTTGCCCTCCTCCTCGCCTTCGCTGAACAGAAGGCCGGCGCACCCGAGCTCCGTCTCGAAACCACACCGCTTTCACCGTCGGACTACAATCGTTTGTCCGAAGCCGAATACATGGTCAGCCTTTACAACAACGCCACCATCCCACGGCTTCTCCTGATTGCCCCCGACGGCAGCCGGCACGACGTCCAGCAAACGCTCCACGATGCCTTGGAGACCCTTCGGAACCTTGCCTGGGGTGACACCGATAGGACGTTGCAGCACCGGGTCATCCCTCCCCCGCGTGGGGAGGGTAGCGAAGCTTGAGCCGCAGGCTCTAGCGAAGCTGGGTGGGGGGAGTCTCAACAGGCGCGGAACGTGGAGAGTCCCCCCACCCCGGCTTGCCAAGGGCTCACTCTCGCTCGCCAAGCGCGCCGCCCTCCCCACGCGGGGTAGGGATGATCGAGAGACCGGTGCATAGGCGTTTGCCAATTCACCAGCCCATCGAATGGTTTGCCCCCGATTTCACGAATCTATCCCGGTTCGCTGCAGCCGCATTATTCTCCCCCTCATCCGCCTGCCGGGCGCGCGATCATGACGGGTGATCGGCAGGAGGGAGACCGGGTGGTGGGGATGTCGATCTCCATCAGGCCGGGACAGAGGAGAGCCG
>DASZPY010000021.1:0-20889 GCA_035549855.1 Devosia sp. | reverse complement strand
AAGAGGCCCACTTCGAACCCGGCCTCGCGCAGGACCTTCAGGGCGTTCTGCGTCACAGGCAGAGACGCAAGTCCCGCATCGGTCACGAGCAGCGGCTTCTTGATACCGGCGGCCTTGAGCGCGTCGGGGAGTTCCGCAATGCGCCCCGCCCCGAAGCGGACGGCGGTGGGGTAATTCCAGTTGGCTTTGATGGTCACTCTTGTTCTTGCTCCTGCTCCGCCGAAAGGCGGCTTTCGGCCGCCTCACACGGGCCCGGCGCCGGCCTGGCGCCTCAGATCTGCCTCAGGTGATAGCTCTTGGGCTGGGTGAGGCTCATATAGCCGAGCTCGCTCAACGCCGTGCCATTGCCCGAATCCTTTACCCCGGTCCAGACCAGCGCCGGATCGAGATAGTCGCAGCGATTGGCGAACACCGTGCCGGTCTCGACACGCGCGCCGAGCTTCGCGGCCGTATCGAGATCCTGCGACCAGATGGAAGCCGTGAGGCCATAGGGACTGTCGTTCATCAGCGTGACGGCTTCGTCGTCATCAGCAACCTTCATGATTCCGACGACCGGGCCGAACGACTCCTCGCGCATGACGCTCATCTGGTGATTGACGTCCACCAGCACCTCCGGCGCGAGATAGGGCGAGGAGATCTCGTCGAGATCGTGCTTGGTGTTGAGCAGGGACCGCGCGCCCTTGCGCCTGGCTTCGGCCGTCTGCTCACGCACGATATCGGCGAATTTCGGCTGCGCCATGGGACCGACGATCGTCGCGGGATCGAGCGGATTGCCCAGCGTCCAGCCTTTGGCAGCCTCGACGAAGCCCTCAACGAAATCGTCATAGACCTGCGCCTGCACATAGATGCGCTCGACGCCGCAGCAGGACTGGCCGGAATTGAAGAAGGAGCCGTCGACGAGGTTCTCGATGGCGTGATCGAGCTTGGCGTCGGCGCGCACATAGGCCGGGTCCTTGCCGCCGAGCTCGAGCCCAAGCGTGGCGAAGGTGCCGGCCGCGGCGCGTTCGATGCGGCGTCCGCCTTCGACCGAGCCGGTGAAGTTGATGTGGTCGATCTGGCCAGAAGCGATCAGTTTCTCCGTATCGGCGTGGCTTAGAACAAGGTTCTGGAACAGTCCGTCCGGTAGCCCCGCAGCCTTCATCGCCTCGGCGAAGCGCTCGCCGACGAGCAGGGTCTGGCTCGCATGCTTGAGGATCACGGCATTGCCGGCCATCAGCCCTGGCACGATGGAGTTGACCGCCGTGAGGTAGGGATAGTTCCAGGGCGCGATGACCATCACCGTGCCGAGCGGCTCATGCGCGATCCAGCGCCGGAAGCCTTCCTTGTCCGGCCGCATGGAAGGCGCGAGACTCTCCTCCGCGATGGCGATCATGTGCCGAGAGCGTTCCTCGACCCCCTTGCGCTCGCCGCCGAAGCGGATCGGCCGGCCCATCTGCCATGCGAGCTCGGTGACGATCTCGTCATTCTTGCCGAGCAGGGCGTCGACGAAATGGCTGAGGAACTTGGCACGTTCCTTGACCGTGACTTCACCCCAGGCCTTGCGCGCCGCCTTGGCCCTGCTGACGGCCGCCTCGATGTCGGCGCCGGACGCCACGGGCCGTTCCGCATAGACGCGGCCATCAATGGGGGAGACGATCTTGACCGTATCGGCCATGGTTCACCTGTATTGAAGAAGACTGGCGGCTGTTTACGACCGCTCAAAGCCCCGCTTCAACTCCCAATCGGTGACGCGGCGGTCATATTCGAACTGTTCCCATTCGGCGGTGTGGACGTAGTGGTCGATGACTTTCTGGCCGAAGGCGGAAATCAGCATTTTCGACTTGCGCATGGCATCGGTCGCGTCGCGCAGGGTCTTGTGCACTTCGCGGAGCTTCTTGCCGAAATAGGCGTCGCCCGAGAACGGCGCTTCCAGGGTGAGCTTGTCGTCGATGCCCCTGAGGCCGGCGGCCAAAAGCGCGGCGAAAGCGAGATAGGGATTGAGGTCGGCGCCGCCGATGCGGCACTCGACACGGACGCCTTTCGTGTTCTCTCCGCAAAGGCGGAAGCCGGCGGTGCGGTTGTCGCGGCTCCAGATCGCCTTGGTGGGCGCGAAGGTGCCGACCTGGAAGCGCTTGTAGGAGTTGATGTAAGGCGCGAGGAAATAGGTAATGTCGCCGGCATAGGTGAGCAGTCCCGCCATGAACTGCTTCATGATCGGCGCCATGCCGAGCTCGTCCTTCTGATCGACGAAGACATTCTTGCCGGACCTGGCGAGCGACATGTGAATGTGGCTCGATGAACCGGCGAGGCCATAGTCCCACTTGGCCATGAAGGTCACGGCCTTGCCCTGCAGGTGCGCGATCTCCTTTGTGGCGTTCTTGAGCACGACATGGCGGTCGGCCATGGTGAGCGCGTCGGCGTAGCGGACATTGATCTCTTCCTGTCCGGGGCCCCATTCGCCCTTGGAGTTCTCGACCGGAATGCCCGAGGCCTGGAGCTGTCTGCGCAGGGCCCGCATCACGCCCTCTTCCTTGGTGGTCTGGAAGATGTGGTAGTCCTCGATGTAGTAGCCGGCCGTCTTCGGGTTGCGGTAGCCCTTGTCGTGGATGGTCCGATAGTCCTCGTCGAAGAGATAGAATTCGAGTTCGGAGGCAAAGTTCGCGCTGAGCCCCATTTTCTCGAGCCGCGCCAGCTGCGCCTTCAGCACGGCGCGCGGCGAATGCGGGATGGGCTCGTGATGGTGGTGGTCGACGAGATCGCAGAGGACGAGGGCGGTGCCTTCGAGCCAGGCGGCCTTCATCAGCGTGGCCGCATCGGGCTTCAGCACGAAATCGCCATAGCCCTTTTCCCAGCTCGCCGCTTCGTAGCCGGGGACCGGTTCCATATCCATGTCATTGGCGAGCAGATAGTCGCAGCCATGCGTCTCGTCGATCGCGCCTTCGAGGAAATATTCGGCCTGGAAGCGCTTGCCGATCAGGCGGCCCTGCATGTCGGGAAAGGCGCAGACGACGGTGTCGATGGCGCCCTTGGCGACGTCGGCCTTGAGCTGCGCGAGCGTATAAGCGGCCATGATGGCGCTCCCTGTGTGTTCTTTTCAAAAGCAGAAGGGCCGCGGTCGTTGCCGCGGCCCCGATAGATAGCGACTACATCTTCTTGGCGTGTTCCATCGCGAACTCTTCCTCCGGCGAGAGGATGAGCCGGTTCCTGCCCACCAGCGCGAAGTAGATGATGCCGACGACCAGCCACACGATCACCCAGATCACGCCCTTGAAGAAGTTCGGATCCTGGATCTGATAGTAGAGCGTCACCAGCGCGATGATGATGGTCACCGCCGCGCCCGGTATGCCCAGCGGCGAGCGGAACGGCCGCTCGATATTGGGCTGGTTGCGGCGCAAGAGGATGAAGCTGATTGCCTGCGCGATATAGCTCAACATGGCGCCGAACACGGCCATGTTGAGCAGAACCGAGCCGATGATGTCGTCGCCCAGCTGCGCCTCGCCGCTGCCGCCGCCGCCATTGGCGAACCAGATCACCAGCATTACGCCCAGGCCGAGCGCAGAACCCGCGATCATCGCGAGATGCGGCGTCTTGTAGTTCTGGTGCGTCACCGACAGTGCCGACGGGAAGTAGCCCGCGCGGCTCAGCGAATAGACCTGCCGTCCCTGTGCGTAGAGGATCGTGTGGAACGACGCGACGAGCCCGATCAGCGCCACCACGCCGAAGGCCGGTGCAGCAGCATCGCCATAGATGGCGCGGATGCCGTCAAGTGCCGGCTCCAGCGATGAACCCAGCGCAAACGAACCCACGCCCACGATCGAGGGATTGAGCAGCACCACGCAGAATGCCGACAGCACCAGCGTGGCGAAGCCGAGCAGGATGCCCTTGGGCATGTCGCGCTTCGGATCGACGGATTCTTCGGCCGCGAGCGGCACCTGCTCGATGGCGAGGAACAGCCACACGGCGAAGGGCAGGGTGGCAAGGACGCCCGAGAAACCCATCGGGAACCAGGAGCCATTGCCCTCCGGCAGCTCCGCCCCGTCGGGTGCGATGTTGAGCGCCCAGCGCGAGAAGTCGATATGCGGGATGGCGCTGATGTAAAAGAAGGCCAGGCCCGCCAGCGAGATCAGCGTGACCGCCAGCGTCACGCGGTAGCTCAGCGCCACGCCGAAGATGTTGAGTGCGAGGAAGATCAGGTAGAAGACGATCCACAGCACCGGGTAGAGCGTCGTGTCCAACCCCGTGATCGAGCCGAAATAGGCCGAGATGAAAGTGCAGATCACCGCCGGGGTGAGGACATATTCAACGTTCTCGAACAGGCCCGTGACGAACCCGCCCCAAGGCCCCATCGAGGTTCGCGCGAACGAATAGGCCGCCCCGGTGTGAGGCAGGGCGGGGCTCATCTCCGCGATGGAATAGACGAGGCCCAGATACATGATCGCGATCAGCGCGCCAGCGACGAGCATGCCGCCCCAGCCGCCGGTGGCGAAGCCAAAGTTCCAGCCGGAGAAGTGTCCCGAGATCACCGCGCCGACACCCAGCGCCCACAGCGACCAGATGCCGGCATAGCGCTGCAGGCCTCTCTTCGCAAAATAACTACTGTCTTGCTTGGCGTATTTCACGCCGCCTGCCCCACTGGTATCAGCCATTCACCTCTCCTGTGTGCTGCCCACTCGTAGCCCCCAAAACGACCAGGTCCCCACGCAGCGTTTTCCGCGCTGCCGTGAGGCACCGGCCCAGCCGGTCCGCCCATTGGGCGACGCCGGATGGTTCAAGAATTTCGTCGTGCCGGATTTCGATCATGGTCGCGTCGAGCCCGCGCCCGTCGCCATGATGCTCCAGCGTGTAGGTGACGCCGTTGAGCGCCGAATAGGGTTCGTTCCAGCCGACATTGAGATCGGGCGCGTCCGCCTTGAGCGCATCCGCGAGCGCCCTCGTGTAGCGCTCGTCGCGGGCATGGATCAGCCCGATCGGCCAGGGCCGCTGCTTGCCCTTGTAGATGGGCGTGAAGGAATGCATGCACACGATGATGGTTTCCATGCGCCCCGCCCGCCGCACCTCGAGCAGGCGATCAATGGCTGTGTGGAAAGGGGCATGCGAGGCCGCGATCCGCGCGGCGCGATCAGCCGCGGTGACCCCGCGGTTGCCGGGAATCTCCGTCAGCTCGGAGACGGCCGGGATAAGATCGGGAGCATCGAGATCGCGGTTGCAGTCGATCACCAGCCGCGACACTGTGGGATGAACCAGCGGCGCGTCCAGCAGATCCACCAGCCGCATCGACACGGCGAGGGCGCCGGGATCCCAGGCGATATGGCGCACGCGATCGGTGGGTGACAGCCCCAGATCGCCCCACGCCATTGGAATGCGGTTCGAGGCATGGTCAGCGACGATCACGAATGGCCCCCGACCCTGGGCGTTGACCGTCCGGACCGGCGCCACCAAGTCCGCGCCCCCACGCCTGGACTCTTCGCGACCCATGCTGCCCCCGATGCGCGACTCAAACGTCCCGCGACCAGGCCCCGAAAGGCCATGGCTGTTCAGCTTCGGACACTTGATTCGCTTTTTCGGAGGCTGTCAAACCGCCGCGAAAGCGGGCGCCCGCTCGCATGTGGAAAACGGATTCCCTAGTCCCCAGCGGCAGTTGGTAGCGGTGCGGGCGCGCCATCGGCCGGGCGTTCGGCGAGATTTCGCGACAGCACGACCGCCAGAAGCAGCAACGGCAGGATCAGCGCGAACGACGTTCTGAGTCCCCATTGGGTCGCGGTAAAGCCCATCACCGGCGGCGCCAGGAAAAGGACGAAGGAATTCATCATCTGGATCGCCGCGACATTCTCGGATGCCGGGCGGTCGCCCAACCGGGCCGCAGCCGACACGGCCTGCGGGAAGGCCGTAGCAACGCCGACCCCGACCAGCACGAATCCCACGATTGCGAACCAGAGGTTGGGACCGAACACCAGCAGCGCCACCCCGACGAAGGAAACGGCCGACAGCACCGCCGCAACCCGCACCGGTCCGAAGCGCTCGATCCAGCCGTCGGCGAGCAGGCGACCGACCACCTGCGCGCCGACATAGACCGGCAACGCGATGGTCGCGAGCCAGTTGGGCGTGAGAAATACGTCGCGAAGATAGATCACCGACCATGTCCGGCCCGCGGCCTCGAGCCAGATGCTGCCCACGGCAAAGGCGATGATCGACAGCGTCGCCGCCGTCGGGATGACGAAGCGGGCGGGCGGCTTGTCGCTGCTATGCGGCCGCGCCGGAGATTCCCTGAGAGATCCGAGGAACAACAGCGCAGCGGCGGTCTCGACCGGCACGGCACCGAACAGGTGCCAGGCCGGCGAGATGTTGGCGGCAACGATCGCCGTGCCGATGATGGACGAGGCGAAGAAGCCGAGGCTCCACATGCCGTGGCACGAATTCATGATCCGCCGCCCGGTCGCGAACTCGACGCGGTCCGCCTCGACATTCATGGCAATGGCGGTGGTGGTGAAGGTCGCCGCAATCGTCATCGAGACGATGAAGAATGCCGGCACATTGGGCACGATCGAGGCGAGGGCGATCGCCAGCGCGAAGAGCGGCATTCCATAAAGCATCGCATTGCGCGTGCCGATGCGGGTGATGAGCTGCGAGGCGAAAGGGAAGGTGAGGAACGCGCCGATATCGAAGCCGAGCAGGCCCACGCCGAGCTCGGCAGGACTTGCATGCATGCCGATCTGGATTTCGGCAAGGCGGGAAAAGAACCCGCCGATGCAGAGCGATTGCACGAAGAAGGCCGCCCTGATGGCGGCCGCGGGACTCCGAAGCCAGTTCAGCAACTCGTACCCCCAGGCCCGCGCATTGCGGCCGGACAGGCTGTGCCCGATGCCGGCCCGGAGTCAAGGACGGTCTAGCTTTGCGAATGCTCGCGGATGAAACGCTCTGGCTCGATGACGATCTTCTCGTCGACTTCGCCCAGCGCCGGCTCGTCGCGGCCTTCATAATCCATGGCTTCGAGGATCGCGCGGATCATTTCGAGCCGCGCCCTGAGCTTGTCATTGGCAAGCACCACGCGCCACGGCGTCTCCGGCGTATGGGTCGCATGCAGCATCCGATGCGCAGCGTCGGTGTAGCTGTCCCACTTGCCGATGGCGGCGATATCGATCTCGGAGATCTTCCATTGCTTCAGCGGATCGTGGCGCCGGCTGTGGAAGCGCTTGAGCTGCATTTCCTTGCCGATGGCCAGCCAGAACTTGAACAAATGGATGCCGTCGCGCACCAGCATGCGCTCGAATCTCGGTGCCTCATCGAGGAAAGCCTCGGTCTGTTCCGGCGTGCAGAATCCCATCACCGGCTCGATGCCGGCGCGGTTGTACCAGGACCGGTCGAACAGTGCCGCCTCGCCCGCCGCCGGCAGCCAGTCGACATAGCGCTGGAAATACCATTGCGTGCGCTCGCGGTCCGAAGGCTTGGGCAGGGCGACGTCGAGCCAGTAACGACCGTTAAGATGCTCGCGGAAGGCGTCGATGGCGCCGCCCTTGCCGGCCGCGTCGCGGCCCTCGAAGATCACGATCATCCGCCCGGCCGTCTTGATGAGGTGCGTCTGCAACTTGACCAGCTCAAGCTGTAGCGGGAGCAGGCGCTTCAGATACTCATCGTCGTCGAGGCGCTTGTCGTAGGGATAGCCGCCCGAGCCAAGCGCCGCCTTCTTCAGCCATTTCGGCAGGCGCGGATTCTCGATATCGAAGGGCGGCAGGTTCTCGTTCATTTGGTCCTCCGTCCGAAAGCGTGCAATGCGCAGGCTTTTGTGGCAAGTGCGGCTCTGATCTTGGGTTAGCAAGGAGTCGAGACCGGCAAATGGCCGAAAGCGTGACAGCGGCGCAGCGCCTCGACATTCTTGCCGGATTCGCCGCGACCCTGCCCGATCCGTGCCTGCTGATCGACCGGCGCACGATCGTGCTCTACCGCAACAACTCGGCCGCGGCCGAGTTTCCCTCCGCCACGATCGGCAACCCGCTAACCCTGGGGCTGCGCAATCCCGCCTTCCTCAATGCCCTCGATGTGGCGCGGCGCACCGGCGAACCCCAGTCCGTCGAAATGCAGCAGACGGTGCCCAACGTCACCTGGTACCTCGCGCACATTTCCCCCCTTGTCGGCAGCGATGGGATGATCGCGATCACGCTGCGCAATCTGAGCGAGCAGAAGCGCATCGAGGCATTGCGCACGGACTTCATCGCCAATGCCAGCCACGAGCTTCGCACGCCGCTGACCTCGCTCATCGGCTTCGTCGACACGCTGCTCGGCCCGGCTGCGACCGACGAGGCAGCGCGCGAACGCTTCCTCAACATCATGCGCCAGCAGGCGGCCCGCATGAGCAAGCTCATCGACGATCTGCTGTCGCTGAGCCGCATCGAAATGCGCCAGCATCAGCGGCCCACCGGGGAAGTCGAGATCGGCGGCCTGCTCGAGGAAGTGCGCGACGGCCTGGAAGCACAATCGCAGGAGGCGGGCGTCGAGGTTGAAGTCACCCCGTCCGAGCCGATCACCGTGACGGGCGACCGCGACGAACTCTACGAGGTGTTCGAGAACCTGATCGACAACGCCGTCAAATATGGCGGCGAGGGCGGCAAGGTCGAGGTTGCGCTGGCACCGGGCCGCAATGGCTATGCGGCGATGGTGACCGTGACCGACCACGGCGCCGGCATCGCCGCCGAGCATGTGCCGCGCCTCACCGAGCGCTTCTATCGCGTCGATGCGGAATCGAGCCGCAAGAAGAAGGGAACAGGTCTGGGCCTTGCCATCGTCAAGCACATCCTCAATCGCCATCGCGGGCTTATGACGATCAAGAGCCGTCCCGGCGAGGGGACTCGGGTAGAAGTGCTGCTGAGCCGCTAGTCAACAGGAAATGGTCAAGATTGCGCTGTGAGTTCAGCGAGTTAACCTGTCACAAACGCTTCGTCCAACTGACATAAAAGCATTGGCCAAGACCCATAGGTTGCCGGGCGTCAACAGGCGCCGGGGCGAATTCCGGCACCAGCCGGGCGTATCGCCCACTCTCTCCGAAAGGGACAACCATGAAACATCAAATTCTCGCCGGCATTGCTGCCGTCGCGCTTGGCGCGGTGATGACCACCACGACATTCGCCGCCGACATTTCGGGCGCCGGCGCCACCTTCCCCTACCCGATCTACGCCAAATGGGCCGATGCCTATAAGACCGAGACGGGCAACGGGCTGAACTACCAGTCGATCGGCTCGGGCGGCGGCATCAAGCAGATCGAAGCCAAGACCGTCACTTTCGGCGCCAGCGACAAGCCGCTCGGTGACGAAGAACTGGCCCAGTATGGTCTCGTGCAGTTCCCGATGGTGATGGGCGGCATCGTGCCGATCGTCAATCTCGAAGGCATCAAGCCGGGCGAGCTGGTTCTCGACGGACCGACCCTCGCTTCGATCTTCCTCGGCAAGATCACGAGCTGGGATGATGCGGCGATCAAGGCGCTCAATCCCTCGCTCACGCTTCCCGCCACCCCGATCGTTGTTGCGCACCGCTCGGACGGGTCGGGCACGACCTTCAACTTCACCGACTTCCTGGTGAAGGTCTCTCCGGAATGGGCCGACCAGGTCGGTTCCGACACCGCGGTCGAATGGCCGACCGGCGTAGGCGCCAAGGGTAATGAAGGCGTTGCCGGCACGGTCAAGCAGACCGCGGGCGCCATCGGCTACGTCGAATATGCCTATGCGACCGAGAACAATCTGAGCCACACCAACATGGTCAACGCAGCAGGCAAGACCGTCGCGCCCTCGCTCGACAGCTTCGCCTCCGCCGCTGCAAGTGCCGATTGGGCCGGCGCCAAGAACTTCAACGTGATCATCACCAACGAGCCGGGCGACGCGTCGTGGCCGATCGCCGCCTCGACCTGGATCATCATGTACGCCAAGCCGGATGACCCGGCAGCGTCGGCCGAAGCGCTGAAGTTCTTCGACTGGGCCTACAAGAACGGCAAGGAAGCCGCCGCGTCGCTGAACTATGTTGCGATGCCCGACTCCGTCGTCGAGATCGTCGAGAAGTCTTGGGCCTCCATCGTCGGCCCCGACGGCAAGCCGGTCTTCTCCGCGATGTAATCGCACGGGACGGGCGCGTCGCACGCCCGTCCCGACTTTCAACAGGGCAGGCAAATGGCGGTCACCGCAATCGACAGCTCCACGGCAACAGCGCTGGCCAAGGCCAGGAACGCCGCGATTCAGGACCGCCTGTTCTTCTACATCACATTCGGCTCCGCCACGCTCGTCGTCGTGCTGCTGCTGGCCGTCATGGTGTCGCTGCTGATCGGTGCCTGGCCGGCGCTGTCCACCTTCGGTCCCGGCTTCGTGGTCACTGAGCGCTGGAGCCCGGTCAAGGAAATCTTCGGCGCGCTGGCTCCGATCTACGGCACGATCATTACCTCCGTCATCGCCATGATTATCGGCATCCCGGTGAGCTTCGGCATTGCGATCTTCCTGACCGAGCTCTGTCCCGTTCCGCTGCGCCGCCCCATCGGCATCGCCATCGAATTGCTCGCGGGAATCCCTTCGATCATCTACGGGCTCTGGGGTTTCTTCTTCCTCGCGCCGTTCCTGCAGTCGACGGTGCAGCCGTTCCTCATCGCAACCATCGGCAAGGTCCCGGTGATCGGCATCCTGTTCGGCGGCGCGCCCTACGGCATCGGCCTGCTGACGGCCGGCATCATTCTCGCCATCATGGTGCTGCCCTTCATCACCTCGATAACCCGGGACGTCTTCCTGACGGTGCCCGTCCTGTTGCGCGAAAGCGCCTATGGCATGGGCATGACCACGTGGGAGGCCGTACGCTCGATTATCATTCCGTACACTAGGATCGGCCTTGTCGGCGGCATCATGCTGGGCCTTGGCCGGGCCCTGGGCGAGACCATGGCGGTGACCTTCGTCATCGGCAATTCGCACAATATCTCAGCATCGCTTCTGGCGCCCGCCACGACCATTTCGGCGACGATTGCCAATGAGTTCACCGAGGCCCATGGCGACCTCTACACTTCGAGTCTGGTAGCGCTCGGCCTCATCCTTTTCGCCATCACCTTCACCGTGCTCGCAGTTGCCAAATGGCTGCTGTTCCGCACCACGCTGAAGTAGGGAGCGCACCATGGCCAGTTACGCCAGACGCCGTGTTTCCAATGTCGTCGCGATCGTCCTGTCGGTCCTCGCTTCGGCCGTGGGCCTGTTCTTCCTGTTCCTCATCCTGGCGACCCTGCTCTACAAGGGCTTCACCGCGATCACCCCCCAGATGTTCCTCGAGAGCACACCGCCCCCGGGCGAGGATGGCGGCCTGATCAACGCCATCTTCGGCTCGGTGGTGATGACCGCGCTCGCCATCATCGTTGCGACTCCTATAGGCATCCTCGCGGGCACCTATCTCAGCGAGTACTCGCGCGGCCACTGGCTGGGCGAGGTAGCCAAATTCATCAACGACATCCTGCTGTCGGCGCCTTCGATCATCATCGGCCTGTTCGTCTATACGGTCGTGGTCGTCCCGATGGGCCATTTCTCCGCTTGGGCCGGCGCCGCATCGCTGGCGCTGATCGCCCTGCCGGTGATCAACCGCACCACGCAGGACATGCTGGGACTGGTGCCGCCCGCTTTGCGCGAGGCATCGGCGGCGCTCGGCACGCCCCGCTGGAAGACCCAGGTCAATGTCGTCTATAAGGCGGCGCTGAGCGGCATTCTCACCGGTGTGCTCCTCGCCATAGCGCGCGTGACCGGCGAAACGGCGCCTCTGCTTTTTACGGCACTCAGCAATCAGTTCTTCTCCACCGACCTCAATGCCCCGCTGGCCAACCTGCCGGTGGTGATCTTCACCTTTGCCGGAAGTCCCTATGAAGAATGGCAGCGGCTGGCCTGGGGCGGCGCATTGCTGATCACGATCACCATTCTCGTCCTGAACATCGTAGCCCGCTGGCTGTCGGGCCGAAAAACAAACCTGCAATAGAGGAACTGGCGATGGACATGCCCAACACAAGCACGCGCCCCTCCGAAGGGTCGCAGTTTTCCCTGCAGGCGGCAAGATCGACGACCCATCCGGTCAAGGTCGAGGTCAAGGACCTGAAGTTCTACTACGCCAACGGCTTCGAAGCGCTGCACGGCATCAACCTGGTGCTGCGGGACAAGACGGTGACCTCGTTCATCGGTCCTTCGGGTTGCGGCAAGTCGACCCTGCTGCGCGTGCTCAACCGCATCTACGACCTCTATCCGGGGCAGAAGGTCACCGGCCAGGTGCTGCTCGACGGCCACGACATTCTCAGTCGCAACGAGGATCTCAACCTGCTGCGTTCCAAGGTCGGCATGGTGTTCCAGAAACCCACGCCGTTCCCGATGTCGATCTATGACAACATCGCCTTCGGCATGAAGCTCTACGAGAAGATTCCCAAGTCCGAGCTCGACGACAGGGTCGAGGCAACCTTGAGCAAAGCGGGTCTGTGGCCCGAGGTGAAGGATAAGCTGTCGCAGAGCGGCCTCGGCCTCTCTGGCGGCCAGCAGCAGCGCCTCTGCATCGCCCGCGCCATTGCGACCAAGCCGGAAGTGCTGCTGATGGATGAGCCCTGCTCCGCGCTCGACCCGATCGCTACCGCCGTGATCGAGGAGCTGATCGAAGAATTGAGCCAGGACTATTGCATCGCGATCGTCACCCACAACATGCAGCAGGCCGCGCGGACCAGCGAATACACCGCCTTCATGTATCTCGGGAACCTGATTGAGTTCGACCGCACCGAGACGGTCTTCACCAATCCGAGCGAGAAGCGCACACAGGACTACATCACCGGCCGGTTCGGCTGAGCGAGAGGATCAGGATATGGCGACAGCCCTCAACGAACACATCGTCACCTCCTACGAGGACGAACTGATCAATCTCAACCGGGCCATCTCCGAGATGGGCGGCATGGTGGAGCAGGCGATCACCGACGCGGCCAATGCGCTGCTCAAGCTCGATCACAAGGGCGCGCAGGATGTGCGCGCCTATGACAAGCAGATCGACGCCATGAAGGACAAGATCACCGACATGGCCGTGTCGATGATCGCTCGCCGCCAGCCCATGGCCGCCGACTTGCGCATGGTGGTGACCTCCATCCAGGTGGCCAACGATCTCGAGCGCACCGGCGACATGGCCAAGCAATTGGCCAAGCGCACGCTGCAGATTGAGAGCCTCGGCCTCGCTCCGAAGTTCTACAATGGGGTGAAGCACATGACCGACCTGGTGGCGCGCCAGCTCAAGTCCGCGCTTGATGCCTATGCGACGCGCGACGCTGCCAAGGCCGTCGATGTGTGCAGCCATGACGACGAGGTGGATGCGCTCCATACCTCGCTGTTCCGCGAGCTGCTGACTTATATGATGGAAGATCCGCGCTACATCACGCAGTGCACGCATCTGTTGTTCTGCACCAAGAGCCTCGAGCGTGTCGGCGACCACGCGACCAATATCGCGGAAGCTGCCTTCTACCTCGAAACCGGCCGGCATCTTTCGGCCGATGAATCGGCCCGCCAGCAGGCTTGACCGCAGATGGCCACGATCCTGATCGTCGAGGACGAGACCGACCTCAGCGAGCTGATGCGCTACAACCTTCAGGCCGAAGGCTTTCGCGTCGTCTCCGCCGAGACCGGCGACGAGGCGGTCGAGCGCATTCGCGAGGCGGTGCCGGACCTGATCCTGCTCGACTGGATGCTGCCCGGCGTCTCGGGCATCGAACTCTGCCGCCGCTGGCGCTCGCGCGAGGAAACCGCGCGTACCCCGATCATCATGGTCACGGCGCGCGGCGAAGAGGAGGAGCGGGTGAGGGGCCTCGCGACCGGCGCCGACGACTACATCACCAAGCCGTTTTCGATGCCCGAGCTTGTGGCGCGCATTCAGGCGCTGCTGCGCCGTGCCAATCCGCAGCTCGTGGCGACGCTGCTCAAGGCCGGCGACCTCGAGCTCGACCGCCAAAGTCACCGCGTCCGCCGCGCCGGCCGCGAGGTGCATCTGGGCCCAACCGAGTATCGCCTGCTCGAATATCTGATGCGCCACCCCGGCCGCGTCTATTCGCGCGAGCAATTGCTCGACGGCGTGTGGGGCAATGACGTCTATGTCGACGAGCGCACGGTGGACGTCCATGTCGGCCGCCTGCGCAAGGCCATCATTCGCGGCCGGGAGGCGGATCCCATCCGCACCGTGCGCGGCGCCGGCTACGCCTTCGACGAGCGGTTTGCGGCGCTGAGCTGAAAACGAAAAGGGCGCCCGAGGCGCCCTTGCTCATTTCGTGTCCCCGAATGTTAGCGCTTGCGCTTCTCGAGCTGGTGATAGGCCCGCCGCGAGTGGAACTCGCAATAGGGCTTGCCCTCTTCGGAGTGGTTTCCGCAGAAGTAGAAATCGGGCGTCAGCGGATCGCCGATCGGCCATTTGCAGGTGTTCTCGTTGAGCTGCAGCAGGCTCAGCCGCTGGTCCTCGGGGATGAACAGCTCCTGCACTTCCGGTGCCACATAGGCCTCGGTCTCGAACTGTTCGTCCATCTTGAGCGCGGTCGCGCCCTGGGTCGGTGCGGCACCCATGGAACGGCGTTTCATGATCGCGCCCAGCGACGAGCCGGTAGCGGACGAGGAGGGAACGCGGCGCACGGCCGGCCGCGGCGCGGGGCGGGCCCGCGGCGTGGTGCTGGCCGGTTTGGCGCGGCCGGAAAGCTTCAGGCGGTGAACCTTGCCGATCACCGCATTGCGCGTCACCCCTTCGCCGAGAATTCCGGCGATCTGGCTGGCGCTCAAACCCTCCAGCCAAAGTTTCTTCAATAGCTCGACGCGCTCTTCGGTCCAGCCCATATATCCTAGCTCCTAACCGCCATAGGAATCGGACTCCTCCACCGCGCTGTCGCACACATGCAACAGCGGATTCACGCTACGCATCGTAGGTCGGAGGGGTCCGCCACACGAAATATCGTGTCCCAACGCCCTTGATACTACACGGGGCCAAGAATCCCGATCAAGGCTCGATGCCGATTTTCACCGGGGAAAACTCGGCGCGTCTGTTAGCGTCCGGAACTGTGAGTCAGATCAGCGACTTGCCTCGCATCGTTGACTTTGCTGGGCCCCGAAGGCATAGGTTTGGCGTCAAGCGCGCTTCCATTCCGGCAGCGCGTTTTTGGTTTTTGTGGGGCAATTGCCACACATAACACTCATCACGAACCCAAAGGGGAAGATCATGTCCGCGCTGTACGGCACCTACGCCAGATCGCCACTCGCTTTTGAGCGGGGCGAGGGCGTGCGCCTGTTCAGCCAGGACGGGACGCCCTATCTCGATTTTCACTCCGGTATCGCGGTCAATGCGCTGGGCTATGGCGACAAACATCTCGTCGAGACTATGAAGGCGGCGGCTGAGAAGGTCTGGCACACCTCCAACGTCTTCACGATCCCCGAGCAGGAGCGGCTGGCGCAGCGGCTCTGCGACGTGACCTTCGCGGAATCCGTGTTCTTCACCAACTCCGGCGCCGAGGCGATCGAATGCGCCATCAAGACGGCGCGGCATTATTTCTGGGCTAAGGGCGAGACCGAGCGCTTCGAGGTCATTGCGTTCACGGGCTCGTTCCACGGCCGGACGCTCGCAACCATCGCCGCCGCCGGCAACCCGCATTATGTGGAGGGCTTCGGCCCGCCGCTCGAGGGCTTCGTTCATGTCGCGCCGGGAGACCTCGATGCGGTGGATGCGGCGATCAATTCCCGCACCTGCGCTATCTTGATCGAGCCGGTGCAGGGCGAGGGCGGCTGCACGGCGATGAGCGCCGATTTCATGCGCGGCCTGCGCGCGCTTTGCGACAAGCACGGCATGCTGCTGATCCTGGACGAGGTGCAGTGCGGCTATGGCCGGACGGGCAAGCTCTTCGCCTATGAGTGGAGCGGCATCACCCCTGACATCATGGCGGTGGCAAAGGGCATCGGTGGCGGCTTCCCGCTCGGCGCGTGCCTCGCCACCAAGGATATCGCCGCCTCGATGGTGCCGGGCACGCATGGCTCGACCTATGGCGGCAACCCGCTGGCCTGCACCATCGGCAATGCCGTGCTCGACCGTGTGCTCGAACCCGGCTTCGTTCCCCATGTCGACGAGATGGGCAACAAGCTCACCTGGCACCTGCGGCAATTGCAGCAGCGGTTTCCGGGCCATGTGCTCGAGATCCGCGGCAAGGGACTGCTGACAGGCATCAAGCTCGACGATGCGATCGTCGTGCGCGATTTCACCCGGCGGCTGCGCGAGGATCACCAGATGCTCGCGCAGGGTGCCGGCGACAATGTGCTGCGGCTGTTGCCGCCGCTCGTCGTCGAGGAAGCGGATATCAAGGAGGCGATCGACAAGATCGCCGCGGCGCTCACGGCCATCGATGCCGAGACGGCCAAGGAGCACGTGACAGCATGACAACGCCCCGGCACTTCCTGACCCTCGAGGATTTCACCGAGGACCAGCTGCGCGCCATGCTGGCCGTCGCCAATGAACTCAAGGCCCGCACCAAGCGCGGCGAGCGGACGGAGCTGCTCACCCACAAGATGCTCGCGATGATCTTCGAGCGGCAATCGACGCGCACCCGCGTGAGCTTCGATGTCGGCATGCGCCAGCTCGGCGGCGAGACCATGTTCCTTTCCGGCAATGAGATGCAGCTCGCCCGCGAGGAGACGCTCGCCGATACCGCGCGGG
Source organism: Devosia sp. (assembly GCA_035549855.1). Taxonomy (GTDB): domain Bacteria; phylum Pseudomonadota; class Alphaproteobacteria; order Rhizobiales; family Devosiaceae; genus Devosia_A. The sequence continues at coordinate 4,224 of DASZPY010000021.1, read as the reverse complement.
TGATGAGCCGCTATGTCGACGCCATCATGATCCGCATCCTCGACCACGACGATCTGCTCGACCTTGCCGGTGCATCCTCCATTCCCGTCATCAATGGGCTGACGCGGCGTGCCCATCCCTGCCAGGTGATGGCCGACATCCAGACCTTCGAGGAGCATCGCGGCTCGCTCAAAGGCGCCAAGATCGCTTGGGTCGGCGACGCCAACAATGTGCTCGCGAGCTGGGTGCATGCATCCAAGCTCTTCGGCAACACATTCGCCATTGCCTGCCCGGATGAATACGGCCCGGACCAGGGCCTGCTTGCCGACATCAAGGAAGCGGGTCCCAATGTCACTCTCGGCGAGGATCCGCACGAGGCGGTGAAGGATGCCGACCTGGTGATCACCGACACCTGGGTCTCGATGGGCGACACCGACGTCTCCGATCGGCGCAAGACCTTGAAACCGTATCGCGTCGACACCAATTTGATGGGCTTGGCGGACAAGGACGCATTGTTCATGCACTGTCTGCCCGCTCACCGCGGCGATGAAGTTACCGACGAGGTCATAGACGGGCCGCAATCGGTGGTCTTCGATGAAGCCGAAAACCGACTGCACGCACAAAAGGCGATCCTTTGCTGGTGCTTTGGGATCGATAAGGTCTAGTTTTGCCTGAACTGCAATTGACTGACTACGGCCTCGATCGTCCGGAATCGGGCGACGACGTGGTGGTGCCGTTCACCCTTGAGACGCTCGACAGCCGCGGCCGCTCGGTGCGCCTCGGCGACGCGCTCGATGCCATTCTTACGCGGCATAACTACCCCGCGCCGGTCGCAAGGCTGCTCGGCGAAGCGGTGGTGCTCGCCGCGCTGATCGGCTCGTCGCTGAAGTTCGACGGCAAATTCATCCTCCAGACCCAGACCGATGGGCCGGTGAATTTGATCGTCGTCGATCTCGATGCTCCCGATGGGCTGCGCGGCTATGCGCGCTTCGACGCCGATGCGGTGGCGAAAGCCATCGACCGCGGCGAGACGAAGCCGGGCCAATTACTCGGCAAGGGCCATCTTGCGATGACGGTGGACCAGGGCCCGCACATGGAACGCTACCAAGGCATCGTCGCGCTGGAAGGCGGCTCGCTCGAAGATGTGGCTCATACTTATTTCCAGCAGTCCGAGCAGGTGCCGACGCTGGTAAGGCTGGCGGTCGCGCAATTGACCCTGAAAGGCGAGCGCGGCCCGCATTGGCGTGCCGGCGGCATGCTTGTGCAATACCTCCCGCCGCATGGCGAGCGCACGATGCCGGACCTGCCGGGCGACGGCAATTTCGACAATCCCGAAACGGCCGACACGAGCTTCTCGGAATCCGACAAATGGACCGAAGCCCGCGCCCTGCTGGGGACCGTCTCGGACGAGGAACTCGCGGACCCTGCAGTCTCACCGGAGCGGCTGCTGTTCCGCCTGTTCCATGAGACAGGCGTGCGCGTATTCGAGCCCATGGACCTCGAGGAGCGCTGCACCTGCTCGGCCGAGCGGATCGAGGCGATGCTGCGTGACAATTTCACGGCGGAAGAGCGCGCCGACATGGTCGTCAACGGCGAGATCGAAGTCGTTTGCGAGTTCTGCTCGGCCGATTATCATTTCAAGCCGCACGAATTCGACGAGCCTTTCGGCCACACGCACTAGGCCGAGTAGATATCCCTGAGCAGCGTGTCGGGATTTGCGAGAGCTGGAACCCTGCCAAGCACAGCGAGGTAGCTTGCGCGCTCTTCGGGCGTGAAGCGCTTCTTGTTTTCCTTGCGCGCTATCGACGTGCCTTCCTGCGAGTCACGGTCGAACGCCTTGAGCGCGCTCGCGATGTCCTCGCGCGAAATTCCGCAATGATCGAAGATGCGGCCGAGTTCGCCTTCCCGGTCGGAGACAAGCTCGTTGTAGCGGAGCGCCACCAAGGGCAGGCCACGGTCCCTCAGCCGCTCATATTCTTCCATATGGATGGTCCAGCCGGGCGCGAGGGCGGCCCCCGCGTCCACGGGCGGCCGGTCGACCGGCATGAAGCGGGCGAGGTTCTCGACCGGCATGTCCGCCGAGGTCATCATCCAGTGGAAATCGCGTGCCTCGATCGTGACCGGCGACCCGACGCCCACGTCGTCGAGGAATTGCAGGAACGAATTCCCCCAGCTCACCGCGTCCCGATACATGAAGATGTAGTCGGCTTCCGGCAGCGCCTTCCAAAACAGCTCGGCGATGAAGAGCGCCTGGCTGCGGAACTTGATGGCCAGCGTGTCGGCCTTCGGCTTTGTCCGCGTGGCGAACAGGAGGCGGCAAAGGTTGCGAATGAGATGCGATGTGGTTTCGGTATCGCCAAGCGCACGAAGCGGCCGATGCTCGAAGATCGGAGGCTCGGAGAGGCCTGCCACTGTTTCGGGCCCGTTGAGCGCGTGGCTCATCAGCGTGGTGCCGCAACGGCCCATGGAGAAGACGAGCACCACCTTTGGGTCCGGCAGGCCGGACGCGACACGCGCGACGTCATCGAAGCCCATGACGAGAACATGGGTGGCCTCGTGATACTCGGTGATCAGCACGAAGGGCGCGCTGTGAAGGTCCACGCCCGGTGGCATCCGTGCAAAGCTGACCATGCGCGCCTCGGCATCGATGGCGTAAGGCGCCCAGCCGGGCTCCGACAGAATCTGCATCGCGTCCGCCTGCCAGGCGGGACCGAGATCGAAGTCGCTGGACTGCGCGTAGAAATTGTCGTGTTCCTTCTTCCGGCCGACAACTGGATGCAATGTCGCCGTCATTGGACGCCCCCTCAAGCGATGGAACAATTGCTAACACAGGGAGGTGTCGGCCAGAAGATGCCGTAGGGTGGCCTTGCCGAGGGGCTTCACGTCGCCGAGAGCAGGGCTAGCTTTCCAATCTTTCATTTGTCCCAATCCCCTGCGAAGCTTAGGCTTTAAGCGATTTGCGACGGATGCGATTTTGGACCAGGAAAAGATTGACCTGACGCGCGCGCTGCCCGCGTCGCCTCCGACCTCACGGCGGGGAGCGCCGTTCTGGCTGCAATTGCTGATCTCGCTGGTCGTGGTCGCCGCTGCGGCTGTGCTCTTCGTCATCTACTTTCCCGGCGCTTCGGGCATCCTCTCTCGGATCGGCATCACGCTGCCGGCCGCCGAGACAGCTGCACCCGAGACACAGGTTCAGGCGCAGGGCCAGGGGCAGGCCCGCACCGGGCAGGGCGCCGGGACCGCTCCGGCCGGCGGCCAGCAAAGCGGCAGTGGCAGCGGACAGTTTGGCGGACGCGGTGGTTTTGGCAGTTTCGGAGCGCGGCAGGCCGCGGTCGTCGTTATCGCGCCGGTCGGTGTCGCGACCATCAACGACAAGCTGACGGCCGTCGGCGAGGGCAGTGCCGTCAATTCTGTCAGCGTCGTGGCGCCCAGCGGCGGCACGCTTATGAGCGTTCTGGTGAAACCCGGTGACCGGATCGAAGCCGGCGACAAGCTCGCCGAGCTCGACAGCCAGAGTCAGCAGATCGCCTATGACCGCGCCAAGCTTGCCGCCGAGGACGCCGAGCGGGCGCTGGCCCGCGCCAATGAACTGGCCAAGAACAATTCGCTGTCCGACGTGCAGCTCGCCCAAGCCCAGCTCACCGCCGACAATGCGCGGCTCGAACTGCGCAATGCCGAACTGAGTCTCTCGCAGCGCACCATCACCACGCCGATCGCCGGCACTGTCGGGCTCATCCAGGCCGCGCCCGGCAACCAGATCAATGCGCAGACAGTACTGACGACTATCGAGGACTCGTCCGAAATCCAGATCAACTTCTGGGTGCCGGAGCGCTATGCCGGCCAGATCCAGCAGGGCATGAAAGTCACTGCCGGTTCGGTCGCGATAGCGGGCCTGACCTTCGACGGCACCATCACCGCCGTCGACAATCGCATCGATCCGGCGAGCCGGACGCTACAGGTTCAGGCGAGCCTGCCCAATCCCGATGGCAAGATACGCGCCGGCATGTCGTTCTCGGTGACGATGGGCTTTCCGGGCGAGACATTCCCGACGGTCGATCCGCTCTCCATCCAATGGTCCTCCGAGGGCGCCTATGTCTGGCGCTACGTTGATGGCAAGGTGCAGAAGGCGATGGTCGACATCGTCCAGCGCAACACGGACGGCGTGCTGGTCAAGGGCGACATTGCCGAGGGCGACCAGGTGGTGACGCAGGGCGTGCTGCAATTGAGCGACGGCGCCAGCGTGCG
>DASZPY010000020.1:0-70528 GCA_035549855.1 Devosia sp. | reverse complement strand
CGCCATTCCGATGCGGTCACCACGCCGTCCGCCACCGCCATCTTCGCGGACAGCGCAATCAGCGCCAGCGTGAACGCCGCGTCCCGTCCGCCCGGCAGCCAGTTGTCGAAGTCGAACACATTGGCGAGCGAACCGGCAAGCCCGGTCCGCTCGTTGAACGAGCCCACGAAATCCGCGATGCGCTGCCAGACCGACGGCATGCCTGCCTCCGTTCACGGCGCGCACAATAGTGGCCGAGCCGCAAATAGGAAGCACGCATATTGGCGCTGGTTTCAGCGCCGCAAACGGCCTCAGAACGGTTCGAGTTCGTCCGGGTCGACGCCGCGCGCCAGCAGCCACCGCCGCCACTGCGCCCGCGTCATATGGCGCGAATCGTTGTTCGGCCCGTCGCTCAGATAGAACCCGTCGGGATCGTAATCATCGCCGGCATCCGAATAGGTGACGACCGCCGAACTGCTGCCATCGTCGAGCAGTCCACGCCGCGCCAGGTATTCGTCCAGCGTCTGCCGCTCGGACGGGTCATCGGCAATGCCCGCCGGCGGAACCGGCCGGTCGGGATCGGTCACGGCCACACGCTCGGCCAGTGCTTCTTCGTCGATGATCAGCGGAGCATCGGGTGCGGGTTCGAGAACGACCGGCACCTGCGCCTGAGGCTGGACCGTCGCCACAGCGGTTGGACTCGCGACAACGGTCGGCGTCCCTGCAACGACCGGCGCCGGCTGCGTCACGAATTCCTTGGGCCGCTGCGACAGCGGTGCCGGGAACGGCGGATTGGTCGCTGAAATCCCGAGCGATGCCGTCTGCACCTCCGGCTCTTCGCTCGCAGCAGCTTCGCTCGTCGGCGTCGGAGCGCCGATAGTGACCTTAGGGGTCGTCGTCACGGTCGGAGTCGTCGCCGTCGCGGGCGTGCTCACCGGCGCCAGCGTGATCTTGCGCGCATCGGGCATCAGCGTCGGAGTCGGAGCAGCCGGGGTGATGGACGCCGTCTTCATGTCAGCCGTGCTCTTTGCCGGGTCGGCGGCCTGCACCGGATCGGTGTCGGAGGTGATGAGCGCGGCGGGCGTGCTGCCCTTGCCGGTCAGGAAATCAGCCGACGGAACCGCCACGATCAGGGCGAGCCCGGTCCAGGCCGCGCCCCAGGTGAGTTTCGAGTTGAGCTTCATCTGCTGCCTCACGCATCACAGCCCCCTCCCCGGCGCGTTTGGAGGCGAAAAACATGGCCACAATGAGAATGGCCGACGCTCTTCCGGACGCTGTGTCTTCGCGCCTGAACGCGGGCTGAACACGGCCGCCCTAGTCCGGCCTTATTCCCAGCAGGCGGGCCAGCGCGAGCACCAGTGTCGAGCGGTTGAGCGTGTAGAAATGAAACTCCGTGACACCCTCGTCCACCAGTTCCAGCACCTGCTCCGCCGCCACTGCGGAAGCGACCAGCGCATGCGTTTCGGGATCGTCTTCGAGACCCTGGAACCGCTCCGCCAGCCAGCTCGGAATCGATGCCCCGCAACGCGCCGCGAAGCCAGAAATCTGCTTGAACGAATGGATCGGCTGGATGCCCGGCACGATCGACGCCGATATCCCCGCCTTCGCCGCCCGCTCGACGAAGCGGAAATAATCGTCATTGTCGAAGAACATCTGCGTAATGGCGCGCGTCGCCCCCGCATCGATCTTCCGCTTGAGATTGTCGATATCGACCTCCCAGCTCGGCGATTGCGGATGCTTCTCGGGATAAGCCGCGACCGAAATGTCGAAATCGCCCAGCTTGCGGATGCCCGCCACCAGCTCCGCCGCGCTCCTGTAGCCATCGGGATGCGGCACGAAGGGCTTGCCCACGCCCTCCGGCGGGTCGCCGCGCAGCGCCACGATGCGGCTGATCCCCGCCTCCTTGTAGCCGCGCACCACATCGTCCACTTCGCCGCGCGAGGCCCCGACGCAGGTCAAATGCGCCGCGGCATTGACGCCCGTCTCGGCCTGGATGCGCCGCACCAGCCGCGTCGTTCGCTCGCGCGTGGTGCCGCCCGCGCCGTACGTCACCGAGACGAAACGCGGATGCAGCGGCGCGAGCTTCCCCACCGAATCCCAGAAGCGCGCCTCCATCTCATCCGTCTTGGGCGGAAAGAACTCGAACGACACCTGATGTGGTGGCTTGGCGTCCCCGAATTGGCGGCTGGGGCGGTGGCCATTGTCGATGCTCATCTGGAATCCCGTTCGTCTTTCAGTCGCCACAGGCAGACCGTTAGTCCCTTCGGCCCCTTGGCCGGCGGCAATGTGGTGAGTTTGGCGACAGTCAGGCCCGCCGCGCGCGCCCAACCCGACATCTGTGCCTCGGACAGTCCGAGGCGGCGATGCGCCTGCTCGCTGCGCAGGAACTCATGCTCATGCGGCGCGAAATCGACGATCAGCATCTCGCCGCCCGGCTTCAGCGCCCGCTTGGCCGCCGCCAGCATCCGTCCTGGATCGTCGAAATAATGCAGCACCTGATGGATGACGATCAGGTCCGCCTGCCCGATGCTGCCATCGAGATCGGCGATGTCCCCGAGCCGGATCTGCGCATGCCCGATCTGCTGCCGGCTGAGCTTGGCCCGCGCCACCGCGATCATCTCCCGGCTCGCATCGATGCCGACGCCGCGCCGGTAGTGGTCCTTGAGCAGCTCCAGCATCCGCCCCGTGCCGGTCCCCAGATCGATCAGCAGATCGTAGGTCTTGCCCTTCACCGATTTGAGGATCGCGGCCTCCACCGCCTCCTCGGGCACATGCAGTTGCCGCAACTCGTCCCAGCCGCTCGCGACCTTGGCGAAGAACGCGGCGGCCTGCGCCTGCTGCGCCGCCTGCACCGCCGTCAGCCTCTGCCGGTCGCGCATCCGGTCCGGATCGTCCGCATCGAGCCGCTCCACCAGCCAGCGCCCGAGCTCGGCCGCATCCGCCCCGTCCGCCAACCGGTAATAGGCCCACGCCCCCTCGGCATTGCGCGCCACCAGACCCGCATCCGCCAGCAGCTTCAAATGCCGCGACACGCGCGGCTGGCTCTGCCCGAGGATCGCCGTCAAATCCTTGACCGAATGCTCGCCCTCCGCGAGCAATGCCAGGAGCCGCAGCCGGGTCGCCTCCCCTGCCGCGCGCAACGCTCCCACCAATGTCTCGGCATCCGCCATTCGGCTCCTCGGGATATAAAGATATCTTTATATCTAGTTCGTGACTGGCGCAAGGAACGGCCGCGGCCCTCCCACAGCTTCACCCCGCATTAACCATGCCGCCCTAGCCTCCCGGCGCCGGAGGCGAAATGGACGAGCGTGGCAAGATCAACTGGGCGCCGGTCCTGATCGTCTGGGTCGTGGTCGCTGCGGTATTCGGCATCCGGACCGTCCTCCAGTATCACGACCTGCCGCTAATCGGCGGCGGCGACGACGCCGCCCGCATCGTCACCGCCAAGGATCTGCTCAACGGGCAGAACTGGTTCGATCTCGTCCAGCATCGCGACGATGCGCCCTTCGGTACGCTCATGCATTGGTCGCGCCTGATCGACGCGCCGATCGCGGCTTTGATGGCGATCTTCGGCCCCATCTTCGGATTGCCGGTCGCCGCCGACATCGCCGCCACCATCTGGCCCCTGCTGTTGCTCTTGCCGCTTCTCATGCTCGAGACGGCGATCGCGCGGCGGCTGATGCCGGCGGTCGACCTTCTCCCGGCGGCCGTCCTTCCGGTCATCAGCCTCGGCATAGTCGACGAGTTCCGCCCCGGCCGCGTCGATCACCACAATGCGCAGATCGTTCTCTGCCTCGTGGCGCTCTGCGCTTTCATCGTCGCGCGCGACAAATGGCGCGGGGCTCTGGCGGCGGGTCTCGCACTCGCGACCAGCCTTGCGATCGGCCTCGAGACGCTGCCCTTCGTCGTCGTCGCCATCGCGCTGATGTCGCTTTACTGGGTCTTCGAACCCGAGCGGTTCCGGCTGCCGCTCATCGCCTTTGCCGGCGCCCTGTTCCTCGGATCGGTCGCGCACTTTTTCGCGGCGACCGCGCCCTCGCGCTACTTCGAGCTCTCCTGCGACATGCTGGGCACGCCCTATCTGCTCGTCCTCGGCACGTCGGCGCTCGCCATGTCGCTGTCGGCTTTGCTCGCGACGCGGATCGGCAACGTCCTGCTCCGCCTCGCAATCATCGGTGCGGCAGGCGTCGCGGGCGTCGCCCTGTGGGTCGCGCTCTATCCAAAATGCCTGGGCGGGCCCTATGTGTTCGTCGATCCCCGCATCGTCGCGGCAATGTATGGTGACATCGCCGAAGCGCAGGGCATCTGGCGCGCCATCGCCGTCGATCCCGCCGGTGGCATCGCCCTCACCATTGCCGCCCTTGCCATGCTCCCCCTCACCGCCTGGCTCGCCTGGAAAACCCGCGGCGAGCAACGGATCGGCTGGCTCACCATCCTCGCCTTTCTCGCCTTCGCCGACATGGTGATGGTCACTCAGATGCGCGGCGTGAAATTCGCCGCCGCCTTCGCGGTGCCTGCCGGCGTCTACCTGATCTCGGCCGCCCGCGTCTTCTATCTGAAGCGCCGCGACTTCGCCGGTATTGCCGCGCTGGTCGGCAGTTGGCTGCTCTTTGCCAGCGGCGCGCAGGCCGTCCTGATCGGCGGCCCGCTCGCACAGGTGCTGCCGCCCATCGAAGCGCCTACCGGCCTCGTTGCGCAGACGATCATCGGTTCGGAATGCCTCGAGCCGCCCTATCTCGACAAGCTCGCCACGCTTCCGCCCGGCATCGTCATGGCGCCTATCCGCCTGGGGCCGCTGATCATGCATCTGACGCCGCATTCCATCGTCTCGGCGGGCTTCCACCGCAACAATGACGGCACGCTCGACGTCATGGCCTTCTATCCCGGCACCGACGCCGAGCGTCTCGCGATCATTGCGAAGCGGCACATCGACTATGTCGTGTCCTGCGGCATGAGCCTCGAAGGCAGCTATCTCGAGCCCCTGAGCCTGCCCGGCGAAGCGTTGCAGATCTACCGCGTACGGCCCGCCTGAAACAAAAACGGCGGCCCTTGCGAGCCGCCGCGAGTTCGGAGGGTAACAACGATCAGGCGACGCGTTCGTCCGGCGTGCGTTTGCGGAAAGCGTGGGCCCGCCAGAGTTCGAAGATGCCCGAGGCTTCCTCGCGGGTGAGCGCCTCGAAGCGGCGGCGTACATTGGTCTTATCGGCGTCGGTCGGCAGATCGCGCCACGGCATCGTGGCCACCATCGCCTCGAACAGATCGGGCTGGATGCCGAGCGCGCGGAGCGCCACCGTGATCGCCACATAGTCCTGGCCGGCGAGCCATTTGACGAACACTTCCGGCTGCACCTTGAGCATCACCGTCAGCGCGGCCGCCGTGTGGTGGCCATAGCCGAAACGGGCGAAGCGCGTGAGCGCGCGCTCGTCGAGCTGCTTGCGGTCGAACAGCGCCTTCACCTGGTTGAACGCGACCTTCCACTCCTGCGAGGAGAAGCCAGCGCGGTTGCGCATGCGGTTATAGACCACCGCATTGACCTTGCCCGCCGTCACCGGGTCCATCGGGATCGAACCTGCTACCGACTCCAGCACCTTCTCGCCGGCATCGGCGATCTCGGTGCGAAGGCTCTTCCAGTCGATATCGGTGCGGCCGCGGAGGTCCGCGGCGAGCGTTTCGTCCTTCTTGGAGAAGGCCACGAGCTTGGCGACCGTCGTCTCGCCCAGCTCGGCATTGGTATTCTTGACCAGCCGCGTCATCGACTGCGGACCGCCATGCTCGACGATCGCTTCGCCGACGCGTTCGGTGACAGTCTGGCGGCCGGCGATTGCGACGCGATGCTCTTCCGACTGCTTGCTCGCGATCTCGATCAGATCGTCGTCGCTGAGCACGTTGGAAAATTCGAGCAGAGGCTGCGCCACGTCGATCGTGTCATTGGCAAGCTTGACGACGACATTGCCCGGCGCGCGGTCGAGCGGCGCGAGAAGCTTGGCCACATGGCTGCGCGCCTCGACCTCCACCAGCTCCGCCAGTTGGCAAAGCACTTCGTCGTACTGCGCGACCTGCTCGTCGTCGCAGCGGTCAGAAACATAGGAATAAAGCTGCGCCATATTCCGGAACAGCTGGTCGCGCTCGACGATGTTGGAATCCCCGTTGAGGACTCGAAACGTCGAGAAGGCCCGCTGGCCGTCTTCCATTTCCTGAGACATCGAAACTCCCCGGCTCCTGCCGCTACTCCAGCGCACATTAGGCGGGGGCAAACAGCGCCGGCTGAAAGGCAAGCGCGGCTATTGAATAAAACTTTACCGATCGGCCTCAAAGGCCCGGTAGAGCGCCTGTTCCCAGATGCGGACGCTCACCTCGTCGCCCACCCGGATCTCCCCTTCCCGCTCCACCCAGCCCAGCAGTCCGCGCTTGTATTTGGCCGCCTGCACGAAACTGAACTCGAGCTTGGGGCGATCCGGAAAGTGCGCGGCGATCGACCGGCCCGAGGACCGGCACGGCCCATTGTCGCCGTCGATCCGTACCGTCGCCCCGCTCGGAAACATCAGCAGCGTCCGAGGCGGCAGCCGGGTCAGGTCCGGCACGCCCGCCAGCGCGATATTCCCGCCGATCCACTCGGGTGCGAGCTGCGGAATGTCCATGGCCGCGGCGACCTCGGCCAGTTCCTCGACCGACAGGACCGAGAGCTGCCGCTCGTTCCGCATCGGCGTGCCGCGCGGATACCACGGCTCGCGCGACGTGCTGACCCGCGTCAGCCCGGCATGGATGTCCCCGGGAATACCCTCATAGGTCAGCGTCAGGCGGTCCGCTGCCGCGGTGACGAAACTCTCGCCGGGCGCGTGGTACAGCCCCGCGACCGTCCCGGTGATCGTCCGCGCCGCAATGCGTTCGTCCATCAGCCCATCGCCCGCGAGCGCCGCAGCAGGGAGTCGGCGCTGTAGATGGCGAGTGAAACCCAGATCAGTCCGAAGCTCAACAGGCGGGTCGGGTTGATCTCTTCATGCATCACATAGATCGCCAGCAGGAACTGGATGGAAGGTGACAGATATTGCAGCATCCCGATCGTCGTCAGCCGCAGCCGCTGCGCCGCGAACACGAACAGCAGCAGCGGGATCGCGGTCGCCGGCCCGGTCGCTACCAGCAGCGCCATGTAATAAGGGTCGGCGTGAATGCCGATCCCGCCGTCCCGGATGAAGCTGTAGGCGAGATAGCCGAGGGCCAGCGGCACCAGCAGCAGCGTCTCGACGAACAGCCCGCTGGCCGAACCGACCTTGGCGGTCTTCCGGAAATAGCCGTAGAGCGCAAAGCTCAGCGCAATGCTGAGCGCGATATAGGGCACGCGCCCGATCCCGATGGCCTGCACCGCAATGGCCACAACGCCCACGCCGATGGCCAGCCACTGCCACGCATTCTGCCGCTCTCCCAGGAGGATCATCCCCAGGGCCACGTTCATCAGCGGATTGATGTAGTAGCCAAGGCTGCCCTCGAGTAGCTGGCCCGTCTCCACCGCCCAGACATAGATCAGCCAGTTCGTTGCCAGCAGCACGGCGGAGATCAGCAGCCCGCGCAGCGTCGCCGGATCGCTCAGCGCCGCGCGCACCTCGCCCATGCGCCGCCGGACCAGCAGGATCGCGCCGACGAACACCAGCGACCAGATCGTGCGGTTGGCGACCACCGTCACCGAACCCGCCGCTTCCAGCAGATGGAACAGCAGCGGCAGGAAACCCCAAAGCAGATAGCAGACAAGCCCGACGATCAGCCCCGAACGCGCATTGCGCGCCGCGGCTTCGTCTTCCTCGATCTGTGCTGGATTGAGTTCGGCCAAGTCCTGCCGCCGGGAACCGGCGCCTCGCCGCGGGCTTCTAGCAGCCGATCGGCTGCGTCACCAATCATTGTTTTTGATCAAGGCCAGTCCCGGCAATGATGCCAACCTTTGGCGGCTTTCAAGCGTTATGCCCCGAGCAGCCAAGAGGAGAGTCCCATGAAGCCCGTAGTCACCTGGATCGTTGTCGCCGATGGCGCACAGGCCAAGATCTTCGAGAACGATGGTCCCGGGAAGGGTCTGCGTCCCTTGCCCGACCTCAATCGCGAACAGGACCACTTGCAGGCCCGCGAAATCATGGCCGACAAGCCCGGGCGCAGCTACTCCTCGGCCGGGCCTGGCAGCCGGTCTTCGATAGAATACCACACCGACCCCGTCGAAGTGCGCGAACGCCGCTTTGTCGAGGATCTGGCGGGGCGGCTCGAAGCCAGCCGTGCCGATGGCGCGTTCCAGCGGCTGGTGATTGCCGCGGCTCCCAATGCCCTCGGCGATTTGCGCCCCGCTTTGTCCGAGGCCGTCAGGAAGACCATCGTCGCCGAATTGCCCAAGGACCTGACCAACGTCCCGATTCCCAAGCTCACCGAGCATCTGGACGGCGTGATCGCGGTCTGACCGGTCAGCGCACCGCCACGATGAACAGTCGCGGGAATCGCAGCAGCACCTTGCCGTCATTGGCCGGGGGATAGGCTGCCGCGATCCGCGACGAATAGTCCTCGAGAAAGGCCCGCTGTTCCGCTTCGTCCAGCGGCTCGAGAAATGGCCGCAGCCCCGTCGACCTCACCCAGTCGACGACCGCTCCTGCATTTTCTAGAACGTGATTATAAGCGGTCTGCCATATCTCGACATGGCGTGCCTGCGGCTTAAGCGCGTCATAGTAGGCGCGTGGCGGCGGCAAGGGCGCACGCGCTGCGTTTGCCAATCTCACGGCCCATGGCCCCTCCTCCGCGGTCTCGCGCATGAGCCGATGCGTCGGCTCGGTGAAATTGTCGGGCATCTGCACCGCGAGGCACCCGCCTTCCGGCAGCGAGGCGAGCACTTTCGGCAGCACCGACAGATGATCTGGCACCCATTGATAGATCGCGTTGGCGAACACGACATCAATGCCCTCGTCGGCCAGCCACATATTGGCATCGGCCATCTCGAAGCGCACACCCGGCAATCTTGCCCGCGCCTCCACCAGCATTGCCGGCGACATGTCGAGCCCGACCAGCTCCGCATCGGGCCACCGCTTTGCAAGCAGTTCGGTCGAGTTGCCCGGCCCGCAGCCCATATCGACGACGCGGCGCGGCCGTTCCACCGGCACCTGCGCCAGCAGATCGCGCGCCGGACGCGTCCGTTCGTCTTCGAAGCGTGTGTAAAGGGAGGGAGACCAGTCGGTCATGCGCTCTCGTTAAGCCGCATACGCCTTCGTGGTCAAGCACGCCTTGCCGATCCTGATTCCGCCCTGAGCGCGCCAGTCAGCTTCCGTTCATCACGTCCTGACTAGACGCCGCGCCCACCAGATCAACCGCATCCAGAGTCAGGGCTATGGACAAGAGATTCCCCATCGAAGATCAGATCGAAATGCTGGGCGCCGCGCTCAAGGGCCGCGTCATTGCGCCGGCGCATGCCGACTACGAAGACTACCGCCTCGTTGCCAATGGCCGTTTCGACCACAACCGGCCCGCCGCAATCATCCGCGTCGCCAGCGCCGCCGATGTCGCGGCGGTGCTCAACTTCGCGCAGGCGACCGACTTGCCGGTCGCCGTGCGCAGCGGCGGCCATTCGACCGTGGGCCATTCGGCCAGCAATGGCGGCCTCGTCATCGATCTCCGCGACCTCAGGGGAATGGACATCGACACGAGCGCGCGCACCGTCTGGGTCGGCACGGGTCTCACCACCGGCGAGATCACTGCCGCCGTTGAACAGCATGGCCTCATCGTCGGCTTTGGCGACGCGCCGACCGTCGGCGTCGGCGGCCTCACGCTGGGCGGCGGTATCGGCTACCTCGTGCGCAAGCATGGCCTCACCATCGACTCCCTGCTCGCCGCCGAGATCGTGACCGCCTCCGGCGAAATCGTCATGGCCACCGAGGCCAGCCACCCCGATCTGTTCTGGGCGCTGCGTGGCGGCGGCGGCAATTTCGGCGTCGTCACCCGTCTCAAGTTCCGGCTGCATCCGCTGCCGGAATTCACCGGCGGCGGCATGATCCTGCCGGCAACAGCCGAAAACCTTGCAGCCTTCGTCGCGGCCGCCGAAGCTGCGCCCGAGGAGCTGTCGACCATCATCATGGTCATGCCCGCGCCGCCTTTGCCCTTCATCCCGCCCGAGGTCCACGGCAGGCTCGTGCTCATCGGTGCCATGGCCTTCGCCGGCGCACCGGGTGCCGCGCAGGTCGCGCTCGCGCCCTTCCGGGCCATCGCCACCCCGATCGTCGACCTCGTCGGTCCCGCCCCCTATTCGAGCCTCTATCGCCTCGCCCCGCCCGAAGATCAGCGGCCGTCGGTCTCGATCCGCAGCCGCTTCATCGACGGCATGGGCGTCGCCGAAGCCCGCCGCATGATCGAGGATCTCGAGCGTTGCGACGCCCCCATGAAGATGGGTCAGGTCCGCGTGCTGGGCGGCGCCTTCGCCCGCGTCTCGACGCAGGCCACCGCCTTCGCCCATCGCCAGAGCCGCATCATGGTCGCCTACCTCGCCATGCATGAGGGCGACGCCGAAGCCACCGCCGGCTATGACCTCTGGGCCGCGGAGTCGATCGACGCATTGCGCCAGGCCGACACCGGCATCTACGTCAACTTCCTCGGCGAGCAGGGCCAGGCCGGCCTCCACGCCGCCTATCCCGCCGAGACCCTCGCGCGCCTGCGCGACGTCAAGCGCGCCTACGATCCGGAGAACCTGTTCCGCGCCAACTGGAACATCGCGCCCGCGGCGTGACTCACCAATGGCGGGCGCTTCGGTGCCCGCCACGCACCTTCGTTAAACTTGCGTCCGTGCCTGTCAGCCATCTGTAATTTTGCGGACCGTAGCCTCCACCGAACTGATTCTGGGTCCCGGAGGAGAGCCATGCCCCAAATCGCGCGCACCCTTGTTGCGTCCTTCGCCGCGCTGAGCCTTGCGGCAGCGCCAATCGCGGCGCCTGTCGCCCTTCTCGGCACCGCGCTCTCGGCCACGCAGGCCTTTGCCAAGGGCAAGCCGGCCAGCCCCGGCAGGTCGCAGGCGGCCCACGGAAATTCCTCCAGCGCCTCCGCTTCCGAAAGCACGCCGAATATCGCCTCGCTCGCGGGACGCGGCAACGCCGCCCACGCCTCGGTGCAGGGTCTGCTGCATGCCAGCCCGAACTCGCAGGTGGGCTTGCTGCGCACCTATGCCGACCTCCAGTTCGAGCTCAATTCCGGCACGCTGCAGACCGAGGTCACCAACGCCCAGGCTGCCTTCGACCTCGCTTATCCGAACTTCGCGAACCTGACGCCCGAGGAACAGGAACTCGCCATGGCGAGCCCCGAAGGCATTGCCCTGCAATCGGCCCTCGACGCGCTGGCGGCCGCCACCGCCGATCGCGACACCGCCCTCGCGGCCGCAACCGAGAACGCGGACGATCCGGCCGTGCAGTCCTACATCGACGGCCTGCTCGCCGATTATTACGGCTATCTCGGCACGCTCTAGCGCGCGCTAGCCCAGCACGATTCCCCGGGCCGCATTCACCTCGCGGACCGGGGCGATCGCCTTCTCCCACGCCGGCAGCGCCTCGACCCGTTCGATCCAGGCCATCACATTCGCATGCGCCTCGACCCCGAGCTTCGCCGCGCGCCGCAGGATGAACGTCGTCGCCAGCGCGAAATCGGCGAGGCTCAGCGCACCCGCGATCCACTCCCTGCCCGCCAGCGCACCGTCGAGCACGCCCAGCAGCTCCGCCGCCGTCTTCACATCGCCGGCAATCGCGCTCTCGTCAGGCTCGCCGCGACCGAACGCCTTCTTCTGCACGCGCTCGAACGCCACCTTCTGCATCGCCGGCCCCAGATGGATCGCCTGCCAATAGCTCCATTGGTCCACGATCGCCCGCCTGTCGAGCGCGATCGGATAGAGCCCCGCCTCCGGCATCTTGCCCGCCAGATACGCATTGATCGCCCGCGACTCCCACAGCACCAGATCGCCATCGACCAGCGTCGGCACCTTGCCGTTGGGATTGAGCGTCAGGAACTCCGGCGAACGGTTCTCGCGGCTTGCGAAATCGACATTGACGATCTCGACCTCGAGTCCGAGCTGATGGATGACGGCGCGGCTCCGCAGTGCATTGGGCGAGCCGTTGGAATTGTAGAGCTTCATGGAAATGACCGGTGCTGAAATGGAACCGGCATCCAACTAGCCCATCGCGCCGCGCCTGTAAGGTAGTTCTCCCGCTGTGCCTTGGCTGCACGCGCGCATGTTAGTCCGCGCCTGCGTGCGGCCTCAGCGCCAGCCCAGCCCCGGCGCCACCAGCGTCACCACGCTCTCGATCACATGCGCATTATACGCAACGCCGAGCTGGTTCGGCACCGTCAGCAAAATCGTATCCGCCTCCTGGATGCCCTCGTCGCCGCGCAGCTGCTCGATCAGCCGGTCCGGCTCGTCGGCATAGGAGCGGCCGAACGCCGCGCGCTTGGTTGGCTCGATATAGCCGAAATGGTCCTCGCTCGTATCGTTGCCGAAATAGGCGCGGTCCATGTCGTTGACCAGCGGGAAGATCGAGCGCGACACCGAGACGCGCGGCGTCCTCGTATGCCCCGCCGCCTTCCACGCCGCCTTGTAGGCCCGGATCTGCTCCGCCTGCTGCACATGGAACGGCTTGCCCGTCTCGTCGAACACCAGCGTCGAGCTCTGCAGGTTCATGCCCATCTTGCCTGTCCACTCTGCCGTCGGCGTACTCGCCGCGCCCCACCAGATGCGGTCGCGCAAGCCCTCCGAAAACGGCTCAAGCCGCAGGAGTCCCGGCGGGTTCGGAAACATCGGCCGCGGATTGGGCTGCGCAAAGCCCCTGCCCTGGATCAGTTCGAGAAACATCTCGGCATGCTTGCGCGCCATGTCGGCGTCGGTCTCGCCCTCGGCCGGCACATGGCCGAAATGCCGGAACCCGTCGATCACCTGCTCGGGCGAGCCGCGCGAAATGCCGAGCTGCAGCCGACCGCGCGAGATCAGATCGGCCGCCCCCGCATCCTCCGCCATGTAGAACGGGTTTTCATACCGCATGTCGATCACGGCTGTGCCGATCTCGATCCGCTCCGTCCGCGCCCCCACCGCCGCCAGCAGCGGAAACGGCGAGCCCAGCTGCCGCGCGAAATGATGCACCCGGAAATAGGCTCCGTCCGCCCCCACCTCCTCCGCCGCCACCGCCAGATCGATCGATTGCAGCAGCGCATCCGACGCCGACCGCGTGCCCGAATGCGGCGACGGGTTCCAGTGTCCGAAGGAGAGGAAGCCGATATGTTTCATTGCATGACCTTTGCGATGGATTGCGCCGAATGTGCCCGCCCCGGCACGGCCCCGTCAAATCCCGCGCCTCCCCGCGCGGCCAAAATCGTGTAGGCTCGCGCATCGGCACGGAGGCACCGGCTTGCGCAGCTTCGATTTCAGTTCCTGGCAGAGCATCCTGGTCACGCTCGTCGGCCTCGCGCTCTTCACCCTGATCGGCATCGGCATCCGCCTGCTCGTCATGCAGACCATCCAGCAGCGCCAGCAGCGCCTCAACCGCCAGATCAACGAACGCCTGCGCACCCTCATCGCCGCCTACAAGGTCCTGGGCGGCTCCTTCACCGGCAATCTCAGCGTCGATCCCACCCATCTGCGCGAGCTGCACCGCGCCGCTGCCGAAGACGGCGACAGCGACAATCCCACCGACGACGGCTCCGACCGCAAGCGCCGCATGCGCGACGCCGTCGAGGCCGCCCTCTCCGACATCATCCTCCTCGGCACCGAGGACCAGGTCCGCCTCGCCGCAAACGCCGCCGGCGAAATGGTCGCCGGCCGCCCCGTCGAAACCCGCGACCTCGTCGTTTCCCTGCGCAACTTCATCCGCGACGCCCTCGACCTCGCCCCCATCCCCGCCACCCTCGCCATCCCCACCCAGGGCCCCACCCGCCCCAGTTCAACCAGCGGCCGCGGCAAAGGCGGCGAAGGCCGCGGCAGCGACGCCGGTGGCAATCGCGGCAGCGGCGGCGGAACCGGCGCCGCCGGCGGCATGGGCATGGGCGGCGGCATGGGACTGGGCATGGGGCTGGGCCGCGGTGGCAGCGACGATCCGGACGATCCCGACCGGTCCGGGGCTTAGCGCGGATGGCATATTTGATCGATATTGGCAGCAGACTAGGTGCGGACGCGTGAAACTCGGTTTCGAAGAAGCGCAGACTGCCTTCGTCAGCGCGTCGCAGCAGGCGCGGGTATGGACCGAACGCTGGGTTGCAGACTGGATGTTCTGCCCGAACTGCGGCGCGGCCAGGCTGAACCAATTTCCAGCAAACAGCCCGGTCGCTGATTTCTTCTGCCAGAGTTGCTCCGATCAGTTCGAGGTAAAGAGCAAGAACGGCAAGTCCTTCGGCAAATCGGTTGCCGATGGAGCCTATGACGCCAAGATCGCTCGCCTGAGTTCGAAAACCAACCCCAACCTTCTCCTGCTTGGCTACAGCAAGTTGGCTCGGGAGGTGCACAATGTCTGCATCGTGCCGAAGCATTTCTTTGTGCCCGACATCATCCAGAAACGAAAACCGCTCGCCGAAACCGCACGTCGCAAGGGATGGGTCGGTTCAAACATCCTCCTCGCGAATGTGCCCGAGGCCGGACGCATCTTTGTCCTCCGCAATGGAGTGGTGGAGCCGAAGGACCAGGTCCTCGCGAAATGGAAAGAGACCCTCTTCCTTCGCCGCACGAACATCGAGGCGCGTGGTTGGCTCCTCGAAGTCATGAAGGCGGTCGACCTCATCGGGCGACCTGAGTTCGATCTGGACGACGTCTATTCACACGAAGCGCGGCTGAGTGCAGTCTATCCGAACAACAACAATGTGCGGCCAAAGATCAGGCAGCAATTGCAGGTGCTGCGCGACAATGGCTATCTGGAGTTCGTCGGAAAAGGTCACTACCGCCTGCGGGCCGGGAGGCTATGAGATGGCTTGGTATCGGAACCGCTATCACTGCGGCGATTGCGAATGGTCCTGCTGCTGCGACGACAGCCATTCCCAGGATTCGGTAACGGCCCAGCGTCCCTGACTCCTGCGCGACCAACCTGCTTTCTAGCTGGCCGACCCTCAACCTCATTGCTTGTCTTTTGGACGGACGGCTGCTTCGGATTCCAATACCCGCTCGTCAGCGACAATCGACACGCTGTCGCCCGTCGTACTCGGCTCCTCCTGCCCCCTCCGAACAGCGCGAATTTCGTACATGGCACTTTCGCCTCGCGCAGTAAGAGCAAAATAAGCGCCCCGGTCGTTCACCGTGCGTTTCCTGATGCCTTTTTGAATGAGGCCGAGCGCAATGAATTGCACGACGACGACGTCCAACGACATCGCCTGAATTGCTATCGAGACGAAAGTTTCAACGTCATCACTGTATATCTCTTCCAAGGTAGCTTCGTGCCTGTCGACAGCGGCTTCCGAGACCCTGTCTGCAATTTGATTGAGTGATCCCTCGTTTATCAGTCCCGGGGCAACTCTAGAGAACATCTCATTCCAGGTGAGCTTCGCCTCATGAAGATATTCCTTCTTTACCCGTGTGATCTTGTTTCTGACTGCCACGTCAAAACGAAGGGTGACCTCCTCATTTCCGCCAGCCAAAGTCTGAGCCACAATAGGGTCAACCATCGGTTGCGTAACGGAGAGTTCCTTTTCCAATTCCTTTACTCTCAAGTTGAGTTTCAGAATCTCCTCGCGAGCAGCGTCTGAACTAATGCCTCCTCCGCGAACCCAACCCTCAGACGGAAAATCCCGAATCAACCGTATGAGACTTCGGCTGACCACTGACCCGAGCTCAGAGGGCGTCTCCCAGAATTTGACCATCTTTCGTTGAACCAACTCTTTGAATGCATCGAGCTTGGCTTTCTTTTCAACGTTTGTCTCAGAGAATTGAATCGCTATATTTTCAGGATGTTTGTGGACGAAGGCAATGACTGGCTTGCCAGTACTCAGGGCATGTCGATACTCCATCTCTGTATAGCTTAGGCCGTCTGGACCGAGCGAGCCGTATCGACCCCCGACCACAACGAGATAGTAGTCGCAGTCGTCGATTACACCTTTGATGAGGCTCCATTGGTCTTGGTTTGCGGCAGGAAATAGCTCCATACCTGATGGTATGCAGTCTAGCTCAAGAAGAGCCTGGATAATCTCCCGGCGTTCTTCTTCCAAATCTTGATAAGTCGAGCTGACGAAGACTTGGAAACGTTTGTCGACGGCCATTATCCCCTCACCGCTCCAGCTTCTTATACGTCACCCGCTTCGGATTGACCGCATCGGCTCCCAGCCGCCTCACCTTGTCGGCCTCGTAATCCGCGAAGTTCCCCTCGAACCACTCCACATGTGAATCCCCCTCGAACGCCAGCATGTGCGTCGCCAGCCGGTCGAGGAACATGCGGTCGTGCGAAATGATCACCGCGCAGCCGGCGAATTCCTCCAGCGCCTCTTCCAGCGCCGCCAGCGTCTCCGTATCGAGGTCGTTGGTCGGCTCGTCGAGCAGCAGCACATTGGCGCCGCTTTTCAGCATCTTGGCGAGGTGCACGCGGTTGCGCTGGCCGCCCGAGAGGTTGCCCACCTTCTGCTGCTGGTCCGCGCCCTTGAAGTTGAACGCCGAGGTATAGGCACGCGAATTCATCTCGCGCTTGCCCAGCACCAGGATTTCGCTGCCGCCCGAAATCTCCTCCCACACCGTCTTGTTGGCGTTGAGCGTGTCGCGGCTCTGGTCCACGTAGCCCAGATGCACCGCATCGGCGACCGTGACCTTGCCCTTGTCCGGTTTCTCCTGCCCCGTGAGCATACGGAACAGCGTCGTCTTGCCGACGCCGTTCGGCCCGATCACGCCCACGATGCCGCCCGGCGGCAGCTTGAACGTCAGATCGTCGATCAGCAGCCGGTCGCCATAGCTCTTCGACAGCCCGTCAATATCGATGACGTTCTGCCCCAGCCGCTCGCCCGGCGGAATGATGATCTGCGCCGTGTTGGATTGCGTGCGCGCTTCGTTGATCTTGACCAGCTCGTCATAGGCCCTGAGCCGCGCCTTCGACTTGGATTGCCGCGCCTGCGGGCTCTGGCCCATCCATTCCTTCTCGCGCTGCAGCACCTTGAGCCGCGCCGCGTCCTCGCGCTCCTCCTGCGCGAAGCGCTTGGCCTTGGCATCGAGATAGGCCGAGTAATTGCCCTCATAGGGCACGCCGCGGCCGCGATCGAGTTCGAGGATCCAGCCGGTGACATTGTCGAGGAAATAGCGGTCATGCGTGATGATCAGCACCGCCCCCGCAAACTCGCGCAGATGGTTCTCGAGCCACGCGGTCGTCTCCGCATCGAGATGGTTGGTCGGCTCGTCCAGCAGCAGCAGATCGGGCTTCGACAACAGCAGCGCGCACAGCGCCACGCGCCGCTTCTCGCCGCCCGAGAGCTTGTCGACCGACGCATCGCCCGGCGGACAGCCCAGCGCCTCCATCGCGACGCCCACCTGCGCTTCGAGGTCCCACAAATTCTGGCTGTCGATGAGGTCCTGCAGCTTGGTCGCCTCCTCCGCCGTCTCGTCGGAGTAGTTCATCATCAGCTCGTTGTAGCGATCGACGATGTCCTTCTTCTCCTTGACGCCGGTCATCACATTGCCCAGCACGTCCAGCGCCTCGTCGAGCTGCGGCTCCTGCGGCAGATAGCCGACGCGCACCCCCTCCGCCGCCCAGGCCTCGCCGGTGAAATCGGTGTCGATCCCGGCCATGATGCGCAGCAGCGTCGATTTGCCCGAGCCGTTCGGGCCCAGCACGCCGATCTTGGCGTCCGGGTAGAAGCTCAGATGGATGTTATCGAGCACCTTCTTGCCGCCGGCATAGGCCTTGGACATGCCGTGCATGTGATAGACGAACTGACGCGCCATAGAGTGTTCCCGCCGCTGGCAAAATCGAGTGAAGTTTGCGCCTATCTAGGTGAACCGCGTTCCCCCGGCAACCGCCGCCCTCGCCCTTTCGTCCCTCTAGCCAAGCCGCTGCATTATCGTTAATACGATTGCCATGGGCGCGCGGACTCAACCGCGCCGGGGAGAGATCATGCCATCAGCCACATTCGCCCGCCGCGGCCGCACTCTGCTGCCCGGCCAGGTCTCGGAACTGACCGTCATCGATGTCGACGGCACGGGCCGGCAAGTCGTCCTCACCGCCGACGAGATCATCGAGGCCCCCAACTGGACCCTCGACGGCAAATGGCTGATCTTCAATGCCGGCGGCGAGCTCTGGCGCATCGCCCCCGATGGCAGCGGCCTCGCCCGCATCGACACCGGCGCGCTGCACGACCTCAACAACGACCACGTCCTCTCGCCCGACGGCAAGACCATCTATGTAAGCTCCGACGACCTCCACCTCTACGCGGTCCCCATCGCAGGCGGCGAGCCCCGGCGCATCTCCAACAGCCACGCCGAGCACCACCAGTATTACCTGCATGGTGTCTCGCCCGACGGCGCCACCCTCGTCTACACCTGCGCGCAGAAGCATGGCGATGGCCGCAAGTTCAACATCTGGACCATCCCCGCCGCCGGCGGCCCCGACGTGAAGCTCACCGACGGCACCGTCACCAGCGACGGCCCCGAGCACACCCGCGACGGCCAGTGGATCTGGATCAACACCGAGCTCTTCTCGCCCGGCCACGCCCAGATCGCCAAAATGCGCCCCGATGGGTCCGAGCTGACGCAGATCACCTTCGACGACCGGGTGAACTGGTTCCCCCACTTCTCGCCCGACGGCCAGTCCATCGTCTATCTGAGTTACCCGCCCGGCACCGTCGGCCACCCGCCGGACAAGGCGGTCATTCTCCGCTTCATGCGGCCCGACGGCACCGGCACCCGCGACATCGTCGCCTTCAATGGCGGCCAGGGCACCATCAACGTCAACTCCTGGGCGCCCGACAACCGCCGCTTCGCCTATGTCGCCTATCCCCTGGCCTAGCGTCCGGCGGAAAGCCCTTACGGGAACATCCGATTAACCTCATTGGTCTAGGCTCCGCCTGTTCTAGGGGGAAGAATCCATGGCGGCGCCACCACGTGCGGCCAGGCTGAAGATGACGACGATCATCTCTGCGCTGGTCATCCTGTCCATCATCCTGTCCGTAGGCGTCGTCTCCGCGACGATTTTCGTGACCCTGCGCATCCAGGGCGTCGAGGCCGGCCAGGCCCAGCAGGGGATTAACCTCCGGGCCGCCGCCACCATCCTCGAAAAGCGCTTCATCAATGCGCGGCTCATCACCTCCGACACCGGCGACATGGTCGGCATCCGCATCTTCACCTTCCCCGAGTTTAACGATCATTCGTCCATCGACGCGGTGACCAGCGTCACCCACCAGGAAGCGGTCGTGTTCGCCTACGATCCCGCGACCGGCGCCCTCGCCGGCGCCAATGGCAGCTTCACGCGCGCCGACGGCACTCTCGCCCCGCCCGCCGAAGCCGCCCTTTCGGCCGACACTCCCGCCGCCAAAACCATCGCCGCCAATGCCACCTATGTCGGCGACATGGACATCATGGGCACCCATTACTTCGGCGCCCTCCTCCCCATGACCAATGTGCGCAACGAAGTGCAGGGCGCCATCGGCGTCATGACTCCGGCCGCCTCGCTCGAGGCCAATGCCAACAGCACCCTGCTGCCCATCGCCATCGCCGGCGGCGGCGCCATCCTGGTCCTCGGACTCATCGGCTTCCTCGCCTCGCGCCGCATCAGCCGCCCGATCCCGCGCCTCGCCGCCGTCATGCGCGGCATCGCCGAGGGCGCCTACGAGACCGAAGTCCCCCACACCGCCGACGAGAACGAGATCGGCGAGATGGCGCGCGCCGTCGAAGTCCTGCGCGAAAGCGCCATCCGCGTCAGCCAGATGACCGAGGCCGAAGCCGCCCGCATCATTGCCGACGAGGAAAAGCGCGCCGCCATGATGGCCGAGCTGCAATCCGCCTTCGGCCATGTCGTCGACGCCGCCCTCGAAGGCGACTTCTCCAAGCGCGTCAGCACCGAATTCTCCGACCGCGAGCTCAATGTCCTCGCCGCCGGCATCAACGAGCTCGTGGATGGCCTCGGCCGCTGCGTCGACGAGCTGGTCCCCACGCTCTCCGCCATGGCCAATGCCGATCTCACCCGGCGCGTCCGCGGCGATTTCCGCGGCGCCTTCGCCCAGCTCAAGGACGACACCAACGTGCTGGCCGAAAAGTTCACCAGCATCGTCGCCGAGCTCAAGGGCGCCTCCGCATCGCTGAAGACCGCCACCGGCGAGATCCTCACCGGCGCCGACGATCTCTCCTCGCGCACCACGCGCCAGGCCGCAACCATCGAGGAGACCAGCGCCAGCATGGAGCAGCTCGCCTCGACCGTCGTCCAGAATGCCGGCCGCGCCAGCCAGGCCAGCGAAAACGCCGTGACCGTCACCAAGGCCGCCAACACCAGCGGCGAGATCATGCGCGCCGCCGACGAAGCCATGGAGCGCATCCGCGCCTCCTCCGCCAAGATCTCCAGCATCATCGGGCTCATCGACGACATCGCCTTCCAGACCAATCTGCTGGCGCTCAACGCCTCGGTCGAAGCCGCCCGCGCCGGCGATGCCGGCAAGGGCTTCGCCGTCGTCGCGGTCGAAGTGCGCCGCCTCGCGCAATCCGCCGCCGCCGCCTCCTCCGACGTCAAGAAGCTCGTCGAGCAGGCCGCGCAGGAAGTCACCGCCGGCTCGCGCCTCGTCATCGAGGCGGGCAAGGGCCTCGAGACCATGCGCAGCGCCGCCGAGGCCAATGAGAAGCTGCTCGACGCCATCGCCGGCGACAGCCGCGAGCAGGCCAATGCCATCGACGAGATCAACGCCGCCATGCGCCAGCTCGACGACATGACCCAGCACAACGCCTCGCTGGTCGAGCAGACCAACGCCGCCATCGAGAAGACCGGCCATCAGGCCATGGCGCTGGACAGCATCGTCAGCGTCTTCTCCCTGCTGGAGCGCGCGCAGAAGCTCGAGCCCCGCCCGGCCCCGCGTCCCGCCCAGGTGCGCCGCCAATACGGCCTCGACGGCAATGCGGCGATCGACGCCGAATGGTCGGAGTTCTAGACGCTCAACGCGGACATCCCGGCGCCCGCCACCGGGCCCGGGGATCGTCATTGCTGCGAGGGATGAAGCTCAGGCTGGTTGCGGCGGGCTGAGAAACGCCACGGCGATCTCGGCGAGCGATCTGCGAACCGCCCGGCACGACGCCGAGGACTCGTCGAACCTCAGCGTGAACTCGCTCGGAACGCTCAGCGCATTCTCGACCTTCAGCAGCGCGCCGGTCTCGGAGAGATTGCGTACGGTGCAGTTGATGACCGACTGCTTGTCGTTGAACACGATCCGCCCAGCCTTCAAAACCCGGCGGCGCGGCGATGCACGTTTTTCGTCCATAACAATACCAACCCCGCGACCCAACCCGGCCGCGCAAACCCACTCTGCGCTGATGGGGCTAATAAGAACTAAATGCGAGTTGTCGCTAACGAGGCTCGCTCAGCAAGCGCACACACCTTCTGTAAGCCGTCCACTGCTAGGCCTATGACGTCGAATGCTCGACTTCGCCCGCCTCTGTCACAAACAACATCGTGATTGTCGTTCGTGCCTTTGCCAGCGCTGGCAATCGCTTCCATAGGCCTCGGAACTGCGGGAAGTCGGGCAACGCGATAGAGTAGCGGGCTTCCTCACTCACCATGCGCTGCAGTGTCTCGCCCAGCATAGACAAGAAGTAGTTGACGCGCATTGGCTGCAACGAGCCGGAACCCTTGGCCTCGACGATCCATGATTCTTCGCCACGCTGCGCGAAGATATCGATACCCCGATCCCGCCCCCACCTGACCGTGGTGGACCAACCATCCGCAACCAACCACACGCTGACGGCCCGTTTCACGTCATCTTCGGAGATGAACTTGGGCGAGATAGCAGGAGACGCGTTGGGGCTCGGCACGCCAGCGAGATAGTTCCGGATGCTTTCGTTATCGGATTGCCGTTTCAGGACGCCTGACTGCTCGAGCAGGCGGCATTCTTGATTAACCTGAGAGGGATGCTTGCTGTGACTGAACAGAATGTTGGTGATCTCTCGGTCCGAGAGCCCCGGCTTCCTTGCGACCAATTCCAATATTCGGTCCGCTAGCCGCCCCATGTCGCCTCCTTACAGACGCCTAGTCACCTACCACGTAGGTGACCTCGCCGCGCTCACTCACCAACGCGATCTCTATCCCGGCAGCAGCGCAACGGCGTGCCATGCGACGAGCCAGAGCCGATGTTCGCCGGGTCATAGGGACCACCGCAATCTGTCGGCCTCCATTCTCCTTTGACATCAGTTGACCTACAGCTTCCGAAAGCCCTCTCTCTAATCGAGAGATCTGACCAGCGTGGGAGGTGTTTGTAACGCCTCCCTTGCACTCGGCCACTACGCGGACTCCGGCACTTTCAGCGACTATGTCGCCTTGTCCGGACTTCGGATTGATGATGATGGTATGGCCCGCCTTGTCCGAATAGATGCCTCCCCAAAGCGTGCTTCCTAGGGCGGACACCTTCCCGAAGCCGCGCCGCCCAAGCCAGCCCGTGAAGTCGAACTGCGCGCCGTGCATTCCGTCGGGATAGATGCGCACCTCATGTGTGGGAAGTGCCTGAAATAAATGCATGGCATAGGCGACCATGACCGCCCCCTCATAGAGGTGATGTTCGTGGTCGCCTTCGTGCTTGCCGACCCGGTTCGGCGGCGCGGTCAGCTTAGCGATGAGATCATCGAAGTCCATGCGCCATCGGATACCCCGGTGTCATTCCCGCGAAAGCGGGAATCTACGTCGGACCGGGGCTCGTACGCGCACATCAGTCGAGCAGCGCGAATCCCAAGTTCCCACCCTTGAGGGAATGTCCTCCGAGAACAAACACGTCGCCCCTAGCAGCAACAGTGCGAGAAGCGGGCCCAGAATGTCAAATAACATTGACATATAGTCATCTACACCATACAATGTGTCCAACAAACTAATCAGGACACGATCATGAGCCACAAGGAAATGACCGCCGCAATCATGGTACTCGGGGCCATCGTAATCTCGGCTTGGGTGGCATGGAGCACAACCAGCGGCGGGCTCCCCGCCACCGGCGCCGAGGCGGCGCGGAACATGCTCTGGGCCATCGGCTACGTCATCGGCTTCAACATCGTCGCCGTCATCCTCGGCACCATCCTCGTGAGCATCGTGCGGCGCGAGGAGCTCAGGGACGAGGCCACCGACGAGCGCGACCGGCTCGTCAACAGCAGGGCCATGCGCAACGGCTATTTCGTGCTTTCGATCGGCGTGCTTGCCGTGCTGTTCGCCCAGGCCTTCGGCCTCGACGCCGTGCTCATGCCCTACGCCCTGTTCGGCATCTCGATGCTTGCCGGCGCCGCCTTCGGCATCTCGCAGCTCGTCTATTACCGGCTGGACTGAGCCCATGGGCAAGGGACAGGCACAGATCGCCAACACCATCCGCACCCTGCGCTTCCACGCCGGAGAGATGACGCAGGCCGCGCTGGCCCAGAAGGTCGGCGTCACGCGCCAGACCATCGTCGCAATCGAACAGGGCCGCTACTCGCCCTCGCTCGAAGTCGCCTTCCGCATCGCCCGCGCCTTCGGCGTCCCCATCACCGACGTCTTCCAGTATGAAGGCGACAAATAGCGCACGAATGGGTTTTCGGTCGCACTGACCGTCCGGCGCCTTCTGCGCCACGAACAACGGCATGGCCCGAAACTGGCTGAGCCTCAACCGTGGCGATGGCGATGGTGGAGGTCTGGGTAGTGCGGGTGCGAGTGCACCAGCACCTCGTGCCGATGCGGGTGCGAATGCGGCTCGGTGATCGGACCATCATGCGGGTGCTGATGATGGATGTCGTGGACGTGAGAATGCTCATGCTCCAGAGGCTCGTGAACATGCTCGTGCTCATGCCGCTCGGCCAGATGCACCCACAGGCCAGCGCCCATCAGGAGCCCGGCGATAACCAGCTGGATGGTAACGGTCTCTCCGAGCAAGACGAGTGCGAGCACCGCGCCGATAAAAGGCGCCAGCGAGAAATATGCACCGGTTCGCGCCGCCCCGAGATGGCGGAGGCCGAGCATGAACAGCACGAGGCTGACGCCGATACCGAAGAAGCCGACGAGTGACCCGGCCAGGATGAAGCTGAGCGGTGGGATGGTGGCGCCGGTTGCGAGTGCCAGAATGAGATTGGCGAGCCCCGCCACCAGGCCCTTGACCATCGCGATTTCGACCGGGTCGGCCGAGGACAGCTTTCGGGTGAGATTGTTGTCGAGGCCCCAGCACAGGCAAGCGCCGACGACCAGCAATCCGCCGAGATCGAGTTGGAGGCCGCCGCCAGTCCAGGTCAGCGCGACAGCACCCGCGACGATCGCCAGCGCGCCAAGCAGAAGCCGCCGGTCGACATTCTCGCGGAAGATGAGCCAGGCGATGCCCATCGTCGCGATCCCTTCGACGTTGAGCAGCAGCGACCCGGCCGATCCCGAAATCATCGACAGTCCGAACATGAGCAGCAACGGACCGAGGAACCCGCCGAAGAACAGTATCGCGGCCAGCCAGGACATGTCGGCTCGACGCAGCGGCGCTTCTGCGTCTGGCAGGCCGATGGCCTTGCGGCCGTAGCGAACAAGGGCGAGACCGAGCCCGGCCCCGAGATACAGGATGCCCGCCAGCAGCCACGGGTTGATCGTACCCAGCAGCATCTTGGACAACGGGGCAGAAGCGCCGAAGAGGATGGCCGCACCGATTGCGAACGGGACACCGGGCCACAGCGCTGATGCCCGGTGCCGATGACTGACGGCGTTACCTGTCACGGTCCCTTACTAGAAGCTTCCCCACCGGCGCGCAATTGACGGAGCTACTCGTCCGCATCCGCGGCGGGCCGGCAGCCTCACGGCCGCTGCACGACCACGCCCGTCCAGCCCTGCCCGTCATATTCCTGGTAGCCATGCGTGCGGGCGAAGGCGACGATCGCGCCGTCGCTCCGCGCATAGGAGCCGCGCGCCGCGCCTTTGTCCTCGAGCGCGAAATCCTTGAACAGCAGCTCCGGCTCCGTCGAGGCGATGACGCGGCGGCGGCCGTCGAGCAGCATCACCGTGGTGCGCGCCTTCTCCATCTCGGTCAGCGCGATTTCGCTCGAGACGATCGTCTTGCCCTGCAGCTCCCAGTCGAAATAGATCCCGAGCGCGCCGAGCGCCTTGCCATGCGTCAGCCCGCCGGCCCTGACCGCCGCCGCATAGATCAGCACCTGCCGCCCGTTCTGCGAGCGCGAATGGCGCACCTCGTCCGCCACATATTCGTCGCCGGACCGCGTCCCCATCGCGCCCGCGAACCAGGCCGCCGTCTTGTAGTCGAGCGCCCGCACATCCGCCCGATAGGCCGGATTGGCGGTCGCCACCGCCCTGCCGCCGGCATCCACCAGCACGAGGTCGGAATAGACGGTGTAGTAGCGGTGGATCACGCCCAGCCGCTCGGTGGCGTTGGCGAGGTTTTCCGCCGTCGGATGCTCGAGCGCGCGCCACATCGCGGCGTCCGTCGCCCACCAGCGCACATCCGCCGTCCGCTCATAGAGATTGCGCACGATCAGTTGCACCAGCGATTCCGCCAAATCGATCAGCCGCGCCCCCTCGAGATCGTCGATCAGCGCCCGGCTCTCGCTGATCCTGAGGTGCACCTTGGACTGGAAGGTTTCGGCATGCTCGGCCGCCTGCTCGGCCAGCCGCTGCACCTCATGGGCGACCACCGCGAAGCTCTTTCCCGCATCCCCCGCCCGCGCTGCCTCGATCACCGCATTCAGCGCCAGCAGCTTGGTCTGCATCACCACCTGCCGGTTCGCCGCGCCATAGCGCTGCAAATCGGCATTGATCTGCTCGATGACAGACCGAACCCCGTCCGGAGCGTCCTCCGTGACCTGCACATTCTCGGCCAAAGCGTGCACCCGCCTAGCTTTCCCCTCCCCACTATGCCCCCCTCCCCCGATTCCCCCCACCCCAAAATCGTTTGCGGGACCGAGACTTGCGTAGCATGCATGGCGAATGAACGAGACCTTAACTGAGCCAGGAGGCCGAGAGGCGCTCAGGCGTCCGAGACTTCCTCGAGCAGCCATTCCCCGATAGGCCAGACAGCGCGGTAGTGCTTGAGGCAAAAATCGACAAGACCGGGCTCTGCCGCGTGTTCGATGGGCAGAGAGATGGTGGCGTAGAGGCCTTCATAGAGCAGGTACTCAGCGCGATCGGGATCGGTCGAAAACCCGCGCGGCGGAATCTTCCGTGTCCTGCCGCCGATCTCGTAGATGCGCTTCCGCTCGACTGCCCCGATCGCAGCAAGAAGCGCCCGTCCCGACCGCGGATGGATCACCGATTGCCGGAACGCTTCCAGCTGCTCGCCCGCCATCATGTAGAGGCCCACGCCAAGTTGCAATTGCGTTGGCGTCAGTTCGAACCAGAACCCCGGAACGTCCCAGCGCCGCCGCTCGCCGTGCCAGAACCACAGTCCTAGATGCTCCTTGTATGGGCGCTTGTCCTTGGTGAATCGGATGTCTCGGTTGATCCGGCTCATCGAGCCGCCAACCTTGGCACTGAACTGCACATTCGGCGACACCTTGCGGAGCTTGGGACCCAGCGCCTCGACGAAGTCCCGCGCTGGCACGACATAGCCTACTTCGTAGAGGTCGCGGTGGGCGTCGAACCACGTCTTGTCGTTGTGCGCCTTGATGGCCTTGAGGAAGGCAAATGTCTCCTTGGGAAACGCGGCCACACCGGCAATCAAAGCACGGCCTCGATCCATACCGGAATCGACTTGAAGGCCGGTGTCTTCGACCGCGGATCGACCGCCGTCCCGGTCAGAACATTGGCCTCGGGATAATAAGCAAGCGCCGAACCGCGCGGCAGGTCGAAGGCGGTCGCGACTCCCTCCATCCGCCCATTGTCCGACGCGATCGTGAGCCGCTGACCCTCGCGCACGCCGAACGCATCCATGTCCTCGCGATTGAGAAACACCGCATCGCGCGGCGCCTTGTTGCGATAGGCGTCGTGCTCTTCATAGATGATCGTGTTGAACTGCCCTTCCGAGCGGACAGTTGCAAGAGTAAGCCTGCGGCAGTCCAGCGCCGGAGTCGGCGTGACAACAAAGCGGGCCTTGCCATCTGCCGTGCCAAAATCCGGCTCATGCAGAACGCGGCCGGCAATGTGAAACTCCTTTTTGGCCACATCGATCGATGCGAGCTTCTCCATGCCAGGCACAACCGCAGCGATTGCCCTGCGCACCTCGCGATGTTCCTTGAATGCAGCGAACGGGATGGGAGACCGCGGCATGAGCTTTGTCGCAAGGTCGCAGAGGACCACCGTCTCCGGGCGCACATTGTCGAGCCGCGTTATGCCGCCATCGCTGAGCCGCACGAAATTGAACATCGACTCCTGCGTGGTCGGGGACCATTCCTCATCGCGCGCCGTGACCGGCAGGATCATCGACTCCCCCGCTCCCAATCCATGCACATGACCCCGGTTGAGCGTGGTTGTGAGAAAGAGCTTGAAGTCGATTGCGCCCATTGCGCGCGTTGCGAACTCAGCGTCGGGCGTCGCGCCCCACAGATTGCCGCCCATGACGACCGCGGCGTCGATCTCTCCGCGGGCAGCCGCTTTAAGGCTCGCCATCGTATCGTGGCCTTTCTGACGTGGCAGCGCGACGCCAAAGGCGCGCTCCATCGCAGTAAACACCTGGTCGGACAGCACCGGCTTCACCCCGATCGTGCCAATGCCCTGCACGTTGGAGTGGCCGCGTAGCGGCAACAGGCCCGCGTGTCGCTTGCCGACCATGCCGCGTAACAGTGCGAGATTGGCGATGGCTTCGACATTTGCCGTCCCATGCAGGTGATGAGTCATCCCCATGCCCCAG
Source organism: Devosia sp. (assembly GCA_035549855.1). Classification (GTDB taxonomy): domain Bacteria; phylum Pseudomonadota; class Alphaproteobacteria; order Rhizobiales; family Devosiaceae; genus Devosia_A. The sequence continues at coordinate 42,646 of DASZPY010000020.1, read as the reverse complement.
GCGAACACGACATTGTTCCGGTTGGCGTAGGTGGTGGCGACGCGCATGATGTCATCGCGCCAGATCCCACACGCGGCGGTGATGTCATCCCAGCTCAGCGCCTCGAGATCAGCCCGGAATCCGGCAAAACCTGAAGCGTGCTTCTCGATGAAGTTGCGATCTTCGGCCCACATTTCAAGCACGGCCTTGGCCAGCCCTTTGAAAAGCGCGATGTCCGAACCGATACGGGGCTGCAGCCAATCCGAGGCGATCGCATCACCGCCCCGAAGCATCGACCTCGGGCTCTTGGGCACCGCGAACTTCGCCAGCCCCGGCTCCTTGGCCGGGTTGATGACAATCACGTCGCCGCCGCGGTCTCGGCAGTGCTTGAGCATGTGAATGAAGCGCGGATGGTTCGAGGCAGGATTGGCGCCGATGACGAAGATGAGGTCGGCGCCGGTTAGGTCTTCGAGTTCGACAGTCGAAGTGCCCTTGCCGATTGTCGTGGCGAGACCTTCGGTGGTTGCCTGGTGGCAGTAGTACGAGCAGTTGTTGACGTTGTTCGTGCCCCACGCACGCGCGAGCAATTGAAATACGAAGCCCGCCTCGTTCGACGAGCGCCCCGAAGAGTAGAAGAAGCTGCGCCTCGGGCTCGCCGCCTTTAGCTTTTCGGCTGCGTGATAGATGGCGCGATCCCACGAGATCGGACGATAGTGCGTATCGTGGGCGGCACGGAACAGCGGTGTGTTGAGCCTGCCAAGCCGCTCCATTTCGCGGCCCGAAAATCCCGCCAGCTCGGCAATCGGATGGTCGAAGACCTCGTGCGGGATGCCAGGCTGTATGTCGGTCGACTGGGCCTGCACCGACTTGTTGCAGACTGAGGGAAACTCACCGAGTTCGTTGGTCATGCCGCCCCGCTGGCCACCCATCCCGTAGGCGCAAGCCTTGCAGGTGTTCTTGGCGGTCAGCGCCTTGGCGGATTTGCCGACCCCGATCCTGAAGATCGTTTCAGCCGTGTAGAGAAGCTTTTTCGCCCCGCCTCCCACCACGCGCTGTCGCTGATCTTCAATGGCCATCGCACGCCTCCACTTCGAAAGCTTAGCGCACGAGAAAAAAAGAAACGAGGCGCGGATGGGGAGTATCCGCGCCCCTTTTGATCGTCTCAGCCGAGGCTTGGGCTCCTCAGATGACGTAGACGATCAGTTTGTTGCCGTTGCGGTCCACGGCAACGACGTCGTCGGCACTATGGCCGCTCTGGCGCAGGCCGGCCTGGACGGCGGCCTGGCTGTTGATGAAGTTTTGCAGCGCCACGTAGTTGCTGTTCCCCTGGGCGAGCTGCGCAACACGCATTTGTGCGTCCGCGCAAAGGCCGATCTCGATCACCTGAACACTCGACACGCCACCCCAGCCGGAAGCTGACGAGGCATAATTGTGCCGATTGAGCAGGGTCGAAATCTGTGTGGCGTCGGGCATGAAGCACGCGCTCGTATCGGCGCCGGTTCCAGCACTGGCCACCAGCACACCGCCGGCACCACCACCTGTGCCCGCACCGCCGGTCCCGCCTGTACCACCGGTCCCGCCTGTACCGCCGGTCCCGCCCGTACCACCGGTACCATTGCCGGATCCGAACAAATCGTCGATCAACCCGCCCGTGCCGCCACCATTGCCGATACCTCCGATACCACCGAGCCCGATGCTCGCGCTTGCGATGGATTCTGCACCTGAAGCGGGACCAAACAGATCGACAAGGAGATCCTGATCGTCGCCACCGAGTGTTATCGTGGCGTTGGTGTCATCACCTATACCCAGTGCCACATCGGTCGTGTCGTTGTCGCTGGAACCAAGGCCGAATAGATCGACCAGCACGTCCGAATTGTTGCCGCCGCCGAGATTGACCAGCACGTCATCATCGCCGTCGCCATTGACGTTGACATCAGCAATCGTGCCATCGGTGCCGCCGAGCCCGAGAAGGCCGCCATCCTCGTCATCGGTGTTCAGCAGGTTGTCGATGTCGACGTTGACCGTGGTGTTTGTGTCGTTGCCGGTGCTCGAACCACCCAGATTCAGCAAACCACTACTGCCGCCCCCAAGATTGATCGTCGCCGCCGAAACGGGGGCCGTGAGCATCGCCGCCAACAATGCGATCGATGAAATCTTCCCAAACTTACTCACTTGAAACTCCTCTCGTGAACTCGCTCGGATCGCGCGACGCCGGCGCCGCGCCTGGGAGCGACTTGGGAAGGCAACACGCGGCCAATAGGCGCGGTTTCAGCGCATCTGTGGATGGGGTTGGCGAGCGATAAAGGCGGACGATTCAAATTGAACCGTCCGCCGTGACGCGCGAGAGCTGGATGCGGCTGCCGCGGCTGGGATTGGCTGGCAAAGGCCGGATTGGGCGAACCGCGAGGAAGCTTTAGCCCGACTTGCGAAGGGTCTGAACCGCAAAACTGCGAAGCGCACAATCTGATCTTGAAGGCCACCTAAGCAGCTGGGCTAGGTTGGCTGTAAAGTCCCTAAGGACTTCCCGAAACGGACGGCGCGGGACCGAAGTCCCGCGCCCCCTCGGCGCGTCTACAAGGGAGCGTCAGCCCTCATAAACGTCGACCGACCTATCTGCCTGAACCGGCCAGTGGGCCAACACGGCATTTCCTTGCGATCACGCGCCAAGTCGGGAGCGCGAGTCCGCGACCAGTGGGGGCTTAACGGGACGAATCCTTAAAGGTTGCGACTTGCTGCAACGCCTTGGGGACAAACAGAAAAGCCCCGTGCCCGGAGGCACGGGGCCGAGGCGTCGGTGCAAACAACCTCTGCCGGAAGCAGAACTTCCGGTGCAACGAGTCTAGCGCATCAGATTCTACGGGTCACCTTCACATGTCGGTATGCGACGAGCGCTTGCATGCCTCAATTCGCGCCAGCCAACGCCTCTGCTCAAAAGTTAAGCAAAGACTAATGGCGCTGCCCAGAGAACCGGCAGGGGAGTCAACACCAGCGCAGAACTCCAGTTCTTCGAGTTTACTAGACCGCTGTAAATCAAGTCTTTTCTGCCTCGGTTGTCCGCTGGCACGGGCTTTGCAGTTTTCCTTCCGGTGCAAACAACGAACTGTCGGAGGTAAATGTGACAGGAGTGAACCGCGTATGGGCCGGAGTTGGCCTGGGGGCGGCGATGCTGGCGAGCGCAATCGTGCCCGCCTTCGCGCAAGATACGATCAAGGTGGGCGTGTTGCATTCCCTCTCGGGAACCATGGCCATTTCCGAGACCACCCTGAAGGACACGATGCTCTTCCTCATCGATGAGCAGAACAAGAAGGGTGGACTGCTCGGCAAGAAACTCGAAGCCGTCGTCGTGGATCCCGCCTCCGACTGGCCGCTCTTCGCTGAAAAGGCGCGCGAGTTGATCGCTGTCGACAAGGTCGCCGCGGTGTTTGGCTGCTGGACCTCGGTGTCCCGCAAATCGGTGCTCCCCGTATTCAAGGAGCTCAACTCGATCCTCTTCTACCCTGTCCAGTATGAGGGCGAAGAATCCGAGAAGAACGTCATCTACACGGGTGCCGCCCCGAACCAGCAGGCCATCCCGGCGGTCGACTATCTCATGAGCGAGGAAGGCGGCGCCGTGAAGCGCTGGGTCCTCGAAGCGACCGACTACGTCTATCCGCGCACGACCAACAAGATCCTCGAGCAATACCTCAAGGACAAGGGCGTCGCGCCAGAAGACATCAAGATCAACTACACGCCGTTCGGTTTCGCCGACTGGCAGACCGAAGTCGCCGCCATCAAGGAATTCGGGTCGGCCGGCAAGAAGACTGCCGTGGTCTCGACCATCAATGGCGACGCGAACCCGCCCTTCTACAAGGAACTCGCCAACCAGGGCATTTCGGCCGAAGACATCCCGGTCGTCGCTTTCTCGGTGGGTGAAGAAGAACTCGCCGGCGTCGACACGACCAACCTCGTGGGCCACCTCGCTGCCTGGAACTACTTCCAGTCGGTCGATACCCCCGAGAACAAGGCGTTCATCGACGGCTGGCACGCCTTCATCGGCAATGACAAGCGCACGACAAACGATCCGATGGAAGCGGCCTATATCGGCTTCAACCTGTGGGTGAAGGCCGTCGAGGCGGCCGGCACGACCGACACCGACGCAGTGCTTAAGGCCCTCGTCGGTCTCGAAGTGCCCAACCTCACGGGTGGCACTGCCAAGCTTCTGCCGAACCACCACCTGACCAAGCCGGTGCTGATCGGCGAAATTCAGGCCGATGGCCAGTTCGACGTCGTCTGGCAAACCGACGGCACCGTTCCCGGCGATGCCTGGTCGGATGCGCTGCCCGAAGATAAGGGCATCGAGGCCGACTGGACCGATCCGCTCACCGGTTGCGGCCACTTCGACACCGCGACTTCGACCTGCACGACCGCCCCGGCGCTCTAGGCGGGACCCGACTTCGGCGAGGGCGCAAGCCGCCCTCGCCACTCCGACGACCAACGAGCGAGCACGATGGCCACCCGTCTCTCCGGACTGATTGCTTTCCTGACCGCTCTCTTCATAGCCATGTCAGCGGCATCGGCACAAAGCACGCTGACATCCCCGCTCATTGATGCTTTAGGACAAGGCGGTTATCCGGAACGCGAAGCCGCCATCAATACCCTGGTCGCCACCGGCGACGAACGGGTGCCGCCAATCCTGCAAGCCCTCGCCGACGGCAACCTCTACGTCCGCAAAGCCGACGCCAAAGTGGTCATTGCCGCGAAGTCCGGTGGCGACTTCGCGATTTCCGACCCACTCCACGGCAGCGACCTCGGCATCGCGGCGAAGGCGGACATCGAGAAGATCAAGATCAACAACGGGCTGCGCGGCAAGATCCGCACGGCCATCGGTGCGATGACACTGCTCAGTCCGGATCGCGCGACGAGGCTCTCCGCTGCACAAAGCGTCCTCAAGAACGCCGATCCCGCAATGCTCGACCTGCTCGATCAGGCGCTCGCGCAGGAGACGGACCCTCAGATCAAGGACGTGATGCAGCTGGCTCGTCACGTCATCGTTCTCAAGACCGATGCGAGCCTCGAAGACAAGCGGGCCGCCGTCGACGCGATCGCCGCTGAAGGCACACGCGACGCTATGGCCGTTCTCAACGGCTTCCTCGCCTCGGCCCCCGACGAACTCAAGCCGATCGTGCAAGCAGGCATCGACGCCATCGCTCGCAACCTGGCGGTGTGGGATGTCGGGCAAAACGTTTGGTACGGTCTCTCGCTTGGCTCCGTCCTGTTGCTGGCGGCAATTGGTCTCGCCATTACCTTCGGTGTCATGGGCGTCATCAACATGGCGCATGGCGAGATGGTGATGCTGGGCGCCTATGCGACTTTCATGGTCCAGGAGGTCATTCGCGCGCGCTTCCCCGGACTGATGGACTATTCGGTCGTCATCGCCATTCCTGCCGCATTCCTCCTAAGTGCACTTGTCGGCATCGCCATCGAGCGCGGCATTATCCGCTGGCTCTACGGCCGCCCGCTCGAAACCTTGCTCGCCACCTGGGGCCTCTCGCTGATCCTCCAGCAAGCGGTGCGCACCCTGTTCGGCGCCAATAACAGGCTGGTTTCGGCACCGAGCTGGATGTCGGGCTCATTCGACCTCGGCGGCCTCACGATAACCTGGAGCCGGCTGTGGATCGTCGCTTTTGCGATCGTCGTGTTCATTGTGCTCCAGCTCGTACTGCGGCGCACGACGCTGGGCCTGCAGATGCGCGCCGTCACCCAGAACCGCCGCATGGCCTCGGCCATGGGCATTCGTACGCCCTTCGTTGACGCCATGACCTTTGGCTTGGGCTCCGGCATCGCCGGCATGGCCGGCGTCGCCCTGAGCCAGATCGACAACGTGTCGCCCAATCTCGGGCAGGGCTACATCATCGACAGTTTCATGGTGGTGGTGTTCGGCGGTGTCGGCAACCTCTGGGGCACACTGGTGGGTGCGCTGAGCCTCGGCGTCGCCAACAAGTTCCTCGAGCCATACACCGGCGCGGTTCTCGGCAAGATCCTGATCCTCGTGCTGCTCATTCTCTTCATCCAGCGGCGGCCCCGCGGCCTGTTCGCGCTTAAGGGCCGCGCAGTCGAAACATGATTTCTCAGCTCGTCCTGCGCGCCCTCGACCGCAAGGCGGTCTGGCTCATTCTCGCTCTCGTGGCCATCGCCGTTGCTGTTCCGGCGGCCAACATCCTTCTGCCCGCCGGCAACCCGCTGCACGTTCCGGACAACTCGGTTCCGCTTTGGGGCAAGTACCTCAACTACGCCATGCTCGCCCTCGCCCTCGATCTTGTCTGGGGTTATTGCGGGATTCTCTCGCTCGGCCATGCTGCCTTCTTTGCTCTCGGCGGCTATGCCATGGGCATGTATCTGATGCGGCAGATCGGCTCACGCGGTGTTTATGGCAACCCGATCCTCCCCGACTTCATGGTCTTCCTCAACTACAAGGAACTCCCCTGGTTCTGGCAGGGCTTCGACCAATGGTGGTTTGCCTTCATGATCGTGCTGCTCGTGCCCGGCCTTCTCGCCTTCGTCTTCGGATGGTTCGCGTTCCGCAGCCGCGTCACTGGCGTCTATCTGTCGATTATCACCCAGGCGATGACCTACGCGCTGCTGCTTGCCTTCTTCCGCAACGATTTCGGCTTCGGCGGAAACAACGGCCTCACCGACTTCAAGGACATCCTGGGCGCAAACGTTCAGGCACAATCGACGCGCGCCGCGCTCTTCGCCGCTTCCGCCCTGGCCCTCGCGCTGGCCGTCTTCCTTTGCTCTGCCATCGTCAACAGCAAGCTCGGCAAGGTCATGGTCGCCGTGCGCGATGCGGAAAGCCGCACGCGCTTCCTCGGTTGGCGGCCGGAAAACGTGAAGCTATTTGCGTTCGTGATCTCGGCCTTGATTGCCGCTGTCGCGGGGGCACTGTTTGTGCCCCAAGTCGGGATCATCAATCCCGGCGAATTCGCGCCGGAGAATTCGATCGAAGCCGTCATCTGGGTTGCCGTCGGCGGACGCGGCACCATCATCGGGCCGATCGTCGGCGCCTTGCTGGTCAACGCCGGCAAGACGCAGTTCACCAACACCCTTCCCGACTACTGGCTGTTCGCACTGGGCGGATTGTTCGTCGTGGTCACCCTGTTCCTGCCCAAGGGCGTAGTCGGCCTCTTTTCGCGGATTGCCCGCCGCCAGCCGCCGGGCAACGGCAAGTCGCAAAGCGCCGCAGCTGAAATGGGCGAAGGTCCATCCACCCTTCCCGCCAAGCCGGAACCCGCCGAATGAACACCCTCGCCGGTCCCGAAGAACGCGACGGAACGATGCTCTACCTCAACGGCGTCTCTGTCTCGTTCGACGGCTTCAAGGCGCTCAACAACCTCTCCATCATAGTTCACCCTTCCGAAATGCTCGCGATCATCGGCCCGAATGGGGCCGGCAAGACAACGATGATGGACATCATCACCGGCAAGACACGCCCCGACGATGGCGAGGTCTATTTCGACGGCCGCACCGATCTGACCGCGCTCGATGAGGCGGCCATCGCCAATCTCGGCATCGGCCGCAAGTTTCAGAAGCCGACCGTATTCGAGAGTCACACCGTCTGGGACAATCTCGTGCTTTCCCTCAAGACGCCACGCGACGTCTTCTCGGCATTGACCTATCGGGCCAGCAGCAAGGACGTTACTCGCATCGAAGAAATTCTCGACACCATCCGGCTTGCCGGTCGCAGGAACGATCTCGCATCCGGACTAAGTCACGGCCAGAAACAATGGCTCGAGATCGGCATGCTGCTTGCGCAGGACCCAAAGCTGCTGCTCGTCGATGAACCGGTCGCAGGGATGACCGATGCCGAGACTGTCGAGACCGCCAAGCTGCTCAAGGAAATCGCCAAGACGCGCTCGGTCGTGGTGGTCGAACACGACATGAGTTTTGTCCGTGAACTGGGAACCCGCGTCACCTGTCTCGCCGAAGGCAGCGTTCTCGCTGAAGGCACGCTCGATCAGGTCAGCGCCAACCCGGTGGTCATCGAAAGGTATCTCGGCCGATGAGTTCGACCCTCGCCATCAAGGCCATCGACCTTCACTATGGCGCCGCGCAGGCCCTCCGCGGCATCACCATCGAATGTAAGCCCGGCCGGATAACCGCAGTCCTGGGGCGCAACGGCGTCGGTAAGTCCTCGACCCTCCGCGCCGTCACCGGCATCAACAACGTCTCCGCCGGCGAGATCACCTTCGACAACGATGTGCTGAGGAAAGCCCCTCCCTACAAACGCGCTCGCTTGGGCATCGGCTATGTTCCGCAGGGCCGGGAGATTTTCCCGCTCCTCACCGTCCGCGAGAACCTCGAGACGGGCTATGCAGGCCTGAAGTATGCGGACCGTGATATCCCCGGATTCATCTTCGACCTCTTCCCCGTGCTGCAGTCCATGCTGGGCCGGCGCGGCGGAGACCTCTCGGGTGGCCAGCAGCAGCAGCTCGCGATCGGGCGTGCGCTGGTCACCCGACCCAAGGTTCTCGTGCTTGACGAACCCACCGAGGGCATCCAGCCGTCGATCATCAAGGATATCGGCCGGGCGCTGCAATATCTGCGGAACGAGAAGGGTATGACCATACTCCTCGTTGAGCAATATCTGGACTTTTGCCGGGAAATTGCCGACGACATCTACATCATGGATCGCGGTGAAATCATGCATGCCGGCCCCGCCTCCGACCTCGATAAGCCCGAGGTACGCCGGCACCTGATGGTGTAGCGTGGCTGCCGTTGCACTGGCGGCAGCAAGGCCCACCGCCCCGCTGCAGCGGGCGCGCGGTCATGCGCGGCTCGGTGTTGCAGTCCGGGATGGACGGTCAGAGGTCTCTGCGCTCTTTCAGGAAGGCTGCGCCAAGATCCGGCTGCCCAATACGCACGACGCCTCTTTGCAGGCAGTTCTGATGAACACCGCCGGCGGCCTCTGCGGGGACGACCATCTCGAATGGTACATCGAGGCGCAAGCTCAAGCGCGCGTCGCCGTAACAACGCCGGCATGCGAGCGTGTGTACCGGTCCATCGGCGGCGCCGCACGGATCGAAAATCGCCTCGTCATTCGTGAAGGCGCGCATCTCGACTGGCTGCCCCAGGAGACGATCCTGTTCGAGGGCAGCGAACTCGAGCGCAGCCTTGAGGTCGATCTAGCCGCCGATGCGAGTTTTACCGCGGTGGAGGCTGTGCTACTCGGACGCGCCGCAATGGGCGAGAGGGCACGCAATGCCGGGCTCACCGACAATTGGCGCATCCGCCGGAACGGCCGCCTTATCCATGCCGAGTCGACCAGGCTCACCGGCGACCCGCTCGAACGCGACGGCCCGTCGCTCCTCGATGGCGCCCTTGCTCTCGCTACCATTCTCCACATCGCGCCCGAGGTGGAAATGCGCCTTGATGCGGTCCGCAGCCTCCTGCCCATGACCGCCGGTGCGAGCGTTTCCGGTGAGCGGCTGACGGTTCGGGTGCTCGCCGAATCCGGCCTCGCCTTGCGCCGGGCAATCTCACCCATTATCGCTTTGCTCTCGAAAGCCGGGACCCCGCCCCGCCTCTGGCACCTCTAGGACGACTTTATGAATCTGACGCCGCGCGAAAAGGACAAGCTCTTGATTTCGATGGCTGCCATCGTCGCGCGCAAGCGTCTCGAGCGTGGGGTCAAGCTCAACCATCCCGAAGCGATCGCGCTGATCACCGACTATGTCATTGAAGGCGCGCGCGACGGCCGTTCCGTGGCCGATTTGATGGAGGCCGGGGCACATGTGGTGACCCGGCAGCAGGTCATGGATGGCATTCCCGAGATGATCCCCGACGTGCAGGTCGAGGCGACTTTCCCGGACGGCACCAAGCTCGTGACCGTTCATCATCCAATCCGCTGAGACATTCAATGATCCCCGGCGAAGTCATGACCAAATCCGGCGATATCGAGCTGAATGCCGGTGCGTCGCAAGTCACCATGGAAGTTGCCAATTCTGGCGATCGACCGATCCAGGTCGGCTCCCACTACCATTTCTTCGAGACCAACAGCGGCCTCAAGTTCGATCGGGACAAAGCGCGCGGCATGCGGCTCGACATCGCTGCAGGCACCGCCGTCCGCTTCGAGCCGGGCCAAACGCGTGAGGTGAAGCTGGTGCCCCTCTCCGGCAAGCGAGAGGTCTACGGCTTCCAACAGAAAGTGATGGGCAAGCTGTAATGGACGAGGAACACCAAGCCATCTATCGGAGGCAACTCGCCGCGATTATTCGCGGCTTCGCCACCAGCCAGTCCGATCCGAAGCAACGGTCTATTGTAGGCTCTGTTGCTGGCAAAGTCGTGGCTGACAGTAAGGCGAGGAGTTGGATGCATTTCAAGCAGCACATCGGAAGCAAGGGATATGACAGTGTGCTCGCCGCATTGGACAGAGGCGCTGCGGACATGAAGCGTCGCGGCCAGCCACTAGGCGTGCGTGCTATGGAGGTCGTTGGTGCCGCCCTGGTTGGCCGCCACAATACCGATCCTGCGCTGGACCAAATGATCGACAAGCTCGACCACTATATCGAGCAGTGCGTGACTGCCTATCGCGCCGCGGACTTTGCAAAAGGAAATCTCGCCGGACCGGCCAGCCGCTGATCCACCACCCACGTTCCCCTTCCGTCCGAGACCGAATATGCCCGCCCACATTTCCCGCGCCACCTACGCCGACATGTATGGGCCTACCACGGGTGACCGGGTGCGCTTGGCCGACACTGATCTCATCATCGAGGTGGAGCGCGATTTCACCATCTATGGCGAGGAGGTGAAGTTCGGTGGCGGCAAGGTGATCCGGGACGGTATGGGTCAGTCTCAGGCCACCCGCGCTGAGGGTGCCGTCGACACTGTCATCACCAATGCTCTGATCCTCGACCACACCGGCATCTACAAGGCCGATGTGGGCCTAAAGGACGGCCGCATCGCCGCCATCGGCAAGGCCGGTAACCCCGACACCCAGCCGGGCGTGACTATCATCATCGGCCCCTCGACCGAGGCCATCGCTGGCGAAGGCAAGATCCTCACCGCGGGCGGCTTCGACAGCCATATCCACTTCATCGCGCCCCAGCAGATCGAAGAAGCGTTGATGTCCGGCGTCACCACCATGCTCGGTGGTGGCACTGGCCCCGCGCATGGCACGCTGGCAACCACTTGCACCGGTGCCTGGCACGCCGAGCGGATGATCGAAGCCTTCGATGCCTTCCCGATGAACCTCGCGCTCGCAGGCAAGGGCAATGCGTCCAGGCCCGCGCCACTTGTGGAGATGATCCTGTCCGGAGTCGCTTCGCTGAAACTGCACGAGGATTGGGGCACCACCCCGGGCGCCATCGACAACTGCCTCGCCGTCGCTGACGATTACGACGTGCAGGTGATGATCCACACCGACACCCTCAACGAGTCCGGCTTCGTCGAAGATACGATCGCCGCCTTCAAGGGCCGCACCATTCACGCCTTCCACACCGAAGGCGCCGGCGGTGGCCACGCACCGGATATCATCAAGGTCGCCTCGCTGCCTAACGTGCTGCCGTCGTCGACCAATCCGACCCGGCCGTACACCGTGAACACACTGGCCGAGCATCTCGACATGCTGATGGTCTGCCACCACCTCAGCCCGCAGATCGCCGAGGACGTGGCCTTCGCCGAAAGCCGCATCCGCAAAGAAACCATCGCTGCCGAAGACATTCTCCACGATCTCGGCGCCTTCTCGATGATCTCGTCGGACAGCCAGGCCATGGGCCGCGTGGGTGAAATCATCATCCGCTGCTGGCAGACAGCCGATAAGATGAAAAAGCAGCGTGGTCGCCTCAAGGAAGAAACCGGCGACAACGACAACGTCCGCGTGAAGCGCTACATCGCCAAATACACCATCAATCCCGCCATCACCCAGGGACTGAGCCATGAGATCGGATCCGTTGAAGCGGGCAAACGCGCCGATCTCGTGCTGTGGAATCCGGCCTTCTTCGGTGTCAAACCGGAAATGGTCCTGCTGGGCGGCTCGATCGCCGCGGCCCCGATGGGTGATCCCAATGCGTCCATCCCCACCCCACAGCCCATGCACTATCGGCCGATGTTCGCGGCCTACGGCAGGCTGCGGACCAATTCGTCGGTGACGTTCATCTCGCAGGCCGCCCATGAGGCGGGGCTGCGAAACCGGCTCGGCGTGGCCAAACAGCTCCTACCGGTCAAGAACACGCGCAGCATCTCGAAAGCCTCGATGATCCACAATGCGGCAACGCCCCGGATAGACGTCGATCCGGAAACCTACGAGGTTCGCGCGGACGGTGAACTTTTGACCTGCGAGCCCGCCACTGTCCTGCCCATGGCGCAGCGTTACTTCCTGTTCTGACCGGCTGATCTGTATCAAGACAAGACTTTCCTGAACCGGTCAAATCGCGCCGGCAGCAAGGAGAGACCGTCATGCGCCTTAAGGACAAAGTCGCCGTCATCACTGGTGCGGGTTCCGGCATGGGTTTGGCCATGGCCCGGCTTTTTGTCGCCGAAGGCGCCAAAGTCGTCGCCGCCGACTGGCACGCCGATGCTGTGGAAGCCGCCGCAAAGGACATCGGCGGAACCATTGTCGGCGTGAAGGCGGACGTTTCCGACGAGGCACAATGCGTCGCCATGATCGATCGCGCCGTTTCCGAATTTGGCCGCATCGACATTCTCGTCAACAATGCCGGCGTAATGGACCTCTTCCAGTCAGTGGCCGACGTGAGCAACGACACCTGGCGGCGCGTCCTGTCCGTCAATCTCGATGGTCCCATGTATGCCATGCGCCGGGCTGTGCCCTTGATGCTGAAGCAAGGTCATAGCGCGATCGTCAACATTGCCTCCGTCGCCGGTGTCGGCGGCGGATCGGCCGGCGCGGCCTACACTGCCTCAAAGCATGCGCTGATCGGCCTCACACGAAGCACCGCCTACCAATACGCAAAGCTCGGCCTGCGCTGCAATGCGATCGTTTCTGGCGGAGTGAACACCAACATCATGCAGAGCGTCGATCCCAGTAAGCTCGATCAGGCGGCTCTGGGCAGGATTGGCGCCTATCACGCCGCCAACCCCGGCATGCTGGAGCCGATCGACATTGCCAATGCGGCGCTGTTTCTCGCTTCCGATGAGGCGCGCTACATCAATGGCGTAGCGCTTCCCGCCGACATGGGCTGGCGGGCTGCCTGAAGCACACAATCCCCTGTTGGCGACGGCATCGAAGGGAGGCATACTGCTTCCATGCGTTCGATCCTGTCTGCCACTCTTTCGGTCTTTCTCGTTTGTCCCGCGCTTGCCGCGGTCACGGCGGATGTCGGCCTCACCTTTTCGGGCGATGCCGACAAGAAGACTGTGACCTATGACTGCGAGTCCCACGCTCCGCTGACCGTCACTTACATCAATGCGGCCCCGAACTACGTCGCCCTCGTTCCTATCACCGATGACGAGACAAGCCAGACTTCGGAGATGATCTTCGTATCCGTCATCACCGGTTCGGGAGTCCGCTATGAGGCTGGGCAGTATGTCTGGTGGAACAAGGGAAGCGAGGCCTGGCTCTATGACGTCATGGAGGGAGCGGACGCCGCGCCGCTGCTGACCTGCACCGAGAACGTCGAGACCCCATAATGCTGCGCGCCATCGCCGCCCTGCCCGCCAATCACGGCAAAGGCAAGCCCTTCGCCCAGCTTGTGCTTACCTCCGACCAGAGGCGCCTCCGCCGCAAGGTGCTGAACGTGAAAGGAGAGGAAATCATGGTCGATCTTCCCGATGCCGTCACGCTCGAGCATTTCGGTGGCCTGCAGCTCGAGGACGGCCGCATCGTCGAAATCGTCGCGGCGCCCGAGCCGCTGCTCGAGATCAATCCCCGCGGCGGCGAACATCTCGCCCAGATCGCATGGCATATCGGCAACCGCCACATGCCGGCCCAGATCGAGAAGAAACGCATCCTCGTGCCGTGCGACCACGTCGCCAAGACCATGCTGCAGGGCCTCGGAGCCGAAATTCGCGAGGTCACGGAGCCGTTCATCCCCATGCTCGGCGCCTACCACGCGCCACATTGACATGACCGAACCCATCCTGTTGCAGCGACTGCTGACCTGGCTCTCCCCCGCCTTTCCAGTCGGCGGCTTCGCTTGGTCGCAGGGACTTGAGACAGCGATCACCGACGAGCGAGTGTTCGATGCAAGTACGCTACGCGAGTGGATCGCTGGCACGATTGCTCACGGGGGTCTTCGGACGGATGGCATATTTCTCGCGCAGGCCCACCGAAACCACGAAAGCGCGGAAGCACTAGCGGAACTCGCCGACCTCGCCTTTGCCTTGGCCGCGCCCGCGGAGCGATACGCGGAACTCTGTCTCACGGGCGAGGCCTTCACGATTGCCACCCGAGCCTGGCCCTCCGTTGTCTACGCCCACCTTCCCGACCGGTGTCCCTATCCGGTCGCGGTAGGCGCCATCGCGGCCGCTCATCAAATCCCACTCCTCGACACGCTTGCCGCGTATCTCACGGCCGCGGTCCACGCGCAGATCTCGGTCGCTGTCCGCCTTGTTCCTCTCGGCCAGACCGCCGGCCTGCAGGTGATGGCCGCGCTCGAACCGACGATAGAAAGGTTGGCCGAAGCCGCATCGACAACAACCCTCGACGATTTGGGGACAGTCGCCTACGCCGCCGACATCGCCCAGATGCGTCACGAGACGTTGCCCGTCCGGGTCTTCCGCTCATGACTACCGTCATTGCCCTGGTGATTTTCCTGCCGCTGCTCATGGTCGCATTCGCGCACCTTCTTTGGGCATTGGGAACGAGCTGGCCTATCCAGTCGGAACAGCTGCTTGCGCAGACTGTGATTGGGCGGCCAGGCGTCACTCGTATGCCCAACCGCCTTCTCATCCTTGCTGTTGCACTGTTGCTTTTCGCCGCGGCGATTGTCGCGATCGGCCTCGCGGACAAGATGGACGGCGGCCTTGCTCGCACAGTCCTCGGTGCCGCATTGGCTGTTGCCTTCCTCGCCCGCGGGTTCGCCGGCTATACTGGCGCTTGGCGCGCACGCTTCCCCACGGAACCCTTCGCGTCGCTTGACCGCAAGAACTATTCCCCGCTCAGCCTCTGGATTGGAGCGGGCTTTCTGATCCTCGTGCTGATGAGGTTGTTATGAAGTCTATCAACGGTCCTTTGCGCATTGGTATCGGCGGCCCTGTCGGTTCGGGCAAGACGACCCTTTGCGAAATGCTGCTCAAGGCGATGCGGGACCGCTATTCGATGGCGGTTGTGACCAACGACATCTACACGCGCGAAGACGCGCTGATTTTGAACCGAGTACAAGCCATCGGCGAAGACCGCATCGTCGGCGTCGAGACCGGCGGCTGTCCTCATACCGCGATCCGCGAAGACGTTTCGCTAAATCTGGCCGCCATTGCTGATCTCAATCGCCGCTTTCCCGATCTTGATGTCGTTCTGATCGAATCCGGCGGCGATAATCTCGCCGCGACATTTTCTCCCGACCTCGCGGACATCACGCTTTATGTGATTTCTGTCGCCGAGGGCGAGAAGATTCCCCGCAAAGGCGGCCCCGCCATCACCCGCTCCGATCTGCTGATTATCAACAAGGCCGATCTCGCCCCCTATGTGAACGCCAGCCTCGAGACCATGGAGTCTGACACGCGGCGAGTCCGCGAGGGCCGGCCCTATGTCTTTACAGACATGTTGCGCCGCGAAGGACTGAAAGAAGTCATCGCGTTCATTGAAAGGGCGGGTGGGCTGACGCCCGTTTTTGCGGCTGAATAACGCACCCTATTATCGGATGCGCCGAGACCTTGGGGCACCGATCTCGCCGTCTCCTTGGCCGACGGGGATTGCAAGAGCAGACTTCAGCAGCCTCGTGGCCCCGGCATGTCGCGGACTAATGAACGCGGTCTATGGCAGCGGGTACGGTGACATTATTCCGTTTGAACTCTGGTGGGATCGGCTGATCACTGACGACGAGTACGATCCTGGCTTGATCGTCGTGGCGACCGCAGGCGAGACCCCGGTTGGCTTCTGTCATGGCTGGAGCGAACCGTTCGTCAAGGACATCGTCGTCGCGCCGGAGTGCCGTCGCCGAGGTCTTGGCAGAGCGATGCTCGCAATGCTGCTGCAGGACTATCGCGATAGAGGCGCTCCTCATGCCGATCTCAAGGTCGATATGAAAAATCTCGCGGCACAAGCGCTTTATCGGAACCTTGGGTTCGAGATTATCGAGCAGGTCGGCTGATAACCGAAGCGCCGGTCGGTTAGCCGATCGGCGCCTGAATCACGGCAGTACTGGTCTGCCTAGTACAGATAGACGTCCACGGCGCCGCCATTGTCGGTGATGGCGATCACGCGATTGATGTCGATGCTGTTCTTCGCAAACCAAGCCCTGAGGCCCGCATCGGCGTCGATCTGATCGTGCATCTTCTTGAGATCGCCGATTGCGCGCGTGTCCGCGTCGCTCAGCTTGGACAGGTCAGCCGCATCATAGACATTCTTGGTATCGAACACCGTGACCTGGTGGGCGCTACCCAATGCGTTCAAGTCCTGCATTGTCCACTTGCCGATGAAATCGTCGATCGAACTTGCCGGGGCCGCCGCGGTAGAATTGCCTTGGACTACGACAGCCGTGTTGATGGCCGCCAAGGCAGGCAATGCAGAGATGGCCGCGAACAGCACGGCCGCCGACACTTTGAGCATCGGTTTCATTTTAGACTCCTAAGGTCCATTATCATCGACCTCGGGCTATCCCGGAGGCCGCCGGCGTTTGACGCCGGTGAGCGGGATATCGCTCTTGCTTCGCGGCGCAATTTCGCTGCCTTCAGGGTATGTTTTCGTCGGCTTCGCGCCGCATTCGCGTCATCTTGAACCGCTCAAAAAATGACGTTTTAGTCACTGCCGTAATATGCCGGACATGCCGATCACGTCTCCTTTACCGGCGGAATTTCCCCCGGCGGCTGGGGCGACGGAATCTCGACGGGCGGCGGTGCCTCCTCAGGCGGACTGGTCGGCGGCGGCACTGGCTCCTTCGAAGGTTCCGGTGTTGGCGGCCGCGGCACCTCTTTTGGTGGTTCCGACGGAGGAATCTGCGCTGATGGCACCAGGGCAACCAACGAGCGCGGGGGCAACACGATACTGCCTGGAACGATCATCGGTTCGGCCTTGTCGAGCGACACCATCGCGGCATCCCAACTGCCCGGAGGCAGTTTCGCCTCCACCGGCTCAGCATGGCGATTGAACCAGACCAGGACATTGTCATTGGCGGTGCGCACCCACATGCCCAGGACAGAAGCGGATCCATCCGCCCAGTCCTGCCGGCCCATTTCACGCCCGGAAGGATGTAGCCACATCACATCTCGAACGCCCTGCCGGTCCCTCCCCTCCAGAAACCGGTCATTGGTCAGGGCTTCATGCTCTTTACGAAACCGCATCAGCGCCGCGACGTAGTCGACCAGCGCACCATCAGCCTTATCCCAGTCAACCCACGTGATCTCGTTGTCCTGGGCATAGGCATTGTTGTTGCCCTGTTGGGTACGCCCGAACTCGTCGCCTTGTTGAATAAGCGGCGTGCCGCGGGAGACAAACAGCGTAGCCAAAAGCGCACGGATGTCCCGCCGGCGCGCTGCATTGATCGCTTCGTCGTCGCTGGGACCTTCAGCGCCGCAGTTCCATGACGAATTGCTATTGTGGCCGTCCCGGTTCTGCTCGCCATTCGCCTCATTATGCTTTTCAGCGTAGCTGACGAGATCGGCCAGGGTGAAGCCATCGTGCACGGCGAGGAAATTCACGCCGTGGCTAGGCTTGCGCCCTGCAAAATTGAAAATTTCCGCTGAACCCGCGACCTTTCCGGCAAGCGCACCGATCTTGCCGGAATCGCCGCGCCAGAAGCTGCGGACTTCGTCGCGATATGTGTCGTTCCATTCGCGGAATTCCTTGCCGAACTTGCCCACGCCATAGCCCCCCGGGCCCGGATCCCATGGCTCCGCAACGAGTATGCACTTGCTGAGCAACGGATCGGCCTTGATCATTTGCAGCATCTTGGCGTCCGGATTGAATCCCGGTTCGCGTCCGAGCACCGTCGCCAGATCGAAACGGAAACCGGTGACGCCCATCTCTTCGACCCAGTAGCGCAGCGAGTCGATTACAAGCCGCTGCGTAGTCGGATGATCGCAGCGCAGCGTATTGCCGGTACCTGCGTCGTTGACGAGATGCTGTTTCCCGTCGACTTGGACGAACCGGTAGTAAGTGTGGGGATCGAGCGCCATCAGGCTCAGCATCGGCCCATTTGCGTCGCCTTCTCCCGTGTGGTTGTAAACCACATCGAGGATCACCGAGATTCCATTCTTCCTGTAGAGGTCGGTGAGATAGCGAAGCTCCTGTGGTCCGCGAGGTGCAAGCCGGGGGTCGATCGCAAAATATGTGACTGGATTGTATCCCCAGGCATTCGTCAGCCCCAGCGCCGGCAGATGTCCGTCGTCGATGAACGCCGCTATCGGCATGAGTTCGACAACGTCGACGCCAAGAAACTTCAAATGGTCGATGACGCGGCGAGTCGAGAGTGCCGCGATCGTTCCACGCAGCGGCCCTTGTACGGACGGATGTCGCATCGTGTAGCCGCGCACGTTGAGCTCATACATGAGCCCTGGTGCTTTGCGCCGCGGACGCATCGGAGGATTCACGTTGGCAGAGGTGACAATTGCCTTCGGAACCAGCGGAGCCGTATCCTCTGCGGCATCCCTCGGCAGCCGCAGGCGTGGCGAGCGCACGAACACGCGGTCTATGCGTCGCGCATAGGGGTCAACAAGCAGCTTGTTGGGGTCGAAGAAGAGACCTTGATCGGGATTGTATTCGCCGTCGGCGCGCAGCCCGTAGCGGGCACCCGGGCCGATACCTGCGATCAACCCGTGATGGATATTGTTGTCATGTCCATCGAGTTCGAACCGCTCCACCTCCCGGTCCGCTTCATCGTAAAGCGATATGTAGAGTGCCGACGCGCTCTCCGAATAAACGGCAAAGTTCACTCCCTCGGCCGCAACCGTGGCGCCGAGCTGTTCCGCGCGGCCCCCGCGGGGCACAAGGCGTGGTTTAGCGTCGCCGATCACTTCAGGTGATGACGCTTGGCGCTTCCCGACCGGTTCGTTCGCGGATACCCGCGATTCTGTCGGCGAGATCAATGAGGAAGGAGAGAGCGGACTGGGTGTCGAGCTCGTGTTGTCCATGGGGCGGTTCATACCTTTCGAGGTAGACCCGCAACGTTGCACCCACCGTGCCGGTTCCGCTGAGCCGCAGCACGATGCGACTGCCGTCCGAGAACCCGATGCGGATCCCCTGTTTCGCGCTCACCGATTGATCGACCGGATCGTGGTAGGCGAAGTCATCGGCGTAAGTGACCTGCGTCCCGTCAAACGTCTCACTCGCCAGCGACGACAGTCGCGCGCGAAGGTCATCCATGAGCTTGCTGGCCACTGCCGCGTCGACCTCATCATAGTCGTGTCGGGTGTAGTAGTTGCGTCCATAGGTTGCCCAATGGTCCCGGACAATCTCATCGACACCCTGTCCACGCGCCGCGACAATGTTGAGCCAGAGGAGTACGGCCCAAAGCCCGTCCTTTTCGCGGACATGATTGGAGCCTGTGCCTGCGCTTTCCTCGCCGCAGATCGTCACCCGGCCAGCATCGAGCAGATTGCCAAAAAACTTCCAGCCTGTCGGCGTCTCATGCATTTCGATGCCGAGCTTCTCCGCCACTCGGTCCGCTGCCGCGCTGGTCGGCATGGATCGGGCGATACCGGCCAGCCCGTTGGCATAGCCCGGCGCCATCGGCGCGTTGGCCGCGAGCAGGGCCAGCGAGTCCGACGGCGTCACGAACCGCTTGCGCCCAATGATGAGATTGCGATCCCCATCACCGTCTGATGCTGCACCAAAATCCGGTGCGTTCGGACCCATCATGAGATCGTAGAGATCCTTCGCGTAAACGAGGTTGGGATCGGGATGACCGCCTCCAAAATCGGGAGATGGCGTGCCGTTGACCACGGTCCCTCTTGGCGCCCCAAGCATGCCTTCGAGGATCGCATGCGCATAAGGCCCCGTGATCGCGTGCATCGCGTCGAACCGCATAGTGAAGCCGCTTGCAAACATGCTCGATATCTTGGGGAAGTCGAACAGTGTTTGCATCAATGCGGCATAGTCCGCGACCGGGTCGATGACCTCGACCGTCATGGCGTCGCAACTCTGTATGCCGACAACTGACAGTTCGACATCTGGCGCGTCGGAAATGAAATACCGCTCGATAGCCTTGCTGCGCGCGAACACAGCATCGGTGATCTTCTCCGGAGCGGGTCCGCCATTGCTGACATTGTACTTGATGCCAAAGTCACCATCCGGCCCGCCTGGATTGTGGCTTGCCGAAAGGATGAGGCCACCGAATGCCTTGTTATGCCGGATCACATGGCTGGCTGCAGGCGTGGACAAAAGTCCTCCCTGCCCCACCATGGCCTTACCGAAACCATTGGCTGCTGCGATTTTGATGATCTTCTGGATTGCTTCGAGATTGAAATAGCGGCCGTCTCCGCCGATCACCAGTGTCTTGCCTCTGATGCCATCAAGACTGTCGAAGATCGATTGCACAAAGTTCTCGACATAGTGCGGCACCATGAATGCCTTGGTGCGCTTGCGCAGTCCCGACGTGCCCGGCTTCTGGTCTGCGAACGGTTTTGTCTCAATCGTCTTTGTCGTCATCGTCCTTGAGTCCAAGCAGCTTGCGATAGAGCGCGGCATACTTGGCCGCGCTGTTGTCCCACGAGACGTCAGATTTCATCCCACGCCGCTGCATTTTGCGCCACACCTTCGGGCGCGCATAGAGCGCGACGGCGCGCTTGATTGCGTCGCGCAGTGCTTCGGCAGTAGCCGGAGCGAAGACAACGCCCGTTGCCACTCCGGCCTCAACCGCCATCTCATTGGCATCGATCACTGTATCCGCCAATCCACCGACACGGCTCACCAGCGGCACGCAGCCGTAACGCAGGCCGTAGAGCTGAGTCAGCCCACAGGGCTCGAACCGGGACGGTACGAGCATCACGTCGGCCCCGCCTTGCACCAGGTGGCTCAGGCGCTCGTCATAACCGGTAACAATGCCAACCTTCCCAGGATGGCGCATCGCGGCGCCCCGCAAGCCGTTCTCGATATCGGCATCACCCGAACCAAGGACAACTAGCTTGCCGCCCATCGCCACCAGATCGTCGGCGACCTCGACAAGCATGTCGAGACCCTTCTGCCAGGTCAGTCGGCTTACAACCGAAAAAAGCGGGCCGGGTGAATGATCGATACCGAAGCGTTCGGCGATCGCGGCGCGGTTTGTCGTACGCTGCTCCGTACTGTTGTGGCCGAAGGGCTGCGGCAGCGCTGGATCGTGCATAGGATCCCATGCCTCGTCATCGATGCCGTTGAGGATGCCGCTCAACACATCTGCGCGCGATTGCAGCAACCCTTCAAGCCCCATGCCATATGCCGACGTCTTGATCTCATTGGCGTAGGTCGGACTAACGGTGGTGATTGCATCGGCAGTCTGCAGGCCAGCCTTCAGGTAGCCGATGCCTCCAAAATACTCGATCGCTCCTTCCTGCGCTGCACGGTAATCGAGCTTGATCGAATTGAAGACATCCCAACCAAAATGGCCCTGGAACGCGATGTTGTGGACGGTCATGATCGTCTTGACCCGCGTCGGCGCGTTGAATGCGACATAGGCCGGCGTCAGTCCCGCTTGCCAGTCATGACAATGCAGGACATCCGGCCGATAGCCCTCCATGACCCCGCGCCCGATCTCATAAGCGGCAAAACACAATCCGGCAAAGCGCAGTACATTGTCCGGCCAGTCCTTGCGGTCGGGCCCGACATAGGGATTACCCGGCCGGTTGTAGAGGTGCGGCGCATCAATCGCAATGAGCTCGAGGCCGTGGGCACGTCCGCTCATCAGTTGGGCCGGGCCTCCGAAGAAGTCTGCCAAGTCTGCCACGACTCGAGCATCGCTTAGCGCGCTCAGCACCGGCGGATAGCCCGGCAGCAGCACGCGCATGCTGACACCATGACGCGACAAGGCGCCAGGCAGGGCACCCGTAACGTCGGCGAGCCCACCCGTCTTGATAAGCGGATAGGCTTCCGATGCGACGGAGAGGACTTCGATCATCGGTCCGCCAGATAGTGGTCAATCATGGGTTGCGTGATCAGCGTCACTCCGTCGTCCGTCCGGCGGAACCATTTGGAATCGAATTCCGGATCCACCCCGACGACCAGTCCCTCAGGGATGCTCACGCCGCGATCCAGCACGACCCTGCGCAACCGTGCCCCGCGCCCAATCGTGCAGCCGGGCAGCACAACGGCCTCGTTGAGTTCGGAATAGGAATGGACCCGGCTGCCGGTTGAGAGCAGCGTCCGCGTCAGCGAACCGCCCGACACGATACAGTCGCCCGAGACCAGCGAGTTGACCGCCGAACCCCTTCGGCCTTCGAAATCATGTACGAACTTCGCTGGCGGCGTCACTTCGGCATACGTCCATATGGGCCAGTCGCGATCGTAGAGATCGAGCTGTGGATTCACGTCGGTCAGATCAATATTGGCCTTCCAATAGGCATCGATCGTTCCCACGTCGCGCCAATAGGCGACCTCTTCATTCGTCGAGCGAACGCACGACCGGGTGAAGCGATGCGCCCAGGCCGTGCCGTTCTTGACGATGTAGGGGATAATGTCCTTACCAAAATCGCGCGCCGAGCCTTCTGTTGCAGCATCGCGCCGAAGCTGTTCCATGAGGAAGCGCGTCTCGAAGACGTAGATGCCCATCGACGCGAGCGCCATGTCGGGATTGTCGGGGATGCTAGGCGGGTCTTTCGGCTTCTCGACGAAATCGATAATGCGATCGCGAGCATCAACCGCCATAACGCCGAAGCCCGTCGCCTCCATACGCGGCACCTCGAGACAGCCGATCGTCACGTCTGCGCCAGTATCCACGTGCTGGCGCAGCATGATCTCATAGTCCATCTTGTAGATGTGGTCGCCGGCCAAGACGACGATATAGCGCGGACCATAGTCCTCGATGATGTCCATGTTCTGGAACACCGCGTCCGCCGTCCCCTCATACCATTGCGTCTCGCTGACGCGTTGGCTGGCGGGCAGCACGTCGAAGCTTTCATTTCGCTCTGTCCGGAGAAAGTTCCAGCCGCGCTGCAGGTGCCGGATCAAACTATGCGCCTGATACTGCGTTGCTACCGAAATGCGCCTGATACCCGAATTGAGCGCATTCGAGAGCGCAAAGTCGATGATACGCGACTTGCCGCCGAAGTAGACGGCGGGCTTGGCGCGTCGATCGGTCAAATCGTAAAGCCGCGTGCCTCGCCCACCGGCAAGCACATAGGCCATCGCCTCGCGAGCCAGCGGCGATGGAGTGCGATAATCGGCCATTCTTCCCTCCTCCGCCCGAATTAATCCGGGTCGTATTTCAGAATTAGCGTCGCCAGCGGCGGCAGGTAGAGGTCCGCGTAAGCCGGCATCCATCCCCCATCCGACTTGTGCGCGACAACTTTCCCCTGGTTGCCGCTATTGGACCCACCATACCATCCCGCATCACTGTTAACCCGTTCGCTCCATTTCCCCTCTTTGGGCATGGGAACACGATAATTGTCGCGCGGCACAGGCGTCATATTGGAGATGATGACCACCGGATTCGCGCCATTGGACCGGCGAGTCCATGCAAATACAGAATTGGCGTGATCATTTCCGATCAGCCACTCGAAGCCATCTGGCTCATTGTCCCGGCCATGCAAAGCCGCCAATTCCCGATAGGCGGAGTTGAGATCGCCGACCAGCCGCCTCACGCCCTCATGCATACCGGCATCAAGCAGCCACCAATCAAGACCCTTGCTCTCGCTCCATTCCTCGCGTTGCGCGAATTCCTGGCCCATGAAGAGCAGTTTCTTGCCCGGCCATCCCCACATGAACGCGTAATAGGCGCGCAGCGCCGCGAACTGCTGCCAATCGTCGCCGCTCATCTTGTTGATGAGCGAGCCCTTGCCATGCACCACCTCGTCATGGCTGAGCGGCAACACATAGTTCTCGGTGAACGCATAAAGCGCCGCGAATGTCATGTCGTTGTGATGGTAGCGGCGATGGATGGGGTTGCGCGCCATGTAGCGTAGCGTGTCGTTCATGAACCCCATGTTCCATTTGAACCCGAAGCCGAGCCCACCCGTGTAGGCAGGCGCCGAGACGCCGGTCCACGCCGTCGACTCCTCCGCGATCATGAACGCGCCGGGATGTAGTCGGTAGACTTCAGCGTTGACCCGCTGCAGGAACGCCACCGCCTCAAGATTATGGTTGCCTCCGAATTCATTCGGCACCCACTCGCCGGGTTGCCGAGAGTAGTCGAGATAGAGCATCGAGGCCACGGCATCGACTCGAAGTCCATCGATGTGGAACTGCTCGAACCAGTAAAGCGCATTGTTAGTCAGGAATGCCGAGACTTCCTTGCGCCCGAAATTGTAGATCGCGGTGTTCCAGTCCGGATGATAGCCCTGCCGTGGATCTGAATGCTCATAGAGCGCCGTTCCATCAAACCGCGCCAAGCCGTGTTCGTCGGTCGGGAAATGCGCCGGCACCCAGTCGAGGATGATACCCAGTCCGGCTTTGTGCGCGGCATCGACGAACCGCTTGAACCCAGCCGGATCGCCGAAGCGGGATGTCGGCGAAAACAGGCCTGTCGGCTGGTATCCCCAGCTTGGATCGAACGGATGCTCCGAAATCGGCAGCAGCTCGATATGCGTAAAGCCCATATCCTTGGCATAGGGGATCAGCTGCTCGGCGAACTGGTCATAGTTCATGAACTCGCCATCGGCGCGCTTCCGCCAAGAGCCCAGATGAACTTCGTAGATAGAGATCGGTGTCCGCCGCCAATCCTTCTTGGCGCGGCCCTCGAGATATTTGGCATCGCTCCATTCGAATGGCGTGGGATCGGCCACGACGGACGCCGTGCGTGGCCGCAGCTCGGACTGGAATGCGTAGGGATCGGCCTTGAGTGGGAGCAGCTTGCCGTCCTGACCGACGATCTCGAATTTATAGATCGTCCCCGGCCCGAGTGTCGGGACGAACACCTCCCAAACGCCCGTTTCGAACCGCGCGCGCATAGGATGACGCCGACCATCCCAATCGTTGAACGGTCCAACCACCGAAACCCGGCGTGCGTTCGGCGCCCATACGGCAAAGTGAACGCCATCGACGCCTTCAAACACGATTGCGTGCGCGCCGAGCTTGTCGAAGAGTCTTAGATGCGTGCCCTCTGCGATGTAGTAGTCGTCCATTGGGCCAAGCACGGGGCCAAAGCTGTAAGGGTCGTAGACGTCCCACTCGCCGCCAGAGTTCTTCGCTCGGTAGCGGATTGTCTGCCGATCCGAAACATCGACCTTGCCTTCGAAGAAGCCGGCCGGATCACGCATGACGAGCGCCCCGAGCGGCTTGCCGTCGCGATCATGGGCGACGACCTGTTCTGCATGGGGAATGAACGTCCTCGCGACCCAGTCGCCGCCAACACGCTGCAGTCCCAGGACAGCAAACGGATTGGAGTGCTGGCCGCCGACGATTGCGGTCACGTCCCGGGGATCAGCCTGCCACTTCTCCAACACCTCGTCCCTATGCCTGCCCCACCGGGACGTTCCAGATTTCTTCCGCATATTGCCGGATCGTGCGATCCGACGAGAACCAGCTCATATGGGCAGTGTTCCGGATAGCCATGGAATACCATTTCTTCGGGTTCTGCCAGATCGTGTCGACCTGCCGCTGCGCCGCCGCGTAGGCATCGAAATCCCGCGCCACCATGAACCAGTCGTGGTCGTAGAGACCCCCGATCAGTTCCCGATATCGGTTGGGATCGTCGGGTGAGAAGACGCCCGAGGCGATCATTTCCAGGGCTTCGCGCAGCGCAGGAGAAGCGTCGATGGCAGCGCGCGGCACCTCCATGCGGACACGTTTTTCTGCAACTTGCTCCGCGCTAAGGCCGAAAATGATCATGTTGTCCTGTCCGACCGCATCGAGCATCTCGATATTGGCTCCATCGAGCGTACCGATCGTTACGGCGCCGTTGATCGCGAACTTCATGTTTCCGGTTCCCGAGGCTTCAAGTCCGGCCGTCGAGATTTGTTCCGAAAGGTCCGCGGCCGGCATGATTACCTCCGCTGCGGAGACGTTGTAGTTAGGAATGAAGACGACCTTTAGAAGCCCTCGCACCGAGGGATCGTCATTGATGATCTTCCCGACATCGTTGATCAGCTTAATGATGAGCTTGGCATTCCAGTAGCTCGGCGCAGCCTTGCCAGCGAAAACCTTGACGCGCGGCACCCAATCCTTTTCCGGGTGCGATTTCATTGCCTGGTACTGCGCCACAGCCTCGATGACATTCAGCAGCTGGCGCTTGTATTCGTGGATGCGCTTTACCTGCACGTCGAACAGCGCGTCCGGCGATACCACCACGCCAGCACGATCCCGGATCAATTCGGCGAGCCGAACCTTGTTGGCTCGCTTCACCGCGGCGAACTGGCCCTGGAAGTTCGGATCATCCGCGTGCTTGTCGAGCTCGACGATCTTGTCGAGATTGTCCTGGAACTCGGTGCCAATCCTCTCCCCGATCAGCTTGCTGAGCGCCGGGTTGCACTCCAGCAGCCAGCGCCGCGGAGTCACACCATTGGTCTTGTTATTGATCCGCTCTGGATAAAGCTTGTTGAGGTCGGAAAACACCGTCTTCTTCATGAGTTCAGTGTGCAAGGCCGAGACGCCATTGACCGAATGGCTGCCGACAAAAGCGAGCTGCCCCATACGCACGCGCCGGGCGCCGCCCTCGTCGATCAATGACACGTTGGCGATCTGCTGGTCGTTGAAGCCGTGCTTCGTCCGCGCTTCAGTGAGTACTTCGGCATTGATGGCGTAGATGATCTGCATCTGCCGCGGCAGCACGCGCTCCATCAACGAAACCGGCCAAGTCTCCAGCGCCTCGGGCAGCAGAGTATGGTTGGTGTAGCCGAACACTCCGCGCGTGAGCTTCCAGGCCAGAGCCCATTTGAGCCCATGCACGTCGATCAAGATGCGCATTAGCTCCGCGATTGAAATCGCCGGATGCGTATCGTTGAGCTGCACCGCAACCTTGTCGGCGAGCGAGCCCAAGTCGCCATATTGCTGCAGGTGACGCCGTACGATGTCTTGCAAGGAAGCTGACGAGAAGAAGAACTCCTGCCGTAACCGCAGTTCCTGGCCCGACGGCGTTGAATCGGCAGGATAGAGAACGCGCGTAATCGACTCTGCCCGCGCACTTTCTTCCAATGCGCCGATATGGTCGCCCGAGTTGAACCGGTCGAGCAGGATCGGATCTACCGGTTGTGCGCTCCATAGTCGTAGAGTGTTCACCCGGGCAGACCGCCACCCCACGATAGGAGTATCGAACGCGACGGCGAGCACATGCTCCGCCGGCCGCCACTCCAGCCGGGTCGAGCCGTCCGGTTCGCTGACTGGAACCACCTGCCCTCCGAAGCCGACTTCATAGGTCGATTCCCGCCGCTCGAACTCCCATGGATTGCCGTGGGCAAGCCAGTCCTCCGGCAGTTCGACCTGCCAGCCTTCGCTCGTTTCCTGTCGGAACATGCCATTGGCGTAGCGGATGCCATAGCCGTAGGCGGCGATCTTCAGCGTTGCCATCGAATCCATGAAACAGGCCGCGAGCCGCCCAAGACCGCCGTTTCCCAGCGCGGCGTCGGGCTCGAGGTTGATCAGGTCGCCAAGATCGACGTTAAGGTTCTTCAACGCCTGCCGAACCGGCTCCATCACGCCGATATTGCTCATGGCGTCCCGCATGAGCCGACCGATCAGGAACTCGAGGCTGAGATAATAGACGCGCTTTCCTGAGTTCCGCCATGTGTCGCGGCTCGACTCCATCCACTGGTCGATGATGCGGTCGCGGACGGCGAGAATGGTCGCCTTCAGCCAGTCGTAAGGGCGCGCGACAATCGGGTCTTTCCCGACAGAATATGTAAGCTTTTCAAGGATTTCCGACTGGAGCGCTTCAGCCGTCAGAGCTCGCGGAGCGGGCTTGGGGGCGTCCAATACGACAGGCTTTTGCGACATGGCGCAATCCAATCAGCATGACGATGTATTCCCCTCGGATAAGGCAACCATTGCATCAAAAACGGGCACTTGGAAGCCTCAATGGCGGGCCGTCCCGTGCTGCCCTAGTCGGGCGAACCGGTGGACTTGTTCTCCAGCATGACCGGCTTGCTCGGCGCACCTGTGACGCCGGTCTCGCGGGCTTGGTCCTCAGCGTTGGACAGCAGCAGATCGGTTGGAACTGCCGCCTGTAGACCGCCCAGCAGCTGCGCCTGGAAGCGCAGCCTGTCGCGTTCGCGCACGCCCTCGATGACTTCACCTGCCTCATCGGGATCCACGCCCAGCAGCTTGAGCGTCTCCTCCCCGAAAAGAAGGGCCGACTCGAACAGCTCACGAATCTGGAAATCGACGCCAGCGCGGATCAGCTCGAACGCGTGTCTGCGATCGAAAGCGCGCGCCATCACCTTGACCAGTGGGAACTCCGATCGAAGCAATTCGACAATCCGGTTGGACTGCTCGACTCTGTCGACACAGACAAGTACCGCGTCAGCTTCCTCCGCACCCGCAGCACGAAGGATGTCGAGCCTGGTGCCATCGCCATAGTAGACCTTCATGCGAAACTGCGCCGCGGCCCGGATCATGTCCGTGTCATTGTCGATGATGGAGACCCGAAAGCCCCGCGCTAGCAGCGGCTGCGTGGCGATCTGCCCGAAGCGGCCGAAGCCGATGACGAGGACCTGTGCTCGAAGCCGCTCCACGACCTCCACCCCATCCATGGAAGCCTGTTCCCGCGGCAGGAGTTGGCGCATCACCAGCACCGTGAAGGGCGTCAGTACCATCGAGACGATTACCGTTGCGGTGAAGACAGCGTTCAGGTCCCCCGAGAAAATCCCGCCGGCCGTCGCGGTCGTATACAGCACAAAAGCGAACTCGCCGCCCTGCGCCATGAGCACCGCGCGTTCGAGCGCCACCGCGTGATTGGCACCCAAGACCCGCGCGAGACCGTAAATCGCAAGACCCTTGATGACCATGTAGGCGGCCACCGCAATGGCCACGGTCTGCCAGTTCGCGGCGACTACATTCAGATCGAGCGACATCCCTACCGCCAGGAAGAACAAGCCCAGCAGCAAGCCCCGGAAGGGTTCCACCTCAGCCTCAAGCTGGTGTTTGAAGATAGAGGTCGAGAGCAGTACGCCGGCCAAGAAAGCACCCATCGCCATGGACAGGCCGACCGACGACAGGGCCAGCGCCGCGCCCAGTACCACCAGCAGCGCCGCCGCCGTCATCACCTCACGCGCTTTGGAGTCGGCAAGAATCTTGAAAACCGGATTGAGAATCCAGCGACCGACGAAAACCAGTCCCACGACTGCTGCCAGCGCGATGCCGATCCCCGCCAGCCGGCTTACAGGATCGACGTCGGGAACATTGGGCGCCAAAATGGCCACGATCGCCAGCAATGGCACGATTGCCAAATCTTCGAGCAGCAGAATCGAAACGATTTTCTGTCCGGGCTCGGTCGCCAGCGTCCCCTGCTCCTGCATGATCTGCATCACGATTGCCGTCGACGTTAGGACAAAGCCCATGCCCGCCACGAACGCTACAGCCGGGGGCAGTTGCAGGAAAACAATCCCCACCAGCGTAAGCAGCACGCCTGCAAGCACGACCTGCAGGGCGCCCAAACCGAAAATCTGCTTGCGCAGGCTCCACAGGCGCTGCGGCTCCATCTCGAGCCCGATGATGAACAGGAACAGCACAACCCCGAACTCAGCGGCGTGCAGGACGGCTTCCGGATCGCTCACTACGCGGAAGCCATACGGACCGAGCGCCAGCCCCGCCGCAAGATAGCCGAGCACGGACCCCAGGCCGAGCCGCCGGAAAATCGGGACCGCTATAACCCCCGCCGCCAGCAATGCGAGCACCTGGATAAGCCCCAGCCCGCCCGCCGCCGATTCCGCCGCCTGCCCGATCGTCTCGCCCGCCATGACCCGTCCCGCCTGTCCCAGTGGAACGCTAGACATGCGGACCGATATCGCGAAGGTCAAGGCGACGGCGAAATGGCAGCTTTGCGCGCCAGACTCCGCTTACCGGGACTTGTCAGGGAAGCGGGCTGCCCGCTGGTCGGCCGCATGGGAATGACATGGGTGATGAGCGAATGCAGAACCAAAACCGACGGCACCGCCACTAGGCCACCCACCGGCCCCCAGACCCAGAGCCAAAACACCAGGGACAGAAAGATCACAAACGGGTTGATCGTCATGGTGCGGCCCAGCAGGTTCGGGGTCACTACCTGACTCTCGGCAAAACTCAGACCCCAGTATAGGCCGGCCGGGATCAGCGCTTCGGTCAGGCCGCTTTTGGTCCCGAGCGCGATGAGGAAGACGAGGGCGAGCACCGTCGCCTGTCCGAGGAACGGGATGTAATTCAGGACGAACGCCAACGCCCCCCAGAGCAATGGCGACGGCATGCCCGTCGCGGCCATGGCTATGGCGACCAGGCTTCCCAAGGCGATATTGACCAGCGTGATGGTCAGCAGATAGCGAGAGACGCGCGTCTCGACGTCGCTGAAGACATGCGCCATCCGCCAGCGCAGCCGCCGCGTATAGCACAGCGACAGGACCGCAAGCCGCACGCCGTGCCGTGATGCGAGAAAGAAATAGAGCGCCCCCAGGAAGATCACGAACTGGCCGAGAATTGCGGGCGCGAGAAACGCCATGTTCGTCACAGGTCCGCCATCCGTCACTGTGACGGTCAGCGCACCATCGTCACCGAAGATACCTCGCACCTGCTCTTCCATTGCCCCGATGGATTCGAGCGGTCCCTTCAGATTGGCGAGTTCGGCGCTCAGGCGTTCCCAGATTACCGGTATCTTAGCCAGCCACGCGGAAAGCGGGTTGGCAAAGAGATAAACCGCCAAAGCGCCCACCGCCAGTAGGGCAACGACAACCACCGCGGCCGACAGCGAAGGTGGCACGCCACGCCCCTCCAATTGATCCGCCAAAGGCCCGCACATCAAACCGAGCGTCACAGCGATGAAAATCGGCGCAAGCACGTATTGCCCAACACTGAGTGCCGTGAACATGGCAACCAGACCGAGCAATAGCAGGCTGATTTGCGAGGCATTCGAAAGAATCCGCTCGAACCGCGTATTGGCGAGTTCCCGCTCGAGACGAGCGGCAGTTCGGGCGTTGGGCTGACGCGGCAAGGAGGCCTCCCTCGGCCCTACAACGCCGACCGTCGAATGGCGTTCCGGCCCCCGTGACGCCACCTCCGGCCCCGTCTATGGTCGCCCCGCGGATTCCCGCGAACAAAACCAGGCCAAAGCCATATGCCACAAAAGATTATTATCGACACGGACCCGGGCCAAGATGACGCGGTCGCCATTCTCCTCGCCCTCGGCTCTCCAAAGGAAATCGAAGTTCTCGGAATCGTTGCCGTTGCGGGCAACATTGGTCTCGCCCAAGCAGCGCGGAACGCGCTCCAGATCGTCGAGTTGTCGGGCAAGCTTGATGTTCCCGTCTATGCTGGCTGCGAACGGCCTATGCGGCGCGCCCTCGTCACGGCCGAATATGTCCACGGCAAGACGGGTCTCGACGGCCCAACGCTGCCCCAGCCCAAGATTCAGCTTCAGCGCACTCATGGTGTCGATTTCATCATCGAGACCTTCCTTACCAATCCGCCGGGTACAGTGACGTTCTGTGGTCTCGCTCCGCTCACCAACCTCGCAATGGCTTTTGTCAAAGCGCCGTCCATCGTTCCGCGCGTTAAGGAGATCGTCCTTATGGGCGGCGGCTTCTTCGAAGGCGGCAACGTCACACCCGCTGCCGAATTCAACATGTATGTGGACCCCGAAGCCGCCGACGTTGTGTTCCACTCCGGCGTCCCCATCACCCAGATACCTCTCGACGTCAGCCATTTCATGCTCGCGACCAAACCGCGACTGGAGCGCTTCCGCGCCCTTGGCAACCGCACCGGCACAGCCACGGCCGAGATGCTCGAGTTCTTCGAACGCTACGACGACCAGAAATACGGATGGCAAGGCGGGCCCCTCCACGACCCCTGCGTCATCGCCTATCTGCTTCACCCCGATCTTTTCGAAGGCAAGCATGTTAACGTGGCCATCGAAACCGGCAGCGATCTCACGCGCGGCATGACGGTTGTTGACTTTTGGGGGGTCACCGGACGGGCCCGCAACGTCAACTACCTTCACAAGGGAAACGCGGAGGGCTTCTACGACCTGATGGTGGAGCGATTGGCGACGCTGGCTTGATCCGCCAGTTCAGCATTGATCCAGTCCCACCCGCCCATGGCCTCGATCATTGGCGCGAGATGCTGCTCATAGGGCTTCCAGCGCCCCACTGAGCTTTGCCCGATCGGCTGCCTGACTTGCCAGAGGCTTGCCGTTCGTACGGCCGCCCCCGTCTGCTGTGGCTCGAGGCAGGCGTCAGTCCACTCCAAACCAAGGAATGCAACGATGCGGCGGATCTGGTTTTCGGGATCACTGACCAGGGACTCATAGTGCACATCTAGAATTGGCAGATCGAGCGCTTGCTTCCAGAGCTCCATTGTGTCCGCCACGAGGCGCGTTTTGATTCCTATCCAGTCGAGTCGAAACGAGTATCCCTGACCCGAGGTGAAGCGCCGCAAATAGTTCGACCAGCCGACATCGAGCGGATGGCGCCGCACGTAGATGATCCTTGCGCGCGGAAAGACTTTTTCGATCAGCCCCAGGCGAAAGGCATTGTCTGGCAGCTTGTCAGAAGCGATACGAAACGGTCTAGTCGCGCGCCCATTTGTCAGCTTGAGGACGGCCTCGGCGGCAGATCGAAACCACGCCGCAGATAGAAGCGGCAACAAAGCAGTTGGACTGAGGTTGCGGCCGTCCTCGCCTGCGCGGCGGCGTGCAACCTGCTGAAGCTCTGCGAAGTCACCCATTTCGCCTTGTGCCAGAATATCGGGATGGCGTGACAGGATGGATTCAACCAAGGTTGTGCCGGCCCTGCTCATGCCCACCACAAAGACGGGACCTGCTTCATTTCCACTGTGGTCGATCCCGCGAAAGACATTTGCACCGGCCATGCTTCGCAGGCTGTCGAGATCCGCGCGCTGGTCGGCCAGAGCGAACGGACGCTGGACCATCGCGTTTGCTTCCGAAGCATACCGGAAGGCACGTTCGGCCTCACCGAGGTCATCATAAGCCTTGGCCAATCCAAACGCGCATAGTTCGCGTTCGACCGGCGACAGAGTGCCTTCGTGGTATCGCCGCGCCATGTCGGCAACTGCGCCTACTTCCTTGCGGACTTTGAAATGCTGGGCGAACGCAAAGAAGGCCTCAACGTTGGATGGATCAACGGCCAGTGCCATTTGATACTCGGCCTCCGCGCCGGCAATATCTCCGGCCGACGCCAGCATTGTCGCGAGATGCTGATGCAGCTGACCGTTCTCCGGCGCGATCGAAAGGGCACGTCTCAACGCAGTGATCGAAGCGTCTACCGGCTCGCCTCGTCGCCATCGCCCCAAAGCATTGAGCGCGATGATCGCCGGATCGTTCGGCGAAAGCCTCAGCAATCCGTCGGAGCGGCGGATTGCCTCGACGTATCGCTCAGCCGCCAAGTCGGCCCAGGCGATATCTAGCTCGGACGCTTCTTGTTGCATATCCACCTGATGTAGGTCGCTGCGCATTCGGCAATCGTCGAGTTACTCAGTACTCTTGGGTCCGGCCTCGGTGTCGATCCAACCCATGCCACCCATGGCCCCGATCATCGGCGCCAGATATGCCTCATAGTCTCTCCATCGGCCAACAGCACCGCGATAGATCGGCTGGCGTACTTGCCACTGGCTCGCGGTGAGCACGCTACGCTGTGTATTCTCGGGCGCAAGGCAGGCGTCAGTCCACTCCAATCCGGCAAATTCGACAAGGCGCCGGGACTGCGCGGCCGGATCGGCGACAAGCTCCTCGTATCGGACATCGAGGATCGGTAGGTCGAGCGCACGCTTCCAAAGGACCATCGAATCCGCAACGAGTCGGGTCTTCGCTCCGATCCAGTCAAGCCGAAACGAAAAACCCTGGCCGTTAGAGAAGCGTTTCATGAAATTGGACAACCCCGTATCGAGCGGGTGTCTTCGCACGTGGATCACACGCGCTTTTGGGAACAGTAGGGATACTAGGCCCAGACGCAAGGCATTGTCCGGCTGCTTGTCCGTTGCGATCTTGAATGGAACTCTGGCGCGGGCTGCCGTTTCCTGGAGTAGTCCTTCCGAAGCGACTTTTAGCCACTCGCGACGCAAGGTTGGCAACATGCCGTTGCGACCAAGCTTCTCCCCAGAGACTCCCAGACGACGACGCAATGCACGTTCTGCCATCGAGATTTGCCCGAGTTCACCTTGCGCAAGCACGCTAGGATGCCGCGAGAGTATCGACTCAACCAGTGTCGTTCCCGACCGCGTCATCCCCACGATAAACAACAGCGTGTCCGCTTCCTGGCTGCTGCCGCCAAGCTTGCGAAACGAATCGGCTTCGGTCATACGCCTGAGTTCGTCGAGTTGAGCTTGTTCAGACTTGAGATCGAAGGGCCGGTGCACCATCGCATTGGCTTCCGCTGCATACCTGAATGCACGCGCGGGTTGGTTCAAATCGTCGAAGACCTTCGCAAGCGCGAACCCTAGCAGCTCCCTGCCAACTCCTGTGACGCTATTATTACCCTCGTAGCGGTCAACCATGCCACGCACGAGATCGTCCTCTTCGCGAAATTTCGTCGATAGGGCGAGACCATAGAATGCCTCGGCGTCGGACGGATCTATCTCCAACGCCCTGCGGGATTGCGCCATCGCGCCGGCAATATCGCCCTTTGATGAA
This sequence comes from Devosia sp., assembly GCA_035549855.1. Taxonomy (GTDB): domain Bacteria; phylum Pseudomonadota; class Alphaproteobacteria; order Rhizobiales; family Devosiaceae; genus Devosia_A. The sequence goes on along the minus strand of DASZPY010000020.1, from coordinate 7,688 downwards.
AGTACTGTCGCCAGATTGTGCCGCAAGGCGCCATTACCTGGTTCTAGCGCAACAGCTCGCTCCAGTTCTGTGATTGATAGTTGCACCGGGGCGCCGCTCCGCCATGTGGCAAGCGCGTGGCATGCAATTGCCGACACATTGTCGGGTTCGCGGGCAAGCACCGCCGCAGCGCGCTGTTCGGCCTCGATCGGCCGGTCTTGCCCCAGAAGCTGCCACGCCAGCGTGAGCTCAGTAACGTATTCGGTCATTCACCACCAGTTGTCGCCACGGCGGACGAGCCGTCACCGCTACGATCTGCGCTAAATAACATTCCCCGCATTTTCAAGCAGGTTGCCCGGTTGAGCTATGGCCCCCGCTCGCATAGGGTCGCGCCGGATTCTGGGGACTTCCGGATGCGCTTCATCTCGACGATATTGCCGGCCTTTTTTCTGGTGCTTGCATCTCCGGCCGCGGCACAAACCGTCGCCGACCAGGCCGAGCGCGCATACCGGGTCTTTGCGGGCGGTTACTCGCAACCCGACTTCTTGGGTGGACGTCTTGCCGAGAGCCTGTTTGAGGGGGCTACGGGCAAATGGGCACGACTGAGCGGACCGAATGGCAAGACGGGCGTAGAGACCTACGGCCCTGACCGCGACCGGATTTGCTCGACAGGCCAGGCGATAACCATTGCGATTGAGGGGCGTTTCGGCGCCAGTATTCTCAGCGTTGCCCCGTCCGGCAATTTCACACAACACTATACTTTGGTGGCAGGGTCCACCTTCGCCGAGCACACGGACGCCGACGAATATCTTGCCGCCATCGGACTCGGACCGGACAAGACCGGCGCCAATTTCGATCAGCGGCGCGCACTCGCTCTGGTCCTCGTCAATGGGCTCGTCCAGATTTACCGCCCATCGTCGGACGTCATCGTCATAACACGCGACCGCGGCTATCCGGTCCTTCTTGCGCGGTGCGACAGGTGAGCGGACTGGATCTGCTTACCCTCGCCGCGTTCACGGTCGCCTATGCCATCGTCGTCCTCGTACCGGGACCGGGTGTGGCCGCGATCGTCGCGCGTGCGCTCGGGGGCGGCTTCGCCAGTGCGGTTCCGATGGTCGTCGGTATCTTGCTTGGCGACCTAGTTTTCCTCGCCTTCGCGCTTTTCGGCCTTGCCGCCATTGCTACATGGTTCAGTGCGGTCTTTGTCGTGGTGCGCTGGGCCGGCGCCCTCTATCTTCTCTTCATTGCCTGGCAGTTCTGGACCGCGAAACCTGGCTCGGAGCAATTGGGGCCGCGCCGTGGCCAATCCTGGTGGAGGACCTTGCTGTCGGGGTTTGCCCTGACGTTGGGAAACCCGAAGACCATCGTCTTCTACCTGGCCTTGCTTCCGACGGTCATTCCCCTCGATCGGCCGATCGACCTTCTCGCCCTTGTCGAACTCACCGCGATCGTGACCATCGTATTGCTGATCATCGGCCTGGCGTATGCGGCTCTTGCGGCTTGGGCGCGCGAACTCCTGACAAGTCCGGCAGCTATCCGGCGCCTGAACCGTGCGACGGGCGCGCTTCTCGCCGGCGCCGCCATCTGGGTCGTGGCGCGCGGCTAGCGCACGACTGCCTCGGCCGCCGCGAGGCCCCAACGCAGCAGGTCATCCGCTCGCTCGGGAGTCCCTGCCTCCACATAACATCGAAGCTCAGGAGCATTACCAGATGGCCGGTAATGAATGACATCCCCCGAACCCATCTCGTATCGCAGCCCGTCGATCTCCGAGAAATGTCCGATCGAACCCTGTGCGCGCAGAAATTCCGGCGCATCGTCTCTCAATTTGGCCAGCAACCGCCCACTCTGGTCGGGTGGCACGTCTTCGAGCCGGTCGCTGCGCGCGAACCGCGGCGGCAGCGTTGCCACGAGTTCGGTAACTGTCATCTCCATCCGCCGCGCTTCCCGCAAGACCGCAAGGATCGGAAGCATAGCATCCCGCGTCGGTAGAGCTGCAAGACTTGCTCCGCCAAACCTCACCCCGGAGCCCAGAAGCACGCCGCCATTCGCTTCGAAGCCGACCACCGGGCCCGCTGGACCTACCATGCCCGCGATGACGTACGGCGACCCAACTTTTGTCCGGACGACGTTCGGGAACAATCTCTCTATTGTCGAGTTCGAGGTGACCGGCGTCACCACGGTTTGCGCAGCAAGCGCTTGCGCCGTGAGAATCCCGAGAATGTCTCCCCTCACCAAAGCGCCGGTCTCATCCGCGACAAGCGGCCTGTCCGCGTCGCCATCGGTCGAAACCAGCGCATCGAGCTTGTGCCGCATCACCCATTCCGCGATCTGCAACTGCGCGATTGGGCTGACAGCCTCGGTGTCGACTGGAACAAAAGTCTCCGACCGGTCGATCGGCACGGGCTCGGCGCCGGTCGAGCGGATCAGATCCACCATCAAGTCGCGCGCAACGCTCGAGTGCTGCCAGACCCCAATGTGCCAGCCGGCAAGTGCATCGCCGTCCATCAGCCCTTCGTATCGCGTCCGATATTTTTGGATGATGTCAGGCGCTGGCGCCGATGCGGTCCTGCCTGCAGCCGGCTCAGCAAGGGCGCGAACTATCCCCTCCTCGTCCGCCTTCGTGATCTCCCCCGTAGGCAAATAGAACTTCAGACCATTGCGATCACCGGGAATATGGCTGCCGGTCACCATTATAGCTGGGAGCGAGTGATTCAGCGCGGCCAATGCCAGCGCGGGAGTCGGCACCGCCCCGGCATCATGGACACTTATCTCGCAGGCGCCCATGGCCTCAAGAACAGACTGGACGATCGCGGGACTGCTTGTGCGCAGGTCTCGTCCGACCAGAATTTCCGAACCGGTCCAGCCACTCATGCGTAGATGCGCGACAAACGCTGCTGCATATCGGCGCGTCTCGGGTCCCGCCAACTCGTCGGCAAGCCCGCGCAGTCCGCTGGTCCCGAATTTGAGGCTGTTCGTCATTGATCCTGCCATGCCACGCCGATGTTGCGCGGGCAACCACGCTCAAAGCGTAAGGTTCTGTTAACCTGCCCCTTCCATCTTTCCGGTCATGCGCATCGAAAAACGCACGATGAACTGGCTGCCGCGCCCCTCGCTGTATGAGGACATGCAGGCGAAACGCGCCAAGCAGAAGGCTGCGCATGAGGAATTCCTCAGTTCGCAGTCTAATCTCGCGAACACTATCGGTTCGATCCAGTCGGACTTCACCATTGGTCAGGGCACGCTTGTTGCCGACATCGCCGCGACCCGCCTTGGGCTCAAGAAGTCCGCCTGACGCTTGCGGCGGGCCGTGGCTCCGGCCACACTGAGCCATGCCCCTCACTGGCTTCTTCGATCGCGAGGTCACGCTGGTCGCCCGCGAACTCATCGGCGCACGATTCCTGATCCGCGGCGTCGGCGGCATCATTGTCGAAACCGAAGCCTATCACCCCCAGGATCCTGCGTCCCACTCCTTCCGGGGTCCCACCCCGCGCAACCGCGCCATGTTCGAAGGCCCCGGTCGCGTCTATGTCTATCGTTCGTACGGCATCCATTGGTGCCTCAACTTCGTCGGCCGCAATGCCAGCGCGGTCCTGATCCGGGCTATCGAGCCGACCGAGGGCATCCCCGCGATGCGCCGACGCCGTAGCATCAAGGATATTCGCGCCCTTTGTTCAGGGCCGGGCAAGCTTTGCCAGGCGCTCGGCGTCACCGGCGACCACGACAACCTCCTCCTCGGAGATCCTCCCTTCGAGTTGACTCTGCCGACCCATCCGCCCGCTTCAATCGTGGCCGGCCCTCGCATCGGCATCACCAAAGCCGTCGACAAGCCATGGCGCTTCGGCCTCCAGGGCAGCCGATTCCTGAGCCGCCCATTCCCGAACGAAAAGCTGCCGATTGAGCTGGGGCGGCGGGTCGGCTAAATTCACGTCGCGCGGAGAAGGAGATGAACGTGGAAATCGACGAGCTCGTGGCGCAGCTGCTGGCCCGTGGCGACATGAATGATGACACCGTGGCCGAACTCAACCGCATGCTCGACGACTGGCGCGCCAAGAAGCTTGACGAACACGACGAGGCTTACCTGCGCGGGCTGCATGACCGCATTTTCGGCACTCCCGTCGCCGAACCTGAGGACGCGGCGCCCAGCGCTAACCGAATCGAGGGTCTCACGATCGAGGACTGGCGTGACCGCGCCCTCCGCGCCGAAGCCGAACTCGCTCGGCTGAGCGAAATATCGCAGGCTCCCTGATCCCGTTTGACCTTGCGGCGCCGCCTGCTAAGACCCGCCTGCGACGCACGTCCACGACCCGCGCCGCCAAGGGCCTGTAGCTCAACGGTTAGAGCCGACCGCTCATAACGGTCTGGTTGCAGGTTCGAGTCCTGCCGGGCCCACCACCGTTCCCAGATCAGTCGTTGAGACGAGCTTAGGAAAACAGCGCGCTTGCCTCACTTAACGCGGCGAGGCGATATTTCGACCATTTGCTTGACGCGGCCAATCAGCCGATGTTTACTCTCCCAACTGTTTACAGTAGACAGTGTGCCGGGAGGGACAACAAATGAAGAGTCGATTTCGTACGGTTAAAGCAGTCTTTTTGACCGCGTTTGCCTTTGCGCTCGGAGGAAGCGTTGCCAATGCGCAGGACGCGTATCCGGCAAAGGACACAGAATGGATCGTGCCGTTCGCGCCGGGCAGTGGCGGCGACGTCCTCGCGCGAACCGTGATCCAGATCATGACGCAGTATAAGCTCTATCCGCACAACATGGTGGTCACCAACATCGAGGGTGCGAGCGGGTCGAAGGGCTACACCGCGCTTCTGCAGCGCTCCGGTGACCCCTATGTGCTGTCGGTGACCAGCAGCAGCTTCATCACCGGCCCGCTGACCGCCGACACACCATGGAAGACAACCGACTTCACGCCTGTCGCACTGGTGGGCCGCGACGATTATGTGCTGGCAGTCAACAAAGGCTCGGCAACAGACACGTTCGCCAAGTTCGTCGAGGCTGGCAAGACCAAGCGCATGAAGATCGGCATCGTCTCTCTGGTGACCGCCGGCTTCATTGTAGGCAACCAACTGGCCGAGGCTGCGGGCTATGAATGGGACGCCGTGCCATTCACTGACAACGGGCAGATGTTCTCGGCGCTGTTCTCAGGCTCCATCGATGCGCTGATAACCAATCCCGGCGAGCTGGCCGGCCAGTTGGAGGTCGGCGACGTGATTGGCCTCGGCGTATCGAGCGAGCAGCCACTCGAGGGCGCGGCCTTCGCCAACGTGCCGACTTTCGCATCGCTGGGCTACAAGACCACGGCGGCGCTTCCGCGCGGCATCATCATGGCGCCGAACGCCCCGAAAGAGGCGCAGGACTGGTGGGCGAACGCGCTGCGCGATGTTGTTTCCAAGCCGGAGTGGCAGGACTTCCTGCGCCAGAACGGAACGTCGAGCACGCAATTGTTCGGCGACGACTGGGGCGCTTATTACACCCAGCTCAGCGCCGATTTCGAGACTTCGCTGCGCCAGGCCGGCGCGATCCAATAAGCTGAGGCATCAGGGCCCGCCGTGTGCCAGCGGCGGGCCCTTTCATATGATGAGTTCGTGCGCGGCCCACGCCCACTACGCCGGTCAGGGCGGTGCGCCCTGCCCCCAGCGCTCTGAAAGGTCAGACAATCCATGAGCAATGTCACCTTGCAACCGAGGAGATGGTGGAACACCAAGATCGCGGTCGCGGTCGCATTCACCGTTGCAGGCGCCATTTTCACTTCGCTCGCCTTCCAGTTGCCTACCATGTCGCGCGGGCAGCCGGGCTCGGGCCTCTTCCCGCAATTGCTCGGCGCCGGGTGGGTGGTGCTCGCTCTGATCAACCTCGCCCTCGACATTTTCACCGAATGGCGCGCGCGTCGCGCTGCAGGTGCCGAGACGCCGCAGGAGGCGCTCGAACCGCTTACTGTGTTGTGGATGATCCTGCTGGTGCTGGCCTTCGTGGTGCTGTTCGAGCCGCTCGGGGCGGTCATCTCATCGATGCTGTTCGGCGTCGCCGCGATTTTCCTGCTCAAGCGCGAGGATCGCGTGAGAGGCCTCATTACGGCGGTCGTGATGCCGGTCGTGCTGGTGGTGCTGATCCAGGTAATCCTCAAGCAGTCCCTGCCAGTGGGTCCGCTCGGCTTCATCCCCTTCCTCGATCACTGACGCTGCTGGCAAGAACCGAGAAGCGACATGGATACGCTTGTACAATTGACCGCAGGCTTCGGCGCCGTGCTGCAGCCTGGAACCCTGTTCTGGCTGTTCGTCGGCGTGCTCGTCGGCGTCACCGTGGGCGTACTGCCTGGCATGGGAGCGATCACCGGTATGGTGCTGCTCTTCCCGATCGCCTTCACGCTCGATCCGCTATCGGGAATCGGCATGCTGGCGGCGGTTTATGCGGGTGTCATGTATGGCGACACCGTGGGCGGCGTGCTGCTCAACATGCCGGGGAACGACCAGGCGATACCCGCTACCTATGAGGGTTATCCGATGGCGCTCAAGGGGCGCGGCGGGCCAGCGCTTGTCATCCAGGCCATCGCTTCCTTCGTCGGCGGGACACTGGGCGTGATACTGTTGACGCTGCTCGCTCCTTACCTGGCCGTCGTCACGCGCAGTATCGGGCCGGCGGAGTTTTTCCTCTTCATCGTGCTGTCGCTGCTGATCCTTGCAGCCGTGGTGGGCGACCAGCCGCTCAAGGGCCTGATCTCGGTGTTCGTCGGTTTCAGCCTCGCCACTATCGGGCAGGACGTGATCAGCGGCCAGCAGCGCCTGACGTTCGGCCATATCGAGCTTGCGACCGGCATCGGCTTCACGCCAATCACCATAGGCCTGTTTGCCGTGGGCGAGGTGCTCTACGGTATCTACACGCGCCGACACCGCGCGAAGTCCTGGGTGGGCGGCGACCAGGCGGACATCAGTTCGGCGTTCTGGCCGAACCGCGCGGAGTGGGCCGGGAGCAGCCCGGGAATCATCCGCGGTTCGCTGTTCGGCTTCATCATCGGTGTCCTGCCCGGCGTGGGCGCGACCGTCGCCTCCAATGGGGCCTATGCAATCGAAAAGGCCGTGGCGCGCGACCGGTCGCAATTCGGCAAGGGATCGCTGCCGGGACTAGCGGCGCCCTCGGCGGCGGACAACGCGGCCATGAGCGGCTCGATGCTGCCCACCATGATCATGGGCATTCCTGGCTCGGCCGCTTCTGCCGTGCTCCTGACCGGCTTCATCGTCATGGGCTTGCAGCCGGGCCCGCTGCTAATGCTCCGTCATGGCGACTTCGCATGGGGCGTGATCGCCAGCATGTACGTGGCCAACGTGCTGCTGACGGTGGTCTGCATCTTCGGCATTCCACTTTTCGCCAGGGTGATGACGGTACCCTATTACATCATTGCGCCGGTCGTCGCGATGATCACCGTTATGGGCGCCTATTTCGCCGAGCAGACCATGTTCGCGGTGTGGGTGATGATCCTCGCCGGGTTTGCAGGCTTCTTCATGAAGCGCTTCGGCTATTCGCCGGCGGCGCTGGTGATCGCCATGGTGCTGGCACCGCTGGCCGAGAATTCGCTGCGCCAGTCCCTCATCATCTCGGACGGATCGCTCACAGTGTTCTTCCGCTCGGGGCTGTCGATCATGCTCGCCATTATGGTCGTCGCAGTGATCGGCTTTGCCATCGTCTCGATGACGATGAAGCAGCTCAGAAAC
>DASZPY010000019.1:0-44992 GCA_035549855.1 Devosia sp. | reverse complement strand
GGGCGAAGTGCAGGTACAGGGTTTCGGCACCCCCGAAGACGTGTTGGTCCGCATCGAGTTGCAACCAGGCGGCGAGCAGGCGCAGCAACAGGCGGTCGACAAGGTCGGCGCGAAACTGTCCGAGATCGGTTACGAGGTGCGGCGCACCGAAACCGTTGGTCCGACAGTTTCCGGCGAACTCACCAGCAAGGGCATTATCGCCGTGCTGGTCGCGCTCGGCGCCATCCTGATCTATGTCTGGTTCCGCTTCGAATGGCAGTTCGCGCTCGCCGCGATCACCACGACCACGCACGACGTCATTATGACGGTGGGCCTGTTTTCCATCGTTGGGCTCGAATTCAACATCTCGTCGATCGCGGCCGTACTGACTCTCGTGGGCCTCAGTCTCAACGAGACCGTCGTCATTTCCGACCGCATCCGCGAGAACTTGCGCAAGTACAAGAAGATGGCGCTGCCAGAGTTGATCGATATGTCGATCAACCAGACCATCGTTCGAACATCGCTGACGCAGTTCACCATACTGCTCGCGCTGTTCCCACTGGTGTTCTTCGGCGGTGAATCCATTCGCGGCTTCACCATCGCCATGACCTTCGGCTCCATCTTCGGCATGTATTCGTCGGTGATGATCGGCGGCCCGATCCTGATCTTCTTCGGGCTCAAATCGCGCGGCGACGCGCCTGTCACCAAGGCCAAGGAACGGCGCGCCGACGGCGCGGCGGTCTAGAGCGAGCATGGCGGAGCCGGGGCAGGGCTTCTACCCTTATCAGGCGCCCATCGAAGGCTATGGTAATGGCGGGTTTCGCTTCGCCGGCATGAGTCATCGCGGCTCCATGCTTTGCCTGCCCACCGGCATGCATGCATGGCCAGCAACCAGCGCCGCCGAGATCAGCGCCGATAACCTCCAGCCTGTCTTCGATGCCGCCGAGCAGATCGACGTTCTGCTCGTCGGTCTCGGCAAGGACATCGCAGGGTTCGACCGTAGCCTGCGCGAAGCGCTGCGCGCCCGCAAGATCATCGTCGAAGCAATCGCCACCGGCGGCGCCGTCCGCACCTATAACATCCTGCTTGCCGAAAACCGCGCCGTAGGTGCCGCTCTGATCGCGGTTGACAGCGCGCGATGAGCGCGACCGCGGATCACGCCGCGCACTATCTCCGGGAGCACGATCGCGACCGCTATCTGGCGACCCTCATGCTCGGCCCGGGCGAACGGCAGGCAATCACTGCCCTCTACGCCTTCAACGCCGATGTGGCTTCGATCCGCGACCGTGCCCGCGAGCCGGCCGCCGGCGAAATCCGCCTGCAATGGTGGAAGGACGCACTGACGGGTGAGGGCCATGGCGCCGTGCGGCAGAATCCACTGGCCGCGGCCCTACTCGATGCCGTCGCGCAATACGCGCTTCCGCTGCCGCCCTTGACGCGCCTGCTCACCGCTCGCCGCTTCGACCTCTATGACGATCCCATGCCCGACATCCCGACCTTCGAGGGCTATGCGGGCGAGACCAATTCTGCCCTCTATCAGCTAGCTGCCATGATCCTCAATCGCGGCCCCGTCGAGAACGGCGACGCTGCCGGCCATCTCGGTGTCGCGCACGCCTTGATCGGTCATCTCCGTGCCTTCGGCTACTATGCCGCGCAGGGCCGCATCTTCCTGCCCTGGTCCGTACTCGCCGTCAATGGCGTCGAAGAAGGCGAAGTCTTTGCAGGCCAGCCGAGCGAAGGCCTCGCCGAAGCACTCGGCCAGATTGCGGAAATGGCGGCGTCACATCTGGCGCGCGCCGAGGCCGCCATTCGCGCCTTGCCATCTGTGTTGCGTCCGGGCTTCGCACAAATCGCCATGCTGAAGCTCCGGCTTCATCGTCTCGACGCTACCGCGCCCTTTGTCCCTCAGCCCGACATCTCCGACTGGCGCAAGATGCTGGCGCTGACCTGGTGGCGGATGCGGAGCGGCTGATGGATGTCCTTGTCGTCGGCGCCGGTTTTGCGGGGAGCGTGTGCGCGGAGCGGCTTGCCTCCGCCGGCCACAGGATCCGTGTCATCGACCGGCGTCCGCACATCGCGGGCAACGCCTATGACGAGGCTGACGCGCACGGCATCCTCGTCCATCGCTACGGCCCGCACATCTTCCACACCAACGCCCCGCGCGTCGCGGAATATCTCAGCCGCTTCACCGCCTGGCGGCCCTATGAGCATCGGATCCTGACGGAGGTTCGTGGGCAGCGACTTCCGTTTCCCATCAACCGCACGACGCTCAACCGTCTCTACGGGCTCGATCTCGACGAAGCGGGGGCTGCGGCGTTCTTTGAACGCGTGCGCGACCCCAGGGACAGGATCGAGACCAGCGAGGACGTGGTGCTCAACAGTGTTGGGCGCGAGCTTTGCGACCTGTTCTTCCGCGGCTACACGCGGAAGCAATGGGGGCTCGATCTGTCGCAGCTTTCCGCCGGCGTCGCCGCACGCATCCCCGTACGCAGCAATGACGACGACCGCTATTTCACTGACAGCTTCCAGCAGATGCCGGCCGAAGGCTACACGGCCATGTTCCGCAACATGCTCGACCACAGGAACATCACGGTCGAACTGGAACGTGATTTTACAGACGGCGATTGTAATGGCTTCGATCTCATCGTCTATACGGGTCCGATTGACGCCTATTTCGGCCATTGCTTCGGCGAGCTGCCCTATCGCAGCCTCAGCTTCGAGTTCGAGCATCTGGCTCAGACGCCATATATGCTGACCACCGGCTCGGTGAATTTTCCCAACGAGCACGAATTCACGCGCATCACCGAGTTCAAGCACCTGACCGGGCAGCAGGCCGCCGGCACCACCATCGTGCGCGAATATCCGCGCGCGGAGGGCGAGCCCTATTATCCGATCCCGCGCCGCGAGAACGAAGCGCTCTACCAGCGCTACAAGGCGCTCGCGGCCGCCGAGCGGAACACGCTCTTCGTCGGCCGCCTCGCGCAGTACCGCTATTACAATATGGATCAGGTCGTGGCCGCGGCGCTGAGCGTCGTCGAAACCCTGCTCTAGGCCCAGGCCGCGATATCGGCGAGCGCACGGCGGCTCATCGCTTCGCGCTTGGCCATCGCCTTGTCCGTTCCGCGCCAGCGCTTCACGCCCTCCGGCTTGCTCACTTCGACCGGCGGCAGCAGGCCGAAATTGACGTTCATCGGCTGGAAGCTGCGCGGGCCCGGCTCGCCCTCCGCCGCGATGTGGCCGCCGAGGATATGATCGAACAGCGCCCCAAGCGCGGTTGTCGGCGCCGGCGCGTCGAGCACTTCGCCGCGCGCCTGTGCCGCCGACATGCGTCCGGCCACCAGCCCGATGGCGGCGCTCTCGACATAGCCCTCGACGCCGGTGATCTGTCCGGCAAAACGCAGTCGGGGCTCGGCTTTGAGGCGAAGCTGGCGGTCCAGCACCTTGGGCGAGTTGAGGAAGGTGTTGTGGTGCAGTCCGCCCAGCCGCGCGAACTGCGCATTCTCGAGGCCGGGGATCATGCGGAAAATCTCCGCCTGCCGCCCATATTTGAGCTTGGTCTGGAAGCCGACCATGTTCCAGAGCGTCCCCAGCGAATTGTCCTGCCGCAATTGCACGATGGCGTAGGGCTTCACCGTGGGATTGCGCGGATTGGTCAGCCCGACCGGCTTCAGCGGCCCGAAGCGCAGCGTCTCGCGGCCGCGCTCCGCCATCACCTCGACCGGCAGGCAGCCGTCGAAATAGGGCACGTTCTCCCATTGGTGGAACACGTGCTTTTCCCCCGCGATGAGCGCGTCGACGAAGGCGTTGTATTGGGCCTCGTCCATAGGGCAGTTGAGATAGTCGGCGCCGGTTCCGCCCGGCCCGACCTTGTCGTAGCGTGACTGCGCCCAGACGATGCCCATGTCGATGGACTCGCCATGGACGATTGGCGCGATCGCGTCGAAGAAGGCGAGTTCCGCCTCGCCGGTCAGCGTCTGGATGGCTTCCGCGAGCGGACGCGAGGTCAGCGGCCCTGTCGCGATCACCACATTGTCCCAGGTGGCGGGCGGCAGGCCGGCGATTTCGCCGAATTCGACCGCGATGTTGGGGTGGCCATGGACGGCGGCGGTCACCGCGTTGGAGAATCCCACCCGGTCGACCGCCAGCGCGCCGCCCGCCGGCAGCTTGTGGACGTCGGCCATGCGCATGACCAGCGAGCCGCAGCGCCGCATTTCCTCGTGCAGCAGGCCCACTGCGTTGTGCAGCGCGTCGTCGGACCGGAAGGAGTTGGAGCAGACCAGTTCGGCAAAGCCGCCGGTCAGATGGGCTTCGGTCAGCTTTTGTGGCCGCATTTCGTGCAGCACGACCAGGGCGCCCGTTTCGGCGGCCTGCCAGGCGGCCTCGGAGCCAGCCAGTCCCGCGCCGATTATGTGAATGGGGGAGGTCTTCATGGGCCGGTCTTAGCAATCCCGGCCCCAAAAACAAGAACGCCCGCTGACCTAGTGGGTAGCGGGCGTTCGGGCTGTATTCAGTGAGCAGGCGGGCGCGGAACCGTTAGATGGCGCGCGCATGTTCGCGGGCGATCTTCTGGATGTCGGTACGTGCGATACCCAGATCGCTCAGCTGACGATTGTCGAGAGCAGCGAGCTCACGGACGGTCTGCTGATACGCAGCCCACTTCTTCAAAGTCTGACGAATACCCATTTGGGTTCTCCTGTTTGCGTTTGCAGTCGGAAAATAGGTTGCCTTGGGGAGTCTGAGCAGTGTTAGATTGGTCAAGTCGCCGCTGCGGAAAATGCATAGCTCTTTTCGGGCTTGTTCATGTGGCCTTAAGGAAGGGCGGGGCAATGTGCCTCCCCACCGCTGCTACTTCTCCCGGTCGAACAGCCCGCGGGTCATTTTCGAGAAGTCCGGCCCGGAAATCCCCAAAAGATCGGCATTTCTGCTGGATGGAACGTCCATTTCGCGTAATGCCTGCTTGAGATCGATCAGGCGCTTCAGGCGCCAGACTGCGCGGACAAACATGGATTCCTCCTCTTTCGAGGGTTGAGGACGGCGGGAAGATGGTTTGATTTGCCGGCCGTGAATAGCCGGGGAATGGCATCCAAGCCATGCGCTCGCCGCATGCAGATTTCATCTGGCGGTCACAGTATGGGCATCAAGGCACTGATTTGGGCCTGCCGGTGCCCAGGGGGCGGACATTTTCTGAGGCACGTGCCTCAATGCGCGAAGGCCTGCCGATCTATTCCGCGGCCTGACGAACCGGCTTCTTCTTGATCGGCCGGCGGGCAAGAACTTCCTTGAGGAACTGGCCGGTATAGGACTTCCGATTCTCGACGATGTCCTCGGGCGTGCCGATGCCGACCACCTGGCCGCCGCCGTCGCCGCCCTCCGGCCCCATGTCGATCACCCAGTCGGCGGTCTTGATGACTTCGAGATTGTGCTCGATCACCACCACCGTATTGCCGTTGTCGACCAGCTCGTGGAGGACCTCGAGCAGCTTGGCGATGTCGTGGAAATGGAGGCCCGTGGTCGGCTCGTCCAGCATATAGAGCGTGCGTCCGGTGGCGCGGCGGCTCAACTCCTTGCTGAGCTTCACCCGCTGCGCCTCGCCGCCCGAGAGCGTGGTTGCCGGCTGGCCGACCTTGACATAGCCCAGCCCGACCCGCTGCAGCGTCAGGAACTTCTCGCGGATCGAAGGCACCGCCGCGAAGAACTCCACGGCCTCGTCGATGGTCATGTCGAGCACGTCGGCGATCGACTTGCCCTTGAACTGCACTTCCAGCGTCTCGCGGTTGTAGCGGTGGCCCTTGCAGACTTCGCAGGTCACATAGACGTCGGGCAGGAAGTGCATCTCGATCTTGATGACGCCGTCCCCCTCGCATTTCTCACAGCGGCCGCCTTTGACGTTGAACGAGAAGCGCCCCGGCCCGTAGCCGCGGGCCTTCGCCTCCGGCAGTCCCGCGAACCATTCGCGCATCGGCCCGAACGCGCCGGTATAGGTCGCGGGGTTGGAGCGCGGCGTGCGGCCGATCGGCGACTGGTCGATGTCGATGATCTTGTCGAGGAATTCGAGGCCGGTGAGGTGGTTGTGCGGTGCCGGATTGACGCGCGCGCCGTTCAGCCGCCGCGCCATGGCCTGGTACATGGTGTCGATCATCAGTGTCGACTTGCCGCCGCCGCTGACGCCGGTGACCGCGACGAAGAGGCCGAGCGGCACGTCCACCGAGACGTCCTTGAGATTGTTGCCGGTGGCGCCGTCGAGATGGATCTTCTTGCCCTTCTGCGCCTTGCGGCGTTCGGGCGGGGTCGGGATCACCATCTTGCCGCTCAGATACTGGCCGGTGATCGACTTCTTGTTCGCGAGGATTTCCTCGGGGGATCCTTCCGCGACGACATGGCCGCCATGAACGCCTGCGCCGGGACCGATATCGACGACGTAATCGGCCGTGAGGATTGCATCCTCGTCATGCTCGACCACGATCACGGTGTTGCCGAGGTCGCGCAGGCGCCGCAGCGTCTCGAGCAGGCGTGCATTGTCGCGCTGGTGGAGCCCGATCGAGGGCTCGTCGAGCACATAAAGCACGCCGGTCAGGCCTGAGCCGATCTGGCTTGCGAGGCGGATGCGCTGGCTCTCGCCGCCCGACAGCGTGCCCGAGTTGCGCGAGAGCGTGAGGTAATCCAGGCCGACATCGTTGAGGAAGCCGAGCCGCTCGCGGATTTCCTTGAACACACGCTCGCCGATCTGGCGCTGCTGGTCCGTCAGCCGCTTGGGCATGTCCCTGAACCATTGCGCGGCGGCGCGGATCGACATTTCCGAGACCTGTCCGACATGCAGCCCGTCGATCTTGACCGCCAGCGCCTCCGGCTTCAGCCGGTAGCCATTGCAGGCAAGGCAGGGCGCCGAGGACATATAGCGCTCGATCTCCTCGCGCATGCCGGCGCTTTCCGTCTCCTTGTAGCGCCGTTCCAGATTGCCGATGACGCCCTCGAACGGCTTCTTGGTCTTGTAGGTGCGCAATCCGTCGTCATAGACAAAATTGATGTCGGTCTTGCCGGTGCCGTAGAGAACGGCGTTCTGGACTTCTTCGCTCAGCTCTTCCCAGGCCGTGCCGGTCGAGGCGCCGTAGTGCTTGGTCACCGCCTGTAGCGTCTGCTGGTAGTATGGGGCGCTGGTCTTGCTCCAGGGCACGATGGCGCCATCCCGCAGTGACAGTGTCACGTCGGAAACTATGAGATTAGGGTCGATCTTCTGCTCGGTGCCGAGGCCGTCGCAGACCGGGCAGGCGCCGAACGGATTGTTGAACGAGAACAGCCGCGGTTCGATCTCCGGAATGGTGAAGCCCGAGATCGGATCGGCGAACTTTTCGGAAAAGATCAGCCGTTTGGCCGAACCGTCCTTTTCCTTCTCGTCGGCAAATTCGGCGAAGGCGATGCCGTCGGCCAGCTTCAGCGCGGTCTCGAAGCTTTCCGCGAGGCGCGCCGCGATATCGGGGGCGACGACGACGCGGTCCACCACCACTTCGATATCGTGCTTGATTTTCTTGTCGAGGTTCGGCGCATCCTCGATGTCGGTGAACTCGCCGTCGATCTTGGCGCGCAGGAAGCCCTTGCGCATGAGCTCGTTGAGCTCGCGCTTGTATTCGCCCTTGCGGCCGCGCGCGATCGGCGCCAGCAGGAACAGGCGCGTCCCCTCGGGCTGGGCCATGACCTTGTCGACCATCTGGCTCACGGTCTGGCTCTCGATGGGCAGGCCAGTGATCGGCGAATAGGGGATGCCGACGCGCGCGAAGAGCAGACGCAGATAGTCGTATATCTCGGTGACGGTGCCGACGGTCGAGCGCGGATTGCGGCTGGTGGTCTTCTGCTCGATCGAGATGGCCGGTGACAGCCCGTCGATCTGCTCGACGTCAGGCTTCTGCATCATCTCGAGGAACTGACGCGCATAGGCGCTGAGGCTCTCGACATAGCGCCGCTGCCCCTCGGCATAGATCGTATCGAAAGCAAGGGACGATTTGCCCGATCCCGACAGCCCCGTCATGACGATCAGCTTGTCGCGCGGCAGCTTCAGGTCGATGTTCTTGAGGTTGTGCTCCTTGGCGCCACGAATGACGATGTCACGGTTAGTCGAAGCGGGAGTTTTGGTGGGCATCGCATATCCATCGGCAAGCGACGAGGCCATAGGAGGCTGGCCTGTCAGCTTCTGTCAGCATTTTCGGGAGCAGTGTGGCCTTAGATGGGAAGCCGCAGCCGCTTTCTCAAGCTAAGCACGGGCAGCCCAAACAGTCACCACGCAAGCCGCCGTGCTCATGAGAACATAAGCGGAACATAGGGGAGTCGGTCAAGACCCTTCCGCTTGTCCGGTGTATCCTTGCTAGAGGCAGTCCCGATACCAGCGACAGCCAATGTCGAGGGCGAAGATGAGCAACATGAAGAAGATGAGCGGGACGTAGGGAACGAGAATAGCAAGCCGGTGGCGCAAGCGGATCGGTAGCAGGAGTATTCCCGAAGCCCCAAGCGCCGTGGAGACGAAGTAGGCGATCGAGTAAGTGCTGACGATCTCAGAAGCCTTGCCTGCGCGAATGAGCAGGACCTCGGCCAAGAAAGGAAGGACAGCGGCGCCGGCGAGACCGAGTCCCCACCGCAGGCCGCTCGATCGACGAGACAGTTCGTTCATCGCAGATCCCCAGATCGGGGTGATCCTGTCGATTGGGTTGGGCGTTGTATTGACCAGGGTCAATACATCATGTGTTCTGTCTCGCAGTGCATGACGCCAAGTCTGCACTATCCCAGCAGCAACCCCTTCTGCCGAAGATATTCCCGCTCCTCCGGGCTCGCCAGTTCCCGGTCCCACCGCGCCAGATATTTGTTGATGTAGCGGAAGAAGGGCCGGCCGGTGAAGGCGAAGAGGATCATCGCCATGTAGCCGCGGGGCAGGGTCACGGCCTGCGCCTCCGTCGATTGCTCCAGCTCCCAGTAGCGGCGCGTGGCCTGCGCGTGGTGATTGGAGTGGAGCATGAGATTGTAGAACAGCCCGGTCGAGACGCGGCGATGGCTGTCCCAGGAGTGGCGCGCTTCGACGCGCGTGCCGGGGATGCGAACGAGCCCGTAATGCTCGATATAGTTCACGACCTCGAGGTAGATCTTACCGATGAAGCCTGAATACAGCGAGTAGAAGATACCGATCGGGCCGAGGAAGAAGACATAGAAGGCGACGACCACGAGAGTCATCATCTGACCGCGCCAGAACTTGTTGGTCCACGGAAGATTGGGAATGCCCTTGCGCATCAGGCGCTCGTCCTCGAAGCGCTTGGCGCGGATCCACTGGCCGTAAGTCGACCGGAAGACGAAGCCGACAATGTATTCGCCGCGCTTTGCGGTGGCGGGATCGTTTTCGGTCCCTACGTTGCGGTGGTGGCCGTGCACATGCTCGATCGAGAAGCCGGTGTCCCAGGTGAAGGCGAGGAGCCAGCGGCCGATCAACTGATCGAAGGGCTTGTCGGTGCGGTGGACGAGCTCGTGGCTCACATTCACGCCTGCGGCGCCATAGTACATGCCGAGGCTCACCCACGCGCCATGGCTGAAGAAACCGGAATTCAGGGCGGCGGTCGCCAGCCGGGCGGCATCCGGGTGGAAGCCGAAGAAGCTAAGGGCTGCGTCAAGCCAAGGAATGCTGGCAGTGGCCGTGACATCAAAAGTCACCAGCGTCAGCAGGATCAGCAGCGGCAGTGTCAGATACAGCATCAGTTGCATGTACCAGACCGGCGGCATGTCCTCCTTGGCGCCGGCATCGCCGAACAGCTCGTCGACATAGCCGAACAGGACGAAGGAGAATGCAATTCCAGCAAAAGTAAAGACGCCGCCCAGCGCCATGCCGATCATGCCGAAGATGATGAAGATGTTCATCATCGAATAACGGAGGGTGTTGCCGGCACGCGTGGCAAACCAGCGTTTCGGCTGGGCTTTCGCCGTGGGCGCGGTTACGGGCTCGGGCCTGACGCGGGACTGGGGGGATTCGAGCGGACTGTCGGTCATAACGCGTACTTAACAGGTTGTTTCGGGAGCTTAAGTGATTTCGGCAGGATGCTCAAACATCCTTACGAACATGGTGACCATGCGGCCTCCGACGCACATACGCGCACTGGACGCTTGACGCGGAGATGAACGAATGCGAACATAACAAGAACATCCAACGGGACTGTGCGCAACCGGGCTTATTGACCGGCAGCGTATCGGGGCCTCCGCTAGGATGCGCGGCCTGCCGGACGCAGGCGGTATTCAGAGCGAAAGGTTGGGCCCATGGCAGGCAGCGTAAACAAGGTCATTCTGGTTGGTAATCTGGGCGCGGATCCCGAAGTGCGCACGCTGCCAAGCGGCAACAAGGTCGTGAATTTGTCGGTTGCGACGTCGGAGAGCTGGCGGGACCGCAATTCCGGCGAGCGCAAGGAAAAGACCGAGTGGCACCGGGTGGTGATCTTTTCAGAGGGGCTCGCCAAGGTGGCGGAGCAGTATCTGAAGAAGGGCGCCAAGGTCTATCTCGAGGGCCAGCTGCAGACCCGCAAGTGGCAGGACCAGAGCGGGCAGGACCGTTATTCGACCGAGGTGGTGCTGCAGGGGTTTAATTCGAACCTCACCATGCTCGACGGGCGCGGCGACGCCGGCGGCGATACGGGCTTCTCCGGCCCGCCAAGCCGCTCGGAGGGCCGCCGGCCGGCCGCGAATGCCCCGGCCTTCGAGCCGGGCGGCGTGGACGACGACATCCCGTTCTGAGCGGACAGCGCCGATATGGCAAAAGAAAACGGCCTGCATTGCGGGCCGTTTGGCTGTCCGGCAATGCGCCGCGATCAGGACTTCAGTTCGAACGGAATTTGCGCCGAGATGCTTTCGCCGGAATCCGCGAAGGTCACCTTGAACGCCACGTTGATCTTGCCGCCCTTGAGCACCATGGACGAGGCGATGTCGTAGGCGCTGCCGTTCTCGACATTGCGGTCCTTGAGATCGAAGATGATGCTGTCGCCCACTTTACGGCCGACCGCCCGGCCCTTGTAGCTGCCCGGCGTCGCGGTCATTGAAGCTTCGTAGCGATTGTTGGCGTCGATGAAGCCGACGGTGCCGCGGACGCCAAGCTGCGCGCCGGCGAAGGAGCAGCGGCCGACGAAGTTGACCTTAGACTGGTTGGCGCTGGTCATTGTCAGGCGGCACGTGACCGGGTCGGTGCGCGCACCGGTCATCTGGCCGTTGCCCCGCCACTCGCCAATGAACTGGTCGAGAAGCTGGTCTTCGGCCTGGCCGGCGAAACTGGGCGCGGCCGCCATCCCGACGATAATCCCCACCAGGGCCACGGCTTTCGCCAGAGGTCCGAACGGTTTCATGTCTTCACGCCTCCCAGCGGATGAAAGAATCGCCCCCCGGCGACCAGAATTGGCAGGAGAATGAACACATCCCTTGGCAAAGCAAGGCCGGGGGAGCGGGCAGCCGCCCGGAGCGGTGAAAACATCACAATGGGAGGTGTCCGCTGCCCAGAAAAATCGGCGGGTTTTCGGGCGTACAGGCCTCGAAATCGGCGGGTTTGTTCCCTATCTGAAGGGGGCGGTGGATGACCGGCATCAAGATGCCCAAAAACCCCGGTGGCATTGGTATTTGCGGCCGGAATCGACTAGACCCTCAGCAGCCAAAACAAGCCCTAAACGGTCCCAGTGTCAGACACGCCAGAACAAGACGAAGGCAGCCTCCCGCCTTCGGACGTCGCCCCGGTTTCGATCACCGACGAGATGCGCAAGAGCTACCTCGATTACGCGATGAGCGTGATCGTGAGCCGCGCCTTGCCGGACGCGCGCGACGGCCTGAAGCCGGTGCATCGACGCATCCTCTATTCGATGCATGAGCAGAACTATGTGTGGAACCGGCCGTACCACAAATCGGCGGCCGTGGTCGGCGATGTCATCGCCAAGTACCACCCGCATGGCAACGAGGCGGTCTATTTCTCGCTCGTGCGTATGGCGCAGGATTTCTCATTGCGCGTGACGCTGGTCGATGGCCAGGGCAATTTCGGCTCGATCGACGGCGATATGCCGGCGGCCATGCGCTACACTGAAGTGCGCATGGAGAAGGTGACCGGCTCCCTGCTCGAGGACATCGACAAGGACACGGTCGATTTCTATGACAACTATGACGGCTCGCGGCAACAGCCGGCGGTGCTGCCGGCGCGCTTCCCCAATCTACTGGTCAATGGCGGCGGCGGCATTGCCGTGGGTATGGCGACCAACATTCCCTCGCACAATCTCGGCGAGACGATCGATGCGACGCTCGCCGTGCTCGACAACCCCGATATCGGTGTCAGCGAGATCATGCGGATACTGCCCGGCCCGGACTTCCCGACGGCAGGCATTGTCCTCGGCCGCGCTGGCATTCGCTCGGCATACGAAACCGGCCGTGGCTCGATACTCATTCGGGGAAAGGTGAACACCGAGGAGATGCGCGGCGGCCGCGAGGCGCTGATCATCACCGAAATTCCCTATCAGGTGAACAAGTCGGTGATGATCGAGAAGATGGCCGAACTGGTGCGCGAGAAGCGCATCGAAGGCATCTCGGATATTCGCGACGAATCCGATCGGCACGGCATCCGTGTCGTCATCGAACTCAAGCGCGACGCGGTTCCGGACGTCGTCCTCAACCAGCTCTACCGTTTCACGCCGCTGCAGTCGTCCTTCGGCTGCAACTTCGTGGCGCTCTATGGCGGCAAGCCAGAACTGACCGGGATCATCCCCATCCTTCGGGCGTTCGTCGAGTTCCGCGAGGACGTCGTCACCCGCCGCGCGCGCTTCCTGCTCAACAAGGCGCGCGACCGAGCCCATGTGCTGGTCGGCCTCGCCGTCGCGGTTGCCAATATCGATGAAGTCATTGCGCTGATCCGCGCCGCCCCCGACGCCACCGTGGCCCGCGAGCGGTTGATGGAACGCGACTGGCCGGCTCGGGACGTTGCTCCGCTGATGGCGCTGGTCGATGACCCGCGGCACAAGATCGCCGAAGACGGCACGTTCCGCCTCAGCGACGAGCAGGCGCGGGCGATCCTCGCCCTGACGCTGAGCCGCCTGACGGCGCTCGGCCGCAACGAGATCGGCGACGAGCTCAATGGGCTCGGCAAGGACATCGAAGATTTCCTCGACATTCTCCGCTCGCGCGAGCGCGTTCAGCAGATCGTGCGCGATGAGCTTACGGCAGTGAAGGAGGAGTTCGGTACGCCGCGGCTGACGGTCATCGACGATGCCGCAGGTGACTTCGAGGACGAGGATCTGATCGTCCGCGAAGACATGGTCGTGACGGTGACGCATGCCGGCTACATCAAGCGGGTGCCGCTATCGGCCTATCGTGCGCAAAAGCGCGGCGGCAAGGGCCGCTCGGGCATGGCGACGCGTGACGAGGATTTCGTGACGCGGCTGTTTGTCGCCAATACGCATGCGCCTGTGCTGTTCTTCTCTTCGCTCGGCCAGGTTTACAAACTCAAGGTCTGGCGCCTGCCGATCGCAGAACCGCAGGGGAGGGGGCGTGCGCTAATCAACATGCTGCCATTGGACGAGGGTGAGCGGATTACTTCAATTGTCCCGCTACCGGAGGATGAGGCGGAATGGGACGCACATGATGTCATGTTTGCGACGTCGACAGGTGGCATCCGCCGAAACAGGCTGAGCGACTGCGTACCGCGCACCACGCTCGGAAAGCGCGTGATGGAATTTGACGACCCCGGGCAGACCATCATTGGTGTCGAGCTCAGCAAGGAGGGCGACGACGTGCTGCTGACGACGGCGCTGGGCCAGGCGATCCGCTTCCAGACCGGAGACATCCGGGTTTTCGGCGGCAATGGCGGGACCGGCACATCGACCGGCGTTCGCGGCATCGGCCTGGGCAGGGGGGACAGCGTCATCTCGATGTCGATTCTTCGCCATGTCGATGCGACGCCGGCCGAGCGCGAGGCCTATCTCAAGCAATCGGGCGCGATCCGTCGGGCAGCGACCGGAGAGGAGGCCGAGTCGGATGCCGATGTTGAAGATAGTGGCGAGGAGGCGGAAGAGAGCAGCGGCGATGTCGCGCTGGATGAAGCCCGCTATGTCGAAATGGGCGCGGCCGAGCAGTTCGTGCTGACGGTCAGCGAGCTCGGCTATGGCAAGCGATCTTCGTCTTACGAGTTCCGCATCTCCAACCGGGGTGGCAAAGGCATTAAGGCAACGGATCAGCGCAAGATCGACGAGATCGGCAAGCTGGTGGCGGCGTTCCCGGTGGAGGATGCCGACCAGATCATGCTGATTTCCGATGGCGCCCAACTCATCCGGGTGCCGGTGAACGGCATCCGCTACACCAGCCGCGCGAGCAAGGGCGTGCGTGTGTTCCGCACGGCCGAAGGCGAGAAGGTGGTGGCGGTCGAACGGATCAGCGAGCCTGAAGGCGAGGACGAAGGCGAGGAGTGAGGCGGAGTTCTCAACCCTGCCCGTCGAGCGCATCCATCAGGCTCGCCGAGAGTTGCGGGTCGACCTTGCGCACGAAAAGTGCGTCCGACCGGATGACGGGTTCGAGATCGTCAATGGTGAGAACCTTGGGTGAGGCGTCGGTGGATTGCGACCAGTCGACATAGTGGACGCCATGCCGATTGGGGTTCGCGCCTAGAGGGACGCCGGCGACATAGTCACACACGATTTCGCTGGCGAAGGGGCTGTTGCGCAGGACGCTCCCGAAGAAGGCTTCCTCGACAAGCATCGCACCGTCGAACCAGCGAAGGATGTCGGGTCGCCGGCCGGCGAAATCGATGACGTACTCGGCCGCGCGGCGGTCGAGTGCCCACCAGGTTGAGCCGTGATAGATCGGGAAGTCGGGGAGATAGGTTCTCGGCACCAGGTTGGAAACCAGGCTGAAGGCGACACGTAGAGGCTTGATCCCCGTGCGGTGGTTGAACAGCCGGCTGTCCGATCTATGGCGATAGGCATAGAAGCGGTCGATCCCGGTTGTGCTTCCCGGCGAGAACCGGTGGGCGATGTACAGGTGCTGCTGGCCCGACGGTTCGAGGCTGGCGAGAATGGATGCCAGAGGCCGTGCCGGATAGCAGGCGCCCGACAACAGGCAGAGCCGATCCACATCGGGATCGGCGAGCGCCAATTGCAGCATCTTCAACGTGGCGCGAACGAGACTGGCGCCGCCCCAGAATGTCCGCAGGGATTCCTGTTCGGGAAGAAGGAGGGCCGTCGACGAGGCCAACGCATCCACAAAGGGCGCGCGCTCGGCCTTGCGGTCGAGATGCACAAAGGTTGCGGCGCCCGGGCCGCTGAGCCGGTCGACAAGGCGGCGCAACTGTCCGGCATTGCTATGCGCAAGGATCAAGAAGGCGACGGTCATCGGGCTTTCCTAGTCCGGGGCGCAGACCTCGGTCCAGACGGCAATTGGCCGGCGCGGCCTCTCTTGCATTGCTCTGGAAACTGGGTTTTGGGTGGTCCGCGAGATGCCGGGGCGGCCAGGTTCGCAGGCCCGGGCACTCGACGGAGGCCTTTGATGTTTTCGCTCGCAACGCTGCTGCCCTACTTGCTCGCCTGCTTCCTGCTGGCGATCGTGCCGGGTCCGACGGTCACGGTGATCCTTGCGAATTCGCTGCGGTCGGGGACGCTGGCGGGGCTTTCGATCATCGCGGGTACACAGGTCGGACTGGTCGGCATGATCCTGGTGGTGGCGCTTGGACTGCAGGCGGTGATCGGATTCATGGCGGTGGCCTTCGACTGGATCAAGCTGGCGGGCGCGGCTTACCTCGTCTGGCTCGGCTTTAACATGATCCGCTCATCGGGCAAGCTGGGTGAGGCGGCGGCGGGTCCAGCGAAGTCCTATCGCCGGCTGATGCTGGATGGGTTTCTCGTGATCTGGTCGAATCCTAAGGCGCTGATCTTCCTCGGGGCGTTCCTGCCGCAGTTCGTGCAGAAGGAAGCGGCGGCCTTTCCGCAGGTGGTGGTGCTCGGGCTGTTCTTCATGCTGATCGCGGGCGCATCGGACTCGGTCTATGCGGTGCTGGGCGGGCGGGCGCGGGGACTGCTGTCAGCGGCGCGGGTGAAGCTGTTGAGCCGGGTTTCGGGTGCTGTGCTGATGGCCGGCGGCGTGTGGCTGGCACTGGTCAAGAAGGCCTGATCCATTCCGCTCCTGCACGTTCCCGACGCCGCAACGCTGATCTCGTTCACGATCGCGGCCTTCGTCGTCGTCTACGCGCCGGGCATCACGGTTTCGGCCGTGGTCAGCATGGCGCTGGCACGGGGCGTGGTTGCCGGACTGTTGCATGAACTTGGTGCAACGGTGGCGCGCATCACCATGGTGATCGTGGCGGCGGTGGCGCTGGAGGCGGTGACGGGGCTGGTCACGGCGATCTTCGACATCATCAAATATGCAGGTGCCGCCTATCTGATCTGGCTCGGCATCGGCTATCTGCGCTCGGACAGCATGGTGAAGATCTGGACGGCGGGTGCGTCGCAGAATGGGTGGCGGCAGGTCGTCGCCGGGTTCTTCGTGCTCTGGGGCAATCCCAAGGCGCTGCTGTTCTTCGGGGCGTTCCTGCCGCAGTTCGTCAATCCGGACTATCCCGCCTGGCCGCAGGTGGTTCTCCTCGGCAGCATTGAGATCGTAGCGGCGATCATCGCTGACGTCACGTACATTACCATTGCCGCCACGGCACGGTCGGCGCTCACAGGTCCAGCCGCCCATTGGGCCAGCAAGACCGCGGGCGTGATCCTGATCGGAGCAGCGGTCTGGCTGGCCCTCCAACACCACTGAATCGGCCTTCTTGCCAGAGCCGCCGGGGCGTGACAGAACCCCGCCGGACCCCATTCACCCTTACCCGAAAGGGCGGCAGATGACCCACCTGGTCGGATTTTATCCGGGCTCGTTTGACCCTCTCACCAATGGCCATCTCGACGTCATCGAGCGGGCCTGCAAGCTGGTGGATGAACTGGTCGTCGGGGTCGGTACTCATCATTCCAAGAAGCCGTTGTTTTCGCACCAGGACCGGATCGAGTTGCTGAAGCAGACGCTCGAGCCCATCGGCAAGCGGACGAACACCGTCATCAAGGTCGTCGATTTCGGCGGACTGATGGTGGATGCGGCGCGGGCGAACGGCGCCAAGCTCATCATCCGCGGGCTGCGCGACACGACGGACTACAATTTCGAGATGCAGATGGTGGGGATGAACGCCAATATGGCGCCCGAGCTGCAGACGGTATTCCTGCCGTCCTCGCCGCCCGTCCGCCACATCTCGGCCACGCTGGTGCGTCAGATCGCCGAAATGGGCGGTGATATCTCCAAATTCGTCCCCCCCAATGTGTTGAAGGCTCTCAGGAAAGAATGATGTCCCTGTTCAAGCGGCTCGCCGCATTCGCCGGCGTCTTCGCCGCAATCGCCACCCTTGCCGGCTCTGCACCCGCCCAGAGCGGTACGCCCCACTGGATGCTGACGCTCAAGGACGGCGTGGTCGATATCGAGCTCCTGCCGAATGTCGCTCCGCTCCATGTCGAGCGGATCGTGACGCTGACCGAGCGTGGCGACTACGACAATGTCGTGTTCCACCGCGTGATCGAAGATTTCATGGCGCAGTCGGGCGACGTGCGCTTCGGCAAAGAAGGCTCGGCCGGATTCGACATGAACATGGTGGGGACGGGCGACTCTGACCTGCCAAACGTCAAGGCCGAGTTCAACGCCGAGTCGTTCACCCGAGGGGCAGTGGGCGCGGCACGAACCAATGACCCGGACACGTTCAACTCGCAGTTCTTCATCTGCTTCAAGGACTGCACATTCCTCGACGGACAGTACACTGTGTTCGGCCGGGTCGTTTCGGGCATGGAGTTCGTCGACAACATTACGCGCGGCGAGCCGCCGGCCAGCCCGGACAAGATCATTTCCGCCAAGATCGAATATAAGTAAGAAGGAAGAGGCACATGGCCGACTACAAGGATCCCGAGAACACGCTGCTGATCGAAACCACCAAGGGGCCGGTGGTGATCGAGATGCGGCCCGACCTTGCGCCCAACCATGTCGCGCACATCAAGAAGCTAGCTCGCGAGGGCGCCTATGATGGCGTGGTCTTCCACCGCGTGATCGACGGCTTCATGGCGCAGACCGGCGATGTGAAGCATGGCAAGGGCGACAATACTTCGCGGGCCGGAACCGGCGGTTCCGACTATCCGAACCTCAAGCAGGAATTCAGCGCCGAGCCGCATGTACGTGGCGTGGCCTCGATGGCGCGGGCGCAGGATCCGAACAGCGCCAATTCGCAGTTCTTCATCGTGTTCGACGATGCCCGTTTCCTCGACCGGCAATACACCGTCTGGGGAAAGGTCATCTCGGGCATGGAGAATGTCGACAAGATCAAGCGCGGCGAACCGGTGCGCGATCCCGACAAGATGGTCTCGGTGAAGGTCGCGGCCGACGTGGCATGATCCGCGCGCTGGTTGCAGCGGCCCTGTTTGTCTCGGGGCCAGCGCTGGCAACCGAATGGGTGCATTGCGCCTCGCCGGCGGGCGAGGCGAGCTTAGACTATCTCTCGGGTGACGGGCTCGGCGTCCTCTCTGTCGTCGGGCTCAATATCTCGGTCGGCGAGCAGGTCTGGGCCAGCGATGTCGCCTACGGTCCGGGCGACCCGGTTTCGGTGGGACAGCAGTTCGAGGATGCCGAGACGGTGCGGATCGACGCGATGGACGGCGATTTCGCCAAGCTCGCGGAACTGCGGCTGTTCAAGGCCGCGGAAGGCGACAGCTTCGTTCATGGCGGCACGCTGAGGATCGCCGGCCATGGCGCGTGGCCGGTCACCTGTGAAGGCCCATAGAGCCGGCGGCCCATGAAGGTCGATCTCTTCGATTTCGAGCTGCCCGAGGAGCGCATCGCGCTCCATCCGGCGGAACCGCGCGACAGCGCGCGGATGCTGGTGGTGCGGCCGGGGCAGGGGCTGGAGGACCGGCACGTCACCGATCTGCTCGATGTCCTCTGGCCCGGCGACGTTCTCGTAGTCAACGACACGCGCGTGCTCCCGGCCGAGCTCAAGGGCACGCGCATTCGTGGCGACAATCGTTCAACGGTTTCCTTCAACCTGCACAAGCGGGTCGACGTTCAGACCTGGCGGGCGTTCGCGCGTCCGGCCAAGCGCTTGCATGTGCTCGACCGGCTGGAGCTCGGCGATGACGGCTCGCTACTCGCGACCGTGTCAGGCAAGGGCGACACGGGCGAGGTGACGCTGAGCTTCGATCTTCGCGGCGCCGAACTGGACGAGGCGATCAAGGCGCATGGCGCCATGCCGTTGCCGCCTTACATCGAGGCCAAACGCGGCACCGAGGAGCGCGACAAGTCGGACTACCAGACGGTCTATGCCGCCGTGGACGGCGCCGTGGCCGCGCCCACGGCGGGGCTGCATTTCACCGAGGGCCTGCTGCAGCGGCTCAACGACATGGGCGTTACCATAGAGCGCGTGACGCTGCATGTCGGGGCAGGGACGTTCCTGCCGATGAAGGCGGACGATACCGAAGATCATGTGATGCATGCCGAATGGGGCGAACTGCCGGAGGCCGTCGTGCACCGGCTGCAGGAAGCCAAGGCGAAGGGCGGGCGGATCGTTGCGGTCGGGACGACCAGCCTCCGGCTGCTGGAAACGGCGGCACGGGCGACGGACGAGTTGCGGCCTTTCATCGGCGAGACCGACATCTTCATCACACCCGGCTTCCGCTTCCGGGCGGTGGACGTGCTGATGACCAATTTCCATTTGCCCAAATCGACCCTGTTCATGCTGGTCTCGGCCTTTGCGGGGCTGGAGACGATGAAGGCGGCCTATGCGCATGCGATCCGGTTTCGGTACCGGTTCTATTCCTACGGGGATTCGAGCTTGCTGTTCCGGGCGGAGCAGGAGGATGAGGAGGACGGCTGACCGCTAGAACAGTTCGTGCGGCCAGTGCCAGGTCACCTCTTCACCGTCGTGGCTGTACGTGATGTCAGCGTACATAAGGCCAACAGTTGTCGAGCCATCGTCACTGTATGAGATGTCCAATTGGGCATACTCGTTGTTGGGGTAGGTGAACTTAATCTGGCCACGGGGCGCCAAAGTGATCGCCTGTGCCCAAGGTTCGATGGCAACGATGAGATCGCGCTTGGACAAGTTCTCAACGCGGAAGGTAGTCGTTGGGTCTTTCATCTGCCGTCAGCTTACTAGTTCGTAGTTGCGACGCCATATGCTTTGCCTGCGGTTAGTGACATTTTCCAGTTGTCCGACTATAGCGCCCGCCCATGACGCCTTTTTCCTTCACCCTCACCCACACCGACGGCATGGCGCGGCGCGGGCGGATCGATACGCATCGCGGCGCGGTCGAGACGCCGGCTTTCATGCCGGTGGGTACTGTCGGCACGGTCAAGGCAATGTATCCCGAGCAGGTGCGCGATACCGGCGCCGACATCCTGCTGGGCAACACCTATCACCTCATGCTGCGCCCCGGCGCGGAGCGCGTAGCGGCGCTGGGCGGTCTCCATGCCTTCATGGACTGGGCGCGGCCGATCCTGACGGACAGCGGCGGCTTCCAGGTGATGTCGCTGGCCAAGCTCAGGAAGCTCACCGAGAAGGGCGTGACCTTCCGCTCGCATATCGATGGCGCCGCCTATGAGCTGACGCCGGAGCGCTCCATCGAAATCCAGACGCTGCTCGACAGCGACATCATCATGCAGCTCGACGAGTGCATCCCGCTACCCTCCGAGGGCAAGGAGATTGAGCGGGCGATGGAGCTTTCGCTGCGCTGGGCGCAGCGGAGCAAGGACGCGTTCGGCCATCAACCGCAACGGGCGCTGTTCGGTATCAACCAGGGAGGCGACGATCTCGAATTGCGGTCGCGGTCGGCCGCGGGTCTCAAATCTATCGGCTTCGACGGCTATTCGGTGGGCGGCCTCGCGGTGGGCGAGCCGCAGGAGACGATGTTCCGCGTACTGGCCGCCATCGCGCCCGAGCTGCCGGCTGAGAAGCCCCGCTACCTCATGGGAGTCGGCAAGCCCGACGACATTCTCGGCGGCATTGCGCGCGGCATCGACATGTTCGACTGCGTCCACCCCACGCGGGCAGGCCGCCACGGCCATGCCTATACGCGCTTCGGCGTCATTAACCTGAAAAATGCCCGGCACAGGGACGACGTCCGTCCGCTCGACGCGGAATCGCCCAATCCGAACTGCCGGCGCTTCTCGCGGGCTTACCTTCACCATCTGATCCGGACGGAGGAGATCCTGGGCGCGATGATCCTCAGCCAGATCAATTTGCACTACTATCAGGAGCTGGTGAAAGGCGCCCGCGCGGCGATCGAGGCTGGCGCATTTGCCGACTATGCGGCACAAACGCGCGACGGCTGGGCGCGCGGCGATCTGCCTGAAATCAACTAGGAGACAGTGATGGCGTCGAAGCGGAAATCCTTGCTCAACCCGCTGATGAAGCACCGCGCGCGGCTCGAGAAGACGCCGATGCGACAGCTCTTTGCCAGGGACAAGACCCGCTTCAAGACGTTCTCGGTCTCCGCCGGCGACCTGCTCCTCGACTACTCCAAGAATCGCATCGACGAGAAGGTGATGGCGGCGCTGTTCGACATTGCGCGCAAGTCCGGCGTCGAGGAGCGACGCAATGCGATGTGGAAGGGCCAGCACATCAACATCACCGAAGACCGTGCCGTCGAGCACATGGCCCTGCGCTATGGGGGCGACAAGCCGGTGAAGATCGACGGCCGCGACGTGATGCCCGACATCCGCGCCGTGCTGAAGGCGATGAAGAATTTCTCGACCGCCGTGCGCGCCGGCACAATCAAGGGCGCGACAGGCGAGCGCTTCACCGACGTCATCAATATCGGCATTGGCGGCTCCGATCTCGGCCCCGCCATGGTGACGCTGGCGCTCGCGCCCTGTGGCCGGCCCGACCTGCGCGCCCACTACGTCTCCAATATCGACGGCGCCCATATCCACGACACGCTCCAGGGCCTCGATCCCAAGCGGACGCTGTTCGTCGTCGCCAGCAAGACCTTCACCACCGACGAGACGATGACCAATGCTGCGACGGCACGCGACTGGATCGCGAAGGCGCTGGGCGAGGACGCGGTGCCGCATCATTTCGCGGCGCTGTCCACCAATCTCAAGGCCTGCGCCGAATTCGGCATCCAGTCCGACCGCATCTTCGGCTTCTGGGACTGGGTGGGTGGCCGCTATTCCGTCTGGTCGGCCATCGGGCTGCCGGTGGCCATCGCGGTGGGCTTCGACAATTTCGAGAAGTTCCTGCGCGGCGCCTATGAGATGGACCAGCATTTCCTGAAGACGCGGCTCGAGAAGAATCTGCCGGTCATCATGGGACTGCTGGGTGTATGGTACCGCAACGCCTGGGGCTTCGCGACGCATGCGGTGCTGCCCTACGACCAGCGCCTGTCGCGTTTTGCCGCCTATCTCCAACAGCAGGATATGGAGAGCAACGGCAAGTCGGTGGATTTGCAGGGCAAGCCACTCGACTATCCCAGCGGGCCGATCATCTGGGGCGAGCCGGGCACCAACGGACAACACGCTTTCTACCAGCTCATCCATCAAGGGACGTCGGTGATCCCGGTCGATT
Source organism: Devosia sp. (assembly GCA_035549855.1). Taxonomy (GTDB): domain Bacteria; phylum Pseudomonadota; class Alphaproteobacteria; order Rhizobiales; family Devosiaceae; genus Devosia_A. The sequence goes on along the minus strand of DASZPY010000019.1, from coordinate 22,419 downwards.
TCCTGATTGCCGCGCAGCCGCATGAGCACCTGCCGCCACATCACGAGAAGCTTGTCGCAAATGTGCTGGCGCAGTCGGAGGCGCTGATGCTGGGCAAGACCAAGGAGGAGGTGGTTGCCGAATTGACCGCTCAGGGGCTCGGCAAGGCACGCATCAGGGAACTGACGCCGCACAAGATGTTCCCCGGCAATCGCCCGTCGAACACCCTGATGTACCCCAAGCTCACGCCCGAAATGCTGGGCATGCTCGTGGCGCTCTATGAGCACAAGGTGTTCGTGCAGGGCACGATCTGGAACGTGAACTCCTACGACCAGTGGGGGGTGGAGCTTGGCAAGCAATTGGCCAAGGCGCTGCTGCCCAAGGTGCAGGGGACGGCGCCCAACACCGGCAACGACGCCTCCACCAAGGGGCTGCTGGCGCATTATCTCAAGCTCAGGGGCTAGATACGGCGCGGGCAGGTCAGGGACTCGTCTGGCGTTTCGTTGCCCGACGCGAGAAACCGGAAAAATCGCGTCGTTTCCCTTCTCCGCCGCGTCCGGTTGGCACGCGCCGCATCTGGGAGCCAAACGTCCGACGCGGCCCGGGGTTGCGGCATATTCGGTTGACTATGGGGGGCGCGTGGCTATGTTCCGCGCGCAATTGTCGGGTCCGCCCGGCAAGAAGTAGGTCGCGGGTCGAACCGGAAAAGTCTGCAACTTTTCCTGACCCGTTCCTGCGGGCCGGTAGCTCAGGGGTAGAGCATTCGACTTTTAATCGAATGGTCGCGGGTTCGATTCCCGCCCGGCCTACCATTCAATTCAGCAATGGCAGCGGCTCGCCGATGAACGGCACGACCGAGCAGGCAATGCCTGCTTTGGCGAAGCGGCCGCAAAGTGCGTTGGCCTGTTTTTCGCCCATCAGCGGACCGGCGACCAGGCGCTTGCCGCTCATGCCTTCCATATTGGCGGTGAGAGGCGCGAGGCCGTCGAGCAGCGAGCCGGCGCGGGTAGAGAGACTCTGCCAGACACCCTCCGCCTCGCTCGCGTCGAACGGCGGACCGAGTGCGACGCCGTAAGCGTTGGAGTCGGGGATCACGGCCAGCGCGTCGGGGATCGCCTGGTCCGGCATCGCGCCGCCGGCGAGTGGCGTCGTGCGCACGCTGACCGAGCCACCTTCGGCGTCGAAGGTCGTCGCCGGCCCACCGACAGACGCTGTCACGGTTCCCCGGTCGATCATGTCGTCCGCTGGGATCGCTTCGAGCAGCTTGGGGATCGACAGTTCAAGCGCGCCGACGCGCCGCGTCACCTCGCCACTCTCGGTGTCGATGAGCATGAAACGGTCCTGCAATTGCCGGTTCTGCTCCTTGAGCACGGTCGACTGGGTTTCGAGCGTCGCGACCTGCGCGCGCAACTGGTTAAGAGTCGCGCCCGACAGCCGCGTCGTATGCAGCCCGGCGAACACGCTTTCGGGGATCAGCGCCGAGACATTGGCGCCCAGAATCGCCACCGCCCAGACGGCAATGGTCATGACGCCCCAGATGGTCGCGTCCCCCGGCCGCAACTGGTCCGATATCTTCGCCAAGCAAAGCCCCGCAGCGCCTCACGAATCGCAAGGCCCGGCGGAGTTTACCATCAGCGGGGCGTAATGGTTTCCCAACACGTTACTGCCATAAAATGCGGCCAAATCCGGTGGGGAAAAGGGGCGGTTATGGCCGAGTTGTTGTCGATCATTCTGGCGGCGGGCGACGGCACCCGCATGCGGTCGGCGACGCCCAAGCTGCTGCACCCGGTGGGTGGGCTGCCGATCATCGGCCACGTCGTGAAGGCGGCGGTCACAGGCGGTTCGACGCGGGTGGCGATGGTCACCGCGCCCGACCACCAAGCGCTCCGCGACCAGGTCAGCGCACTTTATCCGGAGGTGCAGTTCTTCGAGCAGGCGGAGCGCAAGGGCACCGCCCACGCGGCCTCGATGGCGAAGCCGCTCTGGGAGGGCGCCACGGGCTATGTGGCGGTAGTCTATGGCGACCATCCACTGCTCAGCGGTCCCATCTTCAAGCTGGTCACGGACCGGCTCGATGCGGGCATGGACGCCGCGATCCTCGGGTTCCTTCCCGCCGACCCCACCGGCTATGGACGTTTCATCACCGACGGCGAGCGGCTGCTCGCAATCCGCGAGCACAAGGATGCCTCCGAAGAGGAGCGCAAGATCGGGCTCTGCAATGCCTGTATTCTGGCTTTCCGGGCGCCGGTCTTCGCCGAGCTCATCGGGCAGGTGGGCACCGCCAATGCGCAGGGCGAGTACTATCTCACCGACCTCGTCGAGCTCGCCAACAAGGCGAACTACAAGGTCGGCTACGCCGTAGCGCCCGAAGCGGACGTGATGGGCGTCAACGACCGCGCGCAACTGGCGCGGGCCGAAGCCCAGTTCCAGGAGCTGCGCCGCGACGATTTCATGAAGGCCGGCGTTACGCTCAAGGATCCGGCGTCGGTCTATTTTTCCTACGACACCGAGATCGGTGCCGACACAGTGATCGAGCCGCATGTGGTGTTTGGACCGGGGGTGAAGATCGGCGCGGGCGTTACCATCCACGCCTTCTCCCATATCGAGGGTGCCGTGATCGCCGGCGGCGCCTCCGTCGGCCCCTTCGCGCGGCTGCGGCCGGGCGCGGATTTGGCGGACAACGCCAAGGTCGGCAATTTCGTCGAGATCAAGAATGCGAAGATCGGCGAAGGCGCCAAGATCCCACATCTGACCTATGTCGGCGACGCCGAAGTGGGCGCGAAATCCAATCTCGGTGCCGGCACGGTCACCTGCAATTATGACGGCGTGAACAAGGATCGGACGGTGATCGGCGAGGGCGTGTTCGTTGGCTCAAACTCGTCACTGGTTGCGCCAGTGACCCTGGGCGATGGTGCCTATGTCGCGTCGGGTAGCGTTATCACCAAGGATGTTCCCCCCGACGCGCTTGCGCTGGGGCGGGCGCGGCAGGAGAACAAGGCGGGTTACGCCACCAAGCTGCGCGAACGGGCGCTTGCCAAAAAGGCCGCGAAGCAGGCGGCAAAGGGGAAAGTCTGATGTGCGGTATCGTCGGCATCATCGGGGTTGAGCCCGTCGCGGGACGCATGGTCGATGCGTTGAAGCGCCTCGAATATCGCGGCTATGACAGCGCAGGCGTTGCGACGCTCGAGGCTGGGGCCATTGTGCGCCGGCGCGCCGAGGGCAAGCTCGGCAACCTTCAAACCAAGCTCTCGATGGAGCCTCTTGGCGGGATGATCGGCATCGGGCACACGCGCTGGGCCACGCATGGCGCACCGACCGAGGGCAATGCCCATCCACATGCGACCGACAAGGTCGCGGTGGTCCACAACGGCATCATCGAGAATTTCCGCGAATTGCTCGCCGATCTGGCGCGCGACGGCTACCTCCCCAAGACGCAGACGGACACCGAGGCGGTTGCCCTCTGGGTAACACGCGAGATCGATCGCGGGCTCGATCCCGAGCAGGCCGTCGGCCTGACGCTGAAGGCCCTACGCGGCGCCTTCGCCCTCGCCTTCATGTTCAAGGGCCATGACAAGCTGCTGATCGCGGCACGGCATGGTGCGCCGCTTGCCATCGGCTATGGCACTACTGAGATGTATCTCGGGTCCGACGCTATGGCGCTGGCCCCGTTCACCTCGCGCCTCAGCTATCTGCTCGATGGCGACTGGGCGGTCATCAGGCCTAAAGGCGTCACCATCCGCGACGGAGCCGATGCGATCGTGCAGCGTGAGATGCTGCTGTCGCAGGCGTCGGCGCTGCTGGTGGACAAGGGCAACCACCGGCACTTCATGGCCAAGGAAATCTACGAGCAGCCCGAAACCATCTCGCACACCCTCAGCCACTATGTAGACATGAGCGCGGGGCGGGTGAGCCTGCGCGAGACGCTGCCCTTCGATTTCGCCAAGCTGAACCGGCTCACCATTTCGGCCTGCGGCACTGCCTATTTTGCCGGCCTCATCGCCAAATACTGGTTCGAGCGCTATGCGCGGCTGCCCGCCGATGTCGATGTGGCGTCGGAGTTCCGCTATCGCGAGCCGCCGGTCGAGAAGGACGGGCTGGCGCTGTTCATCAGCCAGTCCGGCGAGACCGCCGACACGCTGGCCGCGCTGCGCTATTGCGCTGGGCAGGGGCAGACGGTCGTCAGCCTGCTCAATGTCCCGGAATCGACGATCGGCCGCGAAAGCAGCGTCGTGTTTCCCACGCTCTGCGGACCCGAGATCGGTGTCGCTTCGACCAAGGCGCTGACCGCGCAGCTCACGGCACTGGCCAGTCTCGTGATCGCGGCGGGCGTCGCGCGCGGCACCATCGACCGCGCGAAAGAGTCTGAACTCATCGCCGCGCTCATATCGCTGCCATCGGCGGTATCCGGCGCGCTCGCCACCGAAGTCCATATCGAAGCCTTGGCCAAGCGGCTCAGCAAGGCCAAGGACGTGCTCTATCTCGGCCGCGGACCGATGTTCCCCGTCGCCATGGAAGGCGCGCTGAAGCTCAAGGAGATCAGCTACATCCATGCCGAAGGCTATGCCGCGGGCGAGCTCAAGCACGGCCCCATCGCGCTGGTGGACGAGCAGATGCCGGTGATCGTTGTCGCGCCGCATGACGAGCTGATGGAAAAGACCCTGTCCAACATGCAGGAAGTGGCGGCCCGTGGCGGCCAGATCATCCTCATCACCGACGCGGACGGCGTCGAGGAGACTGGCCCCGGTGTCGCGGAAACCATCGTGATCCCGAAGGTGGCGAGCTTCGTCGCCCCGATCCTGTCCATGATCCCGGTGCAGTTGCTGGCCTACCACACGGCGGTGCAGATGGGCACGGATGTGGACCAGCCGCGCAACCTCGCGAAGTCCGTGACGGTCGAATAGCTGGACAGAAGCCGGGCGGCATGGCACCTGCCGCCCATGTCCTCGCCGCCGCTCACCATTGTTCCCCCCGGCCATCCGCTGCGCGGGCGCGTCACGCCCCCTGGATCAAAGTCGATCACCAATCGCGCCCTGCTGCTTGCCGCGCTGGCCAAGGGAACGAGCCGCCTGACAGGAGCGCTCAAGAGCAAGGACACGACGCTGATGGCCGTGGCGTTGCGGCAGATGGGCGTCACCGTGGACGAGCCCAGCGAGACAGAGTTCAGCGTGACCTCGAGCGGCCGGCTCATCGCACCAAGCGAGCCGCTCTTTCTCGGCAATGCCGGAACGGCAACGCGCTTCCTCACGGCCGCTGTTGCCCTCTGCGACGGCATCGTCATCGTCGATGGTGACGAGGCCATGCGCAAGCGGCCGATCGGTCCGCTGGTGACGGCGCTTCATTCGCTCGGCATCACCGCCAGCGCGCCCACCGGCTGCCCGCCCGTGATGATCGAGGGCAAGGGCCATTTCGGCTCGGGCCGCGTCGAGATCGATGGCGGGCTGTCGTCGCAATACGTCTCGGCGTTGCTGATGGCTGCGCCGTTCGGAACCGGGCCGATCGACATTGCGCTCACGGGAAAGGATCTCGACGCGCGGGGCTATGTCGATCTGACCGTCGCGGCGATGCGCGCATTCGGGGCCAATGTCGCCCAGATCGACGACATGACGTGGCGCGTTCAGCCGACTGGATATGGCGCGACGGATTTTGCCATCGAGCCCGACGCGTCGGCGGCGACCTATCTCTGGGCCGCATCGGCGCTCACCGGCGGCGACATCGATCTGGGCACCGCGCCTGAGGCGTTCACCCAGCCAGATGCCAAGGCGGTGGCGATTATCCGTTCCTTCCCTCACATGCCGGCCGTGATCGACGGCTCGCAGATGCAGGATGCGGTGCCGACGCTCGCCGTGCTCGCGGCATTCAACGAGGCGCCTGTCCGGTTCACCGGCATCGCCAATCTGCGCGTCAAGGAATGCGACCGCATCAGCGCGCTCGCGACGGAACTGAGCCGCATCAAGCCAGGGCTCGCGCATGAGAAAGGCGACGACCTCGTCGTTTCATCCGATCCATCCCTCGTGGGCCAGACACGACAGACAAGGATCGAGACCTATGAGGATCACCGCATAGCGATGAGCTTTGCCTTGGCCGGACTGAGGATCGGCGGAATCACGATTCTCGATCCGGATTGCGTCGGCAAGACATATCCCGGCTATTGGGACGCGTTACGCTCGGTGGGTGTCGAACTCACCGCCGCCTAGGCAGCGACGATCGTTTCGTCCCGAAGCTCGGTCTCGCTGAACACGCGATTGCGGCCTGCATGCTTGGCCGCATAGAGGCATTGATCCGCGCGCTCGATCAGCGATGACGGCGTGTCGCCACGATGGAACGCCGCTACACCAAAGGACGCCGTGATGCGTCCCAGCTTCTCATTGGTCGACCGCTTCAGCAGTTCCTTGGCCTGCACGGCCTTGCGGATGTTGTCGGCCAGAATGATTGCACCTTCTAGATCGGTATCGGGAAGAATGGCGGCAAACTCCTCGCCGCCGTAGCGCGCCGCGATGTCCTGGCCCTTGATGTTGGATTTCAGCGTCATCGCGACCAGCCGCAGCACCTGGTCGCCGGTCTGGTGGCCCCAGGTGTCGTTGAAATGCTTGAAATGATCGATATCGACCAGCATCAGGCAAAGGGGCGCATCGCCCGCATTGGCATCGGTGAAAGCCTTCGCCAACCCCTCGTCGAAGCTCTTGCGGTTGAAGATCTTGGTGAGCGGGTCGAGCATGGACTCGCGGCGGACTTCGTCGAGGTCGCGCTGCAGCGACGCAATGTCGTCGCGCGAGGCCTCGAGCTTGCGCTCGAGTTCGTGGTTAGCCTCCTGCATGCGGCGCGTGTCGCCGATGAGACGCTGCGCCATGGCGCGCAGTTCGGCTTCCGACATCTCGCGGGCAAGATCGCCACTGGCGGCCTGGAGCGTGCCGGAATAGGCAGTCGCGGTGTTCATTGCCGTGTCGATAGCTTCGTGCACGGCCTCGATGCGGTTGGCCATGCGCTCGCTGACCGACGAGATACGCTCATTGGCGTCCTGCGCCTTCAGGAACTCGTCATAGAGGCGCTCCGCCAACTCTTGCGTGGCGGTGCCGTCGCGGAAGATCTGGTTGACGCGATGGTTGAGCGTTGGATTAACGCCGGTCGCGTAGGTGTAGAGCAGCTCGTAGAACTGGGGGTAGGGTGGAATGGAACCGCGTTTCAGGAGGTCCATCGCGGAATTGGCATAGCCGAGCGCCCGTCTGAATTCCTGCTCCGACACTTCGCCCCCCCGACCGCAATACGACCAATCCTTGGTCGTGCGCATTGTCACGGGCGACGTTTAACGGCCAGTAAAGGGAAGCGCCAAGCCACGGTTTTTTCGTGGTTTTTCTCGATCACAAATGAATCGAGGGCCCGTCCGGAGGCCGCTAGCGGCCCGTGCCGGGGCGGAGCAGGAAAGCCGGCACGTTGCCGTCGAAGCCGGATGGCGAGTCGGCGGGTTCGCGGTCACGCTTCGGACGCGGCGGATCGTGCGGCTTGCGCTCGGGACGGGGCGGGCGGGCATCGGCGGCCGCGGCGCGTTTGGGCGCGGGCTTGTCCTCGGCCGGAGCCTTTTCGTCAGACGCGCCATTGTGCCGCTCGCCGCGATGGCGGTCGGGGCGCTTGCTGCCGCGCTCGCTTCTGTGGCGGCTGCCTTCGGGAATATCGGCGGTGTCCGCGGCGATCTGCTCGGCGGCGGTCTTGTCAAGCGTCACCAGCGGGATGTCCTTCTGGATCAGCCTGACGATGGCATCGAGATATTTGCCGTCGCTGGGCGCGGCCAGCGTGATCGACACACCCGAGCGGCCCGCGCGGCCGGTGCGGCCGATGCGGTGGATGTAGTCCTCGGCATGGGTCGGTACGTCGAAATTGAAGACGTGACTGACCTTGGGGATATCGAGGCCGCGTGCCGCGACGTCGCTGGCGACCAGAAGCGTCAGCTTGTTGGTCTTGAAGGCGTCGAGCGTCTCCATGCGGCTCTTCTGGTCCATGTCGCCATGGAGTGCGCCGGCGGAGAAGCCGTGGCGCTGAAGCGAGCGGGCGAGGGTGGCCACGTCGCGCTTGCGGTTGCAGAAGATGATGGCATTGGTCAGCCCGGCTTCGGCCCGGATCAGGCCGCGGAGCATGGCGCGCTTGTCCTCGGGCTTGTTGGATACCTTTACGAGCCGCTGGTCGATCGTCTCGGCCGTCGAGGCCTGGCGGGCGACTTCAATCTTCACCGGATCGCGCAGGAAGCGCTTGGTCAGCCGCTCGATCTCGGGCGGCATGGTGGCAGAGAAGAACAGCGTCTGCCGGCGCGGCGGCAGCAGGCCGCAGATGCGCTCGATATCGGGGATGAAGCCCATGTCGAGCATGCGGTCCGCTTCATCGATGACGAGGATATCGACGCCGGTGAGCAAAATGCGCCCGCGCTCGAACTGGTCCAGCATGCGGCCGGGCGTCGCGATCAGCACGTCGGCGCCGCGGTCGAGCACCTTGTTCTGGTCCTCGAAGCTCACGCCGCCGATCAGCAGCGCCATGGTGAGGCGGTGGTTCTTGCCGTATTTCTCGAAGTTCTCGGCGACCTGCGCGGCGAGCTCGCGCGTCGGCTCGAGGATCAGCGTGCGTGGCATGCGTGCCCGGGCACGGCCGCTTTCGAGCAGCGTGAGCATGGGCAGCACGAAGGACGCAGTCTTGCCGGTGCCCGTCTGCGCGATGCCGATGATGTCCTTCTTGTCGAGGACGTGTGGGATAGCCCTGGCCTGAATGTCGGTCGGCTTGGTGTAGCCCGCAGCCGCGACCGCATCGGTCACCTTGGCGCTGAGCCCGAGGCCATGGAAGTCTTCTGGCAATGTTTTAGTCCACTCAAGGGTTGGGAGGAGCGGCGCGAGGGCTCTTGAGCAAGGCCCGCGGGCCGTTGGAGTGGTCCCTGACGCGCCGGGAACATAGTGGAAACCCCCGGTGAGTCAACGGGATTCCGGGCGTTTGCGTTAATCGCGATTCGTGTCGGTCAGATGTCGGATGTAGTGAAGGCCCGTATCGTCGCCGCCCCACGATTGGCGCTAGGATGGTCCAATGTGGTGGGATATCTGGCGAGGACAAGGGAGTGTGTTGCTGGCGCTGGCGTCGCTGGCTGTCTTGGCAGCTGCGCCCGGTGCCTTGGCTCAGAATTCTGCCGGGCCGCTCGGGCCGGAGTGCGATCCCAATTACGACTTGGTCTGTGTGCCCATCGCCAGCGATGTAGATTGCGCAGGCGGCAACGGCAATGGTCCCGCTTACGTCCGTGGCCCAGTTCGCGTCATTGGCCGAGACATCTATAAGCTCGATCGGGATGGCGACGGATACGCCTGCGAGCCGACAAACTAGACGTCCAGCTCGGTCACGAACGCCGCGTTCTCCTGGATGAACTCGAAGCGTGCTTCGGGCTTGGTGCCCATCAGGCGGTCGACGGCTGATTTGGTATCGTCGCGGTCCTCGACCACCCGCACCTGCAGTAGCATGCGGGTCTTCTTGTCCATCGTCGTCTCGCGCAGATGGACATAGGGCATCTCGCCCAAGCCCTTGAAGCGGGTGATCTCGGGTTTCTTGCTCTTGAACTCGGTCTCGAGCAGCCGGTCGCGATGGGCGTCGTCCATGGCATAGGCGACCTTCCCGCCATGGCTCAACCGGAACAGTGGCGGCAGCGCCAGATAGAGATGGCCCTCGTCGATCAGCCTAGGCATCTCCTGGAAAAAGAAGGTCATCAGCAGCGAGGCAATATGGGCGCCGTCGACATCGGCGTCGGTCATCAGGATGATCTTGTCGTAGCGTAGATCGTCCTCGCGGTAGCGCTCGCGCGTGCCGCAGCCCAGCGCCTGGATGAGGTCGGCGATCTGCTGGTTGGCAGTGATCTTGTCGCGGGTGGCGCCGGCGACGTTGAGCACCTTGCCACGCAAGGGCAGCACCGCCTGGCTGGCTCGGTCGCGCGCCGATTTGGCGCTGCCGCCTGCGCTGTCGCCCTCGACGATGAAGATCTCGGCGCCCTGAGCGGCCGATTGCGTGCAGTCGGCAAGCTTGCCCGGCAGGCGGAGCTTGCGGGTCGCGCTCTGCCGGTCGATCTCCTTTTCCTTCTTGCGGCGCAGGCGTTCCTCGGCGCGCTCGATGGTCCAGTCCAGCAGCTTGTTGGCCTGGTTGGGGGAATTGGCCAGCCAGTGATCGAAGGCATCGCGGATGGCCGTGTCGACGATGCGGGTAGCCTCGGGTGAACTCAGTCGGTCCTTGGTCTGGCCCACGAATTCGGGTTCGCGCACAAAGACCGACAGCATCGCTGAGCACTGCACCAGCAGATCGTCGGCGGTGATGCTGGCGGCGCGCTTGTCGCCCTTGAGCTCGGCGTAAGAGCGGATGCCGCGCAATAGAGCCGCGCGCAGGCCCTGCTCATGCGTGCCGCCCTCAGCGGTCGGGATGGTGTTGCAATAGGAGTTGAGGAAGCCGTCGGCGAGGTTCCAGCTGATTGCCCATTCCACGGCGCCATGGCTGCCGGGCTTGCCCGTCTGACCGGAAAAGATGTCATCGACGATACGCTGCTCGCCTTCGATCTTGGTGGCGAGAAAATCGCGCAGGCCGCCGGGGAAATGGAAGCTTGCCTTGGCGGGGACTTCGTCGGTCGCAAGGCTCTCGTCGCAGCTCCAGCGGATCTCGACGCCGCCGAAGAGATAGGCCTTGGCGCGCGTCATCCGGAACAGCCGCGCAACGGAAAACTCGGCCTTGCCGCCGAAGATTTCGGGATCGGGATGGAAGCGCTGCGTGGTGCCGCGGCGGTTCTGCACCGGGCCGACCTTGATGACCTTGCTGGTCGGTTTGCCGCGCGAATAGCTCTGCCGGTAGAGCACCTGGTCGCGCGCCACTTCCGTCACGAGCTCGTCGCTCAGCGCGTTGACCACCGACACGCCCACGCCATGCAGGCCTCCCGAGGTCTCATAGGCCTTGCCGTCGAACTTGCCGCCGGCGTGGAGCGTCGTCATGACGATTTCGAGTGTCGAACGTCCGGGAAATTTCGGGTGGTTCTCGACGGGGATGCCGCGGCCATTGTCGCTGACGGTCAGATATCCATCGGCGCCGAAATGCACCTCGATCCGGCTGGCGTGCCCCGCGATCGCTTCGTCCATGCAGTTGTCGATAACTTCGGCGAAGAGGTGGTGGAGCGCATTGGAGTCCGTGCCGCCAATATACATGCCGGGCCGGCGGCGCACCGGCTCGAGCCCCTCCAAGACCTCGATATCGGCCGCCGAATAGGAACCGCTCGCGTTTCCGCCATCACCCTTCTTCCGGGGCGGCAGGTCGGTGAACATGTCGGCAGCGGAGGCTTCGGAATGGCGGGCCATAATCAAGCAATCTCGGTCGAATCGCGGTCGGTGATCTCTATCACAGTCGGCGCAAAGCGTTGCCGAGCGGTTGCCGGCCGATCACGCCGAAACACACATGTGTGACAATCCCTTCGCTGCAATTCGGCCATATTCGCCGGACTCCCCCGTATTTCGGACGTTTCAGGTCAACAAAAGCCGCCAATGTGCTCATCGTAATGAGTTTTCTGAACGCCAGATGAACGTCGACAAAGAACTCGGTTCAAAGAGCAACCCTATGGTCGCTCCAACGCTTCTCCTCCCAGAAGCCACTAACTCGGAGACAACAAATGACTATGCTTCACACCATCAAGACCACCGGCCGCGCCGCGCTGGTTGCGGTCGCCTTGGGCGCCACCGCCTTCACTGCGATGCCGGTTCAGGCCGCCGAGCCCAGTGGCAGCTTCAGCCTGCAGTTCGGCAATGGCGGTGGCCCGAAATATTTCGGCCACGGCTTCGGCTTCGGTTTCGGAAACGGCAATGGCAGCATCCAGCTGCATTTCGGTGACCGTGACTTCTTCAACTACTGCCTGACCAACCGCCAGATCGAGCGTGGCCTCGACAATCGCGGCTTCGATCGCGTGCGCATCGTCAAGAGCGGCGAGCGCAAAGTCATTGCGGTCGGCAAGTGGGGAAGCCGTTGGTACGAGATGCGTGTCGACCGCTGCACCGGCAAGGTTGATCGTGTAAAGCGCGTGAACCAGCGGCCGAACGGCTCGTTCTCGATCACCCTCAACTTCTGAGGCTCCCCGCCTCGGAAGTGTCCGGCCCGGCTCAGCGCTGGGCCGGCTTTTTTGTGCTCCTCACAATTGCGAGCCAATTCGGCGCAGCCGCTTAACCATTGATTTGCTTATTGGAAGCACTTCCTTAAGCACGCGCTGCTACCAATACGGCCATACGGTTTGTGTGTGGAGTAGCCGTATGCGCGCCGCGTTGGGATCGCATGTTGTTCAGGGTCCGGCGCCCGCCATTCAGTTCGTGCGTTCGAGGTGGCTGCAGGCCGGGTTTATTGGTTTTGCGTACCGGCTTGCCCATCTTCGCGCGCCTCGACTGACCGTCCTTGCAGCCCTGAGTCTTTGTTTCCTGCTGGCCTAGTTGCGCGCCTTCGCTCTGAAAGCTATGAGGGCTTCATGTTGTTTCGTCCGCACGATCCGCACCGCACGCGTGGTCCTGTCGGCGCCCTGCAGCTGATGTTGCAGGGCTGACCGAACGGGTCCGGACGGCTTTCGTCATCCCCTGGTCTGCCCTTCGTGGCGCCTTTAGGCGCCGTTTCCAAGGCATGTGCTTTGGCGCCAAGACCAGAGACTTCAAATGGGATCGATCCACCTCAATTCCGTCGGCCACACCGCCGCCATCGAACTTTTCCGCGAGCTGACCTTCACCATCGGCGCGGGTGACCGCGTTGGCCTCGTTGCGGGCAATGGCGCGGGCAAAACCACGCTGTTGCGCTGCCTCGCAGGCGAAATCGAGTCCAGCGCCGGAGAGATCGTACGGTCTCGCGGACTGCGTGTCGGCTATGTCGAGCAGGATGTGCCGGAGCGTCTGCGTGCGCTGGCGTTGCGTGCCGCCATCCTGGACGCACTGCCGCCCGACGCGCGTGAAACCGATGGCTGGCGCGCCGATGTCGTTCTCGACGGGTTCGAGACGCCCGAAGGGATGCGTGAGCGATTGGTCTCCGAGTTGAGCGGGGGCTGGCAGCGCCTGATGCTGATCGCGCGCATTTGGGTCAATGAGCCGGATGCGCTGCTGCTCGACGAGCCAACCAACCATCTCGACCTCGGCAAGATCCTGTTGCTCGAGCGCTGGCTCAACGCCGAAGCAGGCAACATGCCAGTGGTTATCGCCAGCCACGACCGTGCGTTTCTCGATGCCACGACGAACCGCACGCTGTTCCTGCGATCGGGCACATCGCATTTCTTCACGCTGCCCTTCAGCCGCGCCCGGGCTGCGCTGGCAGAAGCGGACCTTGCCGCCCAGAGGCAGCAGGAGCGCGACCTCAAGGAAGCGCAGCAATTGCGCAAGCAGGCGGCCAAGCTGACCAATATCGGCATCAACTCGGGCAGCGATCTGCTGACGGTCAAGTCGAAGCAACTGCGCGATCGGGCGGCGAAGATCGAGGCAAGCATGCAGGAGCTCCACAAGGAGCGAAGCGGCGAAATCCGGCTGGCCAATTCGGGCACCCACGCCAAGGTTATGCTCGCGATCGAGGACCTCACGGTGTCTACACCGGTCGGCGAGCCGCTCTTCGCGATCTCCAAGCTGCATCTGTTTCAGGGCGATCGCGTTGTGCTGCTCGGCCGCAACGGCGCTGGTAAGTCCCAGCTCATGAAGATGTTGCGGCGGGCCATGGAGCAGCCCGGCGGCGTGCCGGGCATACGCGTTAGCCCTAGCATCCGCCTTGGCTATTCCGACCAGGAGATGTCGCAACTGCCGGACCGCGGAACGCCGTTCGATTTCATTGCCGCTTTCGGTGAGGGCGACCAGCGGACCAAGGCGCTGCTTGCGGCTGCGGGCTTTCCGATCGAGAAGCAGTCCAAGCCCATCGGAACACTCAGTTTCGGGCAGCGGGCGCGCCTCGGACTGCTCGCGCTGAGGCTCAGCGAGCCCAATTTCTACCTGATGGATGAGCCGACCAACCATGTCGACATCGCCGGGCAGGAACGGCTTGAGGAAGAGATCCTGCTGCACGAGGCGAGTTGCATCCTCGTGTCCCACGATAGGGGTTTTGTGCGGGCGCTCGGCACGCGGTTCCTGGAGATCGAGGGCCGCCGGCTGGTCGAGGTCGATGGCCCCGAAGGGCTTTTCGCGCGCGCGGCATCTTCAGCGGGCGCCTAAGGAAAGATTCAGAAAGGCGCCCTAGAGTCCGCGGCGGCTGGAATTGCATTTCGGAGCCGGGGTTGGCCAATCTGACGGGCGCGCCAAATCGGGTGACGCCGCGCAGCGAAGCGCGGTTCATCGGGGACGTCGCCGGCAATTTCGTCTTTTCCGGGCGGGAGGCCGAGGACGAGCGCCTGCGCGTCCATGCCTGCCGGGCTCGCAGCATCTCAACCTCGCTGGCGGTCGTCACTACCGATGCCGAGGGCGAGGTGGGCGAAGCGGTCGTCCTTCGCTTCGACATTGTCGGTATCCGGCGTGGCACGATCGAGCGGAAGCTGCCCGGCGGCTTCGTCATCAAGATTGCGCCCGAGCACAGCGCCGATGTCGTCGAGGCCCGCATCGACTGGCTGCGAAAGAACAGCACGGGTCGCGCCGAGAACCGGCGCATCCATAAGCGCGTCCTGCCGCGTGGACCGCTGGCCAAAGTGATTCTCGACGAGAAGCGCCAGATCGCGTGCCGGGTCGTGGACATGTCGCAGACGGGTGTCGGGGTCACCTGCAAGGTGCAGCTTCCGATCGGAACGCTGGCTGCGGTGGGCGCCGTCCCCGGAAAGATCGTGCGCCACTTCGATGGCGGCTTCGGGCTGGAGTTCACCGAAAAGCAGGATCTGGCCTTGCTCGAGGAGTTGCTGACCCTGGCGACGCCCGAGGCCAAGGCCATCGCCGCCAAAGCGCTCGGCTTCACCGTTCCCGAATGAAAAGGGCCCCAAGCGGGGCCCTTCCCATTTAAGCCTGCGGATACGATCAGGCCGAGTAGTACATCTCGTACTCGACCGGGTGCGGCGTATGCTCGAACTTGATGACTTCCGTCATCTTGAGATCGATGTAGCTGTCGATCTGGTCGTCGACGAACACGCCGCCGGCCTTGAGGAACTCGCGGTCCTTGTCGAGGCTCTCGAGCGCTTCGCGCAGCGAGCCGCAGACGGTCGGAATCTGCTTCAGCTCTTCCGGCGGCAGTTCGTAAAGATCCTTGTCCATCGGATCTCCCGGATGGATCTTGTTCTTGATCCCATCAATGCCGGCCATGAGCATGGCGGCAAAGCCGAGATAGGGGTTTGCCAGCGGATCGGGGAAGCGGACCTCGACGCGCTTGGCCTTGGGCGACTGGCCGAAGGGGATGCGGCAGGAGGCCGAGCGGTTGCGCGCCGAGTAGGCGAGCAGCACCGGGGCTTCGAAGCCCGGTACAAGCCGCTTGTAGCTGTTGGTTGTGGGATTGGTGAAGGCGTTGATCGCTTTGGCGTGCTTGATGATGCCGCCGATGTAATAGAGGCAATCCATCGACAGGCCGGCATACTGGTCGCCTGCAAAGAGTGGCTTGCCATCCTTCCAGATTGACTGGTGGCAATGCATGCCCGAGCCATTGTCGCCATAGACGGGCTTGGGCATGAAGGTGACGGTTTTACCATAGGCGTTGGCGACCTGCTGGATCACGTATTTGTAGATCTGCACAGAGTCAGCGGCCTTGATGATCGGGCAGAACTTGATGCCGAGCTCATGCTGCGCAGAGGCCACCTCGTGGTGGTGCTTTTCGATCGGCACGCCCATGGCGCCCATGGCCGCCAGCATCTCGCCGCGAATGTCCTGCGCGCTGTCCTGCGGCGGCACCGGGAAGTAGCCCTTCTTCAGGCCGATGTGGTGGCCGGTGTTGCCCTGCTCATAGGCCGTGTCGTTGTTCGAGGGTAGTTCCGAGGAGTCCACCTGGAAGCCGACCTTGTATGTCGTGTTCGAGTAGCGGACGTCGTCAAAGATGAAGAATTCTGGCTCGGGTCCGAAATACACGCTGTCGCCGATACCGAGGGTCTTCACATACTGCTCGGCCTTTTTGGCTGTGGTGCGCGGGTCGCGGCCATAGGGTTGGTGCGTCAGCGGCTCAAGCACGTCGCAGTTGATGGCAAGGGTGGAGGCGCCGAAGAACGGGTCCATGTAGGCCGAGTCGGGATCCGGCAGCAGCACCATGTCGGACTCGTTGATCGCCTTCCACCCGGCGATTGAGGAGCCGTCGAACATGGTGCCTTCTTCGAAGATGTCTTCGTCGATCATTGTCTGATCGAAAGTGACGTGCTGCAGCTTGCCGCGCATGTCGGTGAAGCGAAGATCGACATATTTGATGTTCTCGTCCTTGATCTTCTTCAGGATGTCCTTGCCAGTCGTCATGTGGTTCCCCGTTGGTAACGCTGTTTGTTGTTGAGCGGCGTGGCGCTAGAGCGCGTCGTCGCCGAATTCTCCGGTGCGGATGCGGATCGCCTGTTCGATCGAATAGACGAAGATCTTGCCGTCGCCGATGCGGCCTGTCTGCGCGGCGGTGCGGATGGCCTCGATCGCCTTCTCCGCCATCTCATCCGGGCAGACGACCTCGACCTTCACCTTGGGCAGGAAGTCGACGACATATTCGGCGCCCCGATAGAGCTCGGTATGGCCCTTCTGGCGGCCGAATCCTTTCGCTTCGGTCACGGTGATCCCTTGCAGGCCGACCTCCTGCAGCGCCTCCTTGACCTCATCGAGCTTGAACGGCTTAACGATCGCCTCGATTTTCTTCACACACGCCTCCACTGTAGCTCGACGGGCGATCCCCGCGGCGATTGCCCATCAGCATGCACGGGCTGTGCCAGCGGTTTCGCACCGGCTGGAACGCACGGGATTCCAGCGCCTTGCATGGCAGACTGGCACCGTAGGTCTAGCATGGCGTGAAGCCATGTGCCTAAGCAATAGGCGGAATGCCGCGACTTTGCGCAGTGGCGGCCGAACGCTATTCTCGCCGCCCAAGGATTGCCCAACAGTCCTCGCCATACGGGCCCGGTTCGCCTTGGGAAATCGGCTTTGACTGAATTTGTCTCTTCCTATATTGCCCAGCGCCAGCCCGGCCGAAGGGGCGGTTCGCGGGTGTGGCGGAACTGGTAGACGCACTGGATTTAGGTTCCAGCGCCGCAAGGCATGGAGGTTCGAGTCCTCTCACCCGCACCAGTTTTGGACACGGAACTCCTTCAGGCACAACAGTTTAGACGAGAATGTGTAGGTATGATGCAGGTCACCGAAACCCTTAATGAAGGCCTCAAGCGCAAGCTCAGCGTGGTCATTCCCAAGACCGATCTCGAGACGCGGCTGTCGGCCCGCCTCGCCGAGCTCAAGGACAAGGCCAATATCAAGGGCTTCCGCCCCGGCAAGGTGCCGGCCTCTTATCTGAAGAAGGTCTATGGCAAATCGGCCATGGCCGAGGTGATGCAGGACGCGATCAACTCGACCGTCGGCGAGGCGCTGGACAGCCGTTCGGAGCGCGCCGCGACGCAGCCCAAGGTGGACCTGCCGGAAGACCAGACCGTCCTCAACAAGGTGCTCGACGGCGACGCCGACCTCGCCTTCGACGTCAGCTACGAAGTGCTGCCGGCGGTCGAGCCGATGGACTTCAAGTCGATCAAGATCGACCGTCCGGTGGTCGACATCACCGAGGACGAAGTCGACAAGGAAATGCAGCGCGTGTTCCGCCAGAACCGCGGCTACGAGCCCAAATCTGATGAAGGTGTGGTCGAGAACGGCGACAATCTCGGCATCAGCTTTGCCGGCAAGATCGACGGCAAGGCCTTCCCTGGGGGCAGCTCCGACCATGCGCATCTGGTGGTCGGCTCCGGCGACTTCATCCCGGGCTTCGAAGAGCAGCTTCTGGGCATGAAGAAGGGCGAGGCTCGCGAGGTCAAGGTGACCTTCCCCAAGGACTACGCGCAGGCGGACCTCCAGGGCAAGAAGGCCGTGTTCGAGGTTTCCGTCCTGCACATCGACGCGCCTCAGGCCGGCGAGCTCAATGACGATTTCGCCAAGAAGCTGGGTGTGGACGACCTTGCGGCGCTGCGTGAAGCGGTGCGCGCGCAGATGGGCACGGCGCTGGCTTCGATGAGCCGCCAGGCGGTCAAGCGCCAGATCCTCGATGCGCTCGACGAAGGCCACAAATTCCCGGTCCCCGAGAATCTGGTCGAGGCCGAGTTCGGCACGATCTGGGAGCGCGTGAAGCACGAGGTGGAGCATCACGGCCGATCCTTCGAGGACGAGGGCACGACCGAGGACGAGGCGCGCGAACAGTACCGCAAGATCGCCGAACGCCGCGTGCGCCTTGGGCTCGTCGTCGCCGAGATCGGCAACCGCAACAAGGTCGAAGTGAGCGAGGACGAGCACCAGCAGGCGCTGATCGCCGAAGTGCGCCGCTTCCCCGGCCAGGAGCAGCAGGTCTACGATTATTACCGCAAGAACCCGCAGGCGCTGGCTTCGCTGCGTGCCCCGATCTTCGAGAACAAGGTCGTCGATTTCGTCGCCGAACTCGCGCAGCAGACCGACAAGCCGATGTCGCGGGCTGACCTGGCGCGGATCATCGAGCTCGAGGGCGATGATGTTCCGGAAGAGCATCATCACGATCACGACCACTAGGCGGGCGGCCGCAGCAAATGCACTTAGGGCCGCCCCACCGGGCGGCCTTTTTTTCTGGCGCGCAGGGAGGGCGGCCTCGTCGTTAGTTCCTCCACGGTGTCATTCCCGCGAAAGCGTAATCTCTGTTGACCGAACTCGCATGGAGGCGCGGTGAAATGGGCCGGGCGCCGCCCGGCTCTGCATCCAATGCCGACTGCATCGTCCGCAAACGGAGATTCCCGCTTTCGCGGGAATGACCCGGTGGTGGTAGAGAGTGTGCATGTCCCATGAACTTCTCACTCCTTCCGAAATGTCCCGCGCCGATAGGCTCGCGGAAGCCACCGGCGTACCTTCGCTGACGCTCATGGAAAATGCGGGCAGGGCCGTGACGGACGAAATTGTGCGCCGCTATGGCAAGCGGCCGGTGCTTGTCCTTTGCGGTCCAGGCAATAATGGCGGCGACGGGTTTGTCGTGGCGCGGCAACTGCGCGAGGCCGGCTGGTCTGTTGACGTTGCGCTGACCGGTGATCGTGCGAAGCTGAAGGGCGATGCCGCCGTGAATGCGAGGCGCTGGGGCAGCACGGCCGTTCCCGATTTCACGGACGCCGGCCTGATCGTCGACGCCTTGTTCGGAGCGGGCCTCGATCGCGACGTGGCCGGCGAGGCGGCGGCGTGGATTCATGCCGCCAACAGGAGCGGCGTTCCGATCGTTGCGATCGACATTCCCTCCGGCATCGATGGCGCCTCCGGACAGGTCCGCGGCACAAGCATCACGGCCGACCTCACTGTCACCTTCTTCCGCAAGAAGCCGGGGCATCTGCTGGTGCCGGGCCGCGACCGGTGCGGCGAGATCGTCGTAGCGGATATCGGCATTCCTGACGGCGTGCTGTCCGAGATCGCGCCCAGCACCTTCGAGAACGGCCCGCATCTCTGGTCGCTGCCGGATTTCGGCCGCGAGGCGCACAAATACACACGCGGCCATTGCCTTGTCGTCTCGGGTGGACCGCTGCAGACCGGCGCGACGCGGCTTTCCGCACAGGCGGCGCTGCGCAGCGGGGCAGGGCTGGTGTCACTCGTCGGACCAGAAGAGGCGCTGCGCGTCCACGCCGCCCATGTCACCTCGATCATGCTGAAGCCCTTCGTGGGCGCCGACGCGCTGGCCGATTTGATCGGGCAAAGCAAGGCGAAGGCGGTCGTCATCGGGCCCGCCGCCGGCGTCGGCGAGGAGACGAGGGCCAACGTTCTCACCATTCTGCGCAGCGATGTCGGTGCGGTGCTAGACGCCGATGCGATGACGAGCTTCAAGGACGATCCGAAGGCCCTCTTCGCGGCCATCGCCAGGCGCAAGGCGCCGACGGTTCTGACGCCCCATACCGGGGAGTACGAGCGACTGTTCGGCAAGATTGCGGGGTCGAAGCCCGACCAGGCGCGCGAGGCGGCGCAGCGGTCGGGCGCCATCGTCATCCTCAAGGGGTCGGACACCGTGATCGCTGCGCCTGACGGCCGTGCCGCGATCAATTCCAATGCACCGCCCGGCCTCGGCACGGCCGGTTCCGGTGACGTGCTGGCGGGGATTGTCGGGGGTTTGCTGGCGC
The DNA here is from genome assembly GCA_035549855.1 of Devosia sp. Taxonomy (GTDB): domain Bacteria; phylum Pseudomonadota; class Alphaproteobacteria; order Rhizobiales; family Devosiaceae; genus Devosia_A. The sequence continues at coordinate 2,219 of DASZPY010000019.1, read as the reverse complement.
AGGGGATGGATGGCTTCGAGGCGGCGTCGGCCGCCGTTTGGATTCACGCGGATGCGGCGGGCCGCTTCGGGCCTGGGCTGGTGAGCGAGGACTTGCCGGACCTCATCCCGCAAAGTCGGAAATACCTCGGAGCTCACTGATGAAGGTGTCTGCCACTCATTATCGGCGCATGAAAAATGCTTACGATTTGCAGGTAGCAAAATTCATCGCAGCGGCAGCGCGCGATGGTCGTAAGGTGACATACGGCGATCTTGAAGCAATGTTCGGAAAGATAGCGAGAAGCTGGGGCGATACCTTGGGCGGGATAGCGATACGCTGTCACGAGGCCGGACTACCGAAACTTTCAGTATTGGTTGTGCGATCCGACACTGGATTGCCCTCCGTGGACGCGGTCTTATATGAGGACTTGGGCCTGACTTCACCTCAGTTGATCGAGGGCCGAGCAGCGGCGGTGCTTTGAAAAGGACTGGTCAGAAACCGTACTTGGCCGCGACTAGCTCCAACTGACGTCCAGCCGTTCCAACCCGTGGAAGTGGTAGACATCGTTGTAGCGCGGCGCGCCAGCCAGCTTGAGACCTGGCAGCCGCCGGAACAACGTTCCGAGCGCCACCTGCAGCTCGATCCGGGCGAGCGGCGCGCCGATACAGAAATGGATGCCGGCGCCGAAACTGACATTGGCGCCGTCGGTGCGGAACGGGTCGAAGCGGTCGGCATCGGCAAACCGCGCCGGATCGCGGTTGGCCGCACCCAGCATGAGCCCGATGATTTCGCCCTTCCTGAATGAAATGCCCTCATATTCCGTGTCGCTCAGAGCGTAGCGCGTGAACATGTGAAGCGGGGCGTCGAAGCGCAGACATTCTTCCACCGTGGCTTCGGTCTGCCGCCCATCGGCGAACAAGGCCTGGGGATCGAGGCCGCTTTCGAGGATAGTCTTCACCGCGTTGCCGGTGGTGTGGACGGTCGCCTCGTGCCCGGCATTGAGCAGCAGGATCGCGGTCGAGACGACCTCGTCCTCGCTCAGCTTCTGTCCGTCGACGGGGTCGGCGGTCAGCATGTGGGTGAGGAGGTCTTCCCGCGGCGCCTTGCGCCGCTCGGCGATGACCCCGCGCAAATAGGCCATGAAGTCCTCCGACGCCTGGTTGGCATCGTCTTCCACGGCGCGCGTGACGCCGAACATGTACATCTGGACCATGCGGTTGGACCAGTTGAGCAGTTGCGGCGCCATTTCCGCCGGCAGTCCGATCATTTCGGCGATCACCACGGCGGGGATGGGAGCAGCGAAGCTCTTGATCAGCTCCGTCCCGCCATCGGCCTCGAACCGGTCGATGATCTCGTTGGCGAGCCTTTCGATGCGCGGCCGGAGCTGTTCGACATGGCGTGAGACGAAGGCGCGGTTGACCAGCGTCCTGAGCCTCGTGTGTGCCGGCGGCTCCAGCGTCAGCAGCGAGTATTTCTCGGTCAGGTCGAAGGCCGCGGTGTGCGTCTTCGGCGGCGGCCAGCCGAGTTCCTCGCGGGTCGCGACGTGCAGGATCTGGCGGCCGAAGCGCTTGTCACGGAGCAGGGCGCTGACGTCGCGGAAACCGGCAAAGCACCAATGGCCGTAATTTTCCCACACGAAGGCCGGGCTTTCGGCGTGCTGGACGGCATAGAAGGGGTAGGGATCCTGATAGAAGCCTGGATCGCGCGGATCGGCGTTGCGGGTGACGGGCGCGGCGAGGGCTTGGGACACGGGAACGACCGGGGCTAAAGAGCCCCGTCCGGGTTTGAGTCCCGTGCAAACCGGAGCGACGCGTTGAGCGACCTGACTTTGGCCGAGGCCACCCAGAACATCTATGACGCCCTGAGGCAGGACAACAAGGACCTCGACCTGCACATCGCGGCGCTGAAAGCAGTCATGGCGCGCGACGGGCTGAAGGAGGCGGTGTTCGAGCCCGCCAGGCTGGCCCAGAACAATCGGTCAGGGCGAAAGCTGATGCAGGCCTATTTCCGCAAGAAGGGCGTGGCCGTGGTGTTCGCGGCGGGCGATTGATGGTTCCCGGCCGGTTCCGGTAGGCAGTTTCGCCCGTTAGCCACAACCCTGTTCCCGCCCTTGTCGGGTGCCACAGTCCCGCCTATCTCTCGATTTACCGCGCCTTAACCGGGCGCCGTCTCACCTCGGCATATCCGCGCCGATTCGGCATTCAGCTCCAGGGGCATCAGGATGAGAGATCCAGTCGATA
>DASZPY010000018.1:0-40905 GCA_035549855.1 Devosia sp. | reverse complement strand
CGACCAGGTCGAGCGTGGCCAGGTTCTGTGCAAGCCCGGTTCGGTTACGCCGCATACCGAGTTCACCGCTGAGGCGTACATCCTCACCAAGGAAGAGGGTGGCCGTCACACGCCGTTCTTCGCCAACTACCGTCCGCAGTTCTACTTCCGCACCACCGACGTGACCGGTGTTGTGACCCTGCCGGAAGGCACCGAGATGGTGATGCCGGGCGACAACGTGAACATCTCCGTTCAGCTGATCGTGCCGATCGCCATGGAAGAGAAGCTCCGCTTCGCTATCCGCGAAGGCGGCCGCACCGTGGGTTCGGGCGTCGTCGCCAAGATCCTGAAATAAGGTTTGACCATCGCGCGGCGCGCTCCAGTGCGCCGCGCTTCAATTTGGTTGGGAAAGCAAGATGAACGGTCAGAACATTCGCATCCGCCTCAAGGCGTTTGACCACCGCGTGCTCGACACCTCGACGCGCGAGATCGTCAACACCGCCAAGCGGACGGGCGCGCAGGTCCGCGGCCCCATCCCGCTGCCGACGCGGATTGAGAAGTTCACAGTCAACCGCTCGCCGCACATCGACAAGAAGTCGCGCGAGCAGTTCGAAATCCGCACTCACAAGCGCCTGCTCGACATCGTCGATCCGACGCCGCAGACCGTGGATGCGCTGATGAAGCTCGATCTCGCCGCCGGCGTCGACGTCGAAATCAAGCTCTAGGGAAGTTTTTCGCGCCGCCAGGTACAGGGTCCTCTCGTCAACGACGATCCGGCAAGGCGCCAAGGGAAAAGGGTATAACCGATGCGTTCGGGTTTGATCGCACAGAAGTTGGGCATGACCCGCATCTTCAAGGAGGACGGCACGCACGTCCCCGTGACGGTGCTCGGGCTGCAGAACTGCCAGGTCGTGGGACAGCGCACCGTCGAGAAGGACGGCTATTCGGCTCTCCAGCTCGGCGCTGGCACCGTCAAGACCAAGAACATCACCAAGGCGGACCGCGGCCAGTTCGCCGTCGCCAAGGTTGAGCCGAAGCGCCAGATCACCGAGTTCCGCGTCGATCCCGCCAACCTCATCGAAGTCGGTGCCACCATGAAGGCCGACCACTTCGCCGAGGGCCAGCTGGTGGATGTCACCGGTACCTCGATCGGCAAGGGCTTCGCCGGCGGCATGAAGCGCTGGAACTTCGGCGGCCTGCGTGCCTCGCACGGCGTGTCTGTGTCGCACCGTTCGCACGGTTCGACCGGCCAGCGCCAGGACCCCGGCAAGGTGTTCAAGGGCAAGAAGATGGCCGGCCATATGGGCGACCGTCGCGTCACCACCCAGAACCTCAAGGTCGTCCGCACGGACGTCGAGCGCGGGCTGATCATGATCGAGGGTGCGGTTCCGGGCGCCAAGGGCGGCTGGATCCAGATCCGTGACGCGGTCAAGAAAGCTGCGCCCAAGGGCGCTGCGATGCCGGGCTCGTTCGCGCCCGCCGCCCAGGCCGCAGGGGAGAGCAAGTAATGGACATCCAGGTCACCTCCCTCGACGGCAAGGACGCCGGTTCGGTCACGCTCAAGGACGACATTTTCGGCCTCGAGCCGCGTGCCGACATTCTCCATCGCATGGTGCGCTACCAGGGCCTCAAGGCCATGGCCGGTACCCATGACGTAAAGAACCGCTCGGAAGGCGCTCGCACCGGCAAGAAGTTCGTCAAGCAGAAGGGTTCCGGCGGCGCCCGTCACGGCGACCGCAAGGCGCCGCAGTTCCGCGGCGGCGGCCGTGCTTTCGGCCCGACTCCGCGCAGCCACGCGATCGACCTGCCCAAGAAGGTCCGCGCTCTCGCGCTGAAGCATGCCCTGTCGGCCAAGGCCAAGGCGGGCGAGCTCTCCATCGTCGATACGCTCGCGACCAAGGAGGCCAAGACGGCGGCGCTCCGCGCAACGTTCGGCAAGCTCGACTGGAGCAATGCACTGATCGTCGACGGCACCGAGCTCGACCAGAACTTCGCCCTGGCTGCCCGCAACATTCCGCAGATCGACGTGCTGCCCATCCAGGGCATCAATGTCGCCGACATTCTGCGCCGTCACCGGCTGGTCCTCACCAAGGCCGCCGTCGAAGCGCTGGAGGCGCGGTTCGCATGAGCAAGTTCAGCAATTACGACGTGATCCGCTCGCCGGTCGTCACCGAGAAATCGACGCTCGCCTCCGAAAACGGGCAGGTCGTGTTCGACGTGGCGATCGACGCCACCAAGACCGAGATCAAGACCGCCGTCGAGGCGCTGTTCTCGGTGAAGGTTAAGGCGGTGAACACCCTCGTCCGCAAGGGCAAGGTCAAGCGCTTCCGCAATTCGCTTGGCGTCCGCAACGACGTCAAGAAGGCAATCGTAACCCTCGTCGACGGCCAGTCGATCGATATCTCGACCGGCGTCTAGGGGAGGACTGAGCAATGGGTCTCGTAACTTACAAACCGACGTCGGCAGGCCGCCGCTTCCTCATCACGACCGACCGGTCGGAGCTGTGGAAGGGCAAGCCGGTCAAGACGCTGACCGAGGGCCTCACCAGCTCGGGTGGCCGCAACAACACTGGCCGCATGACGTCGCGTCATCGTGGCGGCGGTCACAAGCGCGCCTACCGCATCGTCGACTTCAAGCGCACCAAGTTCGACATGGTCGGCACGGTGGAGCGGCTCGAATACGATCCGAACCGCACCGCGTGGATCGCTCTGGTCAACTATGAGGATGGCGAGCAGGCCTATATCGTTGCGCCCCAGCGCCTCGCCGCCGGCGACAAGGTCGTCTCCTCGCTGCAGGCCGCGGACATCAAGCCGGGCAACGCGATGCCGCTCGAGCGCATGCCTGTCGGTACCATCGTCCACAATGTCGAGATGAAGCCCCGCAAGGGTGGCCAGATCGCGCGTTCCGCCGGCGCCTATGCGCAGTATGTCGGCCGCGACCAGGGCTGGGCGATCCTTCGCCTCAATTCGGGCGAGCAGCGCCGCGTCCATGGTTCGTGCCTCGCCACTGTCGGCGCCGTGTCCAACCAGGACCACGCCAACACCGTCGTCGGCAAGGCGGGCCGCTCGCGCTGGCTCGGCATCAAGCCGCAGACCCGCGGTATCGCCATGAACCCGGTCGACCACCCGCATGGCGGCCGCACCAAGGGCGGCATGCACTGGACCACGCCCTGGGGCGGCGCGGCCAAGGGCCAGAAGACCAGAAGCAATAAGCGCACGGACAAGTTCATCGTCCGCAGCCGTCACGTGAAGAAGGGCCGCTAAGCCATGACCCGTTCAGTTTGGAAAGGCCCGTTCGTCGACGGCTACCTGCTCAAGAAGGCGGACAAGACCCGCTCGGCAGGCCGCAACGACGTCATCAAGATGTGGAGCCGCCGCTCGACCATCATGCCGCAATTCGTCGGCCTGACCTTCGGCGTCCACAACGGCCACAAGCATATCCCGGTCCTCGTCTCCGAAGAGATGATCGGCCACAAGTTCGGCGAGTTCGCTCCGACCCGCACCTATTACGGGCACACGGCGGACAAGAAGGCCAAGAGGAAGTAAGATGGGCAAGCCCAAAGCAAAGCGCGCGCTGAAGGACAATGAGGCCAAGGCCGTCCTTCGCCTGCTCCGCACCTCGGGGCAGAAGCTGAACCTTGTCGCCCAGATGATCCGCGGCAAGAAGGTGGACAAGGCGCTGGCCGAGCTCACCTTCTCGCACAAGCGCATCGCCGGCCCGGTCAAGAAGACGCTCGAAAGCGCCGTCGCCAATGCCGAAAACAATCACGGCCTCGATCCGGACTCGCTGGTCGTCGCCGAAGCCTATGTCGGCGACAGCCTGGTCATGAAGCGTTTCCTGGCGCGTGGCCGTGGCCACGCCGCCCGCATGGAGCGTCCGTTCTCGAACCTCACGATCGTGGTTCGCCAAGTTGAGGAGACCGCATAATGGGTCAGAAGATCAACCCGATCGGTCTGCGCCTCGGCATCAACCGCACCTGGGATTCGCGCTGGTACGCGAACAAGGCCGAGTACGGCAAGCTGCTGCAGGAAGACATGAAGATCCGCGAGACGCTGCTCGAGGATCTGAAGCAGGCAGCCGTGTCCAAGATCGTTATCGAGCGTCCGCACCGCAAGGCGCGCGTGTCCATCCACACCGCGCGTCCGGGCATCGTCATCGGCAAGAAGGGCGCCGACATCGACAAGATCCGCGCCAAGGTGAAGAAGTTCACCGATAGCGAAGTGCACATCAACATCGTCGAGGTGCGCAAACCCGAGACCGATGCCGCACTCGTCGCCCAGGGCATCGCCCAGCAGCTCGAGCGCCGCGTGGCGTTCCGCCGTGCCATGAAGCGCGCGGTGCAGACGGCGATCCGCATGGGCGCCGGCGGCATTCGCGTGAACGTGGGCGGCCGTCTCGGCGGTGCCGACATCGCGCGTACCGAATGGTACCGCGAAGGCCGCGTGCCGCTGCATACGCTGCGCGCCGACATCGACTACGGAACCGCGGAAGCCGAGACCACCTACGGCATCATCGGGATCAAGGTCTGGATCTTCAAGGGCGAAGTCCTCGAGCACGATCCCATGGCCCATGAGCGTCGCGCCACCGAAGGTAGTGGTGACGGGCAGGGCGGTGGTCCGCGTCGTGAGCGCGAAGAGCGGACCGATCGCCCCGAAGTTGTCGAGCGCCGCAGCCGCGGCCGCCGCGACAGCGAGACGACGGCGAACTGAGAAGGCATCGGATAAATGCTGCAGCCAAAGAAAACCAAGTTCCGCAAGGCGCATAAGGGCCGCATCCACGGCGTCGCCAAGGGCGGCACCGAGCTGGCCTTCGGTCAGTTCGGCCTGAAGTCCCAGGAGCCCGAGCGCGTCACCGCGCGGCAGATCGAGGCGGCCCGCCGCGCGATCACCCGCGAGATGAAGCGTGCCGGCCGCGTCTGGATCCGCGTGTTCCCCGACCTGCCGGTTTCAAAGAAGCCGGTCGAAGTCCGTATGGGCAAGGGCAAGGGTTCGGTCGAGTACTGGGCTGCGCGGGTCAAGCCCGGCCGCATCCTGTTCGAAATCGACGGCGTCCCCGCGGACGTCGCCAAGGAAGCTCTGCGCCTCGGCGCCATGAAGCTTCCGATCATGACGCGGGTCGTGACCCGCATCGCCGACTGAGGACGAAACAGATGGCAACTTCCGATCTAAGGGCCAAGACGCCCGACGAACTCAAGGACGCGCTGCTCGCCCTCAAGAAGGAGCAGTTCAACCTCCGCTTCCAGCGCGCCACGCAGCAGCTGGAAAAGCCCGCCCGGGTGCGTGAAGTCCGCCGCGAGATCGCGCGGATTTCGACCATCCTCGGCGAAAAGGCCGCGGCGAAGTAAGGAGACAGAGATGCCCAAGCGCGTATTGCAGGGGACGGTGGTCTCCGACGTGAATGACAAGACGGTGGTTGTGCGCGTCGACCGCGCCTTCACCCACCCGGTGATGAAGAAGACCGTGCGCCGTTCCAAGAAGTATCACGCCCATGACGAGGCCAATTCGGCCAAGGTTGGCGATACGGTGTGGATCGAAGAGTGCCCGCCGATTTCGAAGAACAAGCGCTGGACCCTGGTTCAGAACGCCTAGTGGAATAACGCCGGCCTCGGCCGGGTGAAGGAAGAAGGGATCGAACGATGATCCAGATGCAGTCAAATCTCGACGTCGCCGACAATTCCGGCGCGCGCCGTGTCATGTGCATCAAGGTGCTGGGCGGTTCGCACCGCAAATATGCTTCGGTCGGCGACATCATCGTCGTGTCGGTCAAGGACGCGATCCCGCGCGGCCGCGTCAAGAAGGGCCAGGTGATGAAGGCCGTCGTCGTGCGCACCGCAGCGCCGGTCCGCCGCACCGATGGGAGCATCATCCGCTTCGACAAGAATGCGGCCGTGCTGATCAATAATCAGGCCGAGCCGATCGGAACGCGCATCTTCGGGCCGGTGCCGCGCGAGCTGCGCAGCCGCAACCACATGAAGATCATCTCGCTCGCGCCGGAGGTGCTGTGATGGCCGCCAAGATCAAAAAAGGCGACAAGGTCGTCGTGCTGGCCGGCAAGGACAAGGGCAAGTCGGGCAACGTGCTTTCGGTGATCCCGTCCGAGACCCGCGCTCTTGTGCAGGGGCTCAATCTCGTGCGCCGGCACACCAAGCAGACCGCGAGCCAGGATGCCGGCATCTTCACCAAGGAAGCGCCGATCCATCTGAGCAACCTCGCGCTCGTCGATGCGGCCGGCAAGCCGACCCGCGTCGGATTCAAGATTCAGGACGACGGCAAGAAAGTCCGCGTCGCCAGGACCACCGGAGATGTGATCGATGGCTGAGACCCAGTACGTTCCCCGCCTTCGCACGCAGTATGAAGACGTCATCCGTGCCGAGCTGACCAAGCAGTTCGGCTACAAGAACGTCATGCAGCTGCCCAAGCTCGACAAGATCGTGCTCAACATGGGCGTGGGCGAAGCCGTCAACGACACCAAGAAGGTGAAGGCTGCCGCCGCCGATCTCGAAAAGATCGCCGGCCAGAAGGCTGTCATCACCCATGCGCGCAAATCGATCGCCGGCTTCAAGGTCCGCGAGAACATGCCGCTCGGCGTCAAGGTCACGCTGCGCAAGCAGCGCATGTACGAGTTCCTCGACCGGCTCGTGAACGTCGCCCTGCCGCGCGTGCGCGACTTCCGCGGCCTCAACCCCAACGCCTTCGATGGCCGTGGCAACTACGCCATGGGCATCAAGGAACACATTATTTTCCCCGAGATCGCCTACGACCAGATCGAGCAGGTGTGGGGAATGGACATCGTGGTGTGCACCACGGCCCGCAGCGACGACGAAGCCCGTGCGTTGCTCAAGGCTTTCAATTTCCCCTTCCGGCAGTAAGCGGGAAGAGGCGAGAGGACGAGATATGGCAAAGACCAGCTCAATCGAGAAGAACAACAAGCGCAAGAAGCTGAGCAAGCAGTTCGCTGCCAAACGCATGAAGCTCAAGGCGATCACCAAGGACGAGAAAGTGTCCATGGAAGAGCGCTTTGCCGCCCAGCTCAAGCTCTCGGCGCTGCCGCGCAATTCATCGGCGACGCGCGTGCGCAACCGTTGTGAGTTCTCGGGCCGCGCCCGTGGTTACTACCGCAAGTTGAAGCTCAGCCGCATCGCATTGCGCGCTCTTGGCAATCTCGGCCAGGTGCCGGGCATGGTCAAGTCGAGCTGGTAAGGAGAGACATACATGGCCCTTACTGATCCCATCGGCGATATGCTGACCCGCATCCGCAATGCGCAGATGCGCCGCCGCGATACCGTCGCGACGCCGGCCTCTACGCTGCGCGGGCGCGTGCTGGACGTGCTGAAGTCGGAAGGCTTCATCCGCGGCTATTCCGAGCAGAAGTCCGAAGCTGGTCTCCCCGAATTCGAGATCGAGCTGAAGTACTCCGACAATGCCCCGGTGATCCGGACCATCGAGCGCGTCTCGCGCCCGGGCCGCCGCGTCTACGCGTCGGTCAAGAATATCCCGTCGGTCGCGAACGGCCTTGGCGTGTCGATCCTGTCGACTCCCAAGGGCGTGATGGCCGACCACGAAGCGAAGTCCCAGAATCTGGGTGGCGAGGTAATCTGCCGCGTCTTCTAGGCCGCGGTTCAGATGATGACTCCGAAGGAAGAATAGAATGTCGCGTACAGGCAAGAAGCCAATCCCGGCCGTGAGCGGTGTGACCGTGACGATCGCGGATCGCAAGGTGGCGGTGAAGGGCCCGAAGGGTGAGCAGTCGCTGACCCTGATGGATATCGTCAACGCCAAGCAGACCGATCATGGCATCGTCATCGAGCCGGCGAACGACACGCAGGCCGCCCGTGCGGCCTGGGGCACGACGCGCGCGCTCATCGCCAACATGGTCAAGGGCGTCAAGGATGGCTTCGAGAAGAAGCTGCAGATCCAGGGCGTCGGCTTCCGCGCCGCGATGCAGGGCAAGGATTTGAAGCTCAGCCTCGGCTTCTCGCACGAGGTCGTGTTCGAGACACCCAAGGGGATCACCATTACCACGCCGACGCAGACCGATGTGGTCATCAGCGGCGCGGACAAGCAGCAGGTCGGACAGGTCGCGGCCGATATCCGCGCCTGGCGCAAGCCGGAGCCCTACAAGGGCAAGGGTGTGCGTTATGTGGACGAGTACATCGCCCGCAAAGAAGGCAAGAAGAAGTAAGGAGCGCCAGACAGATGCCCACCAGCCTCAAGGGATCGGAACGGCGCAAGGCCCGCGTGCGGAAGGCGCTTCGCGCCCGTGCCAATGGCCGTCCGCGCCTGAGCGTGCACCGCTCGGACAAGAACATCTATGCCCAGATCATCGACGACGCGACGGGGACCACCCTCGCTGCGGCTTCGACGCTCGACAAGGACATCAAGGGCAAGGGCGGCTCGACGGAAGGCGCCGTCGCCGTCGGCAAGCTGATCGCCGAGCGCGGCAAGAAGGCCAACGTCACCGCGGTCATCTTCGACCGCGGCGGCTATCTCTATCATGGGCGCGTAAAGGCGCTGGCAGACGCGGCACGCGAAGCCGGCCTGCAGTTCTGACGCGCGGAAGGAAGAGACTATGAGAGACGTATCTGAGCGCGAGAGCGAGTTCATCGACCGGCTGGTCCACATCAATCGTGTGGCCAAGGTGGTCAAGGGCGGCAAGCGCTTCGGCTTTGCGGCGCTGGTCGTCGTCGGCGACCAGAAGGGCCGGGTCGGTTTCGGCCATGGCAAGGCACGCGAGGTTCCCGAGGCGATCCGCAAGGCGACCGAGCAGGCCAAGCGCCAGCTCATCCGCGTGCCGCTGCGTGAGGCGCGGACGCTGCATCACGATGTGACCGGCCGCCACGGCGCCGGCAAGGTCGTGTTGCGCGCTGCCGTCCCTGGCACGGGCATCATCGCCGGCGGCCCGATGCGCGCCATCTTCGAGACCCTGGGCGTCAACGACATCGTCGCCAAGTCGCAGGGCACTTCGAACCCGTACAACATGGTTCGCGCCACGTTCGACGCGCTGAAGCAGGTGGACAGCCCGCGTTCGGTCGCCTCACGCCGCGGCCTCAAAGTGTCCGAACTCCAGGCCCGCCGCGGCCAGGAATCGGTGGAGGCATAAATGGCCGACAAGACCGTAACCATCGAGCAGATCGCGTCCCCCGCGCGCCGCACCGCTGACCAGCGTGCGACGCTGGTGGGACTCGGGCTCAACAAGATCCGCAAGCAGCGCACCCTCAAGGACACTCCCGAAGTGCGCGGCATGATCAACAAGATCCCGCACCTCGTGCGTGTTCTCGGCGACAAGTAAGGACAGGCCGATGACCCGTTTGAACGAACTCCGTGACAATCCGGGAGCCAACAAGCTCCGCATCCGCGTCGGGCGCGGCATTGGCTCGGGCAAGGGCAAGACCGGCGGCCGGGGCGGCAAGGGCCAGACGGCGCGTTCGGGTGTCGCCATCGGCGGCTTCGAAGGCGGCCAGATGCCGCTCCACATGCGCATGCCCAAGCGCGGCTTCAACGTGCCGGGCGTCAAGAGCTACAACACGGTCCGTCTCGACCGCATCCAAGCTTACATCGACAGCGGCAAGCTGGATCATAAGGGCGTCATCGACGCTGCGGCCCTGGTCAAGGCCGGCGTCATCCGCCGCGAGCTGGACGGCGTCCGGCTCGTCAAGGGCAAGGCCGACTTTACCTCCAAGAAGGTGTCGTTCAACGTCACCCATGCTTCGGCCGGCGTCGTCGCGGCTATTGAAGGTCTGGGCGGCAAGGTCGATATGCCCAAGGACGAGGAACCTAAGGCTGACGCCTGATCGCGCCGAGCCCGTAAGGAGCTAAAATGGCGTCCGCAGCCGAGCAGCTTGCAAAGAACCTGAATTTTTCGACCTTTTCCAAGGCGAAAGCCCTCCAGCAGCGCATCTGGTTCACATTGGGCGCGCTGCTCGTCTATCGGCTGGGTACCTACATCCCCGTTCCGGGCATCGACCCCGACGCGTTCCGTCAGCAATTCGAGCAGGGCGCGGCGCAGGGCATCTTCGGCATGTTCGATATGTTCGCCGGCGGCGCGGTCCACCGCATGGCGATTTTCGCGCTGAACCTCATTCCCTACATCACGGCCTCGATCGTGGTGCAGGTGATCTCGACCGCTTCGCCGCGGCTCGAGGCCATGCGCAAGGAAGGCGAAGCAGGCCGGCGCAAGCTCAACCAATACACCCGCTATCTGGCGGTCGTATTCTGCGCCATCCAGGCCTATGGCATCGCCATCGGCCTCGAGGGCAGCCAGGGCGTCGTGCTCAATCCGGGCTGGTTCTTCCGCCTCTCGACCGTGGTGACGCTGGTCGGCGGCACCATGTTCTTGATGTGGCTGGGCGAACAGATCACGTCGCGGGGCGTCGGCAACGGCATCTCGCTGATCATCTTCGCGGGTATCGTTGCGAACCTGCCGACGACCATCGTCCAGACTCTCGAGCTGAGCCGAACGGGCGCGCTTTCGACCCTATGGCTGTTCGGGCTTGTCTTCATCGCGCTGGCCGTCATCGGCGTCATCGTGTTCTTCGAACGCGCCCAGCGGCGGCTGTTGATCCAGTATCCAAAGCGCCAGGTCGGCAACAAGATGTTCCAGGGCGACACTTCGCACCTGCCGCTGAAGCTGAACACTTCGGGCGTGATCCCGGTGATCTTCGCCTCGTCGCTGCTGCTGTTGCCCGCGACCTTTGCCAGCTTCGCCGCCCGCGGCGATGCCCCGCAATGGCTGAGCGTGACCGCGGCCCTGCTCGGGCGCGGCCAGCCGCTCTACCTGATCCTCTATGCGGTTCTGATCGTCTTCTTTGCCTTCTTCTACACCTCGATCGTGTTCAACCCGACCGACACCGCCGACAATCTGAAGCGGTCCGGCGGTTTCATCCCAGGCATCCGGCCGGGCGAGCGGACGGCGGCGCATATCGACTATGTGCTCTCCCGCATCACCGTGATCGGCGCGATCTACCTGACGGTCGTGGCGCTTATCCCCGAGTTGATCCACTCCCAGCTCAATGTCAGCCAGTTCATCGGCGGCACGTCGCTGCTCATCATGGTGACGGTGACGCTCGACACGATCACCCAAATCCAGAGCCATCTCATCGCGCAGCAATATGAGGGGCTGGTGAAGCGCTCACGTCTGGGGGGACGGAAGCGTTGAGGCTGATCCTTCTCGGTCCGCCCGGCGTCGGCAAGGGCACGCAGGCCAAGATTCTGGTCGCCGAACTGGGCATCCCCCAGCTCTCGACCGGCGACATCCTGCGCTCCGCCATCGCCGCCAAGACTCCGATGGGTCTGGCCGCCAAGGAGATCATGGATCGCGGGGACCTCGTCTCGGACGAGATCGTCAACGGCATCGTCTCCGAGCGGATCGACCAGCCGGACTGCGCCAACGGGTTCATCCTGGACGGCTTTCCGCGCACCATTCCGCAGGCGGACGCCCTCGGCGTCATGCTTGCGCAAAAGGGCCTGAAGCTGGACGCCGTGGTCGAAATCACCGCCGACCCCGAAGTTCTGGTCGCCCGTGTGGCCAACCGGGCCAAGGAGACCGGCGTCGTACGGGCGGACGACAGCGCGGAGGTCATCCGTAACCGCTTGAAAGTGTATCAGGAATTGACCGCACCGCTGGTCGAATACTACCGGGGGAAGGGCATGCTGAAGTCTGTCGATGGCATGGCCTCCGTGGAAGCTGTAACCGCCGCCATCCGGGAGGCGATCGGCAAGTAGAATCCGGCTGTTTCGGCAGTTGACTCTGCCGGAATCGGCCAATAGAACCGCGCCAGTCTCAAAGATCGCTTGGGCTGGATTCGGTTCCTCAGATGGGTGAGGGGTCGGACTCCGGTCCCTTGTTGTTATGAAAACGGCCGCTATCTAGGGCGGGCCGGCACGAAGGAGAGCACACGTGGCTCGTATCGCTGGCGTCAATATCCCGACGAACAAGCGCGTGGTTATTGCGCTGCAATACATCCACGGCATCGGCGACAAGTTCGCCGAGGACATCTGCAAGAAGGTCGGAATTCCGGCCGAGCGCCGCGTCAACGAGCTGACCGACGCTGAAGTGATCCAGATCCGCGAGACGATCGATCGCGATTATGTCGTGGAGGGCGACCTCCGCCGCAATGTGGCGATGAACATCAAGCGGCTGATGGACCTCGGCAACTATCGTGGCCTGCGCCACCGCCGCGGTCTGCCGGTTCGTGGTCAGCGCACGCACACCAATGCGCGCACCCGCAAGGGTCCGGCCAAGCCGATCGCCGGCAAGAAGAAGTAAGTCCGGGCGCGAGGTACCTGCTCGCGTCCCCTGATGGAGCTGCTGGAACTACGGCAGCGCTGATATCGAAACAAAGGAAGAAAATTGGCCAAGACCGAAGCCGCTCCGACGCGCGTCAAGCGCAAAGAACGTAAGAACATCACCTCTGGCGTCGCGCATGTGAATGCCAGCTTCAACAATACCATGGTGACCATCACCGACGTTCAGGGGAACACCATTTCCTGGTCGTCGTCGGGCGTCATGGGCTTCAAGGGCTCACGCAAGTCCACTCCCTACGCCGCTCAGGTTGCCGCTGAAGACGCAGCCAAGAAGGCGCAGGAGCATGGCATGAAGACGCTCGAGGTCGAAGTTCGCGGCCCCGGTTCGGGCCGTGAGTCCGCGCTGCGCGCGTTGCAGGCCGCGGGTTTCAACGTCACCTCGATCCGCGACGTGACCACCATTCCGCATAATGGCTGCCGGCCGCGCAAGCGCCGCCGCGTCTAGAACCAGGTACCAGGCGGGCCCGCCGGTCGCTCCGGCAGGGCCGCCGTCATTTGTATTTGTGCGGCTATGCGGCGGGCGAGCGCCGCGACTTTTGAAAGGACGTTACCGTGACCATCCAGAGGAACTGGCAAGAGCTGATTAAGCCGACCAAGCTGGACATCGTTTCGGGCAGCGACAATGCGCGCACCGCCTCGGTCGTGGCCGAGCCGCTGGAGCGCGGCTATGGCCTGACGCTTGGCAACGCGCTGCGCCGCGTTTTGCTGTCGTCGCTCCAAGGCGCCGCTGTCACCGCGATCCAGATCGACGGCATCCTGCACGAATTCTCGTCGCTTCCGGGCGTGCGCGAGGACATCACCGACCTCGTGCTCAACGTCAAGGAAATCGCGCTCAAGATGCAGGGCGAGGGGCCCAAGCGCCTGACGCTGCACAAGCAGGGGCCGGGCGCCGTGACCGCCGGCGACATCAAGGTCACCGGCGACATCGAAGTGCTGAACCCCGATCTCGTGATCTGCCACCTCGACGATGGCGCAGAGATCAACATCGAGTTCACCGTCAATACGGGCAAGGGCTATGTCGCGGCCGACAAGAACCGCCCGGAAGATGCGCCGATCGGCTTCATCCCGGTCGACTCACTGTTCTCGCCTGTCCGCCGTGTCTCCTACAAGGTCGACGCCACCCGCGCGGGCGAGAGCCTCGACAAGGACAAGTTGACGCTGACCATCGAAACCAACGGCGCCATCTCGCCGGAAGATGCCGTGGCCTACGCGGCCCGCATCCTGCAGGACCAGCTCTCGGTTTTCGTGAACTTCGAAGAGCCGACCAAGGAGAAGGCCCAGGACACCGTTCCGGAGCTTGCCTTCAACCCGGCCCTGCTCAAGAAGGTGGATGAGCTCGAACTTTCCGTCCGTTCGGCCAACTGCCTGAAGAACGACAACATCGTTTACATCGGCGACCTCATCCAGAAGACCGAGGCCGAGATGCTCCGCACCCCAAATTTCGGGCGGAAATCGCTCAACGAGATCAAGGAAGTGCTCGCCCAGATGGGTCTCCATCTCGGCATGGACGTCCCGAACTGGCCGCCAGAGAACATCGACGATCTGGCCAAACGCTACGAAGATCACTATTAAGCCGCACGCCCGTCGTGAGACGACGCGCCTAGGGAGTTAGAAATGCGCCACGGCAATACCAACCGGAAGCTGAACCGGACCGCGAGCCACCGCAAGGCTATGTTCGCCAACATGTCGGCCGCGCTGATCAAGCACGAGCAGATCGTGACGACCTTGCCCAAGGCCAAGGAACTGCGTCCGATCGTCGAGAAGTTGGTTACCCTCGGCAAGCGGGGCGATCTGCATGCCCGCCGTCAGGCGATCGCGCAGGTCCGCGACGAGACGCAGGTGCAGAAGCTCTTTTCCGTCATTGGTCCGCGCTACAAGGATCGCCAGGGCGGCTACCTTCGCATTCTCAAGGCCGGCTTCCGCTATGGCGACGATGCCGCCGTTGCCGTGATCGAATTCGTCGATCGCGACGTGGATGCCAAGGGTCTCGACAGCGGTCCGGTGCAGGAGCGCGCCCGCGAGGAAGAGGAAGTCGCGGCCTGATCGCGGCTTGAGCCAATCAATTTCAAGGGCGGTCCAGGGGGCCGCCCTTCGCATTTGAGGAAACCGAACGTATGCAGCCCAACGATCTCGTCCTCGTCACCGGCGCCACCGGCTATGTCGGCAAGTGGTGCGTCGTGAAGCTGCTGGAAAAGGGCTACCGCGTGCGCGGCACGGTGCGTTCAGCGGACAAGGCCGCACAGGTGAGGGCGACCATCGCCGCAGTCGCTCCCGACGCAGTCTCGCGCCTTGATCTCGTCGAGGCCGATATTCTGGCCGACAAGGGCTGGCAGGAAGCGATGCAGGATGTCGTCGCCATCCTCCATACGGCGACTGTCGTCCGCGCCGACGAGCCGCGCGACTCCAGCATCGTGGTTCGGCCCGCTATCGAAGGGACGGAGCGCATCCTGCGCTTCGCTCGGGATGCCGGCATCAAGCGGGTGGTACTCACCTCATCCATTGCGACAGTCGGCTATGGCCATGGCCACACGCGCGGCCGCCGCACCTATGACGAGACCTATTTTACCAACCTCGAAAACATGCGCTGGACCTGGGCCTATTGTCTTGGGAAGACAAAGGCAGAGCAGGCAGCCTGGGCCTATGCCAAGACCAATGGGCTCGACCTTACCACGATCCACCCTGGCGCCATCATCGGCCCCGCGCTCGACAAGGACGCCAGCGTCTCTGTCGGGATGGTCTCGGGCCTGCTGCAGAACGCCACGCCGGCGCTTCCGTCCAACGGCTACTCCATCATCGATGTGCGGGACGTCGCAGACATGCATGTCTCTGCGCTGGAGAAGCTCGAAGCAGTCGGGCAACGCTATCTTGCGACGGCCGAATATACCCCCTTCACCAAGGTCGCCGACATTCTGCGCGAGGCCTATCCCGACCGCACCATTGTGAAGCGGACTGCTCCCGACTGGATCATCAAGCTGGTCGCCGCCTTCGGCGGACCTGCGCGCCAGATCATCAACGACATCGGTAATGAGAAAATCTTCGATGGCAGGAAAGGGGAGGCGCTGATGGGGCACCGCTACATCGCGGCGAAGCGGTCGATCCTCGATACCGCCGAGAGCGTCGACCGGCTGGGCATCAAGTTCTCGATGTCCTGATCAGGCCAGCGCCGGCTGCCTTGTCCGCGCGCCCACGGGCTCGGCGAACAAATCGTACTCATCCGATCCGGTCACGGTGACCGTGACCTTGTCGCCCGGCTTGATGCCTTGGGCGTTATGGACGATGACCTGCCCATCGATCTCGGGCGCATCCCACTTGCTGCGGGCAATGGCCCGGCCCTCGGCTGGCCGCACGTCGTCCACCAGCACCTCGATCGTGCGGCCGACCTTCTTCGCAAGCTGGGCGGTCGAGACGTCCTGCGCGACTTCCATCAGCCGCGAGAAGCGCTCTTCCTTGATCTCGTCGGGCACGATCCCTTCGAGCTCGTTCGCGGGGGCGCCAGTCACCGGCTCGTACTTGAAGCAGCCCGCGCGGTCGATCTCGGCTTCTTCAAGCCAGTCGAGCAGGAACTCGAAATCTTCGTCCGTCTCGCCGGGGAAGCCGACGATGAAGTTGGAGCGAATGGTGAGGTCCGGGCAGATTTCGCGCCAGGACTTGATGCGATCAAGGGTCTTCACCTGGTTGGCGGGACGCCGCATCGCCTTCAGCACGGTGGGCGAGGCATGTTGGAACGGAATGTCGAGATAGGGGAGGATTTTCCCCTCCGCCATCAGCGGAATCACGGCGTCCACATGCGGGTAGGGATAGACGTAGTGGAGCCGGGTCCACACATCCAGCTTGCCCATCTCCTCGGCCAGCGTCTGGAACTTCGCGCTCACATCGCGGCCGCGGAACTTCGAATTCGCATATTTGATGTCGACACCATAGGCCGAGGTATCCTGCGAGATCACCATGATCTCCTTGACCCCCGACGCCACCAGCCGCTCGGCCTCGTACAGCACCGAGGCCATCGGGCGGGAGACGAGATCGCCGCGAATCTGCGGGATGATGCAGAAGGAGCAGCGATTGTTGCAGCCTTCGGAAATCTTCATGTAGGCGTAGTGGCGTGGCGTCAGCCGTAGCCCCGCCTCTGGCACCAGATCGACGAATTTGTTGGGCACCGGCGGCAGATGCGCATTCACCGCATTGACCACTGTCTCGTACTGGTGCGGACCCGAGACGGCGAGCACGCTGGGATGGGTCTTGCGGATCAACTCTTCCTCGACGCCGAGGCAACCGGTCACGATCACGCGGCCATTCTCGGCGAGAGCCTCGCCGATGGCCTCGAGGCTCTCCTGCTTGGCGCTGTCGAGAAAGCCGCAGGTGTTGACCAGCACGATATCGGCGCCGGCATAGTCCTTCGAGAACGCATAGCCCTGCGCCCGCAGCGTGGTCATGATGCGTTCGGAATCGACGAGCGCCTTGGGGCAGCCGAGGCTGACAAGGCCGATTTTCGGGGCTTCGGTCATGGAGGCGGCGGTATAGAGCAAATCCCGCCGAAATCAACAAATCCCGCGCAAACCAGCCCTGCGGCTGGCCGGCGGGTCAAAGCTTGGGCGAGGGTGACCGCCGCGCGGTTCGCCGAACCTTGGGCGGTGCAATCTCGACATCGAGATCAGGCGCCGGGTCGGTGGCGGGAGTGATGTAGCTGTCGTCCTCTTCGTCGGCGATGTCGTGGATGGCATCCCGCACATCGTCAATCAGGCTCGAAGAGATGCGCGACATGCTGACGGCGTCCACGGCCTCCTCATGCGCCTTGAAGAAGACCAGCAGGACCTCGCAGATGACCCGCAGCGCGAGCAGCCCCAGCGTGCCGTAAACGGCGATTTCGAGCAGGCCCCAGAGCCCGTTGCCGAAGTTCGAGCCGAAGGTCGCGAACAGATGCGCGACCGCCCAGAGCAGCAGGGAGGCCAGCCCGGTAGCGTAGAGGACCGGCACCAGCCGCGGCGACAGGATGGTATCAAGCCGGAACAGCGTCGGCCCCAAGAAGATGCGTCTGAGATCGTCGGAGGTCATTCGGCCACCCCAATTTCGGCTTCGACGCCTTAAGATGCGGCGCTCAGGCGGCGGTTACAAGGGCTTGCTGAGAATGGGCTTCCACAGGCCCGAAACGCTGCTCAAAGGCATGCCGCAACGCCATGTCGACCTCCGACATCGAAACGATCTGCCCCAGATCTTCTATGCTGGTCACGCCGCGGTCCGAAATCCCACAAGGGACGATGCCGTCGTAGTGCCCGAGGTCGGGCGACACGTTGAGCGAAATCCCGTGGAAGGTCACCCATTTGCTGACCCGGACGCCGATGGCGGCGATCTTGGATTCACCGCCGCTCCGCCCCGCCTGGCGCACCCAGACACCGATCCGGCCGTCCCGCCGCTCACCTTTGATGTTGAAGCGCTCCAGCGCGTCGATGATCCAGCCCTCGAGGCCCGAAACAAGGCATCTGACGTCGCGCCCGCGCTGGCGCAGGTCCAGCATCAAATAGGCAACGCGCTGCCCCGGCCCGTGATAGGTGTACTCGCCGCCACGGCCGGCCTCGAACACGGGAAACCGGCCCGGATCGAGGAGGTCGGACGGCCTTGACGACGTGCCGGCCGTATAGAGTGGCGGATGCTCCACCAGCCATACGGCCTCATTGGCCGTCCCCGCCGCGATCGCGGCGGCCCGGGCTTTCATGGCCGCGAGGGCCTCGGGATAGCCGATGAGGCCGTCGGAAGCGATCCAGTCCACTTTGCCGCCGTCCGGGCGCATGAGCTTTCCCGGGACGTCGCAAGCCGGCGGAACAGGGCGGGTTAAGACTTCGGTAATCATCGCCGGCCGATGGTTCTTCGAGGTTCGGCCGCTGATTCAGCGGCTCTGGGGGTCTGGCCTATATATGAGCACGCTCGATCAGATTGAAGTCGATATCACGGTCGAGCTGGGGGCGACGATCATGCCCATCCACCACCTTCTCCGGCTCGGGCGTGGTGCGGTGATCGAACTGGGGACCACCCAGGAAGATCCCCTCAAAATCTACGCCAACAATACCCTGATTGCCCTGGGGGAGATCAAGGTCGACGAGGGCCATTTGTCGGTCGAACTGATCCGCAAGATACTCAAGCCAAGCTGAGCGTTTAGCGCTTGAGCGGCCCGGTTTCCTTTGCTACACGCGGGCCTCGCTTCGCCCATCGGCGCGGCGTTTCCCATGGCGTGCGGTCGTGGCGGAATTGGTAGACGCGCAGCGTTGAGGTCGCTGTGCCGCAAGGCGTGGAAGTTCGAGTCTTCTCGACCGCACCAGTCATTTGAAGGAACGGCTGGCTCAGCCGGCCTTTTCTTTTCTGGCCGCCGAGAGGCTTTTCGGCGCTTTGTAGTGCCAGGCGTCCTCGATCCTGAGCGCTAGTTCCTCATCCCCGATGACATCGAGCCGCACCAGGAGCCCCGGCCAGCCGACGAAATGCGGAGTCTCGTAATAGATATGAGGCGCCGACCCCATCATCACCTCTTTCATCTCGAGCGGGCAGGGGAGGACCATCGTGTCGGCCGCCTTGACCGTAATGAACGCCTTGCCGCGCACCTTCAGCGCGGGATCGCCGTAGTTGGTGCCTTCCGCGATCTCGTCGAGTTTCAGCCGCCGTGCGATCTTCGATACCCGCTCGAACGCCTTCTGCTTGCCATCCTTGACCATCAAAGCCTCCGGCAAATCTGCTTGTGACCGCGGGCGCGAGGGTGGCGCATTCCGGGTCTATTGGCTACACAACCTGACAACCGCAACGCCCGGCTGGCGACCATGACCGATGCTCCGGAAATCGCCGAGACCGACCCCGAAGCGGCTGACCCCAGCGCGCTGCGCACGGCCGACGATCAGCTTAATGCCGCCTGGGTCGAAAGGCTACGGCTGCTCCTGCGCGAGGACGAGCATCACGAACTCGCCGACCTCGTCGCCCCGCTGCACGCCGCCGATCTGGGCGACGTGCTCGAAGCTCTCGACGCGGAAGAACGGGTCAAGCTCATCCAACTGCTCGGCGACCGGTTTGACTTCTCGGCCCTGACCGAAGTCGACGACACGGTTCGCAGCGAAATCCTCGAGGAACTGCCCAGCGCCGACGTGGCGCGCGGCGTGGCGGAACTCGACAGCGATGACGCGGTTTACATCCTCGAGGACATCGACGTCCCGGAACGCGAAGAAATCCTCGCGCAACTGCCCGCCTTCGAGCGGCTGAGCCTCAAACGCAGCCTCGACTTCCCCGAGGACTCCGCCGGCCGGCTGATGCAGACGGATTTCATCGCCATCCCCCCGTTCTGGACGGTGGGCCAGACGATCGACTACATGCGCGAGGAGAAGGATCTTCCCGACGATTTCTACCAGATCTATGTCGTCGATCCCGCCTACAATCTGCTCGGCATCATTCCGCTCGACAAGTTCCTGCGCGCCAAGCGCACGGTTAAGATCGGCGATCTGATGCAGACGGATGTCATCCGCGTCGAGGCCACCGAGGATCAGGAGGAGGCGGCGCGCGACTTCGAGCGCTACGACCTCGTCGAGGTGGCCGTCGTGGACGAGAACAAGCGCCTGGTCGGCGTGCTCACCATCGATGATATCGTCGACGTCATCCATGAAGAGGCGACCGAGGACATGCAGCGTCTCGCGGGCGTCGGCGACGAAGAGATTTCCGACAATGTGTGGAGCACGGTCCGCAGCCGCACGACCTGGCTCGTCGTCAATCTCGTCACCGCCGTCCTGGCCTCCTTCGTGATCGGCCTCTTCGATGCGACTATAGAGCAGATGGTCGCGCTCGCCGTCCTGATGCCGATCGTCGCCTCGATGGGAGGCAATGCCGGCACGCAGACGATGACTGTGACGGTGCGCGCCCTCGCGATGCGCGAACTCGACAACCACAAAATCCGCCGGCTCGTGGGGCGCGAGATACTTGTCGGCGTCGTCAATGGTTGCATCTTCGCCTTGCTGATCGGCCTCGTGACGGCGCTCCGCTTTTTCAGCCCGACGCTGGGCCTGATCATCGGCCTAGCCATGATCGTCAACATGGTTGCCGCCGGATCGGCCGGAATCCTCATCCCGCTGACTCTCAATCGCTTCAAGATCGATCCGGCGATTGCGTCCTCTGTGTTCGTGACGACAGTCACCGATGTTGTCGGTTTCTTCGGATTCCTCGGGCTCGCCGCGCTCTGGTTCCGTGTCTTTGGAGCGCTCGGATGAAGCTGATCATCGCCAATCGCAACTATTCGAGTTGGTCGCTGCGAGCATGGCTCGTGCTCAAACATTTTGGAATCCCGTTCGAGGTGGAACTGGTTCTGCTGAACGGCGAGGGCTGGCAGGAAAACATCCGGCGAAAATCTCCGAGCGGACAGGTGCCGATGCTCATCGACGGCGATGTGCGAATTCCCGAAAGCATCGCAATCATCGAATATCTCAACGACAAATATCCGGCCAAGCAGATCTGGCCGTCGGGCCGCATAGAGCGCGCCATAGCGCGCTCCGTCTCCGCCGAGATGCACGGAGGATTCCGGACGCTCCGCGATGCGGCCCCGATGAATTTGCGCGCGTCGCATCCTGGCAAGGTGGACCACGATCTGGTCGCCGCGGACCTTCGCCGCATCGAGGAAATCTGGGGCGATTTGACATCGGACTCGGGCGGACCATTCCTGTTCGGAAAGTTTACCGCAGCAGACGCCATGTTTGCGCCGGTCGCGACGCGCATTCGCACCTACGCGCTCCCGGTTTCGGATGTCGCAGCCGAATATGTCGAGACCATCTACGCCTTGCCGGCATTTCAGGAGTGGCTGACGGAGGCGATCAAGGAACCCTGGATTGTCGAGCAGGACGAGATCGACATCATGCAGGGCCGCGCGCCCACACCATGATGCATATGATCAAACTGTGCGTGGGCGTTGCCACGCTCGAAGAACTCGAGTCCTATCGCAGCGAGCGTTCCCATTGGTGGGGTGCCGACTATGGCGAGGACGTGCACGTCCATCGTACGCGCACCATGCCCAAGCGCCGCGCCGAGATCGAAGGGCAGGGATCGATCTACTGGGTGATCTCCGGTGTCGTTCGTTGCCGCCAGCCAATCCTCCGGCTGGCAGAGGCGAGCGATGAACAGGGGCTCGCCTGCTGCGACATCATCATGGCGCCCGACATGGTGCGTGTGACGCCGCGTCCCAAATCGCCCTTTCAGGGGTGGCGCTACCTCGATCCGAAAGACGCGCCCGCCGACCTCGCCGCCGCGGGCTTTTCTGAAGAAGGCGACACCCAACTCGCCGAGGAGCTGGCGCGTCTCGGACTCATTTGAGCCCGGACTCCGTCAAGCCTCCGAGTGTGCGCACTCCACGGTCTTGTGACCAAACTGCATCTTGAACCAAATCAGCATTTCGCCTCACTCTGACCGGGCGGTATGTCTGGAGTCGCCAATGGGTCGTACGGGGACGCACGTCATTGTCGTGGGCAATGAGAAGGGCGGCTCGGGCAAGTCGACCACCGCATTTCACCTCGCCATCTATCTGCTGTATCAAGGCTTTCGCGTGGCTTCGATTGATGTCGACAGCCGCCAGCAGACCTTCACCAACTACGTGAAGAACCGGCGCCGCTGGGCCGAGGCGCGCGACCTCAACCTCCCGCATACGACGCATTTCCATCTCCCCCCGACAAAGTCGGACTCGATCAAGGAGAACCAGAAGGTCGAATTCGATCTCTTCCGCCAGGCGGTGGTCGAGGTGGAAGGTCATGCCGATTTCCTGATCGTCGATACGCCCGGTTTCGACACGCACCTGACTCGGCTGGCGCATTCGCTCGCCGACACGCTGATTACCCCGCTCAACGACAGCGTCATCGATCTCGACGTCATGGCGCATGTCGATCCGGTGACGGGCGATCCCAAGGAAATGAGCCACTACGCCCGGCTGGTGCAGCGTGCTCGGACCGAGCGGCTGGCCATCGATGGCCGGACCATCGACTGGATCCTGGTGCGCAACCGCATCTCGATGCTGTCCTCACGCTCGATGCGGGTCGTGCAGTCGGCGATCGAGAAGATCGCGGTCCGCCTCGGCTGCCGGGTCGCGGAGGGGATTGCGGAGCGGGTTATTTTCCGGTCACTTTTCCCGGCCGGTCTGACTGTGTTCGACCCACTCGACGAGGAAATGCTCGGCGGGCTGCCCTCAATGTCGCATCTGAGCGCCCGGCAGGAATACCGCCAGCTCCTAGAGGTCCTGCGGCTTCCGGTAAACGAGCGCGCCGACGCGCGCAGGGCGGCTTTGACCGCCTGGTCCGAAAACGAGAAGACCACGGCGCAATTCGACCATATGGCGGGCTGACCATCCTCATCCGTGATCGGCGGATTCAGTAATCGCTAAAGACCTGGGAGTTACTGTCGCGCGGACGATCCGGGATCCGCGCGTGCAACTCGACAGTTTTACTCTTCTGGTTGCCGGATGCGCCGTGATTACCTTGCTCGGCGCGATGTTCGTCTATTTCTGGTTTCGCGACCGGACGACGACAGCCCTGCTCTGGTGGGGCATACCGCTGATGTTCGGCGGTGCGGCTCTGGCCTTTTACGCCAAGCCCGACTGGGACGCTGACTTTTGGTCGATCTCGCTCGGCAATGCGGCGCGTCTCGTGGCCATTGCGTCATTCTGGGAGGGATTGCGGGTCTTCCACGAGCGCAAGCCGGTTGTCTGGCCCGAAGTTGTGGTGGTGTTCGGCTGGATCGGCCTCTGCCTCGACCCTGGATTCGCCGACAACATGGCGCTCCGTATCGTGGTTGTATCACTCATCAACGCTGCGTTCTGCAGCTTCGCGGCCGTGGAACTCTGGCGCGGCCGCGACGAGCGGCTGCCGTCCCGGATACCGTTGATGGCGACGTTTCTCAGCTTCGCCGCCATCATGGTCGTCCGGGTGCTTTTCGCTAACGCGACGCCATTCCCATTCGGTGCCCTTCCGGTCGACGCCCTGTGGGTCGGCGGCTTCATGCTGACGGCTTTTGCCCATGCGAGCTTCGCGGCGTTCCTGTTCATTTCGCTGGTGCGCGAGCGCCGCGAGGCGACGCAGCGAAGCTTCGCGCTACTGGATCCGCTGACCGGCCTGATGAACCGGCGCGCCTTCGCCGACTACGCCCAACGTCTGCTGCGCCGGCTCGGCGGACAGCAGAGGCTCGCCCTGCTGGTCCTCGACCTCGATCATTTCAAATCGATCAACGACCGCTACGGGCACGAGGCCGGCGACAAGCTGCTGGTGAGTTTTGCAGAGACCGCGACCGCCAGCGTGCGGCCGACGGACCTGCTGTTCCGCATGGGCGGCGAGGAATTCTGCTTCATGCTGCCTGATATCACCACCCCCGGCGCCGTCGAGGTTGCCGAGCGAATCCGCCGCAGCTTCGAGGTAGCCCTGGTCCCCTCGCCCAAAGGCTCTGCCGGCACGACGGTCAGCGTCGGCATCGCGGTTACGGACCGCGCAATCGATCTGGATGTGCTGCAAGCGGCGGCTGACGCGGCGCTCTACGAAGCCAAGGCGAGGGGACGCAACCGCGTGGTCGTCGCCGAGCCGAGCGCAATGCTCAGGCCTGCGCCGGCCTCCACCGCACCACGGCGCCTTCGCGCCTGACCTAGCCGGGAAGCTTGATGAGTACGGCACGCCCGCCCGCGGGCGTGAAGACGTCGAGCTCGATCTCGACCTTGGGCATCACCATCCGCCGTGTCCGCGCGGAAAGGGTGAGTACGACCGAGAGAAGTTCAGAGACGCGCTGGCGGCCCTGGCGCTTGCCCCGCGGGAGGACTGAACCGTTGACCGCAATGCCGCGGGCATTGGCACTTTCCATATCGAGACCGGAACTTCCCACAAACCGGGCCAGTTCCGTTAGGCTAGACACGTCGCTCATTTGGGCTACTCCAAACACAGGCCACAAACGCGCTTCCTGGTAGATGCTTCCTCCGTCCGTGCAGGGTCAGCCCTGCATCGCGAGGCAGCTTAGTTTTGCTTTCTGGATCTGCTTGCACATGGCGTTGGCGTCATCCTGCCCGCCAAATCCCCCGAACCTTGCCCGGTAGAATACCTGGCCACCCTTTTCAAATCGTTCAACATAGGCCCTGAAGCCGTCGAGCGAAGCGACCTTGCCCGTCGCGCTGGTGAGAAGAGAATTGGCGCCATCCTCTGTGGGGGCCGCGCCGATCTGCACGATCCAGCCCGAAGCGGGAAGGGCCGCGGGGATCGGCTGGCTCTCATCGACCGCGGCGACTTGAACGGCCGGCACGCTGCCGGAGGTCAGGAGATCGACGGGCTCGCCCTCGTCGCCCACGCCTACCGGCGGCAGCAG
Source organism: Devosia sp. (assembly GCA_035549855.1). GTDB lineage: Bacteria > Pseudomonadota > Alphaproteobacteria > Rhizobiales > Devosiaceae > Devosia_A. The sequence continues at coordinate 16,294 of DASZPY010000018.1, read as the reverse complement.
CGGCGCCGAAGGGGCGGTAAAGCCAAGCGCCGCCGGCGGCGCGCCGAGCTGATAATTCTCGGTGAGCCAGGCTCCGATCACGTCCGTCACGAGCGGCCGAGCCGAACCAGTGTTTCCGGTGCTCGCCGCTTCGACGGCAGCTTCTACATCCACGTCCTCCGGCCGCATGAGCGGCTGAGGCGCGATGGCGGCGAAATCGGTGGTATCGACGTCGCCGATCCCGATTTCGGGATTGGCTGGTGCTTCCGCGGACGCGTCCTGCATGAAACTTGGCAACGGCATCGGGAACACGCCAACCGAAGCGACCTGCACTGTTTCGCCGCTCTGCACGACCGAGCCCTTGCGGCCGGGCGCGGGGATCATCGCGACATCGAGATAGTCGCCGGACCGAGCCTTTGGCAGATAGGTCTTGACCAGGTCGCGCACCTTGGCGTCGCGTGAACCGGCCTTGGAGAAGCCGAAGCCGGCGACCACGATGTGCCGTCCGTCCTTCCGCGCCGCCGTCAACAAATTGTAGCCCGACGCGGCCGTGTAGCCGGTCTTGATGCCGTCCACGCCATTGCTGCCCAGCAAATTGTTGTGATTGCCGTAGGTGCGCTTGCCGTAGCTGAAGCTCTTGGTCTGGAAGTAGGTGTAATACTTCGGGAAATGCTCATAGATCGCGATGCCGAGCCGGGCCTGGTCGCGCACGGTCGTGAGCTGGCGCGAGTCCGGCAGTCCCGACGCATTGGCGTAGGTCGTCTTGCTCATCCCCAGCGCGCGAGCAGTGCTGGTCATTCGCTTGGCAAAGGCGGATTCGCTGCCGCCGATATACTCCGCGATCACGCGGGCCATGTCGTTGGCCGAAAGCGTCACCAGCGCCTTGATGGCGTTTTCGACCGTGATGGTGGATCCGGCCTTGAGCCCGAGCTTGGTCGGTACTGCAGAGGCCGCATATTTGCTGACCGTCATCTTGTCCGTCAGCTTGATGTTTCCAGCGCTCAGCTCCTGAAACAGGATGTATAGGGTCATCACCTTTGTGACGGAGGCGGGATAGCGATATTCGTCCGCGTCGCTCTGGTAGAGCACCTTGCCGCTCTTGGCATCGACCACGATGCCGGCAAACGCGCGCGGCACCTTTGCCTCCACCATCGCGGGGGCGAGAACAAGAATTGCGGCAATGAAAGCTGCGAGGGCGCGCCCTAGGGCGAGGCGCGAAAAGCGCGAGATATTCTGGGAAACCAACCCCGTACTCCGAACTGCGGGGCCTTCTGGCCCACTTCAGCGACTCATGGCGGGATTGCGATTCCCCAATGTCGCGACCTCGCCGTTACGTGCGGCAGAATAGGGGCGTGCTCTTACGATTCAGTAAAATGCGAGGCATTCCCAAACATGGTTAAGGGCTTGTCGCAGCGCTCTATTTGGCGCGCGCGAAGGCGTGAAAAATCCGCCCCTTAACAGTCGGCGCATTTTGCTTACATAATGCTCGCATCATGCTGCGCCGGATCGATCGTTCTTATGCTGGGGCCAAGCGGAATTCTCCGCCGCGCCTTGGCCTATCCGCCCGTTGGCAGGCCGCCCGCAAAGAGGGCGCGGGCGACGGCGGGTCAGAAGGCCGGGGTGAAACCGGCACTATCACCAAGACCAGGCCGAAGACCAAGCGGCCGAACCTCTATCGGGTTCTGTTGCTCAACGACGATTACACTCCCATGGAATTCGTCGTTCTCGTTCTGCAGGACGTCTTCAACAAGCCACGTGAAGAGGCCATGCAGATCATGCTGCACGTCCACCAGAAGGGGGTGGGGGAGTGCGGAATCTACCCATACGAAGTGGCCGAAACCAAGGTTACGCGCGTTATGGACACGGCACGCAAGAACCAGCATCCGCTGCAATGCGTGATGGAAAAGCAATAGGAACCTCATATGCCCTCTTTCTCACGCGGACTGGAAAAGGCCCTGCATCAGGCGATGAACCTGGCGCGCGAACGCGCGCATGAGTTCGCCACGCTCGAACATCTGCTTCTGGCCCTCACCGATGACCGCGAAACCATTGCCGTGCTCAACGGCTGCGACGTCGACATCGAGGCCCTCAAGGGCGATCTCGAGGACTTCATCAACGAGGAACTCGACAGTCTCGTTGTGCCCAACAACCAGGACGCCCGTCCCACGGCGGCCTTCCAGCGCGTCATCCAGCGTGCCGTCATCCACGTCCAGTCCTCCGGCAAGGAGGAAGTCACCGGCGCCAATGTGCTGGTTGCGATCTTCGCCGAGCGTGAGAGCCATGCGGCCTATTTCCTCGAGCAGCAGGACATGTCGCGGCTCGACGCAGTCAATTTCATCTCCCACGGGATCACCAAGTCCGGGCCGAACGAGAGCCGGCCGGTCCGCGGCACCGAGGGCGGCCCGAACAATCATGGCGAAGACGGCGAGCGGCAGGGCGGCGGCAACCAGAGCTCGGCGCTGGCCGATTTCTGCGTCGATCTCAATGCCAAGGCCAAGGCCGGCAAGATCGATCCGCTGATCGGCCGCGATGCGGAATTGCGGCGCACCATCCAGGTGCTCTGCCGCCGGTCCAAGAACAACCCGATTTATGTGGGTGACGCCGGCGTGGGCAAGACCGCGATCGCCGAGGGTCTCGCACGCAAGATCGTCGAGGGCGAAGTCCCCGAGGTCCTGAAAGGCGCGACGATCTACGCGCTCGACATGGGCTCGCTGCTGGCCGGCACACGCTATCGCGGCGACTTCGAGGAGCGGCTGAAGGCCGTCATGAAGGAGCTGGAAAAGCACCCCGACGCGATCCTGTTCATCGACGAGATCCACACCGTCATCGGCGCCGGTGCCACGTCGGGCGGCGCCCTCGATGCATCCAATTTGCTGAAGCCAGCACTGGCCTCGGGCAACATGCGCTGCATCGGGTCGACGACTTACAAGGAATACCGGCAGTTCTTCGAGAAGGACCGGGCGCTCGTCCGCCGCTTCCAGAAGATCGACGTCAATGAGCCCACGATCCCCGACGCCATCGAGATCGTGAAGGGTTTGCGCCCGTATTTCGAGGACTTCCACAAGCTGAAGTACACCGACGATGCGCTGACTGCCGCCGTCGAGCTCTCCGCGCGCTACATCAACGACCGCAAGTTGCCCGACAAGGCGATCGACGTGATCGACGAGACGGGCGCGAGCCAGATGCTGGTCACCGCCGACCTGCGCAAGGCGCTGATCGACGTCGAGGACATCGAAGCGACCATCGCATCGATGGCGCGCATCCCGCCGAAATCGGTGAGCAAGTCCGACACCGAGCTGCTGTCGGGCCTCGAGGCCAATCTCAAGCGGGTGGTGTTCGGCCAGGATGCGGCGATCACCGCCCTGTCCTCCGCGATCAAGCTCGCGCGGGCCGGCCTTCGTGAGCCAGAGAAGCCGATCGGCTCCTACCTGTTCACCGGCCCGACCGGCGTCGGTAAGACCGAGGTGGCCAAGCAGCTTGCCGATACGCTCGGCGTGGAGTTGCTGCGCTTTGACATGTCGGAATACATGGAGCGGCACACCGTCAGCCGGCTGATCGGCGCGCCTCCAGGCTATGTCGGCTTCGACCAGGGTGGCCTGCTGACCGACGGCGTCGACCAGCATCCGCATTGCGTCGTCCTGCTAGACGAGATCGAGAAGGCCCATCCGGACCTGTTCAATATCCTGTTGCAGGTCATGGATCACGGCAAGCTCACCGACCATACCGGCAAGTCTGTCGACTTCCGGAACGTCATTCTGATCATGACGTCCAATGTCGGCGCGATGGAACTGCAGAAGTCGCCTATCGGTTTTGGACGCAAGCGCGAGCAGGGTGACGACGAGGAAGCGATCAACCGGATGTTCACGCCGGAGTTCCGCAACCGCCTCGACGCCATTATCTCCTTCGGTCCGCTGCCGCCGGCAGTGGTCCGCCAGGTGGTTGAGAAGTTCGTTCTCCAGCTCGAGGGGCAACTCGCCGAACGCGGCGTGACCATCAACCTCACACCCGAAGCGGCCGAGTGGCTGGCCTCGCGTGGTTACGATGAGCGCATGGGTGCACGGCCGCTGGGCCGGGTGATCCAGGAGTACGTCAAGAAGCCGCTGGCCGATCAGGTGCTGTTCGGAGAACTGGTCAATGGCGGGCAGGTGACGGTGGCAGTCGTGGGGATCGGACCTGATGCCAAGCTCGAGCTGATCGCTTCGCCCCCGCGTCCAGCCAAGCCAAAGGCGATTCCCGGCCCGAAGAAGAAGACGCCGAAAGCCGAGGAATCCAGTCCCTCGGAGGGCTGACACAAGATAGTTTAAGGAGGATGGGCCGGGAGCAATCCCGGCCCATTTCTCGTTCCGGAGCTGCCGCTATTTCTTTCCGCGCGCTCCGACTTCGGCATGCGCGGCTGCGATCGCGGACTCGAGGGTGGGCTCGAATTGCACGAGCGGTGACCGGGCGCCGTGCCGCTCGAGCAAGTTCTGCGTCGCCGGGGTAGCGCCTGACGCGAATGTCAGCACGCCGTGCCGCTGCGCCTTGCGGGCAATCCCTTCGATCGTGTTGGCAGCCGTGGAGTCGATGAACGGGACCGCCGAGAAGTCGATGATGAAGGCCTTGTGGCGGTCCGCGATCCGATCCAGCACCGATCCGACTGTCGCTGCGGCGCCGAAGAAAAAGGCCCCGGTGATGCGATAGACAGCGACGTCGGGGTCCGTGGCGGTGGCGGCGTCATAAGGCGGCCGGCCACTCTCGTCTGCAACGTCCTCGGGCACCGGTGGCACGTGCATCTCGACATCCGTCGATTGTGCCATGCGGTGAAGGAACAGCAGCGTTCCCAGGCCGAAACCGACGACGATCGCCTCGGTCAATCCCACCAGAACGGTGAGCCCGAAGGTGAGGATAAGCACGACTGCATCGCCGATCGAAGTGCGCACCAGTGTGGCGAAAGCCTGCTTCTCGGCCATGTTCCAGGCGACCACGGCGAGGACGCCGGCAAGGCTTGCGAGCGGGATGTAGCTCGCGAGCGGTGCCGCCACGAACATGAAGAGCACGATGAAGACGGAATGGAAGATTCCGGCGAGCGGGCCATGCGCGCCCGAGCGGACATTGGTTGCGGTCCGTGCGACAGTGCCCGTTGCCGTGATGCCGCCGAACAGCGCCGAGCCGATATTGGCGATCCCCTGGCCGACAAGCTCCATGTTGGAGCGGTGACGCCGTCCGGTCATGCCATCGGCCACCATCGCCGAAAGCAGTGACTCGATGGCCCCGAGAAGCGCGAAGGCGACGGCGTCCGGCATGACCGCCTGGATTTTTGCCAGCGACAGCGGTGGCAGCGCCGGAGCCGGAAGGGTGCTCGGGATTCCTCCGAAACGTGTTCCGATGGTTTCGACGGGCAGCTTGAACAGCCAGACGGCGGCTGCGCCGAGCACTACCGCAATAAGAATGCCCGGCAATTGCGGTTGCCACCGGCGCAACCCGAGGATCACCAGCACGGAGCCAACGCTGATCGTCACCGCTGCAAGGTTGATGGTCCCAAGACTTCCGGCCAGCACGCGCAGCTTGTCGATGACGTCCGCAGGATCCTCTGGAATCGTGAGCCCGAGGAGGTCGCGTAGCTGCCCGATGAACAGGATCACCGCGATGCCGGAGATGAATCCAACGGTGACGGGGTAGGGGATAAACTTGATATAGCTGCCAAGCCGGAAGATGCCCATCGCCAGCAGCAGGAGGCCGGCGATGACAGTGGCCAGCAGCAGGCCGTCTATGCCGTGTCGCGCGACGGTGCCGGCGACCAGAACCGTGAAAGCGGCCGCTGGACCGCCGATCTGGAAACGGCTGCCTCCTAGCGCGGAAATCAGGAACCCGCCGATTGCCGCTGTGAACAGTCCCCGTTCGGGCGTCACGCCCGAGGCAATGGCTATGGCCATCGACAGGGGCAGCGCGACGATCGCGACAGTCAGTCCGGCAAAGAGATCGGCCCGCAAATCGCCAAGCCTGTATCCCTCTCGGAGCACGGTGACGAGCTTGGGCGTGAACAGTTCGGACGCGTTGGGGGCCTTGGCGAGGCCGTTGGAAGGGGTGGTCGTGCTTGACATCGGCGCTATGGCTCTGGGTTAGCGCGGCGATCATCGTCGAACGGTGGTCGTCGGAGGCTTCTAATCCTGGTGGTTGAAGGGTTGTCGTAAGCGGATACCGCGCCCGCCGCTCTCGCTACGGGCGTTGTCGCCGATCAGGTCCACGCCTGCACGATGCAAAGCTTCTATGACCTTGGTCAGCGTCTCGACCGTACCGCGCACGACGCTTTCGCTTGCTTCCATGCGCTGAATGGTTGGAAGCGAGACGTCGGCGAGCTTCGCGAGTTGCTTCTGGTCAAGGCCAAGAAGCGCCCGTGCGGCCCGCAGCTGTCCGGAAGTCATCATGAAAGGCGCAAATGAGGCTTGGTACTAAGACAGTGATGTCTCAAACATCACTACTTACCCATAGCACACGAATATTGAATCGGCTAGAGCCGGTCCGCAATCGCCTTGGCGAGCGCGGCCAGGTCGGCGTCATCGGCCTTTGCGCCGCCACCATGGCCCCGCAATTCAACCCCCCGATAGATTGGGATCAGGTGAAAATGGAGATGGAACACCGTCTGACCCGAGACGGCCTCGTTGAACTGCATGAAGCGCAGTCCATCGGCGTTCGTTGCCGCCATCAGGGCTCTAGCAAGGCGCTGGACGAGCGGCATCGCTGCAGACAGCACTTCTGGGTCGGCGTCGAGCAGATTGCGTGACGGCGCTTTTGGCACCACCAGCATGTGGCCGCGCGACTGCGGGAAAATGTCCATGAACGCCAGGGCCTGCCCGTCCTCGTAGACTTTGTGCGCGGGTATTTCGCCACGCAGCATCCTGGCGAAGATGTTGCTGGGATCGTATGCCGTCACAGGGCGGCCTCCGAATACTCTAGCTGCATGCGGGCATGCGCTGAGTGCTCGCCCAGTGTCTCCTCGATCACGTCTACGGCCCGGTTGGTGCCATCCTCGAGTTGCAGCTTGTCCCGCAGGGTCTCGGCGCATTTCTGGTAGGACGGCGTCGTCGCGAGGTCTTCGAGTGCCGCCGCGAGAATTTGGGGAGTCAGCTTCTTGAGCCGCACCGGCGCCGGTCCGCAACCGAGTTCATAGACGAGCTTTCCCCAGTAGGGCTGGTCGAAGAACTGCGGGACGATGAATGTCGGCTTGCCCGCAAGCAATCCCGTATGCGTGGTGCCGGCGCCGCCGTGATGGACCACCGCCTGGACATGATTGAAGAGCAGCGAATGCGGTGCGCGATCGACGACGAAAACGCTGTCCGGCAGCATATCCTCTCTGATTCCGCCCCAGCCTTTGCCGATTACCGCCCGCCCGCCCCAGGTTTTCAGCGCCTTGGCGATGATCTCCGTATTGCGCTGGGCCCCGAACGGCATCGAGCCGAAACCAAGGTAGATCGGCGCGTCCCCAGCCACGAGAAACGCCGCGAATTCCGGGGATGGTTCCCAGCCTGATCGGTCGTCGAGCCGCCAGAACCCGGTGATGACATTGTTTGCCGGCCAGTCGCCGGGGGCGGGAGAGATCGAGGGCGAGTAGGCATGGAGCGTCGTGACCGGCTCGCCGCGGGTATTGGTGTAGAAGCCGCCGCGCTTCTTGGCCCGCAGTCCCAGCAGGGTGCGCCGCAGCCGGTCGCGCGGCAAATCGTAGAAGGTCTGATGCGCCCGCTGCACGAAGTAGCTCAGCTTGTTGAGCATCGGGTCGATCGACGGAACCGTGGCGAACGGTTCGCGGTTGAACCGGAAAAGCCAGGGCTGGACCGGGTCGAACTCGTACTGGAAATAGGGGAATTCGTCGGTGGGATTGAGGGGCTGGAAAGCCGTCATGATCGCCGGAATGCCCAGCGCCTCGGCCATGTCGATGCAAAATGTCGTGGTACTGGCAAACACAAGCAAGGACGCATCCTGTGCGGCCTCCCAGACGCGTTTGCCGGCTTCCTTGAGCATCTTCTGCCCCTCTCGGAGCAGCCCCGGCGCGTAGAGCAGGAAGCGCCGCCGCGTGCCGTCATCCATCTGCGATTGTCTCAGCAGCGCCTGCATGTCACTGCCGACGCTGTGAAAATCGATCCCGTGAGCGGTCACGAATTCCTGGAAATCGTCGGTGGTGCAGATCAGGGGATCGAAGCCCCGGCGCTGCAGCGTCAGGGCGAGCGCGACGAATGGCTGGACGTCGCCATGGGTACCAATGACGGCGATGACGATCCGCTTGCTCAATTGTTTCTCTTCGGCCCCGCAGGGCCGCCGCCTTTTGCCGACAACATAGCCATTGGTGGGGCTCATCGCAAACAAACCGGCCAAAATCTGGACAGTTCCCCGCGTTGCTACAGGGCCATTGCCGCGCTATTGCCACTGTTCGGCGCCCTTCGCGGCCGTGAGGATCCCAAATGCAGCTTGCCTTCGTCATTCCCGCTTACAACGAGGAAGCGCTGATCGGCAAATGCGTGGAGTCCGTCATGGCCGAAGTGCGTCGGACCGGACGGGATATCGACGTCGTGGTGGTCAACAACAATTCGACTGACAGGACGGCCGAAATCGCATCGTCCACCCCCGGGGTCCGTGTGGTCGATGAAAAGCAGAAGGGACTGGTCGCCGCACGCGACGGGGGCCTCAAAGCCACGACTGCCGAACTCGTCGCCAACATCGATGCCGATACCATCGTGCCGGAAGGCTGGCTCGATGTCGTATTCGACGAGTTCGAGAAGGACCCAAAGCTCGTCTGCCTCAGCGGCCCTTACATCTACTACGACCTCTCCGCCTGGAACCGCTTTCTGGTCGGCGCCTTCTACGGCCTGACCAAGCTCATCTATTGGATTAACCGCTACATCCTTCGCGTCGGCTCGGTGGTGCAGGGCGGCAATTTCGTCTTCAAGCGGTCCGCATGGGAGAAGGCGGGTGGCTACAACCGTTCCATAAAATTCTACGGCGAGGACACCGACGTCGCCGTCAAGCTCAGCAAGGTCGGCCATGTGAAATGGACATTCCGGCTGAAGATGAAGACTTCCGGCCGCCGGCTTGCGGAGGAAGGGGTGTTCATGACGGCCGGCCGCTACACGCTCAATTTCTTCTGGGTCACTTTCGCCGGAAAGCCGCTCTCGGATACGCACACCGACATACGGCCAAAATCCTAGCTGCGCTTGAACGGCGTGTAGCGCTCCAGCGACAGCTGTTCGCGCGCCACCGCCGGTCGTTCGCGCTTCAGAAAATCTTCGATGGCGCGACGTAATCCCGGATGGCCGATCCAGTGAATGGAATGCGTGGTTGTCGGTTCATAACCGCGGGCCAGCTTGTGCTCACCCTGCGCGCCGGCCTCGACCGTCTTCAGCCCGTGCGCGATCGCGTAGTCGATGGCCTGATAGTAGCAGAGCTCGAAATGCAGGAAAGGGACATTGCGCGTGGCGCCCCAGTAGCGGCCGTAGAGCGTGTCCGTGCCCACCATATTGAGCGTTCCAGCAATCGGCTCGTGCCCGTCATAGGCGAACATCAGCACGATACGATCCGCCATCGCTGCTGACAGCATCGAGAAGAACTTGCGGTTGAGATACGGCCGTCCCCATTTGCGGCTGCCGGTGTCCATGTAGAAGTCGAAGAACGCGTCCCACACGCCTTCCGTCAGATCCGTGCCTGTCAACCAGCGAATATCGAGTCCTTCGACCGAGTCGCGCCGCTCGCGACGCGTTACTTTGCGATGTCGTGACGAAAGCGTCGTCAAATAGTCGTCGAAGGATGAAAAGCTATGGTTGTGCCAGTGGTATTGCGTATCGGCACGTTGCAGCCAGCCGTTCTCGAGCGAAACCGCCGCTTCGGCTTCGGGGACAAAGGTTGCGTGTATCGACGATATGCCCTGCTGTTCGGCGTAGCTCTGCGCCGCCGTCAGCAGGGCGCTTCGCATTGCCGGCCGATCAGCGGGCACATTGAGCTTGGACGCCGTCACCGGTGTGAAGGGTACTGCCGACTGCAGCTTCGGATAGTACCGCCCGCCCGCCTGCTGGAATGCCTCGGCCCAGCCATGGTCGAATACATACTCGCCCTGCGAATGCGACTTCTCATAAAGCGGCATCAGCCCGAGTGGACTTTGTTGGCTGTCGCGCAGCAGCAGGTGCCGTGGCCGCCACCCCGTCCGGCGTGTGGCACTGCCCGATTGCTCGAGCGCCACAAAGAACGAATGGTCGAGAAACGGATTGTCGGGCCGTCCGACGCTGGACGCTAGAAGTCCGTTCCAGACGGCGGCGCCGATCTCCGCCGCGCCTTCGTGGAAGCTCGCGGTGAGCGCGTCCTCAGGCACTTTGAGGCTCGAAGCCTTCGAAGACGATCTGGTCGGCCGCCTGCAATGCGGCGCGTGCTGCGCCTGCCGATCGGATTGTCCAGGCGGTCACCGGCATGCCGCGGCTTCTGAAGAAGCGTATTGCGGGCAGGTCGAGCGATCCATCGTGGGAAGAGATGAAGTCGAACTTGGTCCAGGGCCAGTGCAGCAAATGCCGCAGGATGAAAGCCTGTATCGGGCCGACGCCTTCCGAGTCATCGTCATACCGGTAGGTTACGATGCCAATCGGTGCCGTCACGCCGCTTCGCCGCAAGTCCGCGATAAGCCGTGGATCGAACGACTCGAGCGTGTACGGACCGACATAGCTTTTCAGCGCCTTGGCCACGGCCGAGGCGAGCATCGCGCTTCGACGGGGATCGGCCTGATGTTTGAGTTCGATCTGCAGCAGCGTGCGTCCGGCGACCTGATCGAGGAACGCGTCGAAACGCTGCGGCGTGTCGCCGTTTGAACTCCCTGTCAGGCCAAGCGCAACAACCTCGTTGATCGGCAGGCCGTTCGAAGGTCCCTTCGCCGATGTCAACCGGTCGAAAGTGTCATCGTGAAAGATGAATGGTACCCCGTCGCTCGAGAGTTGGACGTCGCATTCAATTGCATAGCCGCTGACGATGGCTGCCTCAAATGCCGAGCGCGAATTCTCGATAACACCCTTGCTGGGATCATGCAGGCCGCGATGTGCGATCGGCCGGTCGAACAGGGGACGCATCAGGCAACTTCGACAATGGCCTCGACTTCGACCGCGGCGCCCAGGGGCAGGGCCGCGACGCCGAATGCGGCGCGCGCATGCTTGCCCTTGTCGCCGAGCACTCCGACGATCAGGTTTGACGCGCCGTTGGCGACCAGGTGCTGTTCGGAAAACTCCGGCGTCGAAGCCACGAGCACGGTCAGCTTCAACACACGCACGATACTGGTGAGTTCGACACCGCCCGAATAGACGATTTCGCTGAGAATCTTGAGCGCAGCCAATTCGGCGGCGTTGCTGCCCTGGACCACATTCATGTTGTCGCCCAGCAAGCCCGTGACGACGCCGGCTTCATTCGAGGAAATCTGGCCCGAGACGAACAGCAGATTGCCGCTCCGCACCACCGGCACATAGCTCGCCACCGGCGGCCGGGGCCGCACCAGTTCATAGCCGTATTCGCGGAGCTTTTCGGTCGGGGTCGTCATTTGGTCTTGCCTTCTTCGATTTCGATATCGGACGGGCGCGAACGGCGCCGCCCATACAGTTTGCCACGGATTACCGCATCGCGTCCAAACCGGCCACGAACTTTGTCGATGGCCCGCTCCGCGGCGGCTTTGCGGGCGATTCCGGGCTCCACCAGATCCACCGGATCGAGCCCGTCGGCTGCCTCGAGCCCGGAAAGCCCAATGCCGATGAGCCGGAAGGCGGTGCCATCCGTCTCTCGCGCCAGCAACTGTTCGCCAGCATCGTACAGCACATTTGCCAGCTGGGTGGAAATCATCAACTGCCGAGAGCGCGTCCTGAGCTTGAAGTCGGCGGTCTTGAGCTTGAGCGTCACCGTGTCGCCCGTCAGCCCCTTTGCCTTGACCCGGTCCGACAGCCGTTCGCACAGCGCCAGCAGTTCGGTCGAGAGCGCTTCGAACGAAACGAGGTCGGTGTTGAAGGTGGTCTCCGACGAGATCGTCTTCATCTCACCATCGATGCTGACCGGCCGGGCATCTTGACCGCGGGCAAGTCGGGCGAGCCGGGCCCCGGTCTCGCCATAGCGCCGCATTAGCTCTTCGGGCTCCGCCTGCTGCAATTGTCCTATCGTGTCATAGCCGTCGCGTTTGAGTGTCTGCTCGAACACGCGGCCGACGCCATAGATCAGTCCCACCGGCTGGCCGGCGAGAAATGACAACGTCTCCGCATGTCCAATCACCGCGAACCCGCGCGGCTTGTCGAGGTCCGACGCCACCTTGGCGAGGAATTTGTTGTGGCTTAGCCCAACGGAGATCGTAATGCCCAGTTCTTGCTCGACCTGCTTGGTGAAGCGCGCCAACACTTGCGCCGGCGTCGCCCTGTGCAGTGCCATCGTGCCGCTCAAGTCGAGGAAGGCTTCGTCGATCGACAGCGGCTCGACCAGCGGCGTCAGTGCGTCCATTAGCGCACGTACCTGCCGGCTGACCGCAACATATTTCTCCATGTTGGGTGGCAGCACCACCGCATCGGGGCAAAGCTTCCGGGCGGTAAACATCGGCATGGCCGAGCGCACCCCGGACTGCCGGGCGATGTAGCAGCAGGTCGAGACCACCCCGCGCGTTCCGCCGCCGATTATCAGCGGCCGGTCGCGCAGCCCGGGATCATCGCGCTTCTCGATCGAGGCGTAGAACGCGTCGCAGTCGACATGCGCGATCGCGAGATCGTTGAGCTCCTGGTGTCCGACCAGCCTCGGAGAGCCGCAATTGGGACAGCGCGTCGGCGCTCCGGCCGCCTGCGCCGACCAGCCGCAATCCCGGCAAAGGAAGGCTGGGCCGGCCACGACTCAGTGCTCGTGCTGGTGATGCATCGCCCAGGCCTGGGTGATGCTTTCGGGCTTGAGCTGGTTGGCGCTCGCCACCGCCAGCAGCAGAGGCTCGTTTCCCACCACATAGTCGATCAGGCCATGCGCGAACTCATGCGTGCCGACGAGGCCCCGGAGATCAGCCGGCTGGATTCCGGATTGCACCATGAATTCAGCGAGTTGTTCCGGATTCTGGGCGAGATGGTCCAGGCAGAGGCCGGCCAGTTCCGCTATGCTGAGGCGGTTGGGTTTGAGGGCCACGTCGGCGCTCCGGTTAAGCTTTCGTAAGCGATTGATGTTACCCGAGCCATGAGGCAGAACACAGTGCCCCCAGATGCGGGATTCCATGCCCAAGACCGTCATGATCGTTGAGGACAACGAGCTCAACATGAAGCTCTTCAACGATCTTCTCGAATCGCGCGGCTATTCGATCATCCAGACCCGCAACGGAATGGAGGCGATCGGCCTTGCCCGGGCGCATCATCCCGACCTGATTTTGATGGATATCCAACTTCCCGAAGTCTCCGGACTGGTCGTCACGAAATGGCTCAAGGAGGATGACGACCTCCAGTCCATCCCGGTGATTGCCGTCACGGCCTTCGCCATGAAGGGCGACGAGGAGCGGATTCTCCAGGGCGGCTGCGAGGGTTACATCAGTAAACCCATCTCCGTGCCTCACTTTTTGGAAACGATTGCCCGCTACATTGGACCCGCCAACTAGGCGTTCGGTTGGCTGATTTCCGGGCATCTCCCGCGTATCGAGGGCAGTCGGTAGTTGACGGCGCGCGTACTGATTGTTGACGACATTCCCACCAATGTCCGCCTGCTCGAAGCACGGCTGACCGCAGAGTATTTTGACGTCAAGACAGCTGCCTCCGGCGCCGAAGCCCTTGAGATCTGCGCGTCCGGTGAAATCGACATCGTCCTCCTCGACGTCATGATGCCGGGAATGGACGGATTCGAAGTCTGCCGCCGCATCAAGGCCGCACCCGCCACCATGCACGTTCCCGTGCTGATGATCACCGCGCTCGACCAGCCGTCCGACCGCGTGAAGGGGCTCGAAGCCGGCGCCGACGATTTCCTCACCAAGCCCGTCGACGACATACAGCTCATGGCGCGCGTCAAGAGCCTGGTCCGCCTGAAGGCGCTGACCGACGAGTTGCGCGCCCGCGCCCAGACCGGCGAGGAAATCGCCATGGAGGACGCCTGGCAGACGATCGAGCGGGCGAATTCTGATCACGGCCGCATCTTGTTGATCGACAGCGATCTGCGCAGCGCCGAGCGCGTTCGATCCTACCTCGCGGCGATCCACACGGTGGACGTGCTGACCGCGCCGCAGGAGGCCGCGATGCAGGTTGCCGGCGGCGAGTATGAACTGGCGATCGTCAGCATGTCGCTCGGCGATTTCGATCCGCTGCGCATTTGCTCGCAGATGCGCACCGTCGAGCAGACCCGGACGCTTCCCATCCTCCTCGTCGCCGACGAGTCCGACCGTGCCCGGGTCGTGCGCGGCCTCGATCTGGGCGTGAACGATTTCATCATGCGCCCGGTAGAGCGCAACGAACTCATCGCGCGCGTCAAGACGCAGATCCGGCGCCACCGCTATGCCGCCGAGCTTCGCCAGAGCGTCACCAATACACTGGCGCTGGCCGTGACGGACGAACTTACCGGCCTCTACAACCGGCGCTATTTCGACCGCCATTTGACGCTCATGCTCGACAAAGCGCGCGAGCAGGAGCGGGACATGGCCGTCATGTTGATCGACATGGATTTCTTCAAGTCGGTCAACGACACCCATGGCCACGATATCGGGGACGCCGTCCTTCGGGAGTTCGCCCAGCGGCTCCGCCGTAATATCCGCGGCGTCGATCTGGCCTGCCGCTTCGGCGGAGAGGAATTCGTTGTGCTGATGCCGGATACGGACTATCGGCAGGCCCAGAGCGTCGCCGAGCGCGTGCGCATGTCGGTGGCCGAACGGACCTTCCAGACGCCCGGCGAGCGACCGCTGGCGGTCACTTGCTCGGTCGGCGTAGCGCTCAACGAAACCGCCGCCGACACGCCGGAATCTATCCTCAAGCGGGCTGACGTCGCTCTCTATCGGGCCAAGCGGGAAGGCCGGAATCGCGTGGTTTTCGACGCTGCCTAAGACCGCTGATGCATAAAATGCAGGGCCAGTAAGCTTAACGCTTCACTAAGCCTCTGGTGTTCACTTGAGTTTGTGCCCCCCGCAACTAGGTTGCCAGCCAACGGGACTGCGGCATCTCCCCGCCGCTTTTCCCAATGACTCCCTACGGTTTCTCAGGTCCGCCGCAACTCCTGGGTCCGTAGGGCGGCTGGTCCGGGTGCGGAATGAGTGGCCTCTTCGACACCCGCCCTGGACCAGCCACTAATCTCCAGACGATCCCATGCACGTCACAACAAAAGGCCCCGCGTAAACGCGGGGCCTTTTGTTTTCGGCGCTGCTGCCGAGTTATTTGATCTTGGCTTCCTTGAACTCGACGTGCTTGCGCACGACCGGGTCGTACTTCTTGAAGCTGAGCTTTTCGGTCTGCGTCCGGGAGTTCTTCTCGGTGACGTAGTAGAAACCGGTGTCGGCGGTCGAAACCAGCTTGATCTTGATCGAGGCGGCCTTGGCCATGGGACTTGTCCTTCAAATGACAAGCCGCGCGGCCTTGGACGCGCGGCGAGAATTGGGCGGAACCTACGGATTTCCGCCCGTTTGTCAAGCAGCGCTAGGCTTCCCCGGCCAGGGCCGGATTGCGCCCGATGCTGAAGCCGTGCATCCGGTTCGCCCACTGCAAGCCCACCACGGCGCCCTTGAGCGACGGCAGGATCAGTAGGGGCAGCAGGATCGCGGCTGGCACCATCGTTGCCACATAGACCCAGGGTGCGATTTCATAGGTCATTTCGAGGTGCAGCATCAGGCCGACCAGCAAATGCCCAACCAGGAAGATCGCGAGATAGGGGGGGAAATCGTCGGCTCGGTGCAGGTTCAACTGCTCTCCGCAGGCGTCGCAGTAGTCGGCGACCTTGAGATAGGAGCGGAACATGTGGCCCTTGCCGCAATGCGGGCAGCGGAGCCTCGCGCCGCGCCCGATCGCCGTCCAGAGCGGCCGGCTTTCCGGGCTGGTGGTGGGGGTCTCGTTCGCAACCGTCACAGTCATGGCCTACCTCTTTCGGCCGCGCGGACCGTAAGACCGAAATGGGCGTTTCGGGCCCCGTTTCACAGATGACGGTTTGACGCGGGTGCCCTCCGAGAGCAGCTCGAACCGCAAAGCTCCGGCCACCGGCGCGGCCTCGAGCAGCCGCACTTTCACCGTGTCGCCGATGCGGAACATCTCGCCCGTCCGATCGCCGACCATCGCCTGCATCGCCTCGACGAAGCGGTAATAGTCCGCCCCAAGCGTTGAGGCCGGGATGAACCCGTCCGCGCCGGTTTCGAGCA